>PAJQ01000056.1:471-73065 GCA_002710215.1 Chloroflexota bacterium | reverse complement strand
GACAACGCTACAACCGGCAGCGCCGGGAGTCCAGCAACGCTGCCACATCCCCCTGATCTCTCCTTAACAAAAGTGTCCCACTTTTGCTGGTTGCCAACAGAGGGGGCTTTGCGGTGTGCCGGTGGCACCAACCACCGTTCTCCACGCAACAACGAAGGACGCGCTACCATTAAACAGTAGCAGGTCCTTTCGGTTATCAGTCGGCCCGGTGGCTCTAAACTTGCGGTAACCGCTACTCTCCGATAGCGGCTCCGCAGACGGTGTCTAGGATTAGCCTGGTTACGATGTAGGGGTCGCAGTTGGCGTTGGGGCGGCGGTCTTCGATGTAGCCTTTGCGGTCGCGGGCTACCTGCCAGGGGATTCTGACCGACGCGCCGCGGTCCGACACACCGTAATTAAACTCCGTGTAGGACGCGGTCTCGTGTTCCCCAGTCAACCGCTCTTCGATCCGGTGGCCGTAGTTGGCGATGTGAAGCGGGGCGTTCCTTCCCAAAGCCTCGGCGGCGGCGACACAGGCGTCGTAGTCGTTTCTCATCTGGACGGTGGAGAAATTGGTGTGGGCGCCGGCGCCGTTCCAGTCGCCCCTGACCGGCTTGGGGTCCAGGGTAGCGCTGACATGGTGTTTCTCGCCGATGCGGTAGAGCAGCCACCGGGCGACCCAGAGGTGGTCGGCAACGGCCGGAGTTGTGATTGCCCCGATCTGGAATTCCCACTGACCGGGCATGACCTCCCCGTTGATCCCGGCGATGGCCAATCCGGCATAGATACAGGCGTCCAGATGTTCCTCCACGATGGGACGCCCGAACACCTCATCGGCGCCGACGCCGCAGTAGTAGCCGCCCTGGGGAGCGGGGAAACCGTTGTCCGGCCAGCCCAGGGGTTTGATACCGTCGAAGTAAGTGTATTCCTGCTCGATCCCGAACCACATATCCATCGCTGCGTACTTTTCGGACGACGCGGTGCAGGCCGCCCTGGTGTTGGAGGGATGGGGCGTCATGTCGGTAAGGAGGACCTCACACATCACCAATTTGTGGTCGCCCCCACGCACTGGGTCGGGGCAAACAAAAACCGGATTCAGGACACAGTCAGAATTATCGCCGGTGGCCTGGTTGGTGCTGGAACCATCGAAGGCCCAGATGGGCGGCGCTTCGCCGTCGGCAATTACTTTGCCCTTGGAACGCAGTTTGGCGGTGGGTTTTTGTCCGTCAACCCAGATGTACTCAGCTTTGTAACTCATGTCGCTCCATAACTTACCTTGAATAGGTAAGATTCAAATTTGGGGACCGTGGCAAGGACACTGAGCAGCCCCACGGCGCCACAGCATCCCCTCGGTGAATACTATATCGAATCTTCACGAAATTGGTCAAATCAGCCGTTCAATTTCGTATTTGCCGACGGGGCCTGGAGAGAAAAATAAGAATGTTTCCCGGCACGGAATATAACCATCCTCTGGAAATTGTCAACAGCTAGCCCGTGCGCAACCCCTCGTGAACTAGCCGCGGGAGCACTTCATCGCGGAAATACGGGAAATGCTCCAGGTAATTCGTGAAGCCCATGGCCAGCGCCGAGATCCCGCATTCGGACAATCGTTTCATCATGGCGACGACATCGTCGGGGTCGCCGACTATCGGTAATGCCCCGTTGCCGGCGGCCGCGCGGATCCGGGCCGCCTGGTGCATCTCTTCTGTCATTCCGGGCTTGACGATGCCGCGGCCCACAATCATATTTTCCGCCGCATCCCAGTCGGCGTTCTCCACCGCATAGTATTGGAAATACTCTTCCGCCTCTTTCTTCGTCGGCCGGCAGGTCACGGCGACGTTCGAGAAAACTCCGATCCCCCGGTTGTATCCCGCCGCCAATTCCTTGAGCGCCGATGTGTTCCCCGGCACTTCGTCCAAGTCCATACGAAGATTGGTGAACATCATGTCGGCGTTGCGGGCCGCGAAGTCCCGCCCGCGCTCCGAGTTTCCCGCGCACACGACCAAGGGTTGCCCGCCGCCGTAGGGCTTGGGGTTAATGTCGGTTTTGTGGACCTGATAAAATCTGCCGTCGTAGTCGAAGGGCTCATCGGAGGTCCAGGCCCGAGTCACGATATCGATCCACTCTTGCCCTTGGTCGTAACGATCGGCGTGCTGGGCGAGATCGATGCCCAGCATGTCGAACTCATCGTGGTTCCAACCGCACACGATATTAAGGCCAAACCGGCCCTGACCGACGAGATCAGCCGTTGCCATCTGCTTGGCCGCGACAACCGGGTTGAACAGCGAGACGTGCACGGTGCCAAATGCCGTGATGTCGCGAGTGCTGGCCAGTATGCCGGTCGCCCAGGTCAGTGTTTCGAAATTGGACCCGTTATGGTCGGTGACACCGCCGTATCCTTTCCATCGTCCCAGGGGCAGTATGAAATCCAGGCCGGCATCGTCGGCCATGCGGGCGAGTTTCTGGTTGTTCTCCCAGCTTGCGTCCCATCGCTCGGGCACGGTGGTGACCGCAAGTCCTCCGGAGCAATTTACGCCGAACAGGCCTAGGCTTAATTTGTTGCGGTCAAGCTGTTTCCTGATTTGCTTCGGGCCACCGGTCATTCGCCATATCCTTCAGCCGGATTACCCCTATAATATAACTTTAGACCGGATTCCGGATACTAGCTTAAGCTCTCGGAGCCTATCCTGACGTTTGTCCCCTGCTCCGGCAATACCAGCCGCCCCAACAAGAAGGCCAACGGGCGGCTAGTTTCATGTATTCCCATCTGTCTCCGTCGCTTGATCGGCGTACAGGTCTGGCCTTGGGCCGCCTTTGTATACCGCCCCGTTTAAGGCTGGAATAGTCGTAACTGAGGCGGCAGGTTGCCCCTATCGAGGGTCAACGTCCAAGACTCATAAAGATTCTCGGAAAAGTTGGTGACCTGGAATGTGGCAAGACATAGTATTCGCCGTAGCGGCATGGGGACTGAATCTGGCAGTACTGCCAACTATCAAATCCCCGAATAAACCACCGTTACTGACGAGCGTGGGATATGGTTTGTGTGTAACAGTCATGGGCATCGCGCTGATAAGCGTGCCACTGTGGCTCAGTGGAGTAACCAACATTATCGGTGGCGCGCTTTGGGCGATGGTCGCCATAAAAACGGTCCGATCTCAGGCCCCCCGCAAGTGGAATACCACCGCAGCTTGGCTCAGGTAGAATCGCCACTTAGCCGTATTCCGATGGTGATCGGGGGTTCGAGGAATCCCTCGGATGAAAGCCCGAATTACTCTGGTCTTAGGGAAAGGAATCCTCACAATCCCCTGCTGTCCGCAGCTTCGCGCATGCCTTTTAGATATTCGGTACTGGACGATTGAAGCAATCGGTTGACGCTGCCATGGAAGTATTGGACGCCCATGTCAAGAAACTTTGGAACGTAGGAGTCGGGGCAGCTAACCCCGGCAACCTGGCCGGCCTCCCGGATGATGCTCACTCCCTTGGCCATCAGCGCCTGAACCTCAGGGTGGGTTTGCTGTCCCGGGTATCCCATGGACTGGGACAAGTCTCCGGAGCCGATGAAATATACGTCCACCCCTTCCACCTCAACCATGGACTCCAGATTTTCGATGGCCTCGACTTCCTCCAGCATGAGGCAGACCAGGGTGTTCCGGTTTGCATCCTCGACGTATTCGGCGGTGGAGCCTGATAACCCATAGTCCGCCGGGCGGCTCCCGCTGAACATGCCCCGGTGTCCCAGGGGATGGTACTTGACGGCATCAACGGCGGCGCGGGCTTCCTCGGCGGTATTTACGTGGGGAACCTGGACGCCCCAAGCTCCACGGTCCATGAAAGGGGCGATGATTTCGGGCTTGTTGCTGACCGGGCGCACGATGGGAGCCACGCCGCTAAGCTCGGCAGCCCGGATCAGGTCTTCCGAGTTTTCGATCGTGACTGTTCCGTGTTCGTTGTCGATCAGTACCCAATCGAACCCCAAACCGCCTAGCATTTCCACCACCTGGGGGGATGGGAAGGTGAGCATCACTCCGAAGACGGCTTTTCCTGCTGCCAGTTTTTGCTTCAGGGTGTTTTCTCGCATTGTTTCTCCTATCCTGGGGTCTATCTGTTGCCTGAGTATACTATGCCCGGCCGAAGGTTGGGGCTCGGATAATCCGTTAAGCTCGATTTGTTGAGCGGCCAATCATCACCGTCCCCAGATTCTTCTCCTTCCGCCGAAGGATCAGAATGACAGTATTGGGCTAATCCCATCGAGGGGGAAGGGGCTTGGTCCTCCTGCTTCAATCCTGTTCTGGCGGTGAGACGAAATCCCGGATGGCGCCGAAATATTCGTTTATGCCCAGATATAGCAGATCATTGTGGCCGGCTCCCGGAATGGTCAGCAGCCTCTTATTGGGAGATGGAAACCCTTGGAACATGGCGACCGCTTCTTGCACCGGCGCCAAGGTGTCAACTTCGCCGTGGATCACCAGTACGGGGATGCCGATGGACCGGACTTTGTCCTCGTAAGCGGCTTGCAACATGCGAGCTTGCTCTTCGTCCAATCCTTGGGTGAATTGACCCAGAGTGGGCCGTCCGCTCTCTATAATCAGGCCCTGGATCTGTTCCTGGCAGTATGCGGCCAGTTCAAACGCGGCATGACGCCCCATGGAGCGTCCCATCACGAATACGGGGCCGGTGTATCCGGATGCTTGCAAGGTTTGCCGGAGGGCCGCCAACACTTCCCGGGCATCGGACAGCATGGAGCGGAAGGCCGGAGAACCATCGCTGCGGCCGTAGCCCCGGTAATCGGCGACAAAGAAATTTACACCGATCTGATTGTATATGGGGGCGATGTTGTCGTAATCCGAGGCTGTCTCCCCATTACCGTAGAAAAACAGGATGGTTGGGTTCTCTTGGCCTACCGGAAAGAACCGGCACGATAGATCAACCCCATCCGCCACGGTAATCGTATGGTCCTCAGCCCCGTCTGGCGTAGCGGTCCAGTTTCGCCGGGGGTAGAAGGAATTCATGGATATCTCAGGTCTGTCCAGCGGCGAATAATCTTCTGATACCATTCTCTAGCACCTCTTTCTTGAACCTCCCGGTGGCCTCGAATATACTACCAGAACTTGCCACCAAATCTGCTGGGCGGTTACGGTGAGACGATAACGGGCGGGGTTCGCTTCCGGGCACTCTCTCGTGCGACGTAAATATCTGCTTTTTGTCGATGGGCCGCCTGATTCATGCACAGTTGTCCAATAGTAGGGCGGATGTATTATAGGAGTTTTTTATGCTGATTGATTTTCTAAAGGCGGGTTGCTAGAATAGACCATCCTTCGAGCTTTCGAGTCTGGATCGGCCTGAATTTAGAATATTTTCCATCGCTCAGCGACAATCGGCGGAGGGGGAGACATGTTCCCGGAAGTTACGCTTACAGATACTACGCGGGAAGACGTCGGCAGGATGGCCGAATGGTTGAACGACGCTGAAGTCAATGCCATGTGGTATGGCTTGGGGGATGATGGAAAGCCGATGCACCACGGGTATTCTCCCCATGAATTGTTCCACGCCTCGGATGAGGAATTAGGCCTTGTTGTCGATAACGAGGACCGTAAGATATACTCAGTTTTCTCCCAGGAGGGAGAGCATATAGGGGAAGGCCAGCTCGTTGTGGATTGGCCTTTGCTAGAGGCTCAACTCTTCTTGCTGATCGGCCGCAAGGAGCTGTGGCATCACCACTACGGCACCGTGGCGATGATTCGCCTATTGGACCAGGCCTTTGAAACCCTTGGGCTGCACCGGGTCTGGGTAGATGTCCCTGAATACAACGAGCCCGCACTACAGATCTGCCGTCACCTCGGCTTTGTGCTGGAAGGGCATATGCGGAAATCTCACCGGAAAGACGGCGAATGGTACGATTCATCCGCCATGGGCCTGCTGGCGGATGAATACGCCCGACGCCGGGACCGGCTCATGGGAAGCCCGGCTCCTTAGTCGCCGAGTCCCGTCGCTGGTTGAGGAGACGACCGCGAAAATTACACACGGTCTTATCCCCAATCAATCATAGCTCCACTCGCTATTAATCGAATGCAGAGGAGAACGCCATGCCGGTGATAACAGTAAACGGTCCGCTCGGTTGCGGTTCGGTTACGATTGGGCAATTGGTGGCCGATCAACTGCACCTGGATTTCGTGGACCGCCTCGTGTTTACCCAGGCGGCTAAGTTGGTTGGCACACCCGTGGGCGCCCTCATTGACAAGGAGCAGCGGTTCGAGAGGTTCAGGGACCGATTGGGTAGATTTGTGCAAACCATGCTGGAGCGCTCGGCCGTCTCCGGAGTTAGCGGAGAGCCCTACTTTGGCCGGGGGATCGAAACCCTGCCTCCCGAAACCTACATGGAATTGGCGGGGGAGACTACTGCGACGGCCCCCAAAGTAGACGATCAAGCTTTCATCGACGCCACGACCACTGTCGTAAAGAACCTGCATCAAAAAGGTAACGTGGTGATTGTCGGCCGGGGTGCAAACGGTATATTGGCCGATATGCCCGGAGTGATCCACGTCGGGTTGCTGGCCAACATCGACCATCGGGTGGACGTAATAATGCAGAGGGAGCATTTCGACCGCGAGGAAGCCCAGTCTCACGTGGAAGAGGTGGACCGGGCGCGGGTAGCATTCGTCCGGAAGTTTTTCAAGGTGCACCCCGATGAGCCCACCCTCTATCACATGGTGTTGAACATGGACAAGATGGAGGCGAAGACTGCGGCTGCGGTTATCGTCCACGCTTGCGCAGACCTGGAATCTTGAGCGCCTCCGGGCCGCTCCCGGCCCTTTTGTACGGCCCATTGCCGTACTCTGACGGAGCCAGAGGCCGGTAGCTTTTGTTTCCCTACTCCGACGCTGATGTCCACCACGGCACTTTCCCCTACGTCAATGTAGTTCTCATCGGCCTGTGCGCCCTGGTTTTCCTCTATCAATTGTCCTTGGGTGGTGTGGGGTTTTTGGGTGGCGGGGGTGGTATTGAGGCCCGGATATTTTTCTTGACTTGGGGATTCATCCCTGAAGAGCTGATCCGGGGCGAGCCTTACACCACATTCACCACCGGGGCTATCACCCGGAGCATTGAGACGCCCGTCCCCACTTGGGTAACCATATTTTCCTCCATGTTCATGCACGGCGGGTTCATGCACTTTGCCGGGAACATGATGTTCCTGTGGGTATTCGGGGATAACATCGAGGACCGGCTGGGCCACGTCAAATACCTGTTTTTCTACCTGTTCACCGGCGTCGTGGCTACCCTGGCTCATTTCGCCATAGATCCCAGTTCTGAGACGCCGTTGGTAGGGGCCAGCGGGGCGATTTCCGGGGTCTTGGGGGCTTACCTGGTGCTTTATCCCTTCAACCGGGTCAAAGCGCTGGTCGTGCTCTACATCATCACCGTGATAGAGGTCAGGGCCGTGATACTGTTGGGCTTATGGTTTGGCTGGCAACTGTTTCAAGGCCTCATCTCCCTGGGGCTTTCATCCCAGGTTAACGTGGCATTCTTCGCCCACATCGGAGGCTTTGCCGCCGGGTCGCTGATCATGGCCGCACTAAAGATGGCATCCGGAGAGCCATTGAAGCCGGTGAACCCTCGCCGGGCTTACGAAGATTGACCCAGTCGACGCCGGCTTACTCGTCCCCAGTGGCAATTGGGTAGCCCAAGTCTAGCCAATCCTTAGTCCCACCTACACCCAAAACCTGTACGTTTTCCCGCCCGTCGCGCTGCAAGATACTGCCCGCCACACTGGCCCGCAATCCGGATGCGCATACGGTGACCACGGGAATTTCTCTGGGTAAGCCGTCCAGGTGTTCTTGTAATTCGCCCAATTCGATGTTCAGAGCACCCTGTATATGGCCGGCGTGGTATTCGTTGCGCTGGCGGACGTCCAGAATCATCGGGCCAGGGCTCTGGCCCCATAACTCTTTCAGCGTGTCCACGTCGATACCGGCTGTGGCTTCAACCGGCAACCCGGATGTCTTCCAAGCGTCCATTCCGCCAGCTAGATAGCCGTTGAGCCGGTCGTACCCGATGCGGATGAGTTGGCGGACCATGGCGTCGTGATGGGACGGGTCGGGCGAAAGCAGAATCACTGGTTGGCCCCAGGGTACGATCCAACCGACCCAGGTAGAAAAATTATCGCCAAATGGCACGGCGAAGGAGCCGGGCACATGCTCTTCGTTGAATATATTTTGAGGCCGGGCGTCAACTAGAATTGAGGTGTCATCCAATTGGGTCCGCGCCGAAAGAGGGGTCAGAGACGCCATCCGGGGCACTCCGCCCAAAACGTCGGGGCCGCGGCGGTTGATGTCGGCCATGTAGCGGTAGTAACTGGGGTAGGACCCCAGGCCGGCGAGGGCGAACTTGACGAAGTCGTCTTCCTCGGTGTGGGCCGCAAATGGATTGTGTTCCCGTTCTTCGCCAATGGACGTCGGAATCTCACCGCTGCCCGGGCCAGCCGCTGAGCAGAAGGAGCCCCCGCCGTGGGTAGGGTAGATCTGGACCGAGTCCGGCAGTTTGAGCAACTTTCCGTGATCGTTTGGTGAAGCCATCGAGCCAGGTAAGGAGCAACCCGGCTTCCCAACAGGTCCACCCGGGCAGCGCCGCCCAACAGCAACGCCCCTCCGGTGAAAACCGCTCTGATTTCCCCCCGCTCTTCCACCATGAAGGAGATGGACTCCGGCGTATGGCCGGGAGTGTGGAGGATTCGCAGTTGGAACTCCCCCAGGTCGAACGTGTCGTCGTCTTGCAGGCGGACCGAGGGATAAAGCAGTCCTCCGGATGCGCTGGAGCCTACCTGGCATCCGGTCTGGGCTGCTAATTCCCGGGCGCCGGAGATAAAATCGTTGTGAAGGTGGGTTTCCAGGGCGTAGACGATGCGGACGCCATGATTAGAGGCGATGTTCGTGTATTGATCGATGTCCCGCGCCGGGTCGATGACCGCGCATTGCCCCGATTGTTCTGAGCCGACCACGTAAGAGTTGTTGGACAGACTTTGGATTCTGACGGTTTCGATGAACATATAGTCCCTCCGGCGGGTTGAGGTTTTGCACTCGGATGTATCGGAATCCTTATGCCGGTAGGACGGGACCAGCGCCCGGAGCGCCGGCGATGAGGAGTAGGCCGGACTGAGGGGAGACGGACGAAGACGCTATTTGTCCGGATTCCGGGCTGGAGCCTCTAACCGAGCACCCATGGCTGAGCAGGGGTGTGAGCAGGACCCCGGCCAGAACGACTCCGGCTGCTAGTGTTTGAGGCTTGAAAATAGAAGGTATTTTCATTCAGATATTTCCTAAAAGCTGAGTTTAGTTGAGCGAATTCCGTAGGGTTTTACCCGTAGATGCGGCCCTGCGGACCGTTTCTGGCAAGCAGTATATCACCTACTAATTTCCCGTGACGGACGCGGCGAATATTTTTGTCTTTGAGACTGGGCAATCGACCGTCTTAACACGTAACTCAACGGATTTTTAGCCGCAAACAGCGTCTGGCTTATAGGCCTGTTTATGATAATATATGGGCCAGGCGTCACCAAGTTATAAAGTTGATTCTTTGCGCGGAGGCAAAGCATGCTTGATTATAAGCCGAATATCGTTCTAGCCACCGGGGAATACAAAGTTGTGGGCACCAGGCCGATCCGCCACGACGGGGCCGATAAGGTAACCGGGCAGGCAAAATATGGTGCGGATATAATTCTCCCAGGGCTTTTGCACGGGAAGATATTGCGCAGTCCCCACGCCCACGCGCGGATCAAGTCCATCGATACCAGTAAGGCCGAGGCAGCGCCCGGAGTCCACGCGGTGGTCACCTCCGCCGACTGGGAGCAGCCCACGGGCAAGGTGGAGGACTTGGCGGAAGGCTCCATCCACAATCTCCGCTTCTTGAGCAACAACATCCTGGCCTATGGAAAAGCCCTGTACAAGGGGCATGCCGTGGCTGCCGTGGCGGCCGCAAACCCCCATCAAGCCGAGGAGGCCCTTGCCCTCATAGACGTTGACTACGAAGTCTTGACTCCGGTAAACAACTTCCGGGAAGCGATGAAGGAAGGCACACCTCTGCTGCACGAGCGGTTGGAGACGCTGTCCGACCCCGGCCTACGAGCCGGCGGCTACAAGTCGGACGAAGACACCGCCATGGGTTCCAACGTCGCCAACCACTTCGAGTTTCGGGTTGGAGACGTGGAGAAAGGGTTTCAGGAAGCCGACGTCATCGTGGAAAAGGAGACCAACACTGCGGCGGTACACCAGGGGTATATCGAACCTCACACCGGCACCGCCATGTGGCAGCCCGACGGCAGCTTAACCGTGTGGTCCAGCACCCAAGGCCACTTTAACGCCCGGGATCTGCTATCCCGTCTGCTGAACCTGCCGGTTTCCAGGATCAGGGTTATACCCATGGAGATCGGTGGCGGGTTCGGCGCCAAGGGAATACTCTACTCCGAGCCGGTGGCCGTGTTGCTGGCTGGCAAAGCAGGCCGTCCGGTCAAAGTGACCATGAGCCGGACCGAGGTCTTCGAAGCCAGCGGGCCCACCTCCGCCACCAACATCAAGATTAAACTGGGAGCAACCAACGATGGGAAACTGGTGGCCGGTGAAGCCCACCTGATCTACGAGTCTGGCGCTTTCCCCGGTTCCCCAGTTCCGGGCGGCTGCAACTGTATCATGGGGCCCTACGACATTCCCAACACCTACCTGGAAGGCTTGGACGTATTGGTGAACCACCCCAAGTCGGCGGCCTACCGGGCGCCCGGCGCTCCAGCAGCCGCCTTCGCCATGGAAACAGCGGTGGACGAGCTTTGCGAAAAGCTGGGCATGGACCCTCTGGAGTTTCGCCTGCTGAATAGCGCTAAGGAGGGCACCCGCCGGGCCACCGGTCCGCTGATGCCTAAGGTAGGCTTGGTGGATACCGTGCAAGCCGCTAAAGACCATCCTCACTACGGGACGCCCCTAGAGGGACCGTACCGGGGCCGGGGTGTGGCCAGCGGGTTCTGGGGCAACGGGACCGGTCCCGCCAGCGCCGTGGCCATGGTTAACACCGACGGCACCGTTAGCTTGGTTGAAGGATCTGCCGACCTCAGCGGCACCCGGGTGGCCTTCGCCCAACAGTTGGCCGAGGTGCTGGGAATCCCTGCCGAGGAGATCAAGCCTACGGTGGGAGATACTGAGTCAATCGGATTTACTTCCAACAGTGGAGGTAGTGGCGCTACATTCAAGTCAGGTTGGGCAGTTTACGAGGCCGGCCAGGATGTAAAGCGCCAGATGATTCAGCGGGCGGCCAAAATCTGGGACATCCCTGAGGAAGACGTTGAGTACACCGACGGCGTTTTGCAGCACAAGTCGGATACCGAGTTGAAGTTGACTTTCCGGCAGTTAGCGGCTCGTCAGAACGCCACCGGCGGACCCATCACGGGCCGTGCCGGGGTGAATCCCGGAGGAGCGGGCCCCTGCTTGGCGACCCACATTGTCGATGTGGAAGTAGACCCCGAGACGGGCAAAGTCGACGTCCTACGCTACACAGCCGTTCAGGACGCAGGCAAAGCCATCCATCCTGGCTACGTGGAAGGACAGATACAGGGTGGGGCGGTCCAAGGGATTGGCTGGGCGCTGAACGAAGAGTATTTCTTCAACGACCAGGGCCACATGGCCAACTCGACCTTCTTAGACTACCGGATGCCCACGGCCCTTGACCTGCCGATGATAGACACCGTCATCGTGGAGGTCCCCAACCCGGCCCACCCCTTCGGCGTGCGGGGAACCGGCGAAGTACCCATAGTCCCCCCGTTGGCTGCGTTGTCCAACGCGATTTTCCATGCGGTGGGGGTACGGGTGAATGAGCTTCCCATGTCGCCGGGAGTTGTTCTCGAAGCTATGTGGAAAAAGGACAACGGTAGCTAGACGGCTATGCCAGACGTATGGATCCCGACACTGATGCAGGGGTTGACCGGGGGGAACCAGGTCATCCAGGTAGAAGGGGCGACGGTGCGGCAGATCATAAATAACCTGGAACTGCTCTATCCGGGAACTAAGGCGAGGCTGTACGACGCGGAAGAGGACGAACTCCTACCCGGAGTCGCGGCAGTCGTAGATGGCGATGCCAGCCAATTGGGCCTGATGGAGAGGGTCAATCCGGACAGTGAGGTCCACTTCCTGCCGGCCATCGGAGGCGGGGGTTGACCGAAGGGCGAGATTAGCGTCCAATCCTTGAGTTATGCCAGTGTTAAGCGCCCCGATCACATCGGGGCGCTTAATCGTTTTTATTCGGCAACTGGAGGCAACCGGATCGGTCATGACCACCCGTAACCGTGACATAGCCGCCGCCTGGGGGTATCACACCGCTACCAACCACACGGAGCGGAGTGTTTATAACAGCTCCCATCACATGGACTTCGATAACCAACCCCGTCCGTTTAAGATTTATCGTGACTTGGAAGCCGTGACTTTGCCGTCCGGGTTGGAACCTAGCGGGACGCTCGCGCTGGATTGTCTGGGGTCCGCGCCCACTCACGAACACCGGGCGCCGACTCTCCTGGAATTGGCCGGGCTGATGCATCATGCCGCCGGCATCACCAAGGTCAGAGAATTTCCTGGCGGAAAGATGTATTTCCGGGCGGCGGCCTGCACCGGCGCCCTCTATCATATAGAGCTGTACCTGGTCTGCGGAGACATGCCCGGTTTGCCCGCCGGAGCGTACCATTTCGGTCCCCAAGATTTCGCCCTGCGCCGTTTACGTGAGGGTGACTATCGGGGGCTGCTGGTGGAGGCGACCGGCGGGGAACCGTCGGTTGCCCAGGCTCCGGCGGTATTTATCCTGACGTCGGTGTTCTGGCGTAATGCCTGGAAGTATCAAGCGCGGGCTTACCGGCACTCTTACTGGGACAGCGGGACCGTTCTGGCCAACCTGCTGTCCACCGGCCGTGGCTATAAGCTCCCGATCAAAGTAGTCGCTTCCTTCGTTGACGAGCCGGTGAACAGATTGCTGGACCTGGACGACCGGAAAGAGGTCGCATTGCAACTTGTTCCCGTGGGAGAAACGCCGGAGCACACTATCGCCCCGGCTCCCCCGGTTTCGTCCCTTGGACTGGAGGTGGAGCCGTATTCCCGCCGGCAGGTGGACTACCCGGCCATGGCCGAAGCCCACGCCGCTACCTCATTGGATTCCCCTCAAGAGGTGAGTGAACTGTGGGGAAAACCTCCGTCTCTCGCCGTGTATGAGTCCCAGGGACGGCTTTTTCCGCTGTCCTACCCACCGGCGGAGGAGTTACCCCAGGACGCGATCGAGGACGTGATCCTGCGGCGGGGCTCCAGCCGCCGATTCCGGCGCTCACCCATAACATTCCAGCAGCTCTCCATCATGCTGGACCGGGCGGCCCGTCCCGTGCCCGCTGATTTCCTTGGAGACGCGGACGCCACGCTAAACCAGCTTTACCTGATTGTTAACGACGTGGCCGGCCTTCCATCTGGCAGCTTCGTATACCGCCGGGACCTAGGGACGTTGGAGCAGCTTGAGGAAGGGGATTTCCGGGACCAAGCGGGCCGGTTGGACTTGGGACAGGAACTGTCCGCCGACGCCAGCGTTAACGTTTACTCCTTGACAGACTTGAACGCCGTGCTGGAACGGTACGGCAACCGGGGCTATCGGATGGCCCAGATGGAGGCCAGTATCACGGCGGGACGGCTGTACTTGGCCGCCTACGCCCAAAGACTTGGCGCAACCGGGCTGACGTTTTTCGACGACGAGGTTACTGAGTTCTTCTCACCCCACGCCGCTGGGAAAAGCGTCATGTTCCTGTTGGCCGTGGGCCGGCCCGGTCGGCGGGGCTGATTGCTCTAAACTTCCACCGGCTCAATCTTGATAGTGCGGCCTTCCCGGGCCGATTGGATCATCGCCAGGGTCACCTGGACGACGCGCAAACCGTCCATTCCAGTAGCCACCGGCTCCCGGTCCTCCTGGATGGCCTGGTGGAAGTCTTCAAGCTCGGCGATGAAATTGCCCAAGTATTGGTTGGGGTAGACCTCTGTCTGGTTCACGGTCTCGCTAACCACTTCCACCCGGCCTTGGCGCGCTTCCCAAAGGGTGGCCCGGCCGGTGATGCGGCCATCGCTGCCGTATATAGCGAAATCGTTGCGTGAGTCGGGGAGCAGCCGCCCGCAACACATCGTGGCCACGGTCCCGCTTTCGAACCTCAAAGTCATAGCGGCGACCTGCTCCAAGGGGCGTTCGCCGGTCTGGCCGTCGGTGAGGGCGGCGATGTCGGTAATCTCCTCTCCCAGGAGGAAGCGCAGCAGGTCCACCGCGTGCACGCCGGTTCCCATCATGGTTGAAGCGTCGCCGATCAATTCCGGGTCGTCCCACCACAGCCTGAGCCCGGTGCGTGGCGGAGGGCCGTCCGAGCCGCGGACGCCGAAGCCCCACTGGGCTTGAGCCATCGCTATGTGGCCCAAAGCGCCCTCGGCTATGAGACGCTGAGCCATGATGTGGCCGGGATGGGTCCGAAGGTGATACCCCGTGCCCAGCTTGACGCCGTTATCCCGGCAGCCTCGCACCATGGCGACGGCGTCCTCCAGGGTTGTTGTCATCGGCTTTTCCGACAGCACGTGTTTTCCAGCGCGGGCCGCCTGGAGGGCATGCTGGCTGTGCAACGAGTTGGGGGATGCGATAAACACCGCATCCACCTTGGAGTCTTTCAGCAAATCGTCAAGGGAGTCGTAGGCCGATGCTGCGCCATGTTTCTCGGCGAAGGCTTGCGCCCGGCCCCGGTCACGGCTGTAAACGGCGACAAGCTCTTGGTCATGAGCGGCGGTGATTGCCGGAGCGATCTTGAGGTCAGGATGATTTCCGGTGCTGATAATTGCCCAACCCAACGGCACGGCGAACCTCCCAAAGATGAATTACATAAAATTTGGCCGCTGTTTAACATAAGCAACGACAGGTAGGCTGTCAAATCCATCGGTTGACCAACGGCCGTGATGAGTGTAATATGAGTGTAAACCCACCCCCAGGGGGTATGGGTTATTCGGAAGATATCGAGGGCAACTTGTCTGAAGCCAAATTCGATGCATTAAAGCGGTTGAGCTATATCGAAGGGCACCTGACCGGCATTCGCAAGATGCTGGAAGAGGACAAGTACTGCGTTGACGTGCTCAAGCAGACCTATGCGGTCCGGCGGGCCATAGAAAAGATGGAAAGCATCTTGTTGGAAGGGCACCTGCACTCCTGTGTCGTAGACGGCATCAAAGAAGGTCGAGAAGACGAGGTCGTCGGCGAGCTGACAGACCTGTATCTTCTGGCGAACCGGTAATCACGGCCGTATCAAAAAACCGAGGTGAGGGAATTGGCAGCCTATTTGATCGCGGATATCGAAGTAACGGACCCGGCAGGATTCGAGGAGTACCGCCAGTTGGTGGGTCCGTTGGTGGATAAATTTGGAGGAAGGTACATTGTGCGCGGTGGCCCCTTGGAAACGGTTGAGGGGGACTGGTCTCCTGGACGGATCGTGATTATAGAATTCGAGAGTATGGAGAGGTTGAAGGCCTGGTACGGATCTGACGATTACCGCCCGGTCATGGACAAGCGATTTAGCAGCGCCAATTCCAAATTGGTGATGGTTGAAGGCGCTTAGATTGGCAGGGTATCTCTAGACCGTCCGTCATTCAGCATAGGAAAATAGAACAATGGCTACCAAAGAAACCTCAAAGCAAGACAAACGCATAACCCTACCTATCGAAGGGATGACCTGCGCTTCTTGTGTAACCCATGTTGAGAAAGCTTTGCAGGGAGTGCCGGGAGTATCCGAGGTCTCGGTTAATCTGGGCACGGAGAAAGCTTCGATGGAGTTTGGCTCAGGGAATGCCCCTGCAGACCAAATCCGCCGTGCCGTGGCCGATGCAGGCTACAAGATCCCCACTACTAAAACTACTCTCAACATTGGCGGCATGACCTGCGCCGCCTGTGTTTTTCACGTTGAGAACGCTTTGAAGGGCGTATCCGGAGTGGTTGAAGCCACCGTAAATCTGGCCACGGAAAAGGCGACCGTCGAGTACATGGCGGGCGCCGTGGACACTGATGGGTTCCGGCAAGCTGTAACTAAAGCCGGCTACCAGGTGACCGGGACTGGCGAAGGAACGTTGGATGCCAAAGAGGAATTGGAGCGTTTGTCCAAGGTCAAAGAGATACAGGCGTTGCGCCGCCGGTTTTTGCTGGCCGCCACGGGGGGAATACTTCTGTTACTGGGCGCATTCAGCCCGTTCCCATGGGTCCCGCCGTTGATGGACCGGGCCTTCTATCCCTTCCTGCTCTGGATTGTGGCAACTCCGGTGCAGTTCTGGGCCGGCTGGAGCTTCTATTCCGCAGGGTTTGGCGCGCTGCGCCACGGCACCGCCAATATGCACACCTTGATTGCCATGGGCACCACCACGGCATATCTCTTCAGCGCCGCCGTGGTGTTGCTGGGCGCTCTGGCCCCCGAGTTTCTGGCCCAACGCGGCATCGGGAGGGAAGTCTACTTCGACACCGCCGCAATCATCATCGCCCTGATTCTTCTGGGACGCTACCTGGAAGCTCGAGCCAGAGGAAGCACTTCGGAAGCTATCCGCAGATTGATCGGCCTCCGCCCCAACACTGCCCGGGTAGTTCGCGGCGGACAGGAAATGGATGTTCCGGTAGAGACCGTGGAGGTGGGAGACATCATCCGGGTCCGGCCGGGCGAAAAGATTCCGGTTGATGGAGAAATTACAGAAGGTATCTCCACAGTGGACGAATCCATGCTGACCGGCGAAAGCATGCCGGTGGACAAGGAGCCTGGAAAGTTGGTGTTCGGCGCCACCATCAACAAGAATGGGACCTTCACATACCTCGCCACCAAGGTGGGAAAGGACACCGTGTTGGCCCAGATAATCCAGTTGGTGGAGGACGCCCAGGGATCAAAGGCCCCCATCCAGAGGCTGGCCGACCAGGTGGCGGCCTATTTCGTCCCCGCAGTCATCGGAATAGCCCTGGCTACGTTCCTGTTTTGGATTTTGTTGGGTCCGGACCCGTCCCTTACCTTTGCTGTTCTGGTATTCGTGGCCATCCTGATTATCGCTTGCCCCTGCGCCCTGGGATTGGCGACGCCAACGGCGATCATCGTCGGCACCGGAAAGGGGGCGGAGCAGGGGGTGCTGATCCGTAGCGCCCAGGCATTGGAGATCACCCACCGGGTTAACGTGGTGGTGCTGGACAAGACCGGCACTCTCACTACCGGCAAACCGGTAGTCACCGATCTGCTTCCCTCGGGCGTTACTGAAGACGAGCTATTGCGATTGGCGGCAGGCGTTGAGCGGGGGTCGGAACATCCGCTGGGCGAAGCGATCGTTGATGAGGCCAGAACCCGGGGCTTGGAAATTGATACCGCCAGCAATTTTGAGGCACTGCCCGGACTCGGCGTACAGGCCCAACTCAACGGCGATATTGTGCGATTGGGTAACCAGGCTTTGATGGAAACCAATGGCATCGCCCTCGACGGTCTAGTGGGCAGGGCCCAAGAAATGGCCGCACAGGGAAAGACCCCCATGTTCTTGGCCAGCGGCGTCAAAGCCATGGGTGTCATCGCGGTGGCGGACACGCTGAAGGATACTTCGAAGGAAACCGTGGCCCAGTTGCGGGGGATGGGGCTGGAAGTGGTGATGCTAACGGGCGATAACGCACAAACCGCTCAGGCCATCGCCCAGCAACTCGGTGTCGACAATGTGGAAGCCGAGGTGCTGCCCAAGGATAAAGTGGACGTGGTGCGGCGTCTTCAGTCCCAGGGCAAGGTGGTTGCCATGGTTGGGGATGGGATCAACGATGCCCCGGCACTGGTCCAAGCCGACGTGGGGATGGCCATGGGCGCCGGAACCGACGTGGCCATGGAGTCAGCAGACATAACCTTGATGCGCTCGGACGTGGCCGGTGTTATCGGCGCGATAAACCTGAGTAGGGCCACGATCCGCACGATCAAGCAAAACCTGTTCTGGGCCTTCATATACAACATTCTGTTGATTCCGGTAGCGGCGGGAGTCCTTTACCCAGTCTTTGGCGCAATGGGGGGAGTGCCCGGAGGACTGGAGTTTTTCTTTGGAGAACAAGGATTCTTGAATCCAGTTTTGGCGGCTCTGGCGATGGCTTTCAGTTCGGTCACCGTGGTGACTAATTCTCTGCGCTTGAGGCGGGCAACGTTCTAGTATCTGGTCACGGTGCTGGGAGATCGGCCAAGGCGTCAGAAAAATCGAAAGAGGACAAGGTCCTGGGATTTACAACCGGTAACGAGGGGGGATATGGCAACAGCGATCGATCCTATCTGCAAGATGGAAGTTGACACGGACAACCCGAACGGAGGGTCCAGCGAATACCAGGGCACTACCTATTATTTCTGCGCCCCGGGTTGCAAAGTTGCCTTCGATGGCGAACCGGAGAAATACCTGGGATCACAATGGATTGGATTGGACATGTCCCACGGAGAAAGCCAGCCGAAGCCCGGATTTTTCGCCAGGCTGTTCGGTCGGAAGTAGCCAGCGCCGACTAGGCGGCCATACCCGGACTCTAAACGTTGGCCCCGTGGCACCTTTTATATTTCTTTCCGCTGCCGCAAGGGCATTGGGAATTGCGCCCGATTTTTCCGGCGGCCACCGGGACTGCGTTCCTTTGAGGGTTGTTAACCGCACTCATGGGACTGGCGTTTTCGCTTCCTCTCGGCCTCCGGCCCGTCCCATTGGCTGGCTGCTGATTAACGGCCACGTGGAACAGGGTGTGGACTACGTCGAACTGCATCCGTTTCATCAGGTCCAGGAACATCTTGCGGCCTTCGCTTCGGTAGGCGACCAAAGGGTCACGTTGTCCGTATGCCTGGAGACCGATGCCGGTGCGCAGGTTTTCCATGGAAGTCAGGTGGTTCACCCAATGGGTGTCGATGGCCCGAAGCAACAAAAGGCGCTCCAGTGTCCGCATCTGCTCAGAGCCTAGTTCCTCTTCCCTTAGCTCATAGGTCCGGTCGGCATGATCGGCGAGCGCCCGCTGGACTTCGTCCCGGCTGAGTTGGTAGACCAGGTCCTCGTTGGCCAACTCATTGGGTAGATCGCAAATTGATCCTAGCTCGCTGATAAAGCTGGGTACGTCCCAGTCGTCGGAGTGGCGGCTGGCCAAATGTCCGCCCATCAAGTCGTCGAACTCGTGGCGGACCATATCCAGTATCTTATTCTTCAGATCGCTTTCGTCCAGGATGGCATGCCGGTCGGCGTAAATGATTTCCCGTTGCTGATTGAGGACGTCATCGTAATCCAAGAGGTGCTTGCGCATGTCGAAGTGATAGCCTTCGACTTTCACCTGGGCGCCACCGATGGACTTGGTGACCAGGCGGTTTTCGATGGGAACGTCTTCATCCAGCCCGGTCCAAGACATCACGGTCTTGATGCGCTCTCCCCCGAAGCGCTGCATGAGTTCGTCTTCCAAGGATACGTAGAACTGGGAACTGCCCGGGTCACCCTGACGTCCGGCCCGGCCCCGAAGTTGGTTGTCGATGCGCCGGGCGTCGTGGTGTTCAGTGCCAAGCACGTGGAGCCCGCCCAGGACGACGACTTTATCGTGCTCTTCTTGCCAATCGGCCCGGTCGACGTCGCCGCCGCCGAGGATTATATCGGTGCCCCTTCCGGCCATATTGGTGGACACGGTTACCGCGCCCAAGCGTCCGGCTTGGGCCACTATGCCCGCCTCCTGTTCATGGATCTTGGCGTTTAGGATCTGGTGGGAGACTCCCCGGCGCTTCAGGCGCTCGCTGAGTTGTTCTGACGCTTCAATTGATGTGGTGCCAATCAGAACCGGTTGCCCCCGTTCATGTAACTCCGTTATCGAATCGGCCACGCTTTTCCATTTGGCTTCTTCGTTCTGAAAAACCAGGTCCGCCCCTTCATCCCGGGCCATGGGAAGATTGGTAGGAATCACGGCGACGTCTAATCGGTAGATCTTCATGAATTCGTCCGCCTCAGTGAAGGCGGTACCGGTCATTCCCGAGAGCTTCTTGTACATCCGGAAGTAGTTTTGTAGCGTTATCGTGGCGTAGGTAATGCTTTCCCGCTGGATCTTCAGTCCTTCCTTGGCTTCCACCGCTTGGTGGAGACCGTCGGACCAGCGCCGGCCAGGCTGAAGCCGGCCCGTGAACTCGTCGACGATGACAACCTCTCCCTCCCTCACCACGTAATCTTTGTCGCGCAGCTTGGTGATGTTGGCCGTCAAGGCGTTTTCGATGTAGTGGACCAGGTGGAAGTTCTCAGGATCGTATAGATTCCCTACCTTGCTCCACCGCTCCATTTTGCCTATCCCTTCCTGGCTTAAGGAGATGGCTTTGGTCCGGTCGTCGATGGTGTAGTCTTCTTCAATTTGGAGGCGGGGCGCTAGTTTGGCAAAGGTGTAGTAGTGTTGTACCGGCTCTTCCGCCGGGCCGCTGATGATGAGGGGGGTTCGGGCTTCGTCGATGAGGATATTGTCCACTTCGTCCACGATCGCGAAGTTCAATTCCCTCTGTACCCGTTGGGCAGCCTCCAAGGCCATGTTGTCCCGCAGGTAATCGAAGCCGAACTCGTTGTTGGTGCCGTAGGTGATGTCGGCGCCATAGGCCGCGCCCCGGGTTATGGGACGCAAGAACTTGAATGACTCCTGTGCTCCCCGGTTGGCCGGCGAAGGGGATTCGTCCATTTCGGGGTCGAAGAGATAGGCGGCGTCGTGCTGGAGACTGGCTACCGACATTCCCAGAGCATGGAAGACCGGTCCCATCCAAACGGGGTCACGGCGGGCTAGGTAGTCGTTTACAGTCACCACATGGACGCCAAGGCCGGTCAGAGCGTTTAGGTAGGCGGCAAGAGTTGACACCAGAGTTTTTCCCTCTCCGGTTTTCATCTCGGCGATCTGGCCCCGATGGAGCACCATGCCGCCGATCAGTTGGACATCGTAGTGCCGTTGCCCCAGATTTCGCCGCGCCGCCTCCCGCACTACCGCAAAGGCTTCGGGAAGCAAATCATCCAGAGTTTCCCGGCCCGATAATCGAGTCTTGAACTCTTCAGTCTTGTCTCTTAACTGGCTATCGCTCAGTTTTTGGACCGATTCTTCCAGCCCGTTGACTTTGCCGGCGATGGGCCGGAATTTCTTGACGGCCTTGTCATTGCCGTCGCCGATAAACTTGCTTAGTACGGAAACCATGGAGCTACGACCCCCTGGATGTTACCCCGCGACTCCGGTTAGTCTCGCCGAGAGCTCGCGGGTACATTGGTATTTCATTCGATAGATTTAGGCCTTGGTCATTATATTTTAGCGAATGCTGAGCTAACTTGCACACGCCGGGCTTTGGCCGGGCTTAACCGGCATGCCATGGGATGATATTGGGATTGCAATGGGAGCGGTCAAGCTGAAGAATTCGGCCGGTAACGTCACAAGGAGTTGAGCCTGGTTTACCGGTCAAGTTTGCACGGCGCCCACCAGTTCGCCGATGTCGGAAACGCCGGCTTCTCCAAGGTAAACCTTTAATTCGTCTAAGATTCGGAAAGGTGACCACAGGTCGGCCAGATTGGCGCTGCCGATCTGGACTGCAGTGGCGCCCGCCAAGAAATACTCCAATGCGTGGCCGGCGTTGAAAATGCCCCCCACGCCTATGATTGGGACGTCCACCACTTGAGCCGCGCGATACACTAATGCCAGGGCGACTGGGCGCAGGCCATGACCGGATAAGCCGCCGGTAACTGATCCCAGTACCGGCTGCCGGGATTCGATATCGATCTGCATTGCTGGAAGGGTGTTGGAGATGGTGAGGGCGTCGGCTCCGGCGCCGACAGCCGCCAGCGCNATCTCGGACACGTCGGGAACATTGGGCGCGAGCTTGGCCAGCACCGGCAAGCCGGTGTTAGCCCTAACCGCGGCCACCGCGTCGGCGGTAAGGGCGGCGCTATGGCTGAAAAGGGCGCCGTTTTCGATGTTGGGACAGCTTAGGTTGAGTTCTAGAGCCTGAAATCCGGAAACGCCTTGGGTCATTGCCGTCATCTCGCCGAACTCGGAAACGCTTTCCGCCGATAGGCTGAGAATCATGGTGGCGTCTTGCCGGGACCACTCGGGAGCCAAGGTGGTGAGGGCCGCCTCAATCCCGGGGTTGGTCAGGCCTATTGAGTTCAGGAAGATGCACTCGCCGTCGGCCAGGGCCTCACGATAAGACGCCGGATNCCANCGGGGCTCGGGATTCCCCTCCCGAGGCTGGCGCGTGACGGTTTTGGGGATGACGGCCCCCAGTAGGCCCAGGTCCATGTCCGGCGTGATACCCCGGCCGTACCCGTCGTAGCCGAAGGTACCGGATGCGATCATTACCGGATTGGCTAACTTGAGATGATGGGGGTTATTGGGCGCCAGGTCCACGGATAAACCCACGTTACCCCCCTCTATTATTCTCATAAATCCCGATCTGATGGCAGGACGCGCTACCATTTCTGGGGCTTATTTACCCCTGTTGCCCGCCATCCGACTCGGGCGTCTCCACGTCGCCGGAGCTGAGATCAGACTCCTTTGGTTCCGGGGTTTCTTCATTGTCATCATCGCTGGACGGTGCGCCGAAGAAACTGGCCACACCGGCCAACAGCTCGGCCTCTTCGTTGTTCACCTCCGTCGACAACCCCGGAAACTCGCTGGTTTCCTGGGCTGGGCCCATGCCTAGCCAGCCGCCGGAAGCCACACCTGCCAGTTCCGGAACGGGTTCCGGCTCCAGCAATTTGTCCATGCCGGGAATGGTCACCCGGGCGGGGATCAGCCGTCCGATGATAACGTTTTCCTTTAAGCCTTGGAGCCAGTCTTGGGCTCCGCTTACCGCTGCTTGGGTCAGCACCCTGGTGGTCTCTTGGAAAGAGGCCGCAGAGAGAAAGCTGTCGGTCAGCAGGGAGGCTCGGGTAATGCCAAGCAACATGGATTTGGCCGTGGCGGGTTCTCCACCTTCGGCCAAGACCTTGGCATTTTTCTCCTGGAATTCGAATTTATCGACCATCTGGCCTGGGATATAGTCGGTGTCACCGGTGGACTCGACTTGGACCCGGCGAAGCATCTGTCTCAGGATGATCTCGATATGCTTGTCGTGAATGCTCACGCCTTGGGATTTGTATACCTGTTGGACCTCATCCACCAGATACCGTTGCAATTCGTCTTTACCACGGATATGCAGAATGTCGTGGGGGTTCAGCGGACCGCTGATAAGAGCGTCTCCGGCCTTGACCTCGTCGTCGTCCTTGACCAGTATTCGGGCAGAGATGGGGATCACGTGCTCCCTTTCTTCAACGTCCTCCCAGACGATGGAAACCAGACCCGGGCTAAGNTCAACCCGGCCACCTATGTTGGCTACGACTTGTTCCNCGATTGGGGGGTCTGCTTCTTCCGCGCCGTCTTCACCCGTTAGGGCGGCGATGGTGCTGGCCAGAATCTCACCCGGCTCTACATATTCTCCGTCTTCCACGTGAAGATCGGCATTTTCTGGCAGAGCGTAGTCCTCCCGAAACTCGTCCCGGCTAACCAATCGAAGTCTGCGGCCTTCGTCCTCAACCTCGATGGATACGGTGCCGTCGATGTCTGCTAGAATCGCGGCGCCCTTGGGGACACGGGCTTCGAACAACTCTTCGACCCGGGGCAGGCCGCTGGTGATGTCCAGACCGGCAACTCCGCCGGTATGGAAGGTGCGCATCGTAAGTTGGGTGCCTGGCTCGCCGATGCTCTGGGCCGCGATGATGCCGACCGCCTGGCCTTCCTCGACGATCATNCCGGTAGCCGGTAGGCGNCCGTAACACATCATGCAAAGGCCACGATGAGATTCGCAGGTCAAGGCTGACCGGACCGACACTTCGTCGATGCCCGCGTCGATGATCTGTTGAGCTATGTATTCGTCGATCAACTGGTTGCGGTCAACCAGAATCTCTCCGGTTTCCGGATGGACTACNGGGGCCNCGGCCATCCTACCTAAAATGCCTTGCTGTAACGAAGAGTGCAGGGNGTCGTCGGACCGGCCCCACATGGTGTAGGAATCGATGGTGCCGCAGTCAGCTTCCAGGATGATGACTTCTTGGGCTATGTCGATCAACCGCCGCGTTAGATAACCGCTGTCGGCGGTCCTGAGAGCGGTATCGGCAAGACCCTTCCTTGCTCCGTGGGTGGAGATGAAGTACTCGAGAGCGGTCAGACCTTCCCGGAAACTGGAGGTGATGGGCAGGTCGATGATTCGTCCCTTGGGGTTGCTCATCAGTCCCCGCATCCCAGCCATCTGTTTTATCTGAGAGATGTTACCTTTGGCGCCGGAACGTGCCATGACCGCGATGCCGCCGTAGTTGGGGAGATCTTCTTCAACCAATACGGTGGTTTGGTCGGAAGCCCAGGTCCAGGCCTCCACCGTTTTGGCGTAGCGCTCTTCTTCTGAGATGAGGCCGGACAGGAACTGATCTTCGTAGCCGCTGACCATTTGAGCGGCTTGTCTTAGAATCTCAGGCTTTTTGTCCGAAACNTGGATGTCGTTGATGGCTATGGTTATACCCGAGACGGTGGCATAGTGGAAACCCAGGTCCTTGATATTGTCCAGTACCTCGGAGGTCTCGTCGTTGGTCAAGGTCCGATACAGGTCGGCCGTCAGTTCCTTTAGGGCGCCCCGGTCCATAAGTATGTTCCGGTACCCTAGAATAGGCGGCAGGATTTCATTAAATATCAACCTGCCCAGGGTTGTCTCCAACCACTCGTCGTGTTCCGAAGCCGCTACGTCCCGTACCAGGATACGGGCCTGAAGATGAATCAACTCGGAGGCATGAGCGATCCGGGCCTCGTCGAAATCGAAGAACTTCGTGCCTTCGCCTTCAGCCCCNTCGCGTTCTTCCGTCAGGTAATAGCAGCCCATCACCATGTCCAGCGTCGGAGCTACCAGCGGGTCACCCGAGGCGGGCGAGAGCATATTATGGGTGCTGAGCATAGCCTCTTTGGCTTCAAGCACCGCCATCCGGGACAGCGGAACGTGCACCGCCATCTGGTCGCCGTCGAAGTCGGCATTGAACGCGGAGCAGACCAGTGGATGGATCTGAATCGCGTTTCCTTCAATCAGCACCGGCATGAAAGCTTGGATACCCAACCGGTGCAAAGTGGGGGCGCGATTAAGCAGGACCGGCCTGTCTTTGATCACGTCTTCCAGGATGTCCCACACTTCCGCCCGGTTTCGCTCCACCATGCGCTTGGCGTTCTTTATGTTAGGGGCAATGCCCAAGACCGCCAACCGGTGCATCACAAAGGGTTTGAACAGCTCCAGGGCCATTCGTTTGGGCAGGCCGCACTCGTGCATCTTCAGTTCGGGGCCCACCACGATTACCGACCGGCCGCTGTAATCGACCCGCTTGCCCAGCAGGTTTTGGCGGAAGCGGCCTTGCTTGCCTCGTAGCAGGTCGGACAAAGACTTGAGCTTGTGGTTATGACTGCCCTGGATGGGACGCCCGCGGCGCCCGTTGTCGATCAGGGCGTCAACTGCCTCTTGCAGCATCCGCTTCTCGTTGCGGATGATAATTTCCGGAGCACCAAGGTCCATNAGCCGCTTCAACCGGTTGTTCCGGTTGATGACACGGCGGTAAAGATCGTTCAGGTCGCTGGTGGCGAACCGGCCACCGTCCAGTTGAACCATGGGGCGCAGCTCGGGCGGCAGCACCGGGAGGATGGAAAGAATCATATCCTCAACCCGGTTGCCGCTGCGGCGGAAGGACTCAATGACCCGCAGCCGTTTGATGGCCTTTTTGCGCCGTTGGCCGGAGGTAGACTGCATCTCGTTTATCAAGAAATCTCGGAGAGCCTCCAGGTCGATGGCCCGAAGAATCTCCAAAATGGCTTCGGCGCCCATGCCAGCTTGGAAAACGTTGCCGTAGTGGTCCTTCAATTCCCGATAACGGGACTCGGCAATTAGCTTGTGAACCCGCAGATCGTCCAGTTCGTCGATGCTGGCTTGAAGTTGTTGCTCTAGTTGTCCCTCTTCGGTGGCCAGGCGGTCCTTAACGGCGTCAAGTTCCACCTGGGCGGTGANCCGCTCTACTTCTATTTCAGGACTGTCTTCCGCCTCGGCCAGATCTGCGATTTTCTGTCGGAGAATCTCCAATTCCGCCTCAGACGAATTCCGGCGTTTCTCCACTTCTAGTTCGTACCTGGCTCGCTCTTCTTCAATGGTTTCCTGCCGGGCGTCTTCGTCCACTGAGACCACGATGTGTTGGGCGAAGTAGAGAACCCGTTCCAGATTGCGGGGAGAGAGGTCCAGTAGAAGGCCCAANCGGCTGGGAGTGGTTTTACTGAACCAGATATGGGCTACTGGCGCCGCCAGCCGGATATGGCCCATGCGCTCGCGCCGGACCTTGGACCGGGTGACTTCAACTCCGCAACGGTCGCAGACGACGCCCCGGTACCGGATCCGCTTGTACTTCCCGCAGAAGCACTCCCAATCCTTGGTGGGGCCGAAAAGCCGCTCGCAAAAAAGTCCGTCTTTTTCCGGCCGCAACGTACGGTAGTTAATGGTTTCAGGCTTGGTCACCTCGCCATGTGACCAGTTCATGATTTGTTCCGGGGAAGCTATTGATATTCTGATNGCGTTGAAGTTGGTGCCACGGGTTTCTGTCCTGTCCGCCATTCTGACCATTAATCTGCCTCCAGCGGCTGATAAAGCTCCGTGTCGTCGGATATTCCTTGGGTCAACGGTGGCCGAACGTCCTCGTTCAACAATTCGACCGCCAGGCCAAGACTCTGAAGTTCCTTCAACAGAACGTTGAAGGACTCCGGCACTCCGGGTTGGCCAATGGGTTCTCCTTTAACGATGGCTTCGTAAGTCTTAACGCGGCCGGCCACGTCGTCGGATTTAACCGTCAGTACCTCTTGCAAATTGTAGGCCGCGCTGTAGGCTTCCAGCGCCCAGACCTCCATTTCACCGAACCGCTGGCCGCCGAATTGAGCTTTTCCACCCAGCGGCTGTTGGGTAATCATGGAGTAGGGACCGGTGGACCGAGCGTGNATCTTGTCTTCCACTAAGTGGATGAGCTTTAAGATGTAGATCGTCCCTACCGTGACNAGTTGGTCGAATGATTCGCCGGAACGCCCGTCGAACAACTCGAACTTGCCAAAGGTGGGAGGAGCGATGCGCTGTTCCCGATGAACCCGCAATGCGGTGTTGCGCATTTCCTCCAATGATTGGCCGGTAGGGTCTTCGCCGGCTTCTTCTTTAAGCCAAAGGCGAAGGCACGCTTCCTGAGCTTCTCCCCGGATCTCCGGGTCGAATATCCGCTGGCTATCGTAGCCTTGCTCCGACAGCCAGGCATCCAGCTTCGCTTGGTCAATATCGGGTGACCCGTCCGATGGCCCCATGCTGATGGCATGGGCCCGTTGAGCGAACCAGGCCCGGGCCAGGGCATCTTCTATTGATTCGTCTCGGGCGCCGTCGAACACCGGTGTATTAGCTCTGAAATTGAGCACCTTGGCTGCCCATCCCAAGTGGGTTTCCAGCACCTGACCCAGGTTCATCCGGGAAGGTACGCCTATGGGGTTCAGAATGATGTCCACCGGGGTCCCGTCGGCCATGTAAGGCATGTCCTCTTCCGGCAGTATGCGGGCTACCACACCTTTGTTGCCGTGGCGTCCGGCCATCTTGTCGCCCACGGAAATCTTCCGTGTCTGGGCTATCCAGACTCTCACCGCTTCGTTGACGCCGGGCGGTAGGTCATCCCGGTTGCCCCGGTTCAGGACCTTGACTTCGATTACTTTACCTCGTTCCCCGTGGGGAACCCGCAGAGAAGTGTCTTTCACGTCGCGGGATTTTTCTCCGAATATGGCCCGCAGCAGCTTCTCTTCGGCCGTTAACTCGGTTTCGCCTTTAGGCGTAACCTTGCCAACCAGGATGTCTCCCGGTCCAACGTCCGCGCCGATGCGGATAATGCCCCGTTCGTCCAGGTCCCGCAGGCTGATTTCCCCCACGTTGGGGATGTCCCGGGTGATCTCCTCGGGACCCAACTTGGTTTCCCGGGCTTCCATCTCGTGTTTTTCGATGTGAGTGGAAGTGAAGTAATCGTCCTTTACCAGCCGCTCACTGAGGATGATAGCGTCTTCGTAGTTGTAACCCTCCCAGGACATAAAGGCCACCAAAACGTTTTGGCCCAAGGCCAAATCACCGTTCTCGGTTGAAGAACTGTCGGCCAGCACGCCGCCCTCATCCACTATGTCACCCCGAGCGACTGTGGGGCGCTGGTCGAAACAGGTGCCCTGATTGGTGCGGGCAAACTTGATAAGCTGGTGGTTGTGCTCAGTTCCTTCGACGTCGGTTACGATGATTTCCCTCCCTGTAACGGAAGAAACCACACCCGCAACCGAGGACAAGACCACTTGGCCGCTGTCCCNGGCTACCCGGCCTTCAATGCCAGTTCCGATGAGTGGCGCTTGGGGACGGAGCAGGGGCACGGCCTGCCGTTGCATGTTGGAACCCATCAGCGCACGGTTGGCGTCGTCGTGTTCCAAGAAGGGTATCAGGGCCGCCGACACGCTCATGATCTGCATGGGGGATACGTCCATCAGATCCACCGAGTTGGGGGAGTCCTGCATGTATTCCTCACCCACCCGGAGCTCGACCCGGTCGTCGGCAAACTGATTCAGATCGTCCAGGGCTGAGTTCGCCTGGGCTACCCGGTACCTTTCCTCCTGATCGGCCGACAGATATAGAATGTCCTCTTCGATGGCGCCGACGAAGGGACGTACGTTTATGATTGTCCCTTTGGGTAGTTGGTTCAAGGCGGCGATCCTATTTGCCCCGATGGCCCGCCCCTTGTTCACGATCGCTTTGCCGTCCGTGTCCAACACCGTTTCAGTGACCGTGCGCCCCTTCAGGTCGGGCGAGTCGCTGGGCAGGGTCTTATACACCCGGCGATAGGGAGATTCTATGAAACCATAGGGGTTGATCCGGGCATATGATGCCAGGGAGCTGAGCAGGCCTATATTGGGACCTTCCGGGGTTTCAATGGGGCAGATCCTACCGTAGTGGGAAAAGTGGACGTCCCTCACGTCGAACCCGGCTCTTTCTCTGGACAATCCTCCCGGCCCCAAGGCTGACAAGCGCCGCTTGTGAGTCAATTCAGCCAGCGGGTTGGTCTGGTCCATGAACTGGGACAACTGGGAGCCGCCAAAGAACTCTCTAACAGCGGCCACCACCGGGCGGATGTTCACTAAGCCCTGGGGGGCTGCCGCTTCCGGGTCCACCAGAGTCATTTTCTCTTTGACCATCCGCTCCATTCGCAGCAGGCCCACCCGCACCTGGTTTTGCACCAACTCGCCCACGGCACGGACGCGGCGGTTGCCCAAATGGTCGATGTCGTCGGGTTTTCCGTCACCTTGATTGATCCGGATTATGTGCCGGATGACCGACACCACGTCATCCACGGTCAGAGTCATCAGTTCCGAGTTGTCCGTCTGGCTCAACCGCCGGTTAAGCTTGTATCGCCCTACCCGGCCGAGGTCGTAGCGGCGGGCGACGAAGAATAGGTTGCGTATCAGATTACGGGAGTTTTCCAAGCTAGGAGGCTCGCCAGGCCGCAACCGGCGGTAAAACTCGATCTGGGCATTGGCTATCCGCTTGGCTTGGTCAANGTCGTACTCGTCGTCCGGGTGCAGCCAATCCCACAGAGCGCGCAGGTCATCGTCTTTGTAGGAAAGTTCCTTCGTTTCGATCACCGGGTCCCGGTCTAGAGTGGACTGGATGTACCGGTGATTTTCGTCGGTGTCCACGTCGGCGAACATCTCTAAGATGGTGTCGTCGGAAGCGATGCCCAGGGCGCGCAGGAAGGTGGTGGCTGAAACTTTGCGTTTGCGGTCAACTTTGACCGACAATACATCCTTGGCGCTAGTTTCAAACTCCAGCCAAGCGCCTCGGGAAGGAATCAGCTTGGCGTAGCACAGATTTCTGTTGCTAGCGGCGTTTCGTTCGTATACGAAATAGATCCCCGGAGACCGTACTAACTGGCTGACGACCACACGTTCGGCGCCGTTGATGATGAAGGTGCCGTTGGGCGTCATCATGGGGATGTCCCCCATGAAGATCTCCTGCTCTTTAATCTCCCCCGTTTCCTTCATCACGAGACGGGTCTTTACGTAAAGGGGCTGGGAAAAAGTGATTTCCCGCTCTTTGCACTCCTGGGGTGAGTACTTGGGAGTTCGGAAATAATGCTCGGCAAAATGAAGTTCGTACTTTTTGCTGGTGTAGTCAGCGATGGGGGAGATCTCTTCGTAGACTTCCCGCAAAGCATCGGTCCTGAACCAGTCGTATGATTGAAGCTGACTTTGGATCAGATTGGGCACATCCAAGACTTGAGGGATTCGGGCGTAGGTCCTGACTTCACGAGGCGACAACGCATTACCGTTCTGCGTAGCAGAAACTACCATTCTAGTTCTCCTTACGAATGACTGGAACCGGTGGGCCAGGCGGCCAGAATCGGGGCAAAAAAAGGTGCAAAATCGCCGAGGTCGTTTGGGGAAATTACGAAAATCGGTGGTTGAGGCATACTTTGGTAACCTTCAATTATACTCTTAGCTAGTGTATTGTCAAGCATAAATCGCATTGATTGTCAATGGATTCCCAGGGTCAAATCTGAAATAAAACTATTGACATAGTATCATCCTGAGTCCAGCATTGTTGTTGATTTGTATATAGGCGGGACTCTGACTGCGTTTGCTTAAGATTGATCTCCACCCGAACCGGTTGGCCGTGGGAAATGTAGGCATACATTACGCCTGGGCCATCGTTGTCGTCGCTGCGGCGATGCGCCTTAGCGCCTCCGCAGTGCGGACTTCCTTTGCGGTCATTGTCCCTCGGATTGTTGAAACCTTTGGCTGGAGCCACGGCATGATTGGTTTCGGCTTGGCGCTTCAATGGGCGTTCTCCGGCATATTTGGTCCGGCGGCAGGCTGGTTGGGTGACCGATATGGCGTTCGCCGGACCATGTTGCTAGGCGCTTTGGTGTTTACTGTCTCAATGGTGTTGACCAGCCGTATGACGGAGATTTGGCAATTCTACGTTTACTACGGCGTCTTTCTCAGCTTCGCTTTGGCGATTTTCCAGGTTCCTTTGACGGCGGCTGTAACCATGTGGTTTCAGCGGAATCTGGGACTGGGAATGGGGATTCTACAGGCGTCTCAAGGAATGGGCCCTTTAGTGCTTGTTCCATTGGTGTTGCTCATCATCAGTTGGTTCGGGAATTCCGAGTCGGGTCTGATGATCAGCAAATGGGTCACCGGAATTCAAGCCGAGGGTCAGGATGCTGGACTTCGCGCGGCTTTTTGGGTCACCGGTATCGCTGGAGGATTGGCTCTAGTTATCTTAGTCCGGTTTTTCTATGACGAGCCGGGACAGATCGGCCTGAGGCCCTATGGCGCTAGCGGGAACGAGCCGATCCGGTGGGTGCAGCATGGAGAAACCGCTCAGGTTAGGACCGCTGTATTTCTGACTCAGGCCAGGCAAACCAGCGCGTTCTGGAACCTGATCGGGATCCATTTTTGGGGATGCGCCGGCCATGCCATCCTGATGTTGTTCCTCGTCGCGATAGCAGAGGAGCGGGGACTGTCCAAAGGATCTGCGGCCGGTGTCTTCGTGGTCATGTCCGTGCTCAGCACCCTTACCAGGTTCGGTGTTCCCATTGCCGCCGACCGGTTCGGTAGCAAGGGCGTCATGGCCGTATGCTTTTTCATGCAGTGCATCCCTCTTATCCTCCTCTTTTTCGCCCATGACGCTTGGATGTTCTATTTGTTCGCCGTATTATTCGGCATCGGATTGGGTGGGGAGATGAGCGCTTTCCCAATCATCAACCGCCAGTATTACGGTAGCGCGCCCATGGGGACCACTTACGGTTGGCAGATGATGGGGGCGGGAATCGGCATGGCGGCTGGAGCCGTCATCGGCGGGGTTTTGAGGAATCTAACGGGGGACTTTAACGTGACGATCCTGGCATCTTTCACTCTGAGTGCCATCGGGATCGCCGGGATTTATCTGTTGCCCAGTACGTCTCACCACCTGCTCCCCGACTGGGAAGAAGCCCTGCCCCAAGAGGCGCGTTCTTCTGCCTGAATTGACCGTCGCTCCAAGGGCTGGCAAGAGGTTGAGGTTGGCCGTATGCAGCTTGCATTGGAAAGAACAACAAACGTGACATAAGGAGGCCTGTTGATGCTAGACCTAATGATCCGTGGCGGCCAAGTTGTTACGCCGTGGGGTGTCGGCGATTGGGACATCGCGATCCAAGGGGAAAAAATCGTAGCAGTGGCCGCTCCCGGCACGATCACCGATGATGTGGGTAGGACCATCGATGCCGGCGGGAAAGTCGTGATTCCAGGAGGCATCGAACCCCATGCCCACATCGCCGCCCCAATCATGGGACATGGCGATCTGACCACTGCCCCACCGGATCAAGTAAGCCGGGCGGCCTTGTTCGGCGGCACCACCACGTTGATGGACTTCGCTATCCAGTGGCCCGGCATCGACCTCAACCAAGCGATTCAGGAACGCACGTCGGTTTGGCGAGGCAACTCCTACGCGGACTACGCCCACCATCTGATGATGCTGGGTGCCATCCCCGATAACATCTTGGGTCAGCTAGGCGAGCATGTGCAAGACGGTTTTGCCAGCGTCAAGATTTTCACAACCAACATCCGTCCGCCTGCCATGTCTGGGGAGCCCCGAATGGTCGGCACGGGCCATCTGCATGACCTGATGGAGCAGATTCAGCGGCTAGGCGCCATGCTGTTGGTCCATTCGGAAGACGATGACATGGTCCAGCACATGTACCGCAAGCTGACCGATGAAGAGCGCACCGAGTGGTGGAACATGCCGCTGGTCCACAGCAACGAGTCCGAGGACGTCTCTTTCCGGCGCGTGCTGCGGGTGGCCGAGTGGACCGGCTCACCGGTATATTTCGTCCACGTCTCCGCCAAGCAAGGGGTAGACGCGATAGCCGAGGCGCGGGCCAAGGGCATGCCGGTCTACGGCGAAACGCTGCACAACTACTGCTGCTTCAGCTCGGATAATTACCGGGAAGAGAATGGCATGAAGTACCACACCTATCCCTCATTGAAGTCCGAAGAAGACCGGCAGATGCTGTGGAGCGGCATCGTCAACGGCGGCCTGCACACCATGGCGACCGACGAATATTGCACCTCCTGGGACGTTAAGATCGAAGGCCGAACAATTTCCGATGTTACCGGAGGGCATAACGGCGCCGAGACCCGGGTCGGCATTACCTACAGCGAGGGTGTTTCTAAGCGGGGCATGTCCTTGCAGCGGTTCGTGGACGTGACCTCGGCCAACGCCGCCAAGATCATGGGTCTGTATCCCCAAAAAGGAGTGATCGCACCGGGCAGCGACGCCGACATAGTCCTGATTGACCCCAGCATCAAGAAGCGCCTGACCGGCGCCGACTTCCACATCACCGACTACAGCATCTGGGACGGTTTTGATATCGAAGGCTGGCCGGTGATGACCATCCTGAGAGGCGCCGTGGCAGTGGAGGACGGCGAACTCAAAGCCACCCTGGGCGGAGGCAAATTCCTGACCCGTAAGGTGGACCAACAGATTGTGAATAAGCCGGGTTGTTAGCCCCGACTCCAATTATCCACCCCCGGTATCAGGTTGATGCCAAGGCGGTAAGACATTGTATAATCTTCTTGCTCTGCTTGGTAAACATCGCCTGACCTGACGGAGGGTAACATGCCTAACTATATCGTTGAGCGGCACTTGCCCGGCTTTGACAAAGAAAAACTGGCGGCCGCGGCTTCCTTGGCCAAAACGACTACCGGAAAGATGACAAGCGAAGGCACGCCCGTCAGGTACCTGAGGTCCTTTTTTGTTCCCGGCGAAGACAAGTGCTATTGTTTGTTCGAGGCGATGTCGCCGGATGTGGTTCAACGGGCGAATGATGAGGCGGGACTTCCTTACATAGCGATCACCGAAGGCCTTCACGTTTCGGCGGAGGAACTTAGTTAGCCCCGGGCGGCCTTGCTGGAGCCGCATCATCCACGCCCAGTCCTGAGGGGCTTATATGGGTCCATACTTCGCGGTTATCTCAACCCGGCTCGACCGGTCTCCACTAGAAGCCGCCAGGTTGCCCAGGGACCGGATNGCCGTATTGTTGGGCGAGTACAAATACCTGGCCGAGTCGATGGCGGGCCAGTACGGCAGCCTTCACAGTGCCTTCGCTTCGGAAGGCCATATGTTCTTGTTCGAGAGTCCTGACGCCGCCCTTCAGTATGCTCTTAGACTCATTGAAGCCTGGCGGCGCCACAACCAGACATCTCCAGCCTTGTCCGAGACTCCCCATATGCCTATCCGTGTGGGATGTTGTTTCGGTGAANGCATCCAGTTGCAGACAGGAGAGGGATGGGTAGGCCGGGGAGTAGATTTGGCCAGGCCCGTGGCCGAAGCCGCCGGTTTGGACGAAGTTTATACAACGGGCAATGTCTTGGATGTGGTGGACCTGCCTCTTTACGACTTTGAATAGATGGGAAGCCGGACGCTGCNAGGCGACCTCTTGCCCCATCGGACGCTATACCGGGTGACGGGCTTCAATGAGGCGGTGTCGGAATCGGGATTGAAGCGGGCCCCAACTGCCGAGACTTGGCTGCTTAGAGCACTCAGCTTGATAGGTACTGAGCGGGAGAACAGCGAAGAAGAGGCTCGCTGCTACCAAGAGGCGCTGCGGCTGAGGACGGACTACCCGGAAGCCCACAACAATATGGCGATCCTCCGTAAAGCGCAAGGGGACGAAGCCGCCGCCGCCCAGCATTACCGAGAAGCGTTACGGCTACGTCCAGAATATCCCGAGGCTCATTACAACTACGCCGGGTTGCTCCAATCCAGAGGAAGCCACNAAGGCGCCGCGGACCATTACCGTCAAGCTCTCAACTTTCGGGCTGAATACGTGGACGCGCACTATAGCTACGCCAACCTGCTCAGGGCCAGCGGACAATTAGTCGAGGTCGAATCACATTACTCGGAAGCATTGCGCCTGCGGCCTGAATACGCCGAGGTTCATAACAACTACGCCATGTTGCTGGAGGACACCGAGAGACCCGGNGATGCTCACGCGCATTACCTGGAGGCGCTACGTATCCGCCCGGATTACCCGGAAGCACATTACAATTTTGCGATTCTGCAAGAAAATCAGGGAGACCAGGCGAGCGCCGAGCCTCATTACATGGAGGCTTTGCGGCTTAGGCCCGATTACNCTGAAGCGCACACTAATCTGGCGATACTTTTGCATTCCCGGAGTGACCTGGAAGGGGCGGCGAATCATTATGCTGAAGCGCTGCGGCTGCGGCCCGACGGTCCCGAGACTCATTACAACTACGGTCTTTTGCTGAAAGCGCGGGGGGCTGAATCCGAGGCTGAAGAGCAGTTCCGGATGGCCTACGAGTTGGCCCCGCCCGAATGGGTAGCCGCGATGAAACAGCAGTTGGAATCTGATAGTTCGGATCCCGCCAGATTAGCCGGCCTTAGTCAGCGTGAAATGGANGTGCTCCGGCTGATAGCGGCCGGCCGGAGCAACCAGGAGATCGCCGACGAACTGTTCATCANTGTCCGTACCGTCGCTCACCACGTGACCAGCATCCTGAGCAAAACGGACTCTTCCAACCGTACCGAGGCGGCGGCCTACGCCGACCGTATACGATTGTGACCCCCATCGTCCGGNCAAGCTCCTAGCTTCACCGATCGCCTTTCCCATGGTGGAAAAGTTCAGATGGGAACATTTGCCTATCCCAATCGATATTTCTCTGATCCCTGTATGAAGCGCCGTACGATAGGTATGGGAAGTTGGTTGGCAAAAATTGGGCAGATATACCGATGAGCGGCAGGCCGAACAACGGTTAAATGTAGCCATACCGAATTTGGAGATGGAGGATCACATCATGGCTGTTTATATGGTTGAGCGGGACCTTCCTGGAATCACCCTGGAGCAGTNGGGCGGCGCCCAAAAGGCCGCCATCGAAACCAGTCAGGAATTTACCAGNAAAGGCAAGCAGGTGCGCTACATCCGGAGCACCTATGTTCCTGGTGACTCCAAAGTTATGTGCCTGTTCGAGGCGTCGGGCCAGCAGTTGGTTGAGGAAGTAAACCAGGCGGCCAACATACCCTTCACCAGAGTGGTCGAGGCGATGGACCTGACGCCGTAGGGTCCGTGATTCGAGGTGTCCAGGCGCGGGTCCTTCGACAAGCTCAGGACGAACCGAAAGGAGAACNCCCGCCGTTCGTGGTGAGCTTGTCAAACCACCGGGAAAACAGAGTATTAGCGTCAAAAAGGCAGAGGCCTCGATNTAATCGGGGCCTCTGCCTTTTTGAACAGGGCTTTTCGGGCTTGAGGNTTTTTGCCGCTAACCGCCCATCACACCATGCTTGGTAAAGATGCGGGCCAGTTCGGCAATGCCTTCTGAAATAGTCTCGGGAGTTGGGTGGCCGAAGCATAGGCGGGCTTGGTTGGCGCCTCGGCCCTCCGGAGAGAATTGGGTCCCGTTGTAGTAGCCTACTCCCTCGNCGAATGCTTGCTCCTGGATAGCGGCCAAGTCGACGCCTTCCGGCATCTCCAGCCAGATGTAAAGCCCGCCCTCCGGCACACTCCACTTGGCCGAGTCGCCGAAGTTCTCGCCCAGGGCGGCCAACATAGCGTCTCGTTTTATCCGCAACGTTTCGTTCTGATTCCCGATGTGGGAGTACATCTCCCGCTTCAGGTATTCCTCGATCGCCAGGGCCGCGAACTGATTGACCCCGCTGGGCGATTTAAAGCTCATCGCCCGCTGCATCACCTGTTCCGGCGCCACCAGGTATCCCATGCGCATACCCGGAGCGACGATCTTGGAAAAGGACCCGGTATACAGAACCCCGTCTCCACCGGCCAGGGCATGGATAGAGGTTACCTCTTCNCCTTCGAACCGCAGGTCTACATAACAGTCGTCTTCAAAGATGGGTAGGCTATATTTTTGGGTGACGTCGAGGATCTGTTGCCGCCGTTCCAGGGGCATGGTAAATCCCAGCGGGTTCTGGAAGGCCGGAATGGTGTAGAGGAATTTTATTGTTTTCCCCTCACCCTGTAGACGGTTTATCGTCGTGTCCAGTTCGCCGGGAATCATGCCCTGATCGTCGCACTTGATCCCGACAACGTCGGCACCATATCGTCGCATCTGACGGAGAGTTCCCAGGTATACGAATTCCTCGGTTAATAGCACGTCTCCGTGGTTTGTCATCGCCTGGATCAACATACCGATGGCTTCACCGGAGCCGGAAGTGAGGACGATCTCATCGGAGGTGACGTGGATGTCCCGGTCTCGGGCCAGTTTGTCGGCCACGAACTCACGAAGGGCGGGCATGCCGGCCGGATGGGGATAGTAGGCCAGTTCGTCACCCTCTCGGGCCAGGGCATCCCGCAAAGAGTCAACCAGTTCGTCCAGGGGCAGGGTTTCGGGGGCGGGAAATGCCACCGCGAAGTCGTACTTCGCCCTCCGGTTGGCGGCACGGGCGGTCACCGGGACGTTCTCGGCGAATAGACTCTCGTAGTTGAAGGGTTGGGATGTGGTCACAGTAGAATCCTCCTGGAGGTTGTGGGTGATTGGACTCGAAGCCGGCGAGATCCGGCTCTCTAGTAAAGGTCCTCATCCGAGAAAAATGGCCGGTCGTCGTCGCTATTGGGTTGGCCCATCATGCGGCTGGTATTGAGCAAAGAGGCCCGGAACCAGAGGACTAAGATGGCGCGATCAATCATTTCTTGGGGGAGGCGGACTCTCCGGCCATGCTTTTTGGACAGCCAAGCGGTATACCCGGTGGCGAAAAACTCCTCTAAATACCGGGTTGGCTCGGCTTCCGACGCCGACTCTTCTAGTATCTCCAACGGGGCCTCGGAGCATAGGATATCCGGGCGCTCCGCTGCTAATTGGAGAAACTCTTCCTCCATCAAGGGATCCAACATTTGGCCTTGCTCTCAATATAAGAACGTGGCTGGATAGCTAGCTGCCCAACCACGTTCTATATTACTCGGTTTTAACCCCGAATCCGCAGTAATCTCGGATCAGAGGTTTAGCTGGGGAACCAAATACGTAGCCTGTTTGTCGTAGATCTGGAACCGGCTGCGTTGGGTGTCGGCTACGACCAGGCGTCCGTTCTTGGCGTCGTACACCACCGCCGTGGGTTGAGCGAACCGCCATTCCGGCTCGGTGCTGGCGACTTCCCGCCGGCGCTTGCCATAGTCGGCGTTGGCGTCAACGGTCATCTGTGCCCACAGGGACAACTGTTGGGCGTCCCCGGTGAGGCTGGTGAGGAAGCGGCCGTCTTTCTCGAATATGTGTACCCGGCCTTGTTCCCAACCGTTTTCGCTCCAGTCGCAGATGTAGACGTCGCCCTCAGGGTCAACCGCGACGCTGTTTGGATAGTTCAACTGGCCGCGGTGGGTACCGTGGCTGCCGAACTGGGCGACGAAGTTGCCGTCAGCGGTGAACTTCTGCACCCGATGGTTCTTGAAGTCAGCCACGTATACGAAGCCCTCGTGGTCCACGGTGATGCCCCAGGGTGAGTCCAACTCGCCCTCGGCGCTGCCGTGGGTTCCCCAACTTGCTAGAAGTTTTCCTTCGGGAGTGAACCTTTTGACCGTGTGGCTACGGCCGTCGGTGACGAACAGGTTGCCTTCACCGTCGACGGCGATGCCCGACGCGCCGTTGGATCCGGTTTCGCCACTATCCACCGTGCTCCAATCCCGCTGGTAGTTGCCGTCTTGGTCGAATACGGTGACCCGGTTGAGCCACTCGTCGACGACGAACAGATTGCCTTGATTGTCGGCGGCAACGCCGGAACCCCAGATAAATTCGCCATTTCCATTGCCGTATTTGCTGAATTCACCGATGAATTCTTCATCGCCGGTGTTGGCGCCAAGCTTGATCTGGCTCACCCGGGCGCCGTACCCGGTGCGGTTCCAAGCGACGTTGCTGATGCCTTCGCTCCCCCGGTTTACGACAAAAAGGACATCGTCCTTCCCGATGGTTGCCGCCACGGGATTAGAGAATCCCATGCCGGTTTGGGAGCCCCGGCCCACGCTGTGGCTGTAGTCATAAGTACGGCCTGCGACCGTTTCAGTTAGCATCTGAATTCCTCCGTTGGTTGTTGAGTGAAATCCCCCTAANTCCCCCTTTACGAAAGGGGGACTTTTGAGAGGCTTTTGTTCAAGTGTCTGGCTTTAGCCCAGGAACGGGAGCTTTTCNAAGGAGCCTTCGACTATGGGTTTGGCGTCCAGGCCCATCCAGTCTTCCAAGAGGACCGAGTAGATGCTGCGGAAGTCGTGGTTGGGGACGACATCGCCCTGCTCCAACTGGTTGGATTCCAGGGACGGATATTCGCTGTANTGTCCGCCTTTGACTGCGTCGCCGATGACGAAAGCCGCTCCGCCGGCGCCGTGGTCGGTACCGGAACCGTTGTCGTGGACCCGGCGGCCAAACTCGGTGAACATGAGCATTACCACGTTATCGGCGGCGTCATGCTCTTTCAGATCGTCGAAGAAGCACTCAACGGCTTCGGAAGTGTCTTTCCACAGTTTGTCGTGCATTCCAACCTGGTTGGAGTGGCTATCGAAGCTGCCATGGTCGCAATATAGGATGCGGGTCCCGAATCCGGCCTGGTGGATCTGGGAGATTCCCCTGAGCTTCGCTCCGATGGACGTGTCGGGGTACTCGACGGTGGAGGAATACATCTTGGGAGCTTCCTTCAGGATGTCGGCCCCCTCGAGGGTATCCAATCCAGTCTGGCCCAAGTAGTCCATGACACTGCTGGAGCCCATCACTGGGGAGTACAACCGGGCAAACCGGTCCAGAATCTTGGAGCGTTGCTGTTGCTCGGTGATTCCGGGAAGCAGGCCGTAGGAGTCCAGATCNTCGACACAGGCAACCGGCACACCGGGCATGACCAAGGCGCGGAACAGGGCCGCGCCGAAGCTGACGGTGGTTAGAACGTTTTCTTTATTGGGGTCGATGTCTTTGGTGGCCCGTCCCAACCAACCCTCGGTACCCAACTTGTCNGGCTCGCAGGTGTGCCAGATGTCCATAGACCGAAAGTGGGACCTGGGCGAATCCGGGTAGCCCACACCGTGGATGACGGCCACTTGACCCTGATCGTACAGGTTCTTGATAGGGGCCATCTCCGGGTGGAAGCCCACTTTATCGTCCAGTTGGAGTTCTCTGCCTTCCGCCACGCCAACTGCCGGGCGGTTGTCCCGGTACAGAGGGTTGGAGTAAGGGATAACGGTGTTCAGGTAGTCGTTGCCTCCGGTCAACTGGAGGACTACCAGGACCGGGTCTTTCTTAGAACTGGTCATTNCTTCTCTCCTGGCTGGTTATGACTTTCGAGACGGTGTCGGTGCGGTGGACTCTCACCCCGTCTCTAACTCTCCCCCGTANAGGGGGCGAGGACAAGTCCCTTNCCCCCTTNACGGGGGAAGGTTAGGATGGGGGGTGCGTTCCGATTCACGCATTTCAAATCGAGTTTTATCTAGGCGTATTGGAACTCTCTCAACGAAACGATGAGCTGGAGCAGTTCCCCGATTCTCTCGCTGGAGGCCGTCTGAGCCTCTGGGGTATCCCATTTGAACTCGCCACGTTCGGCAGCGAACTCTATCAGCTCGGTCCGGCTCTCCGGGGTTACTTCCAACGGGCCCAGGAGATCCAAACAGCCGTCCACCAGTTGTTCCGGAGTACGGGCGTCCTGGGCATGGAGCCGGGATACCATTGATTGGACACCGGGATTGTTGGTGTCGCCAACCAGTTCGGCGGCAAAGTTTACCCGGCGCATCAAGGAGCCACTGTTTATCCACTCGGCGCCGGTNTGCCAACCTTCCACGCTGGGTGGATTGAGCAGGTCTTGTCCCATGTAGTTGGGTTGGCGGGATAGGTCGCCGATCCCGGGGGCAGGGAACTGAGTGCTGCCTCCGACCATTCGCAACGTACCCACGACAACTTCGGTAGGGCTCTTCAGCCGGGCGAACCGGGCTTCTTTGAAGAAGTCGGAGTTGAACATGACTCGCAAGACCGACCGAATGTCGTAACCGGACTCGATGAAGGTATCAACCATCAGGTCGATGGCGGCTTCGTCCCTGGGAGGAGTCACGCCCCACGCCGGTACCTGGGCCTCGTCAGCGACGAAGAAGCTATACAGATGCCGGCAAATAAACCCGGCAGTAGCCGGCTGTTGGCAGATGATGTCGATGATGTCTTCGCCGTCGAAGTTGCCGGTTTCGCCNAGGAAGGTCTTCTCGCTGTCGTCGTGGTCCTCTTCCCGGAACTCAAAGAACCAGTCGAACCGGCCGATGGGTCCTCTGGGCAGTTTGGGCTTGATGGTCCAACCGGTAAAGGCCCGGGAACACTCTCGAACGTCTACCTCGGTGTAGTTGCCCACGCCCATGCTGAACAACTCCAGAAGTTCACGGCCCCAGTTTTCGTTGACCGCAGTGGCGTGGTTGTCGCAATTGTCCAGCCAATAAATCATGGCCGGGTCTTTAGCCATCTCCAGGAGCAGGTCCCGGTAGTTGCTCAAGCCGTACTTGCGGAACTTGACAATCATGTCCATTACATCGTCGTAATGGTCCACCTTTGAGACGCCGGTGGCGAATACTTGGTGCCAGAACAGGGCCATCTTTTCTTCCAGAGGCCGCTTGGTGTTGAGCAAGTCACGCATCCATTCGGCGGCGCCCATGCCAGGCAGGGTACCNGGCCGCCAGGTCCAGGGGTGATACCGCATCATTTCGATACGGTCGGTGGGTTCCTGGGCTTCGGGATTCAGAAGTTCTTCTACTGTTTCCTNATAGCCTTTGGCCGCGCGGGCCTCCAACTCGTCTCTGGTGGCGCCGAAACCGGCCCGGCGCATCAGGTGTGCCATCAGGGCGATATCGTTATTACCCATTGTTTCTAGTCTCCTTAAGAAGATGGGATTTTGGTCGTTGAACATCGGTCTCGGTAAACGGGACCGGAACTTCACAAATATTAGCTACCCGCACCTATCTTTGTCAACCGATGCGGGGCGGTGTTCACGGTGATGGCTTTGACCGGAAAACGGCGGAAGGATACACTTCATGGAGACTGCCGGACTCGTTTAACNCGGAAAAATAATACCCGAGGTCACACATCGTTACCTATGCAAGACCTAGATAGGCTTTCCCGGACGTTTCACCGNTTCGCCGAACAGGAATGTGCGGGTATGTCGGCCCTATACGAAAGCCTGTGCCATAGCCTGGCCGAGGACCGGGACCTGTTGGCTATCGCCGCCAATGCGCGTCCGGGCCAGCCGGTGCCCAACCTATTCATGGCCGCGGTTCATTGGTTGCTGCTGGNAGGGGCCCGACATGCGGTGACGGACTACTATCCNGACATTAACTCNGAGGGGCCGGCGCGTGGGGATTCCTACCCGTCTTTCNGGTCTTTTTGCCGAGACCGTATCGATGATATCACCGCTCTGATCAGCACCCGGCTGGTGCAGACCAACGTGGTGCGGCGCTGCGCGGTGCTTTNGCCAGCCTTTGCCGTAGCCATGGGCCGTGAGCAGGAGCGGCCTCTTTCCNTAGTGGAAATTGGGGNCAGCGCCGGGTTGAACCTGCTTTGGGACCGGTATTCGTATACGTATAGCGATGAACGGCGCTGGGGGGACCCGAATTCTCCGGTCCCTTTGTCATCAGTTATCCGTGGAAGCCTGCGCCCTCCGTTGCCCGAATCTATCCCCCAGGTTGTCTTTCGAGTTGGTCTGGACCTTAATCCGGTGGATATCAGTGACCGGTATGCGGTCGATTGGCTGCGGGCTTTGGTCTGGCCGGAGCGGGTCGACGAAGCCCGGATGCTGGAGGACGCATTGGAGATGGCCAAGGACGACCCACCTGAGATATTAGCCGGCGACGCGCTGGAGTTGCTTCCCGAGGTTTTACAGGGAATTCCCTCCGATTCGACTCTGTGCCTGTATCACACTAATACCTTGAACCAGTTTCCCTCCGAGGCCCGCGAAAGATTTTTCGGGTTGGTCGAAGAGCACGGCTCGGTCCGTGACCTGAGCCTCATTTCCGTGGAAGGACGTGCGGGCCATCACCACTGCGCCGTCGAGTTGACTCAGTACCGAAACGGTCTTAAGACGAACCGGCGCCTGGCGGACAACGATAGCCACGGGAATTGGATCCAGTGGCTTGAGAGCGGCAGTGCGCTCACGGGTTCTAAAGATTAACCCATGGAAATCGATTGGACCCAGAATGAACGTACTATTTGTGGAAGAGCTAGTTCGGGAAACCGGATAGCGGCCTGATTCCGTATGGAGTATGCCAGGTTAGCGACAGACCCGGCGCTTGCCGGATGACGCTATCCGGCTAAGGAGTTATATGTACCGTCCTGTCATAATTTCCAAGCGGACAATCATGATTCTAGCCGTGTGCCTGATATCTTTTGTTGCGTCTTCTTGTGACGGTGACCCATTCCCAGCGCCAAGGACGGCACCGCGGTATCAACAAGTATTTTCGGCGACAGCTGCACCGCCGACTCCCGTCGCCACCATCGACATCAGTGCAACAATAACTTCAGCCTTTGCCGCCAATACGCAGCCCGGAGGCCAAGTTCCGGTCGTTCCAGCCGAGGCCACCTATTCAGTCATCCAAACAAACTTAGTCACCGGTGTCAGGAAGAGTATCGATGTACGCCTAGACAAGGAAGTATCCGAAGATGCACTCCGAGCCATTGCCCTTGAGCTAAAGTCGGGCGATTCGCGGCCCTACGACCGCACCTTCATCGTTTATTACCTGCCAGGGATGCCCGTAGGCGGCGGAGGTTGGGCTACCACTCATTTTGACCCGGCTCTCGCCGTGCGCATCCTTGGCCTCGCCGGGCAGGAAGAACGAGCCGATGTGAGTGCAGCTCTCATTTCCGACCGTGAGGACATCGGCAGTTGGTTGGACGATGTCACTGGCGTCCGNATCGTGATGTACAGTGAGGGGGGCAAATNGTACGTGGAACAATACTTCAACGATGGCCGGTTCTTGAAGGAAGAGTTGGTCGAAAAACCGTCGCCGTCAGGTCAACGACTAGAATCGAAAGGTGGGTCCAGCTTGGGCAGCCACTGGGTCGTCGATAACACCGGAAACCTCCAGATCCGAGACAACGTTGGTNTGGTCTCTACCGCGAAGCGGATCAAGTGATCGGAGATGGATCTCAGGCTTACTTGCAGTGTCAATATTTACCACAGAGAGCACAGAGGACACAGAGAAATAAGTCAAATTAACTAAAATCTCCGGGTTCTCTGCGTACTCTGTGGTGAAACTAACAGCTATTCTTGGCCGGTTCCCTGGCCCCGCAAGAGGCCGGCCAAGCGGCGGACGTTTGGTAGTTGTTCCAGTTCGCTTAGTCCGGTCACAAGTTCTTGGGTGTCGTCCGGGGTTAGGATAGCTGACGCGCAATCACGGAACTTGTCGATAATTTCGTCCATGGTCACACCTCGTAAAGCGCCTTCGTTGATCCGGTCAACTCTTTCAGTCAATACCGTCCCGTCTTTCAAGTGCACCGCCACTTGGTTGTAGGCCTCGACCCAGCTCGGCTGCCCTTGGAAATCNGTCAAGCGGCGCATGGTGACCTTGGGTATGAGGTCCTGGGCTTCGGGGCGCAACACCTGTTGGTCGGTGAACGCGTCCATGCCCACTTTGCCGTCCAGAACGGCTGCGGCCAGACAGTACTGCATGCTGAACTTCCCTTCCAAGGCTGATTGCGGCCGGTCGTGGATCAGGGAGCGGGGAGGGTCGAAGTCCACTACCACGTCGATCTTCTCGATGTCAGCGGCGTTCAATGGGGACCGGTCCAAAATGCGGGCGGTGGCGTCCAATGCCAGGTGGGCGCTGCCGCAACAGGGGTACTTCTTGATCTCGATGCCCGATTCGACCAGATAACAGGTTTTGCCGAGATTCTCTAATATTCGATCCGCTTCGTATCCTCCTCCCCCGGAAAAAGCGTGCAAGAAGCCGAACCGTCCCTCAATGGCATCCAGGCTGGCGGTAAATCCGGCGGCTACCAACTGGGCGGCGGTGACTCCGGTACGGCAGGCGGCCCCGGCGTGGAACGGCTTGGTCATGGTGCCGAAGTTTTGCCGGAGGCCGGCGGCCTGGGACGCGGCCAGGGAGATGGCCATGGCGGTCTGATCCCGGTCCAGCTTCAAGATGCGGGAGGCGGCAACCNCCGCGCCCAAAGCCCCCACGGGTCCCGTGGGATGCCAGCCCAATTCGTCGTAATATTCCGGGCTCATGGCCTCACCGATGCTGCATGCCACTTCGAAGCCCAGCATATAGGCCATGAGCATTTCCAGCCCCGTGGCCCCTTGGGATTCAGTCAAAGCCAGAGCCGGTGGCATTAGCACGGCGGTGGGATGACCCTTGAGAGCACGGGTAATGTCGTCGTAGTCCAGGGCGTGGGAGATAGCTCCATTGACTTGGGCCGCGTCCGCCGCGGAGGTCTTGAAGCCTCGCCCGATGACGCTGGCCGACGCCCCGCCCCCGTTGGCCTGGACGAATTCCGACAAAATGTCCGCCAATGGCTCGCGGCTACCCGCCAAGGCGCAACCCAGGCAATCCATGATNGCGCCCTTGGCCGCCTGAATCCCATCGGGCGGGAAATCCTCCAATTGAGTGGATACTACATAGTCGGCGATTCTACGGGTGATTTCCATCAGGGGCCTCCTGCCTAACAGGATTCTGTCTTTCTGAGACCATAGCACAGAAGGCAATATTTCACTGGCTGTGCTATCGGGATACGAAGCGACTTATCCACTATACCCGTACAGGAGTGGATAATCCTATGAGGAACGCCTACCACACNGGTTGATAGCCGGCCCATTATTGTGTCCAATTCCTCGATACGCTGCCCTAGCACGTGGATAATTTGTACTGTCCGGTTGATAAGTCCCAGTTGGAATCCAGCTTGACACCGATCGGCATTCAACTATACTTGCCAGCGCATTCACCGGTGGCCGGATATCCCAGCGGCAGCCTCAATGTGGGGACGAATATAGGTGATTGAAGGCGCGTTGCCGGGCGTGCGGGTGGTGGAATGGGGTAACTTCATCTCCGCCCCCTTCTGCGGCAAAGTATTGACCGAGCTTGGGGCCGACGTCATCAAGTTGGAAGCTCCGATCTCCGGCGACGATAGCCGGCGGCACGGTCCATACCCGGGCGGTGTTGCCGACCAGGAACGCAGCGGCCTGTTCCTGCTGGCTAACATAAACAAACGGGGGGTCAGCCTCGACCTCCGATCTCAGAAAGGACGGGAAGTCCTGGACCGGTTGCTGGAAGGGGCCGACGTCTTCGTGTTGAATCAGCGGCCCGATGTCGTTCAACAGTTGGCCCTCGATTACGAATCCCTACGGCCACGNTTCCCCCATTTGATCGCCACCGTGATCACCCCGTACGGGCTNACCGGTCCANACAAGGACTACCGGGGTTGCGACCTGACGGTTAATGCCCTGAGTGGGCTAAGCTTTGGGACCGGGTACCCTAATCNGGAACCGTTAACGACTCCCTTGTACCAAGGAGTTGGCCGCCAGCAGCGATGCGGTGCTGGACAATTACTCCCCGGGTGTATTGCAAAGGTTGGGACTGGATTATCCGGCGTTGCGGCAGGTTCGCCCGGATATCATCTCTGTGTNCATGCTGGCGATGGGGGAAACCGGACCCCTTCGCGACGTTCTGGCTTACGCCCCCATCATCCAGGCATTATCCGGTTTCATGAGCTCGGTGGGTTACCAAGAGGATGAGCCACTGGTCGGGGAGTTGCAGGCCCCTTNGAGAGATGCTGTGTCTTCCATCCATGCCTCTTTGGCCATAGNCGGCGCTCTCCGGCATCGGAACCGGACCGGTGAGGGCCAATNCATAGAANTTGCCCAGTTGGAAGCGACCGCCTCCATGCTTGGGGAAGCCGTTTTGGATTACCAAATGACCGGGCGCGTTGCCGGCCCCCAAGGGAACGCCGACATCGAGTGGGCGCCCCACAACAACTACCCGTGCGCCGGAGAGGACAAGTNGGTAGCCATCGCCGTGGCCACGGAAGAGGAATGGCAGGGCTTTTGCCGGGCTCTCGGCAACCCGGACTGGTGCTCCGGCCCCCGCTTCTCCGGCAGAACCGGCCGTATGGCCCACCGGCGGGAACTGGACGAGTACGTGGCGGCTTGGACCACCGTGNGCTTGGTGGACGAAGTTGTTGGNGTATTGCAGGCGAACGGTGTTGCGGCGATGGGGTTGATGAACATTGAGGACCAGTCCTTGGACCCTCACTGGCGAGCTCGCCGGACCTATGCCGAGATCAAGCACCCGCACGTGGGGNCCGAGTGGGTTTATGGAGTGCCCTGGGTGCTGGGTGACACGCCGGGTGAGGTACGTACGCCGGCGCNGACACTGGGACAGCACAACGAATTTGTGTTCCAGCAACTCTTGGGCGTGCCGATTCACCATCTGGAACGACTGCGGTCGGAAAAGGTTATATACTGAGGCATCCGTCGCCCGTCATGCCTTAATATTCATTGGTCCCACTTTTCTCTTCTGGCAAGAGACCCTCGTTTACAGCTACCCGCTGTGCTGGCGTGCACATTGAGAGCAAGTCCCGAAAGATGCGGCTTAGTCAAGATTCGGATTAAATGAAAAATCTTGGTTGAATTAAATCTAAAGACTCTATGGGGCCGCCGTAACAACGTCTTCTATGGTTGGTGGATCGTCGTCGTCAGCGCGATTATCGACGCGTTGAAGCACGGTACCTTCAATCGGGGCTTTACCTTGTACGTTCTCCCCTTACGGCAAGAGCTGGGTATCGGTGTGGCCGCCATCTCTGTCGCCGACATGTTGGGGCGCATGGTGGCGGGTATCCTGGGCCCACTGGCCGGATACGCCACCGACCGCTTGGGCGCGCGGACGATGCTGATATTTGGCGGCGTCGCGTCGGGCTTGGGTTTCATCCTGCTGACGTTAACCAAAAGCTATTGGTATTTCCTGTTGGTTTTCGTGGGGCTGCTTTCCCTGGGCTTCCGGGCCGGCTACAACAACGCGACAGTCCCCGCTTTGAACCAGTGGTTTCGTAGGAGAAGAAGCCTGGCAATGTCTACCGCCTCCACCGGCACCGGGCTGGGCGGATTTTTGGTGACGCCGCTGATGGGATTGCTGGTGCTCACCGTAGGTTGGCGTACGGCGGCTTTGGTGTCGGGCATCGGAATCATCGCTATCATTGTTCCCTTGGCTCTGCTGGTGCGGCGCACTCCTGAGAGCATGGGCTTGCTACCGGATGGGGACCCGGCGCCGGACTCTGTGGTTCCCGGCGAAACAGAATCGGCGCTGCTTGGCGGGCGAGGAAGGGAAGCCCACGATGCATCGAGAGCCGCCGCGCCGTTACGTCAGATGGCTAGAGACCCCGACTTTACTGCTAAGGAAGCCTTATCCACTGTCTCCTTTTGGCTTGTCGTATTGGCCGTGGGTCTGCGCAACACTGTCCATTCTGGAATGTCATTTCTACTAGCTCCGGTGATGGTCTGGTTCTTGGAGGGTGAGATTGCTCGCGGGGAGGCTGGTCTCTCCAGCGCTGCCCTCGCCGCCCTCTTTATCGGGGGATTGTCCCTGGGGACCATGATATTCAACCCTGTGGTGGGGTGGCTGGGAGATAAATGGTCCAAGGAGAAACTTAGCTCGGTTGCGATGGCAACCGGCGTGGTGGCCCTATTATCGATCTTGAACCAGAGCGGCCACATTTGGCAGTTGGCAATCTTTGTCGTTTTGCTGGCCTTCTCGGAAAGTGCAAATCCGCTGGCCTGGGCCATAATGGGAGACTACTTTGGACGGAGGAGCTACGCTACTCTTCGGGGATGGCAACATCTTCCCGACCAGATGATGTCCATGAGCACTCCGGTGTGGATGGGCTGGATCTTCGACCATAACGAGTCCGGATATTTTTGGGCGTTGATTCCTTTGGCGGTTATCTACGGGCTGGCGTCCGCCTGCTACCTAATCATTCCCCGCCCCCGTCCGCCTGCCCGCCTTCGCCGCCGGAGGTCCGGGCAAGCTTAAGGATCAGGCCAATGCAGTGGGGTACAATTGCTAGGCCACCGAGTCGGCCGGCGTGAAACACCAATTACCCTAAAGAGATGAAGCATGGTGCTAGAGTCTGGAAAGATCACTGAAGAAGGAGTCGAGCGCTTACGGAGCCGGCTGGGAAACTTCAACCGGCCCCGTTAGTACGGCGTCGGCCTCTTCAACGAAGACGCATCCCGCAGCGCCATCCGCCACTTCTGCCAGGGCATCGGAGACATCAACACTCTCTACTGGGACCGGAGCTACGCCCAGACCACCAAATACGGCACGCTCATCGCTCCCCCATGCTTTCTGTACAGCGTCTACTGGTGTTCGGGGCGTACCGGGGGGCTACCTGGAGTGCACGGCTTCCACGCCGGCAACGATTGGGAGTGGTACCGTCCCATCGATCTGGACGACATCATCTCGGTGCAGGAGCAGTTCACCGGATTGGAAGAGAAAGAGAGCCAGTTTGCCGGCCACATCCTCATCCAGTCCGGCGTATCTCACTACTTCAATCAACGGGGTGAGGAGATCGCCAAGACTCGCGGATGGCAGATCCGCGCCTAGTGCAGCGCCGCCCGGGAGCGGCAAAAGTATACCTTCGAGCCTTACACCTATTCTCGAGAGGAGATTCAGTCGATTCAAGACGCGGTGATGGCCGAAGAAGTGCGGGGCAGCAACCCCCGATGGTGGGACGACGTCCAAGAGGCGGCGGAGAGCGCCGGCCTACCCGGCTCCTACGACTACGGTTGCCAGCGCTGTTGCTGGATGGGCCACCTGCTGACCAATTGGATGGGCGACGACGGCTTTTTGACCAAGATGTACGTGGAGCTGCGGTTATTCAATGTGGTCGGCGACACCACCTGGTGCCGCGGCAAGGTGATTGCAAAGCGTGAGGAAGGTGACGAACGTCTAGTCGACCTGGAGATATGGGGCGAAAATCAGCGGGGAGCGGTCACCACCAAGGGCACCGCTACTATTCGGCTGCCCTTTAAACAGACCACCAACTGAGGCCCGGGTCCGCAGGTTTCGGCAACCGCCACTGCTGATAACTAATTTGTAGGGTCACCCGCGGCCGATATATGGCATCTTCGTTGCCATGACGGTCATGAACAGTACGTTGGCGTCCAAAGGCAGGCTGGCCATGTAGACTACTGCCGGGGCCACGATGTCCGGGTCCATGGTAGGCTCGGTGGCGATGCCTCCGTGGGCCTGGAGAGTCCCCACGTCAACGATCGCCGCCAGCGGTTCAGTTTCAGCGTTGCCAATGTCGATCTGGCCGCAGGCGATATCGTATTTGCGGCCATCCAACGACGTCGACCTGGTAAGCCCAGTTATCCCGTGTTTGGTTGCCGTGTAAGGCGCGGAATTGGGTCTCGGTACGTGAGCCGAGACGGACCCATTATTGATTATCCGGCCGCCCCTGGGATCCTGACTCTTCATGATGCGGAAGGCTTCCTGGGTACACAGAAACGTTCCAGTCAAGTTGACGTCCACCACGGCTTTCCATTGTTCGTAGGTCAGGTCCTCCAACGGTACGCCGATTGCGGTGGATCCGGCGTTGTTGAACACGACATCTACCCTTCCGAATCTCTCCTTGGTTGCGGAGAACAGGGCGCGCACGGATGAGGGGGCCGCCACATCAGTGGGCACTGCCAGCGTCCGGGAGGCAGCCGGCCCGGCTTCTGCCGCAGTCTTCTCCAACAACTCGGCCCGGCGTCCAGCCAGAGCAACGGCGTACCCTTCCTCCAGAAAAGCCAGGGCAGTACACTTGCCGATCCCGGTTCCAGCTCCGGTAACAATAGCAACCTTTCCTTGTGCGCTCACGGCTCCTGCCTCCTAGGTTACGGGCCGATCAAATTCGGTTGACTGATTCCACCCATCGTCCTGGCTGGCGATACCACAAAGCTTAGGAGATATTCCGCGAGTAACGGTTAGCCCTGTTTCCCAACCTGTTCCATGGCCCGGGCAAACCCGTCCATCGCCCCCTCAAGCACTCGGTCCTCAAGACAGTAGGAGATGCGGAAGTATCCCGGCGTTCCGAATCCTCTGCCCGGCACCGTTAGCACCAACCGCTCCTGCAACGTGTCCACGAAGGCGGCGTCGTCCTCTATCGGCGACTTTGGGAACAGGTAGAAAGCTCCCTGGGGTTTGACCACCGAGTAACCCATGCCGGTGAGCTGGGTGTAGAGAAAGTCCCGCTTCCGTTGGTATTCGGCTATGTCCACGCTGACCCCTTGAAGCGCCCGGACCACGTGTTGCATCAAGGCTGGGGCGTTCACGAACCCCAGGGTGCGGTTACAGAAGGTCAGGCCGTTGGTCAACTCCTCCCGATGGGGATAGGCGGGATTGACCGCCATGTAGCCGATGCGTTCGCCGGGTAGGGCCAGGTCCTTGGCGTGGGAGTTGACCACGATGGTGTTCTCGTAGTGGGGAAACACCTGAGGGTAGCTCAAGCCGTCGTAGATTATTCGCCGGTACGGTTCATCGCTGATGATGAATATCTCCGAGCCTTGTTCCCGCTGCTTTCGGCTGAGCAATTCGCCCAGGGACTGCAGGCATTCGGCGGAATAGATGACTCCCGAGGGATTGTTGGGCGAGTTAATAATCATCGCCCGTGTCTTGGGGGTGATTGCGGCTTCAATGTCGGCCATGTCCGGTTGGAAATCCTCGCCGGTGGCGACCACCACTGACACGCCGGCGTGGTTGTCCACGTAGTAGCCGTACTCGACGAAGTAGGGAGAGAGGAGAATGACCTCCTCACCGGGGTTGAGGATGGTTTTCAACACTACGTTTAGCGCCGCCGCCGCGCCGCAGGTCATTACGATGTCGCCGGCCAAGAAGGGGATGCCGGTCTCGGCTTTCAGGCCGTCGGCCACCGCTTGGCGGGTTTCCGGGTAGCCGTTGTTGGGCATGTATCGGTGCATGCCCTTGATGGGGTTCTCGGCCAGGCGGCGCAGTTCTTGCCGAAACTGATCCGGCGGCTCCACCACGGGGTTGCCCAGGGACAGATCGAAGACGTTCTCCTCGCCGTGCTGCGCCTTCAATGTGATGCCGGTCTCGAACATCCGGCGGATCCACCCGCCCTGCTCCATAAAGCCCCGTACTTTGTCAGAAACCGGCATTGTTAAACTCCCTAGATTTGGATTGGTTCTAGCTCCGCCTCTACCATCCCAAACCCCATCCCTTTCCCAAACTGATAAGCCAGGCTGTATTGGGCCATTTCCATGTCCACGTCTTCGCCCAAAACCTGGGCCACGGAGGTCACTGGGCGATCTGGGATGCCGCAGGGGACGATGTGGCTGTAGTAGGACAGGTCGGTGGTGACGTTGATGGCGAAGCCGTGGTAGGCGACACCCCGGCTAATCTTAACCCCGATGGCGGCGATCTTGGCGCCACCCACCCATACACCGGTGATTCCGTCGATTGTTTCGGCGGTTATCTTGAAGTCGGCAAGTGAATCGACGATGATTCGCTCCAGGGTACGAACGTACTTGACCGGCCCGCCCCACTGCCGAAGGTCTACCACTGGGTAGGCCACCAGTTGGCCAGGGCCGTGAAAGGTAACCTGCCCTCCCCGGTCCGCCTCGTAAAGCCCGATTCCCTTTTGGCGCAGCTCTTCGTCGCTTAACAGAATATGTTCAGACTTGCTCAGGCGGCCCTTGGTGTAAACCGGGGAATGCTCCAATAGCAGCAACGTGTTGGGCTGTGCGCCGTCGCGGACCTTGGTAGCCAGTTCTACCTGCAGCTCCCAGGCGCGGTGGTACTCCACAGTTCCCAACCGGATTATCTGGCATGGGCTGGGAGAGGGCACGGGAGGCGGCTCAGTAGAGAGGAGTGTCGGGTCCCATAGACTCCAGGCGGGACTTGACCGCCTGCAAGAATGCGCCCGATTCCGCTCCGTCGTTGATGCGGTGGTCGAAGGCCATGCAGATGTTCATCATGGACCGAATGGCGATGGCGTCGTCTCGCACCATCGCCCGTTTCTGAATGGCCTCGGTGGTCAGGATCGCCGCTTGGGGATGGTTGATGATGGGATAGGAGATGGTGGACCCCAACGCGCCGGTGTTATTCAAAGTGAAGGTCCCGCCCTGTACGTCTTCTATGGTGAGCTTGTTCTGCCTTGCCCGCTGAGTCAGGTCCCGTAAGGCTGTTGCCAGTCCGGCGATGCTCAACCGGTCGGCGTCGTGAATCACCGGGACGACCAATCCATAGGGGGCGGCCACGGCGATTCCCACGTTGATCCGGCGCTTCAGGATGATTTTATCGCCGCCCCAACTGGCGTTGACCGTAGGATGTTCTTTCAGCGACTCAGCCAATGCTTTTATGGCGAAGGGCATATAGGTAAGGTCTACTCCCTCCCTTTGCTCGAAGGCCGTTCTGACCTGGGTGCGTAGGGCCACCAATCCGGTTACGTCCACCTCTATCGTGCTCCATGCATGAGGGATCTGGCTCACGCTACGGACCATGGCGTCGGCAATCATCCGGCGCACTGGAGTTAAGGGCACATGTTGCTCGTCGGCGCCGGCGTCTGGCTGTCGTGGCGGTTGCGGTTTGGCTGTAGTTTCGGCGGGTGTTGATTTGGCTTCGACGTGCCGGATTAAGTCGTCGCGGGTTATACGTCCGCCAAGTCCGGTGCCGCTGACTTGGGCCAGGTCCACACCGTGTTCCCGGGCCAGACGGCGAACTGCGGGAGAGGGCCGGCTAGCTCCGCCGGGGGCCTCGGCCGTTGACTGGTCAGTTGGAGGAGGCGCTTGTTGTTGTGCTTGGGCCAGAATCGGGCTCTCTTGCTCGGCCTCGACTCCGCCTCCGGTGGGGCCCACGGGGTTGATGTTCTTGACGAGATAACCCGTTGTGCCGACGGGAGCAGGTTGCCCGGCCGCTGCCGGAGCCGGGGTGGGTTCTGCTGCCGGCACAAGGGCTGCTCCATTGGAGCCGTCAGCAGTTTCGATTTCGGCTATAGGGGCTCCCATGGGCACGGTTTCTCCTTCCTGAGCCAGGATCTTCAGAAGAGAGCCGTCGATAGGGGAAGGTACTTCCATGGTTACTTTGTCGGTTATCACCTCGACCAGAGGCTCAAACCGCGTCAGCGTGTCGCCGGGCTGTTTTAGCCACTTGCCGATGGTGCCTTCCACCACCGACTCGCCAACATGAGGAAGTTCAAGGATCATAGCCAATGTTTCATCACCCGCCGCTAATACGCTGCCTGCCGGCGCAGGGCCTCGACAATCTTGTCGGTATTGGGCATGTATTCGTCTTCGAGGGTTTGGGCGAAGGGCATGGTGGGTACGTCGGGGCCGCAGAGCCGTCTGACGGGTCCGTCCAGATACTCGAAAGCTTCGTCGGCAACCAGTGCGGCGATCTCGGCACCGACCCCGCCGGTGACGTTGTCTTCATGAACGATGAGCAGCTTCCCGGTCTTCTTGACCGAGTTGAGCACCGTTTCTGTATCCAACGGCTTTAAAGTACGGAGGTCCACCACCTCCACGTCTATGCCTTCGCCGGCCACCGCTTCCGCCGCTTCCAGGCAATAATGAAGCATCAAGCCGTAGGAAACTATCGTGATATGTTCCCCGGCGCGTTTGACGTCGGCCTGTCCGATGGGGATGGTGTATTCTCCCTCCGGTAATTCTCCACGGACCAGGCGGTAGGTTTTTTTGTGCTCCAAGAAGACCACGGGACTATTGTCGCGGATGGCCGACTTGAGAAGACCTTTGATGTCGTAGGGTGTCGCAGGGGCGATGACCTTGAGCCCAGGAGTATGGAAAAAGATGCTTTCCACGTTTTGGGAGTGAAACAGGCCGCCTCTTATACCGCCGCCGTAAGGCACCCGGATGACCACGGGTACTCGGAGGACGCCGTTGCTCCCGTAGCAAGCCCGGGCTGTTTCACCGATGAGTTGGTTCATGGCGGGCCAGATGAAATCGGAAAACTGGACCTCGGGGATGGGGCGCATGCCCCGGAATGCGGCCCCGAGAGCTATCCCCATGATGGATGCTTCGGCCAAGGGGGTATCGATGACCCTAGATTCGCCGAACTCATCGATGAGGCCCTGAGTCGCAAGGAATACACCACCGCGCTGCCCCACGTCCTCGCCCATGATGAAAACCTTGGGGTCCCGCTGCATCTCTTCGCGCAGGGCTTCTCGAACAGCCTCAATGACGTTCTTGACTGCCACTACTCCACCGACTCGCTGTAAACCCGATCCCACATGGTAGAGGGATCTGGGAGAGGGGCCGACTCGGCAGCATCGGTGGCTTCGTTGACCGCTTTCAATGCTTCGGCCTTAATCGCGGCCGAGTTTTCCGGAGTGATGATGCCCCTGGCTATCAGTTCGGCTCCGAAGTTGGACACCGGGTCGCGCTGGTGAGCCGCGTCCAACTCTTCCTGGGTCCGGTATCGAAGATGGTCGTCGTCGGTTGTGTGGGGCATCAACCGTTCCACCTGCATCTCCAGCAGCACCGGTCCTTGGGTTCGGGCGTGGGTGATAGCTTCCCGAGTAGCTTCGTAACACCGGATAAGGTCCATCCCGTCCACGGTGAATCCTGGAAAACCGTAGCCCTGAGCCCGGGACGCCAGATCGTCGGTTGCCATTTGGCGGTGCTGTGGGACCGAGATGGCGTAATGATTGTTTTCGCAGATAAAAATAACCGGCACCCGGTGGACCCCGGCGAAGTTCATCGCCTCGTGGGCTTCGCCTTGGCTGGACGCGCCGTCACCGAAGTAGGTCAACACCACGGTGTCGTCATCCTGCATCCGGCACGCCAAGGCGTATCCCACCGCCTGGGTTAAGCCGGCCCCCACCACGTTGGAGATCTGTATGATGTTGTGATCCAGGTCGGCGCCTTGCATCGGGAACTGGCGGGCGTTGCTGTAGGGCTCCCCTTCCTTGCCCATGAAAGAAAGCATCACTTGAGTGGGCGTGAGACCCGCTGCCATCTTCAGACCCAGATCGCGGTAATAGGGGAAGAGGAAACAGCGGCCGTCCTTCTGAGCAGCCAGCAGGCTACCCAATTGGGCGGCCTCGTGGCCCTGGCAAGAGGCCGCGATGGGCACTTTGCCTTGCCGGTTCAAGGCCCAGATGCGCTCGTCCATCGTTCGGACCAAGAGCATCTGCGTGTAGGACTCCACCAGGTCACCGGTGGTTAACCCTTCCGGCAAGCCTTCAATGGGCTCGGCAATAGCTACCTCGGCGTCGCCAGACCCTTTGGAGCCAGTACTTTTCTTGCGGGGCATGAAGTTCCTCTTGGACGGATTTCTATCCGGACAAATTTATTAATCGAAGTAATTACAAATCATAAGGGGGACGTTTGGACGCCCCCTCTATTTCCCTATGCGCTTTATTCGATGCTCCACAGGGCCAACCGGATGATTTCATGATGGAGCGTGGCGTTCAGGCGGTTACCAGTCTCCCCGGCTTATGGTTTCCCAGGCGGTTAGCTCCGGGACATTGCAACGGCGATGCGTGCGTTGGTTCAATTATATATGCCGGGGCCAGGCTCCGCAAATTTGGACCCATGGGTAATGAGCGGTTTTCGACGCGCCAGATAGGGAACCGCTATTGGGCGTTGTCCGAGCCTGGAAATTGACCACCAAATTGGTCCGATTCCGCATTGACATAATCTGCAAAGGTTGCTAATTTTCCTGCCACGGGCGTGGTGAAAGTGATGGGACCGGGTCACAGGGCACGAATTTCTCTGAGATGTTGCCAGACCCAGTGTATTGATTCAAAGCCGCTCCGGTTGCTCCAGACCGAGGCCATGACTGGAGGCGAACCGTAGGGCGCTTCACATCTCATCCATGTCCTAGGCTGGGGACACCTACCCCGGACGACAGGGGATCTAGGTGGCTACCTATTCCGGCTAAGCCTAGGCGGGTCCAGCGCTACCATCGGGTTTGTTGTGTGTCAGTTGGGACTACTGTGTGTGATTTTGGAGCTTTTGGGCCATGAATGAACAATCGACCAGAGAGATCTGGAAGGCGGTACTAGGAGAGCTACAACTGCAATTACCCCGTCCTACTTTCGAAACATGGCTGAAGCATACCGACGGAGTTTCCTACGACGAGCATCAGTTCGTTGTGGAAGCGCCAACCCCCTTTGCCGTGGCTTGGCTGGAACGGCGTATGTACAACGCCATCCAGAAAACGGTGGAGAAGGTGACCGATCGGCCTTTGGACGTGGTCTTCAGAGTCAGGCCGGGTCATGAAGCGGAGAATGGATCAGTGACCTCGTCAGGCCAAACCTTGGAACTCGAATCGGGCCAAGATGAAATCCAGGTGAAACCGCAGGCGCAGCCTCCGGCTGCATTTAACCCCAAATACACGTTCGATTCCTTCGTGGTCGGGCCGTCGAATCAATTAGCCTATAGCGCCGCTCGAGCGGTAGCCGATGCCCCGGGTAAGAGCTACAACCCGCTCTTCATATATTCCGGCGTGGGGTTGGGCAAGACCCATCTGCTTCACGCCATAGGCCACGCCGCGGCCTCCCGTGGATTGGCCGTACGGTACGTAACTTCGGAGCAGTTCACCAATGACTTCATCACGTCCATCGGTAACCGGACCACCGAGGCCTTCCGCCAGCGGTACCGTAGCGTAGAGGTGCTCTTGCTGGACGACGTTCAGTTCATGAGCGGCAAAGAACAAACCCACGAGAGCTTCTTTCATACGTTCAACGACCTGCACAATTCCGGGCATCAGGTGGTCATAACGTCGGACCGGCCGCCTAAGGCCTTGGCCTTGCTCCAAGACCGTCTGCGGTCTCGTTTCGAATGGGGATTGCTTGCCGACATTCAACCTCCGGACCTGGAAACCCGGATGGCCATTCTGGTATCCAAAGCCAAGAACCTGGGAATACGCGTCGGTGAGAGCGTCATCGAATTAATCGCCAAGCGCGTGCATAAGAACGTGCGGGAGTTGGAAGGAAGTTTGAACCGCATGGTTGCCCAAGCCGAACTGATGAGCGAACCGATCACCGTCCAGTCGGCCTCCCGTATTCTGGAGGAACTAACTGCGGATACGGAACGCCATGCCATCGACCCGGAGCGCATCCTCGAGGCGGTTTCGAACCACTTTAGAGTGGGAACCGACTCCCTGTTGGCGCGGGGCCGCACCCAAAAGATTGCCCACGCCCGGCAGGTGGCGATGTATCTGCTGATCAATGAGTTGGAGATGACGCCGACCCAAGTGGGGCGGTTGCTGGGAGGCCGTGACCACGCCACCGTGATTCACGGGGCGGGGAAGATCAACGGCGAGATCAACGAAGACACCCACTTGAGGCGGGACGTGCTCTCCATCAAGGAAGCCATTTTCGCCTAACGGAAGTCCCGTTGGCGGTCCCTAATGTGTTGATAACTGCCGNAATTCGGTGGATAACTTTCGCCNGGGGTGCATAACCTTGCTCCGTGGCCGGCCAACCTAGCCCCGGCCCGGCACTCCCCACTCGGGTATCACATGCTGTCCGGCACACGTTATTCTCACTGATTGCTTCTTTTGTCGTACAATGGGTCCGGCAGAGAGCGATTCATTGCCCTATAGCACTACGATAAATCGGGCGCCGCTTCACCTAGATATCTTCTCAGACTATGTGATAAGGGCGTGAAATCCTTCGGTTTGATGATTGCTACTTGATTCATGAAAACCTACGTTATCGTTAAAACACACGAACTGGCGCTGAAAGGCAATAACCGCCCGTGGTTTATGCGTCGTCTTGTGGACAACTTGCGGGTGGCGACCAAGGGGACGGGGGTTGAGCGGGTGTGGCAGGGGCATATGATGGTGGGGCTCACCCTTTCCGACGAGGACGCTTGGCCTGAGGTCAGGGATAGGGTTCAGGACTGTTTCGGCGTAGCCAAGTTTTTCAAGAGCTATACCTCCCCACCGGACCTGGATGAGGTGAAGGCAGCCCTGCCTGGTCTGCTAGAAGGCAGGTCATTCAACTCCTTTCGCATCACTGCTAATCGGGCCGACAAGCGGTTTCCGGTCAAGTCGGACCAGATCAACCGGGACATGGGCGCNTATGTGAAAGACTTGACCGGCGCTAGAGTAGACCTGACCCATCCCGACCTTCACATCCACCTGGACGTGCAGTCTAAAGAGATACTGATCTACTTTGATGAAATTAAGGGGTACGGNGGGNTGCCGGTGGGGGNAAGCGGGCTGGTCACCGCCATGCTTTCGGGTGGTATCGACTCTCCGGTGGCGGCCTGGCAGTTGATGAAGCGAGGCTGTACGGTGCAGTTCGTCCACTTCCATAGCTACCCGCTGGTGGACATGTCATCCATCGAAAAGGTGGTGGATCTCACCCAGTACTTGACAAGGTTCCAGTACGGATCGGTGCTGCATCTGGTGCCCCTGGGCGATATTCAGAAGCAAATCATTTTGTCTACGCCGCCGGCTTACCGTGTGATATTTTACCGGCGCTTCATGATGCGCGTAACCGAGGAAATCGCGCGCCGCCGGAAGTCAAAAGCCATCGTCACCGGGGAGAGTTGCGGCCAGGTGGCCTCTCAGACCCTGGAAAACATAGCCACCATCGATGCGGTGGTCAACATGCCAGTGCTGCGGCCGTTGATCGGTTTCAACAAAGAGGAAATCATCGACGTGGCCCGTTACCTGGGCACCTACACCACGTCCATCCTGCCGGATCAAGACTGTTGCTCCCTTTTCGTGCCGCGGCATCCCGAAACCCGCTCCGATCTGGAGACGGTGCTCAGCCTTGAATCCGTGCTGCCGGTGGACGAGCTGGTCGCCATGGCCTTGGACAACACTGAGGTCCNGGAATTTTCATCGCCGGTGGAGGAACCGCTGCCGGCCTAAACAGCCCAGCCAGTTGAGGTTGGAGTGGCATCTGATAAGTTCCCGGCCGTGGCTTCAGCGTCCTTCTCGTCACTGCCCCCAGTCTCGCCGGCAGCCAGAAAGCGGCTATTGGGCGGCTTGCTGCGGGGAGTCTCCCGGAGCTTTTATCTCACACTGAGAGTGCTGCCCAGCAACCTGCGGGCACCCATCGGACTGGCTTATCTGCTGGCCAGGGCGGCCGACACCATCGCCGATACCCGGCTTCTGCCATCCAAAGACCGCCTNAATTACCTGTTGGAGTTTCGGGCACAGGTAGAAGGCCCGGCTGACACCGAAACCCTAGCCCGCATCGGCTTGCTACACACCGAGAACCAGGCTCGGTCCCAGGAATTGGTGCTCCTTTCGTCCTTGCCGGAGATATTCTCGATGTTGGAAACGGCCGGAGAGGAAGATCGCACCCTCATCCGCTCCGTGGTCGTTACCCTGACCAAAGGAATGGAGGCCGACCTCACCACGTTTCCAGCGGAGGATTCCGGACAGATCGCCGCCCTTCCCGATGCCGCTGCTCTGGACGGCTATACATATCAAGTGGCTGGCTGCGTCGGAGAGTTCTGGACGGCGATNACCATGGCGCACACCCCAGGGCTCGCTAGTTGGGATGCGGCCCGTATGGGAGAGANGGGGGTCAGGTTCGGCAAAGCGCTCCAGATGACCAACGTTCTCCGGGACGTCCCCAAAGACCTGCGCCTTGGCCGCTGCTACTTCCCCCAGGATCAGTTGGCGGCGTTTGGAATCACTCCTGATACGCTGCTAGACCCCGNTACGGGCCGAACGGCCCGGCCTTTGCTGGTAGACGGGATCCGGATAGCGCTGGGCCACTTCGAAGCGGCGGAAGAATACATTCTAGCCATACCCCGGCGGAACTTGCGCCTGCGGCTTGCGGNTCTATGGCCGGTGCTCATCGGCCTGGCGACCCTAGCGGAATTGGCTCGAAACAGTGATTGGTTCGATCCCAACCAACCGTCCAAAGTCAGCCGGTCATGGGTCTACGGCATGATGACCCGGTCCCTGCCCGCCGCCACCTCAANNGGACTGTTACGGGCCTGGATAGGCCGGCTGCGGCGCCGAGTTGAACAAGCCCTNTGACCGCTCNGGCANNNNCNGGGTTNAAACNNATTTTTCAGCTCTCTCCGNATTCTTGACCCTCGCCTAGAATCATGTACCATGAGCAACGAAGCCAACGTGCCCAACCGGGGCTGACCGCTGAATGCTGATAGCTGAACGCTAATTTCCGGAGAAATCACCATGCCAAGCTATGTTCGGGTCTATACCGGAGACGACGGGAAGTCGCACATTGAAGATTTCGATCCACCCTTCGAGCCCTTTGTGGACGTTGAAGGAGCCCACGGGGATGGCACGCCCATGGAGAATGCCACCGGGATAACTATCCGGCGCGGCGCTCCCGGTTATTTTCTCGACTACCACACCGCCCCCCGGCGTCAATATACCGTTACCCTGTCAGGAGAGGTTGAGATCGCCACCGGAGACGGCACGGTTCGCCGATGCGGACCAGGCGATGTCCTGCTGGCGGAAGACCTGACTGGGGAAGGTCATACCACCAGAGTGGTCGGCCAGGAACCTAGAGTTTATTTAGTGATTCCCTTGGCGGACTGAACCACAGTCCTTGTCTATGATTCGGATCTGGCCAACTGAGGAGAAATAGTAGCCCATGCCAGAATTGCAGGGAAAGTATCAACCGGCGGTGCCGTCCAGGGTGATCTTCGGCCGGAGTAAGGTAGACGGACTGAGGAAGGAGGTAGAGAACCTAGGAGGCAAGCGGGTGCTGCTGATTTCCGGCAAGACCGTTGCCGAAAAGACTGACGCAGTCCGCCGGACGGCTGCGGGCCTGGGTGACACCTTAATTGGGACTTTCTCCGGCCTAACTCAAAGGGCTCCCATAGAAGCGGCGGTGGAAGTTACCAGGATGGCCCTGGACGCCGGCGCCGATACCTTGGTTGGCGTGGGCGGCAGCACCATCTCCGACGCTGCCAGGATGATCGGCGTCATGATGGCTCTGGAAATTAACACTGTTGATCGCTTGCGTGAACTGGAGCGGGAGTATGACGGTGTTCTCTCTCCAGACCTGACGGGCAATCAGCTACCGTGGCAGGTTTCCATCCCCACCACTCTGTCCGCCGGAGAGTTCAACATGGGCGGGGGCAACATTTTGGACGACCGGGCCGGCCACAAGATTCGGGTACGTCACCCTGGTCTCTACGCCCACCTCATCGTCTTGGACCCGGAGATGACGGTGGGTACCCCCGACTGGCTATGGCTTTCCACCGGAGTGAAGGCCCTAGACCATTGTATCGAGCGGCTTTACACCACGGGGAACCAGCCCGCCATAGACGCTCCCATACTGTCGGCGGCCGAGATGTTGTTTAACGACCTGGCCCGGTCCGGTGAATCGCATCACGACTTGGACGCCAGGCTTCGGTGTTTGATGGCCGCCTGGATGTCCATGATGGGCGCGCCCAATTTCAATACCGGGCTTAGCCATGCCATCGGACACGTTATCGGTGTCCGGTACGCCGTGGGCCATGGTTACACATCGTGCGTAACTCAGCCTTACGTCATGGAATACAACCGGCCCGTTTCCGCCGCCAAACAAGCTCTCTTGGCCCGGTCGGCCGGCATCGACACTAGAGGCATGAGCGACGAGGCGGCCGCCGAAGCCGCCGCCAGGGCGGTCGACGACCTTATCTTGGGAATGGGGATGCCCCACCGGCTGCGGGAGCTTGAGATACCTAGGGAAGACCTGCCGGCCATAGCCGAGGAAGTCTTGCTTGATCGACCGGCTCAGACCAACGCCATCCCGATGACCAGGGTGGAGCAGGTTATGGAAGTACTGGAGATGGCGTTCTGAGTCCGGGGCGATGAGGAATTCCAACCCCGGCGAGCCAGTGTCCTTGGACTTGCTGGAGAGCCAGGCTCGAGGCCAGTACGATGCAAGCCGCTTCCAGGCTGCCATTGAGTTGTTTGATGAAGTTGTGACGCGGATGGAAGGGGATCTAGGCCCGGACCACCCGCGGACCCTGGCCAATCGCAACGACCTGGCCCGGGCCTGCCGGGCTGCCGGTAAATTCGACCGCGCGCTGTCTCTGTACCGCCAGATCCTCGATCTATTGGTGCGGCAACTGGGCCCCGATCACCCAGACGCTCTGCGGGGCCGAAGCCGCATCGCCAACACCTACTACGCCGCCGGACGATATCAAGAAGCAATGCGGTTGTTTCAAGAAGTTATGGCTAAACGAACAGAAGTGCTGGGCTGGGACCACCCGGATACCCTGCGCAGCCGGAGCAGCCTGGCCAACAGCTATTACGCCGTTGGCTCTTATAAGCGGGCGGTTGATATGCATCAGGAAACCTTGGCCGCTCGTCGACGGGTGTTAGGGCGTGACCATGAGAGGACCCAGGCGAGCCAAACCAGACTAGCCGAGGCGCGGCAGGCGGCTATGGCTAGCGAGGCCGGTCAGACAACCTAGGTGGAGAGGATGTTACTGTTCGCAGCCCATGACCCCGGCGCCAAAAATATCATCAGACCGATATTCGAACATGCATTGGGCCTGGGGTATGAAGCCCAGTTTGTCGACCTAGCTACCACCCGTAGGTTGATGGACGGGAACCAGGCCGCAGGGTTTCTTGAGAGCGGCAAGCCTAAGGCCACGATACTTGGTTGCAGCAACAACGAGGGTGAATGGCCCCTGATACGGGCCTGCAAAGCTCGCGGCGTCCCCACGGCGATGATGATTGACATTGGGACGCTGAAGAAACTGGATGCCATGACCCCGGAGGATTTCCCCGACCAGTTTATGGTCACCAACCGAGGTTGCTACAAAGAGGTAACCGAGTTGGGCGCGGGTCCCGGCACGGTGGTGGTGACCGGCGACTGCCGCTTGGAGGCCCTGTCCAATTCCGGTAGTCCGGACGGCGGCGATCTGGTGCGTGGTCATTATGGATTGAACGCGGATTCTCCGGTGATTCCCTTCTTTTGCTCGCCGACCATCGACCAGTCGATTGACGCCTTCCTGTCGCTGGCGGCATTACTGCCCGCGATTGACCTAGACAATCCGGAGGTTATCGTTCGGCCTCACCCTCGATCTCCTCAGCAAGAGAGGCTGGAATCAGCATGCCGGCCATTCCCCTTCGCCCACTTCGATGGAGGCAATGCCATTTCCAATCTAGTGCTGTTGTCGGCCTCCCTGTTCACTCTATCCATGGGATCGACGGTTACCCTGGAGAGCTTGGTCCTTGGAATTCCTTCGGCTTTTTTCCAAGTAAACTGGGAGTTCGCCGATCTTGATGCCCTTTACCGAAACTTGGATGAAGTGGTGAGGATTCGCACCGAAGAGCAGCTACGCGAGTTCGTGGCGGCGGTGGTTCGGAATGAAGGCCCGGTCCTAACTGGGAACTTAGAGAGTCACCGGGGCGCAATTGAACGGACGTGGCGGGGGGGGGAAGAGTTAATGGCGACTAAGATCTGAGACTCATCGCAGGTTCATCTTACGTAGATACACCGGAGGAGTTGCTTCGATGAAATATGGATTTACCCTGCCCGGACGGGGACCCTTGGCCACGCCGGAGAACCTGGGCATCATTGCCCGTCACGGCGAAGACCTGGGATTTTATTGCTTGATGGCCAGCGACCATATCGTCGTTCCCCGGGAAATATCCTCAACCTATCCCTACACTGAAGGCGGGGAATTCCCTGGGTCCGTCACCGGAGAGTCGATGGAGCAACTGACGGTGTTGGCATTCCTGGCCGGACAGACCAAGACTATTAAACTGGGGACCAGCGTTATGATTGTTCCGCACCGCAACCCGGTGGTGACCGCCAAAGCATTGGCTACGTTGGACGTTCTCTCCCAAGGGCGGGTCATTGTGGGCGTCGGCGTGGGCTGGATGCAAGAGGAGTTCGAAGCATTAGGATTGCCACCCTTCCAGGAACGGGGTGCCGTCACCAACGAATATATCCGGGCATTCAAGGAGCTTTGGACCAGTGACAACCCTTCCTTCGAGGGTGAATATTGCCAGTTCTCCAACATATCGTTCCTGCCCAAGCCGGTGCAGAAGCCCCATCCGCCCATCTGGGTCGGTGGTGAAAGCCGGCCTGCCATCAGGCGCGCTGCCCAGTTGGGGAACGGCTGGTACCCCATCGGTTCCAACCCGCAATTTCCCATGGGGGAGCCGGAACAACTGGCCGCCGGGATGAGGCGTCTCTCCCGTCAAGCTGAAGCGGCCGGCCGGAGCATGGCGGATATCGACGTCATCTACCGTACCCATCAATACGAACTCGTTCCCGAGGGTGGCATGCCTTCCTTCTCTCCGTCCGAAGAACGGCGCCTCTTCACCGGCCAGGCCGAGGAGATCGCCGGGGACATTAGGAAATACGAGGAGATGGGTGTAAGCCACATGACAGTGGACTTTATCCGGCTCAGCAACAGCCTGGACGATATCCGGCGACAGATGGAGTCGCTGGCTACTCAAGTTTGGCCGTTGGTGTAGAGGAACCGATTGACTGGGACCCATCGATTCCAGTTGGACCAAATACGATTGGAGGAACGAATGGCTGCCACGGACATCACCGGACAGTTGGCCCGGTTCATGGTTGAAGCTAGAGACAAGGGCTTGCCACCGGAGGTAGCGCAAGCAGGCAAACACCGTATCTTGGACACCCTTGCCGCCATGGTCTCCGGCGCTCGCCTAGTGCCGGGGGAAATGGCAACTAGGTACGTGCGGCGTCAAGGCGGGGTCCCTGAATCCTCCGTCCTGGCGACGGACCTGAAGACCTCCGCCGTGAACGCGGCACTGGCCAACGGGATGTTCGGCCACGCCGATGAGACCGACGATTTCGAGCCGGTGACCAAAACCCACCCAGGTTGCTCAGTAGTGCCGGCGGCCTTGGCCATGGCAGAGCGGGAAGGCAGCTCCGGCGAGGAGTTGCTGCGGGCCGTTGTGCTGGGATACGACGTTTGCTGCCGTTTCCTCTACGCTCTGGGGCCGGACTTGGTGCGTAGTGGCCATCGCAGCGCGGAAGGCACCGGTTCCACCATGGGCAGCGCGGCGTCCGCGGCGTCCATCGCCAAGTTGAGCGAGGCCGGCATGCGCTACACTCTGTCCTACGCCGCTCAGCAGACTTCGGGGCTGTGGAGCTGGGTGAGGGACGTCGAGCATGTGGAAAAGGCCTTCGACTTCTCCGGAATGGGCGCTCGCAACGGCGTCACCGCCGCCACCATGGCGCAAGAAGGATTTACCGGAGTTTGGGACGTGCTGGAAGGTGAACATAATGTCCTGGAAGCCCTGTCGCCGTCGCCCAGCCCGGATGAGATGGTCAAAGGTTTGGGCCAGCGCTTCTTCATAACCGAGACGGCGATCAAACCCTATTCGGTGGGATACCCTATCCAGGCGGCTCTCGACGCTTTCTTCGTCCTGCATAGCCAGCACCGTCTGACGGTAGGAGACGTGGCCAGCATCACGGTTAACCTTCCCGAAGACGGCGCTAGGATCGTCAACGGCCGGTCCATGCCCGACGTCAACTGCCAGCATATGATTGCGTTGGCCCTGATAGACGGCTCGGTTACCTTTGAGTCGACCCACTCTTACGAACGCATGTCGGACCCCGAAGTGCTGGCGGTGAAAGAGCGGGTGAGTTTGGTGCCTTCAGCTGCACTCATGGACCGGGAGGCTCCCCGCAGCGCAAAGGTGGAAGTTGTCTTGAAGGATGGGCGGACAGTGGAACATTTCACGCCCCACGCCTACGGTACCAGTCAAAACCCGATGGATACCGAGAACGTTAACAAGAAATCCCGTGACCTGGTGGAGCCGGTGCTTGGACCGGCGCGGACTGAAGAGATCATCTCTGGGGTAAATGAATTGGAAACGTTGGCCAACGTACAGGAGTTGCTGCCCTTTCTGACACTGAGTTCGCAGGAGATGGCCAGCGTCTCTTATGGGCACTAGAGGCGGCATCCGAATCTCTATCTCCCTTCGTGGCAAGATGCCACCCAGCCGCATTGACCCTCCAAAGGCCGGGACAAAAGTCAACCGGCCTGACTGCGGTTGTCCGAGGCGGGAGTGGGCACGAGATTCAAGCCCTAGCAACCTTGACTATAGATTTATGACGATGTTATCCGGGCCTCTGGACAGTACCGCTTCCGCCGGCTCGTCGTAGGGATTCCCTTCGATGTGGTTGAAGTTGGCGGGCACGAAGATAAAATCACCAGGTCCGCCTTCGATATATTCCTTATAGTCCTCGCCGTAGTAAACCCGTATGTGTCCTTTGACGATATAAGCCGCGGTCTCGGCCTCCCCGTGATGGTGGGGTGGCCCCATGGTGTTTGGCAGACACTCCACGTGACCGAGCCAGATCTTCTTGGCGCCGGCGGTATTGCTGTCAATTCCGGGCTTTCGAATCATGCCCGGGGTCTGCGTGGTGGTATCGGGGGACGCCGTACCCTTTACGATACGTAGCTCTCTTCCGCTGATCGAAGTACTCATGTAACCTCCATCAATTTTGGTTGGGATCTTTCGAAAGACCGGGGATCATCTAGGGCTCAGGCGAAGCGGGCGTTCACCGAGGCGTAATATTCTTCCCATTGCGCTAACATCTGGGACTCCGTGACGTCGTTAACGTACCCCGGAGAAATAACCGGAAGAGCGCGGGTGACCGTCATCATGACGAAATTGCGGATACTGGCGTGAACGCCGTTTTGCCGGTCGGAGAAGAGAGTCATTACGCTGTCGAATTCAGGGCCTGGGCCGATTACTTCGGCGGTTCCCTTGAAGCGGTAGCCTTTGCGGATGAAGTGGTCCACCATGTTGATCTCGATGGCCGGGTTTTGCCGCAAGTTAGCGATCGTTCCGGGGGAAGCTAGGTCCGCGAACACCAGATGGTCGTCATCCCACACCTTCATTGTGGCCTTGGGTGACAGATTGGGGGTACCGTCAGGGCAGACGGTGGCGATGTAGCCCAGGCGCTGCTCCCGCACCACTCTTTTCATATCGTCGGTTAAAACACCCATAGCGCTACCTCTCGAAAAAATCCCGGTTAAAGTTCTCTAAGCTCAATCACACCCGCGCTGCCGGCCGCGTCGTCCGAATCGTCGTCCGGACCTGTTGGAGCGCCCCGCCGGGCTTTGGCGTTCCACTCTTCAATCGTCACCTCAACCAAGGCGGTTGCGGCCAAGTCCGCGGCCGGGGGCGGGTTATAGTCGGTTTCCAGAGTTCGGTCTTTAAAATAGCGCTGGACCATTTGGTCGAACAAGTCGAACTTTTCCTGCCGGCCGCTGATGGCCCTGGCCTTGCCCAGCAAGACCACGCTCCGATAATTCATGGAATGATTCATGGCCTTGCGGGAGTAGACCAGCCCGTCCAACAGGGTGACCGTCACGCAGACCGGCGCACCATTAGCCAGATTAGCCATGATCCGGCTCTTGACACCCCCGTGGAGGTACAACAGATCAGGCTTTGACGGGTCGTAATAATAGGAAAGTGGAATCACCAGCGGTTGACCGTCTTCCACGAAACCAACGTGGGCAACCATTCCCGCCGACAATATTTCCGCGGCTTCTTCGGGTACTGCTCTTTCCGGATGAATATTTATCCGAGTCCGATCGGTGACTTTCATCGATTCTCCAAGATTTGAATGGGGATCGTTGGCACGACCGGCGCAGCGGTTATGCGCACGGTAGCCGCTTCTGCACTCTGCGTTGGTGGAATTCTCGATTAATTCCTATCGATGATAACATGGCTCGGCGTACGAGAGCCGGGGAACGGCCGGGGCAGATCACGAATCCGCAAGACTAAACGCATAGTCTGATGAGTGATTGCTCGAACGTGTGATAGCTTTAGAATCCGCTGTAAGATGATGCGTACACAAGGGGAAACCCAGGCCACAATCAATCTGCCGGCGCCCTGCGATGCCGGCGCCGAACAGTGATCTTGACTCCGTTAATCGCTGGGCAATCATCAACCTTGTGATCTCCAGCTCATAAATCATAGGAGTTGAATATGAAGGACTTGCAACTGGATGATGGCGGTGTCCCCGTCGAAGGTCAGATCAACCGAACAGTTTCCCGGAGGGGATTTCTTCGTCTTGCCGCGGTCGCCGCTGGCGGTTCCGTTGCCGCGTTGGCTTGTGGCGTAGAGGCAACCCCCGTTCCTCTAACCGCCATCCCGGCAACTGCGCCGCCGCCCTCTCAACCCCAGGCCGGGGTCAGAGTCGCTGAGAACGACTCCCGAATCCAAGCAGGACCGGTGGAGTTCCAGGGCAACGGCGCCAGCTTAAAGGGTTACCTTTCGCGCCCCACCGGCCCAGGACCGCATCCGGCAGTGTTGGTGATCCACGAAAACCGGGGCCTGCTGCCCCATTTCCCCGACGTTACCCGCCGTCTGGCGGTGGAGGGTTATGCCGCTTTGGCCATTGACATGCTGTCTCGGGAAGGAGGGACGGGCACTTTCGCCGACACCGGCGCGGCGCGGGATGCTCTGCGAAAGATTGCCAGGGACCAGATCGTCGGCGACGCCGACGCGGGGGTCGCATACCTGCAGGCCCAAGACTTTGTCCGCAGGGAGCGGGTGGGAGTTATGGGGTTCTGCTTTGGCGGAAGCATAATTTGGCTGTTGGCCGTTCGCAATCCGGAGATACGGGCGGCGGTACCCTTTTATGGCGGCGCCCCGCCGTTGGAAGAAGTACCCAACCTGGATATTCTCGTTCTGGGAATTTACGCGGCGGAGGACGACCGGATCAACGCCGGAGTTCCTGATCTGGAAGCGGCTCTGAAGGATCTCGGCAAGACGTATAAATTCCGGACCTTCGCCGGGGCAAACCACGCCTTCTTCAACGACACCGGACGAAGGTACCACCCCGAGGCTGCCGGTGGCGCTTGGCGGGAAACCCTGGCTTGGTTCGAGACCTACTTGATGCCGTAAGAACCCCGATCCAGCGGCTTCCATAGTGCCTGGTTCAGTCTGAAGTGGCCTTGATTGACCTGCCGGTTGGCCCCCTTTATCATCGGGAGCTAGTAATATCGGGAGGGTAAGCATGGCCACATTTTCCGCTAACGGTGTCAACCTGTACTACGAAGAAACCGGCGAAGGATTCCCCTTGGTTTGGAGTCACGAATTCGCCGGGAACTATCCAAGCTGGGACCCGCAGGTTCGGTTCTTTTCCCGCCGCTACCGGGTAATCACCTACTCCGCCCGGGGGTATCCCCCGTCGGACGTCCCCGAAGACCCCGATGCCTATTCCCAAGACCTCGTGGTGGAGGACCTGTACCTGTTGTTGCGGCACTTGCGAATTGATGAGGCTTACATCGGCGGCCTTTCCATGGGCGGGACCGTCGCCCTGAACTTCGCCATCGCTCACCCGGAGATGTGCCGGGGAATAATCGTCGCCTCGGTCGGCTCGGGCTCCGACGACCGCGAAGCATTCCTAGCCAGTGCGCAAGTCGTAGCCGACCGGCTGTTGTCCGAAGGTATGGCGACAGTGGCCCACGATTACGCCAGGGGAGAAGCCCGATTGCAGTTCCTGAGGAAAGACCCCAAGGGATGGCAGGAGTTTCACGACGAGCTGGCGGCCCACTCGGCCCTAGGTTCCTCTTTGACCTTTCAAGGCTTCCAGATGAAGCGTCCCACCGTCTATGCCCTAGAGGAAAGCCTACGCCAACTCCTAGTGCCGACCCTGATCATGATTGGCGACGAAGACGAACCCTGTGTTGAATCGGCGGTCTTCATGAAGCGCCGCATCCCCTACGCCGGTCTATCCGTCTTCCCCCAAAGCGGCCACACCATCAACCTGGAAGAACCAGACCTCTTCAACCGCACCGTGCTGGACTTCCTGACGGCGGTGGAGGCAGGGAGGTGGGGTCGGTAGGGGGCGAGGGAGATGTCAGCCGCCATCGNGCTCAGGTGAAAGAGGCGGAGGCGGNGGGGTGGCTGATCGAAATCGAGGAAGAGGTCGCGAGGGCGGAGCTAAACGGAGCGGCTAAATATGGAACATCAACCACGCTCCGCTTCGGCGATGTTCAGCCCGTTCTCGGCTAACTTGTGCAACCAGATTTGCTAGGCATACCTTAAGCATTCAGAGTCAAAGTCATGGCCCGATTCGTGCAAGAATATTGGGCCTTTGTTGTGCAGTTCTCTGTCAGCTTCAAGATCGTAGACTTCCAGTGTCTCCGGGTCAAGAGCCATGGTGGATAGATCAAATGCAGCATGGTGGTTGGGGCATAATACAAGCATGTTTCCGGGATAATCAGGCCCCTGGTGGCCCGAACCCAGGGGCTTGATGTGATGAACTTCGGCGTACCCGCAAGCATCGGCACGAACGCACTCAAAAGTCGCCNCGGTGCATNCNCACACTTGGCAAGAGTAGCNATATATTTGCTTTNGCCTTGTAGCGCCAGAATAATCGCGTACAAACCGGCGGCCGTTGAATTCCACCACCTCTGGCGGGTTCGGTGACTCGGTGCGGTCTATCAAGAAAGACCGTTGTTCAGTCACCCGGTTCTCCTCTTCCCGGGCCTGGTGTTTCTTGACCCGAATCATATTGAGGTTANGGGCTACTTCAGTAAGGTTATATGATGCGTATGCCCCGCCATCAAAGTAAAAAGGGGGTTTCCGTTTTGGTCTATTGGCCGAAGACCGTTGAATCATGTCTTGTACGGTCATCTTAAAACTATAAATGCTTGCGTAATCCTGTTCCACGTTACCCAAACGCTGGTCAAGCATTTGGTTCTCGACTTGTTTTGGTGAAACAGTGTTGTGAGAAGCGCCGCAGCTGATAAACGCTTCTATAATTTCTTCAATCGTGACTTTACCCAGATACAGTCTCAGTTCTCCATTGCCGCAAGCACCCTGCTAATTTCATCCCGTAGCGGCGGAAGGTCTTCTTGGACGGTTCGCCACAAGACTTCCAAGTCAACGCCAAAGTACTGGTGAATAAGCTTATTACGCATCGCCACCATTTCTTGCCAGGGTACTTGAGAGTGGCGACGACGTTCGTTTGCCGGGATGTGCCGGGCAGCCTCACCGATTATTTCCAGTGCCCTGATTACGGCGAGGTTTGTTCTTCGGTCTGAGCGAAAAGTCTCGAAATCCATGTCCTCAACGAACGAAAGNATCTCNCCTATGGCCCGCAATATATCGTCTAGATAGTCNCGGTAAGACCGCTGGGGTCTCACACCGGCACTACTTCACTTAAGATACGTTTGCCGATCTCCGGCTTCAGGGCCGTTTTCATCACCAAGTCTACTTTGACACCCAGCAGAGCGGCCAATTCCCGTTCCAGACGCACGAATTCGAACATTGTGGGAGCGCGGTGAAATTCCACCAGCAGGTCAAGATCGCTTTTTGGGCGGCTCTCTCCCTTGGCATATGACCCGAACACACCCAAGCGCTTGACGCCAAAGCCTTCCTCAAGGCCGGGGAGGCGCGTTTTGAGTGTTTCCAGAACTTTTTCCAGGGTGNCCCGAGACGGCAAACCCTTATTGTTCATGGAGGACATTCTCCGAAACCAAGATAGTCATAGTGCCGGGGTGTCTTCGAATCAAGAATTATCATACCTACGTTAGGGCGTCGCAGCAAATCTAAGTCCGCATCAATCCGCTCCAAAACAAANAAGCCCCGA
>PAJQ01000056.1:0-466 GCA_002710215.1 Chloroflexota bacterium | reverse complement strand
TCGGGGCTTCTTAATAAGAGCCTTAACGGCTGAATAGCGGAAGGAAGCGAAAGTTAAGTTGCTTGGTTAATTGTTTCCCCGGCTAAACCGGGGAGGCTGCAGCAGACTTTCACGGGGNACCGTTTCTTTTGCCCGGGAGCATGGCTCAACCAAAGGCATCCGATTCGGAACATCCACTGCTCGACCTGGAAGCTGGGNTCGGCCTCCACCTTGACTTACGTCTTGGTGTAACAGACCTTACCTATGCTCCGTTAAAGGAGGTGATCCAGCCGCACCTTCCGGTACAGCTACCTTGTTACGACTTCGTCCCAGTCACCAAACCCGACCTCGGCGCCTGCCTCCCTTGCGGGTTAGCTCAGCGACTTCAATCGTTCTCGGCTTCCATGACGTGACGGGCGGTGTGTACAAGGCCCGGGAACGTATTCACCGCAGTGTGCTGACCTGCGGTTACTAGCGATTCCACGTT
>PAJQ01000055.1 GCA_002710215.1 Chloroflexota bacterium | reverse complement strand
GTCTAGTTCCGTCCCGACGGCGCCAAGGGCCTGATGACGATTAACTTCCCTTTCAGCACCTTCGATATGAAGAAACCAAAAAAGCTCTTTTTGCTGTCGGTGGATGACGACATCAGGCTGGAGTTGCAGTTCGACGCACCCATCACCGCAAGCCCCTAGAAGTCTTGATTTGGCATTCTGGAACGGGTTGACAGCCAACTCCCGGCAGCTACAATTAAGAAACCCTGGTTCGAATTGATACGAGAGGAATTAAATGATTACCAAATTCGATAGTCTTTTTGCCGGGCACGTGGACATGGACGACGTTGGATATGCGGGCACCGCCGTCAATGACCGCTCTTTTTCCGATGAACACCTGACCACGGTGTTTGACAAAGCCGAAATTATCGCCACAACGCTGGACCGGTTGGGCTACGACACCTTCTGGATGGCGGAACACCACTTCCAACCGGAAGGGTATGAGTGCATCCCCAACTTACTGATGCTCCAAGTCCACCTGGCTCACTTGACCAAAAATATCAAGCTGGGCTGCGCGTTCAACATCGCTCCCATGTGGCATCCCCTGAGGCTGGCTGAGGACTATGCCACTGCGGACATCTTGACCGGCGGGCGGGGTATTTTTGGCGTCGGCCGAGGCTACCACACCCGGGAGGTTGAGACCTTCGGAAACCCCCTGCTGGACCAGCCGGCCAACCGGGAGCTGTTTGAGGAGCAGGTAGACATAATATTCAAGGCTTTCAACGAAAGGTCCTTCTCCCACCACGGCAAGTACTACAACATCCCGCCCCACATACCCTACCGGGGCTACGAACTGTCGGAAATTACCTTGGTCCCTCGCCCTCGAAACCTGCCCGTGGAGTGCTGGCAGCCCATCCAAGGCGGCACCCAGCGAGCGCTGGACTTCATGGCTAAGCACGGCATCAAGGGAATCATCGGCGGCGGCGTGGCCGAGGGTGGAGTCATGGACGCCACCATGGAAGACTACCGGGCCGCGCTGGTCCGGGCCGGTAGGCCCGACGCCCAGCTGGGCGAAGACCTCAGCGTTGGTTTCCACTTCTTCCTGTCGGAGACCGTGGAGAAGGGTATCAAAGACTCCGCCAAGTTTTATGAAGAAAACGTGAAGATGTTCGGCCCCTTGCGGCTGCATCGCGGGCTGAGCGAGCAGCAGATGTTGGACATCGCCGATCCCCGCCGGGCGCCCAACGCCGGCCTTCCGACCATGGACGACGCGGTGAACAACGGGGCGGTCCTTTGCGGTCCGCCCGACCGGATCATCGAACAGCTCAACGCAGTCGCCGAACGCTACCCCGGCTTAGACCGTGTGGGAGTCAGCCACCCCGTGGGCACGCCTCAAAGCGTGATCTTAGAGCAGTTGGAGTGGTTCGCCAAAGATGTAATGCCGGCGTTCGAGGGCAAAGTGGAAGCCACCGTCCCCGCCGACTAGACGTACCGTCTGGACGTGGGGAAATCCCTGGCCCCTAGAAACTTGGGGCCGGGGATATTATTTTGTTGGGCAGTCCGCCAAGCACGGCATGATCGTCGCGCTGCCGGGCCGCCGTTGACACTCAAGATGGCTGCCATTACACTCCCAATCAACCAAACGGTCCCTCCCCAAAAGGCAGAGGAACATGAGCGAAAGGCACTCTGATCTGGCGACTCCGGCCGAATCTTTGGGTCCACTTCTGGACTCCATCGACCTGATGTACGAGACGGGCTGGACGGATGGGCTTCCAGTGGTCCCGCCCACCAGAGACCGAGTCAAACAATTTACCGATGTTCTTTCGCCCCGTGATCCCGGCGAACTGATCGCTGAAATACCTCCGTTGGGCGGGAACGCGACTATCGAACGGGTGGCGGTAAACGCCGTGATGGCTGGCTGCTTGCCCGAATACCTGCCGGTGGTGGTCGCCGCCATCAAAGCTATGGTCGACGACCGATTCAACCTGCGGGGCGTCCAGTGCTCAACCGGGATCCACACCCCATTGGTCATCGTAAACGGCCCCATCGCGAAAAAACTCGACATCAACTCGGGCTACAACTGTTTCGGCCAGGGATGGCGGGCCAATGCTACCATCGGCCGGGCGGTGAAGCTGGTCCTGGTAAACCTGGGCGGGGCGTTCCCCGGCGAAACTAACAAGTCCACGTTTGGACATCCGGGCAGCTACACCTACTGCATGGCTGAAGCCGAGGATGCCAGCCCCTGGGAGCCCTACCACGTGGAGATGGGATTCGCAGCGGAGGACAGCACCGTCACGGTGTTCCCCGCCGAAGCGCCCCACAACGTCATGTATCACGCGGCCAACTCTCGGGACTTCCTTACCGTGTTGGCCGATACCATGTGCACCCTGGGCAACGTGCAGATGTACGTTATGGGCAGCACCTGTGTCGTCCTGGGACCGGAGCATGCCCGCATGCTGTCCGAAGACCGATGGCTCAAGCGGGACATCAAAACATTCCTCTTCGAGCGCGCGCGGAAGCCCGTGAGGCTTCTGAGGCATGGCGGACCACCCGTAGGGGATTCGCAACGTTCACACCTGTGGCCCCGGTTCGTGGACGCAGACGACGACGATCAGATGGTTCCGGTGGTTCGCCGCCCAGAGGATATCCACATCTTCGTTGCTGGCGGCGCCGGTGGGCCGCACTCGGCCTATCTGCCAGGCTGGGGGTCGCGTATGGTAACCGAGAAGATTCAGGAACCCTGAGGAGAGATTCATGGTCAATACACCCGGCGAACGGGTTCAGGACCAGTTGCGGCGGTGGGATATTCTAGCGGCCAATGATCCCGGCTCCAACTCTAAGTGGCAAGCGGCGGCCAGGCTTGGCAGTCTGCACGGCAAGACCGGCGGCTTCCTGGGAAACCGCAAGGACAACGCCAATCCCCTTCTCTTGGCCATCAGAGAGTTGCTGGACAAGCAGTTCGAACTCTCCGACTCTCTGGTCATCGACAAGTTTATCTACTCCAGGCCGGCCGCTGACAACATCGTCGATGCTTTGTCGGAGAGGTGCGACTTCGTGGTGACCGCCATCGCCGATTGAGGCTCCTGCACGTCGTGCAGTGTGCACGACGCCATGTCCCTGGAGAATCGGGGCGTTCCCACGGTGGTGATTTGCACCGGCCCCTTCCTGAACTCGGCCAACCTTCATGCCCGTGTATTTGGCCGCTCGGGTTTCCAGCCGGTGGTGATAACCCATCCGCTGGGAGGATTAAAGTCGGAACTGGTCATTGAGAAGGCCGCTGCAGCCGCCGAGCAGATCGTCGCCGCATTAACCGAGCAAGGGTAGCAAGAACTTCTAGCTTTCGATAATCGTTGTCTTGTCTGACCAGGTCTTTGGATGTTGCCGCATTGACGCGGGGATTACCAGTTGGATAGACTACATCCGTAATCCAACAATAAGTTCACACAAAGGACTGCCATGTACCTTCCCAGGCACTACGCCGTTACCGATAGGCAGCAGCTCCATGACTTCATCAAGGGGAACGGTTTTGGCATCCTATTTTCCGGGAATGGACCCGAGCCGGTCGCCAGCCACTTGCCTTTTATCCTTGATGAGAGCGCCGGAAAGCAGGGGACACTTCTGTCCCATATGGCCGGAGCCAATCGGCAGTGGCGGCATGCCGACGGTCAACAGGTGCTGACCGTCTTCCAAGGGCCCCACACGTACGTATCGCCCACCTGGTACGAGGACCCGGAAACCGTTCCAACCTGGAACTACGTGGCGGTTCACGTCTACGGAATCCTGAAAGTAGTTCAGGACCAGGAACGGCTACAAAGCATCCTCGCCCGGATCACCGACTACTACGAGGCCTCTCTGCCGCAGCCGTGGCAGGCCGAATTCACGTCCGAATATGCCCGGCAGATGGTTAAGCGGATCGTGGTGTTCGGGATTGAAATCGAAAAGATGCAGGGGAAATGGAAGCTGAACCAGAATCATCCGGAGGAGCGCCGCCGGAGAGTGGTGGATGTGCTCAAAACCATGCCCGGGGATAACTCCCGGGGAATAGCAACTCTGATGGAGCCGGGCCTTGAACCGAAAGATGCGGCTGACGGTTAAAAGAAGGAATCTAGGCATTTCACAGATTCCCTGTGCCGGTCCATCGATAGCGAGGAGAGTTCAGTGAGCGGAGCGTTACAGGGAGTCAAGGTACTGGAGATTGGGAGCTACGTCACCGGGCCCTACGCCGGGATGCTGCTGGGCGACTTGGGCGCCGAGGTCATCAAGGTCGAGAACAAGCCCTATGGCGACCCTTTTCGCGGCTGGGGCCGCACGGTGCTCAACCCCACCTTTTGCAGCCTGAACCGGAATAAAAAGAGCATCACCCTCAACCTCAAGACCAACGAAGCTCGGGATATCTTCCTGCGGCTTGCCGACGATGCCGATGTAATCATCGAGAACCTGCGTCCGGGCTCCGTCGACGGCTTGGGCATCGGCTACGAAACGGTCCGGGCCCGCAACCCGCGCATCGTGTACTGCTCCATCTCCGGGTTCGGCTCCGAGGGGCCTTATGCCCAACTCCCCGCCTACGACACCATCGGGCAGGCGATGGGCGGACTGCTCAGTCTTTTAACCGACTTGGACGACCCGAAACCCATGGGAATCTCTCTGGCGGACCATCTGACCGGCATCTTCGCCAGCTACGGCATCTTGGCCGCGCTGCATGGGCGCACCATCACCGGCGAGGGCCAACTTGTGGAGACGTCGCTCCTCCAATCCATGGTTTCGTTCGTGCAGGAAAACGCGGCCAATTACTTCGAAGAATCCCGGGTGCCGCGCCGGGACACTCGGCCCAGGGGCCCCCAGGCCCACTGTTTCGTCGCTGGCGACGGCCTTCCCTTCGTCATCCATCTCTCCTCGCCGGAGAAGTTTTGGGTGGGTCTGACCGATGCCGTGGGCCGCCCCGAGATGCGCGATGACGCCCGATTCGCCGACCGTCCCGCCCGCACCCAGCATTACGATGAACTTCACGATGCTCTCGCCGATTCCTTCGCCACAGCCCCAAGGGATGAATGGATCTCCAGGCTGAGGGAGGAGGACGTTCCGTGCAGCCCGCTGAACACGCTGGAAGAGGTGTTCCAGGATCCTCAAGTCCAGGCGCTGGGAATGTCCATCGACCTGGAGCGCCCGGGCGGTACTCCGGTGCGGGTGGCCGGAAGCCCCATCCGCCTGTCAGCCACACCACCCACCTACAACCTACGCCCACCCCTGCTGGGAGAGCACAACGAGGAGGTCCTACAGTCGCTGGGCTACGACGCGAGTGCTATAAAGCAACTGGCGAAGAGCGAAGCCGTTTAGCGATTAGGAGCTTTGAGCGACGGGTATTGAGGCTTAGTCGGCCGATTGCTCCGTGCTGCGCCACCAGGACCGCATCCTAACTTTTTCCCGCTAACCCACTTTGGCACAGATGGCGTACACGGTGAAGTTCCAACTGCTAGAGGTAGAGGTGTGTTCCGCTGCCCGTGCCCGCCAGCCAATCGCCTTGCCCGAGGAAACCAGCGGTTGCGAAAAGGTAACGTGGATGTTGCCCAAGGAGACAAAGGCGCCTCCACCTGTTGCCGATTTGCCTTGTGGGCAGCTTATTTGCGCAAGCTTGCTACTGCCGTTAAAACTCGAGACNTGAGAAATCATTTCGATCTCTGAGAGACCCGGTGGGCCTAGTGGCCCGGCAGCTCCCTGAGGCCCTGGATCTCCCTGAGAGCCTGNTGGCCCGGTTTCTCCCTGATTGCCGGCTTCTCCCTTGAGTCCGACGNATCCGGCAGGTCCCCCTGGCCCTCTTTCGCCTTGTGGTCCAGTAGGCCCAGNACTGCCCNCCANGCCGGTGTCTCCCCAGGGGCNCTGGGGACCAGCAAGGCCGATTGAACCTTGTAAGCCGGCCTGCCCTTGATCGCCTCGGGCTCCTCGGGATCCGGGAGGACCGGCAGGACNGATAGCCCCGGCCGGACCGGCGAGANCGTTAGCGCCAGCCGGGCCTGGGGCTCCNNGGNGCCCTTGCTCGCCCGTGGGGCCTTGGGGTCCTTGGACGTTCCATTCCACTGGTGTCCAGTTGGTCCCGCACCCCTCGAACTCACTCCGAATCACGACCACGCCTATTCTATCGCGGACGCAGGCATAAATCGTTTTCGTGGATCCGCTTTGGGCCGATATGTGGCCTGCGATCAAATTCCCACCCAGGGAAACCGTTCCCATCGCTGCGAGTATCCCAATGAGAAGCATCGCCCGGCGTCCGATTGACAACATGATTTCCTCGCTCAAGTCGTTTTGGAGATCTAGGGCACCAGCATTCCAATCCAGCGTACGCCGCCGGTACCGATGAAGTCCACAGTTCCCTCAAAGGTGGCCTAGCTTAGAACAAGCCGGCCTCCATCGGCTTCCCATTGGCCGCGATAAACCTCCCGGCCGGTTTCCAAGAAAAAAGTCGCGTCTGGGCCTAGCTCTAGAAATGCCCCGAAGATGTCTGGGTCTAGTAGCAAAGAAATGCCTGGGAGGCTTTCGCCGACGCCGTATTTCTCCCAGGGGTGCTGAGAAAGAAGTTCGGTAACGAAAGTTGTTCCGCCATCCCTGGCTAGATCGGGCGGTGGGACCGGCGTAACGGTGGGAGACCGGTCTAGGCTTGTCTCCGGCGGATTGGTTGGGGTGGGGGATAAAGCGGTTGGGGGCGTGACTGGGGCCTCAGTAGGTACGACGACCCCTTCACGACCTCCGCAGGCGACTCCCATCGTTAAGACAAGAACGCCGGCGATCGTTGATAGGACTGCCCTCGCAGGGAGACCACGTTTCATCTCGGCACCCAACTTGAATGTTAAGCGGTGGGACGGCTCGGCCTATTAGACGGGGACAATTTAACCAATAGTCCAGTCATAAGCAAGCGAGATTTCCTGGCGGGAGTATGCTCAGCTGGTGCAAGCTCCGCCCCTCACCTACTGCCTCCGGCGGCCGGGCGGGCGTACCGAAGGGGTCTAGCGCTCGTAGAGCTACGATGTGGATACTATCAGCAAGTTGCTGTAGAGAGAAATCGTTTAACGGGGAGACGCTTGGTGCGCCGAGCACTCTGCCTCAACCGCCGTATCTGCGGATGTTGAGGATGCGATTAGGAGGAGATACCCACCAACTTTCGGTGGTATTCCCCTTCCTCGGGCCGCCGCCGGAAGGCTTCGATATCTTCGAAGTACACCTCGTTGCTATTGCCGTCGGGATCGTTGAAATAGACGCCCACGGAATAGCTGTTGGAGCGAACCCGGAACAACTCGATTCCCTGGGAGACGAGCTGGTCGCAGATCTCTTGCAAGTCATTGAAGGTCGCCATCTCCCAGGCCAGGTGGTTGGATCCAACGCTCTTGGATATCTTGTTCCCGGTCATTGGAGGTTATCTCTCTGAGAACGATCTCCTGGGAGTGTTCCCTAGCGCTCAGGTTAACGCCATTCTCCCGGCGGCTGAGCACTTCCAGCCCGATCGCCTCAGTGTAAAACGCTTCGGACCGAGCCAGGTTGCTGACCCGTATGTTGGTGTGCCCCAATTGCATCGGCTTGGCCATAAGTCGAACTCCTCCTGCCTAATTTCTGGAACCGTGAGAATGTCTGACAGGCCGCCGATAGGCGGCGATTATGTAATAGGATTTACGGAGCTATAACTCAAGTCCTTGCATCCTCCGCAATTCTACACCTAATGTGCCTCCACCGAGAAAAGAGACCTTTGCGCTATTGCCTGTTGACTCTTATGCCATGGCCGATTAATATGGCCAACAGACTCCAACATTAACAATCTAGCACCCCCGAGGCACCAGTACGGTTTAATAGGGAAGGCGGTTAAAATCCGCCGCGGTTGCGCCACTGTGTGCGGGGAGCCAGCCGGCAAACATACCACTGTTCCAACGACAAGGGACGGGAAGGCGCCGGTTTGGTGATGATCCGTAAGCCAGGAGACCTGCCCGGGTTAGTGGAGCTCTACTCTGCGCCAAACAGAGGTAGGTCCATCGTGGCTAAATTCAGCGTTCATTAACCAGCCACGAGGTATCAAAAGGTCACCTTGTACCCCGGCAGAGCAGAAGCCGGGTTTTTTTATTGCCTTTTTGAGATCGGAACTTTGAGTAACCAGATCAACTATGGGAGGAATCAGCATGACGATTAGGGAGCCGGATCCCAGCGCGGTAAGCGGCGGACATCCTCTGGCCGACAGCCTGGGCCGGGCCGGTGCGCTCAGCAGCCTTTTCAATCTTCCCGTCCGGAGTCCGGAACAGGACGGCTGGCTTGGCGCGCCATCGCTGTTCCAGGACGACGATCAACGTTTGGGTGAAATGGTGATGTCTCAAGGGCGAGACCGGTGGGGTACGGAGAATCGCCATACTGCCGGGTCTGCTTTCATCATCGCCTATCTGACCAAAATCACTTGGCCGTTGATCTCTCAGTACGTACTTGAGCGCCGAGTGCCCGATGTTCGGCTAAGCAATCTGGAGTTTCACTGGAATGGCCAAGGGATAGACGGGACCGCTATCCGCCGTCCGTCCTTCGCGGCGCTGCCGGGAGACACCGCCTCCAATCACCCAGACGCCGTGGTAGTTGCTGGCGTGCCGGAGCTTTACCCCCTCCTCAAGGAATGGCTATTCGAGGGTAATCTGAACATCGTGATCCCCTCCCTACGGAATGCGGCGCGGGCCAGCCTTAAAGTCTCCTGGAATGCCGTTGCCGCTTCGTGCGCCCAGGCGTTCAAGAAATTATATGAGGTGTCGGGACAGCCCGAATGCGTGGTTCGGGACGCCGCTGACTTTTTCGGAGACCCAACGTCGCCGGTTTACCGGGAAGTGACCATGGAGGTTTTCCGCCACCAGGGTAAACAGGGCTTCTATTCCAGACGGGCCGGTTGCTGCCTCTGGTGGCGGACTGATGAGGCGAAAGATTACTGCTCTAACTGCGTGTTGCTAAGCCGTGAGCAACAGGACGCGCGGTTCCGGCAAAACTTGGAAGGCCGGAAGTGAATAGTCCGGGATTCGAGACTGTGGAAAGTTCTAAACGAGATCCGATCTTTGCTGAGCTGACTTTTAGATGGGGCGGCCGGACAGCATTGTCCCAACGGTGCGGGGTCTCCTCCCCTTGCAATGTTGGAATGTGCGGTCTGTTGGAAGAACTCCAACAGATACGTCCGGCCGCCCCAACATTAACCAATCGGATTTCAAATAATAAAAAAGGAGTTCCAAAGTGACCTTTCTCTCTCGTTCTCTTTCAGTTCTTCTGGTGGTGCTTGCTTTAGCGGATACACCGCAGGCTGTGGCCGCCACCTCTGTTCCAGCGCCAACGGCCGCACCTTTGGCCGTGGCCACTCCTGCTCCCGCCGCCATTGCCACATCGGTTCCGGTGGCGCCGTCAGCCACTCCAGTACCAACACCCACCCAGGCCGCCGTGGTGGCCGAGCGAGAGGTGGTGCTGGCGGTCTCCCGGAAACTGGCCAACGGGGAGCAGGACCCCTATTTCACCCACAGCAGTCTTATGGTCTGGGAGAGTCTGGTCGCGGTGGACGGCGTGTTGACTCCGGTCCCGCAACTGGCCGAAAGTTGGGAAGTCTCTGAGGATGCCATGACCTGGACATTCGATCTGCGTCCAGGCTAAAAAAATAATGTGGAGAGAGAAAATGGCTTACAAGAACAAACTGGTAACCGCAGTAGTGGCAGGGGCGGCGGCCGGCGCAGTCGCCGGTCTGATGTTCGCGCCCAAAACCGGCAAGGAGACCCGGCACATTGTGTCTACCCGAGCCGGGGAGGCCCGCCACAAGACCGGGCACTATGTCGATACCCTTAGGCAGAAGCTGCATAGGATGGAAAACTCGTCCTAGAGACAACCGGTCCTTCGTAGGGGCGGCTTCGAGCCAGTGATCCCCCAACTGTTCCCGGCCAAATGGAGCCTGAGATACCTGCCTCCTCGATGGAGGAAGGTTAGAGCCTGCCCTGGTCCTTCGGTAGAAGGACGAAGGAATGGGGGTGATTGGCCGCGTATAGCAAGAGTCCACTAAGGTGAAGACCGCTCCACGCAGATGTATTCCTTGCCACTCCGGAGACACCATTGACTTGTGACCCCAAATCCATGCGATGCCAGATCCTGTTCGCCTCGTCGCTGAGCCTTGCCCTGGTTGCGCTGTGGGTTTTCTACCGCTTGCCCGCGTCCATGCTGCCGATCTTGATATTCCTGCAATGGATGCCGATCATCCTGAGGANCGGGCCTTTATCTTNATTGGGACGGACGTGTTTGATCGTCGCGGTCGGTCTGCTATTTTTGGGCGTCGTCGCCGGGGTCGTTCGGCTATTGCTGGGAACCTGATCCTGGAGCTATTGTTTGGTGGCCGAATCTAAAGGATAAATTAAGAAAATTGCTAGATACAGGACCTGATCCCCCTGGTAAATTCGGGGAAAGCGGTCACTGCGGGCTCCGGCGTCTAGTTCAGCAGTACTTTCNGACTTCTCGCTGGAACGTTTCCGATTCCACAAGAAGCTGTAGCGACCTGATCTCTTCAAGACAGTCGTCCAGTAACAAGGAAGAGCCTAAATAGGATGTCAGGGTTTCCCCGGCGATAAAGACCTGGTACCCGGCGTCTGTGGCGTAGACTTCGGCGTCAATCAAGCCGAGATTCTGTGAGTAAACCGGAGACCCTAATTGGCGTTCTTGCAGCATCCGCACACCCCCATCACTTCCTCTATGATTAATACGAAAATCCCGAAAATCTGGTTTCTTCTTCTAATCTAGAAGTTACTCGCCGCAATCTACAATAGCCCCAATGCGCCTCTTTGTAATCACCCGAATGTCTTAATCTGTGGTAGTCCATTTGGGTGGTAACAGCCCGAATGATCCGATGGCTCCTAGGCTTTGCCCCGATACGCTGCCCTTTGATACGATGCGGCTCTCACGCAGCCTCAAACCCCACTTGATTAACGCCTCGCCTGCATCATAGAATGACCGGGCATCCGGATTCCTATGTCCCCAAGCCGGTATTCATCCACTGATCCGCAAGGAGGTTAGCTATGTTGGACATGATTATCAAAGGCGCTCGCGTGGTAACCCCATCAGGGGTTGGTGAATGGGATGTTGGCGTATCCGGAGAAAAGATAGCCGCCGTGGGACTGCCGGGCCTTCTGCCCGAGGAAAACGCCACCATCATTGACGCCGCCGGAAAGATTCTTGTGCCTGGCGGTATCGAAACCCACGCCCACGCCGCCGCCAACGTGCAGCCCGGCGCCCGCCAGCTGGTGACCGGGACGCCCAACGCCGGCCCCGCCGACCACTCCTTGGGCGCGATCTGGGGTGGGACTACTACCGTTATCGACTTTGCTCCTGTGCCCAATGAAGGCGACTTGGTGAAGGGAGTCCACGACTATCTGATCCCCTGGCAAGGAAACGCCTACACCGATTACTCAACCCACTGTATCTACAATAACGGCAACACTCCCGATGCCATTTCCCGCTACGGCGAACTCATCGCCGCTGGGTTCCCCAGCGTAAAAATCTTCACAACCGACATCCGGCCGCCCGAGGGTAGGGTCAATTCCCTAACCCCCGGTGGCAAGCTCGACGTCGGCCGTCTGCATGATGTGATGACCCAGGTGGCCAAGAATGACGGCGTGCTGGCGGTCCACGGGGAGGACGATGAGCTGGTCATGTACAACTACCTGCTGGCCCAGCAAAGGGGCCACTGGGACTGGCACAACGTCCATCTGATACATTCAAAGGCGGTGGAAGACCTGGCGTTTCGCAGCGTGGTCCGGTTGGCGGAACGCACCGGCGCCGGGATGTACTTCGTCCACGTTACCGCCAAGGATGGGCTGGACGTGATTTCCGAGGCTCGCAGCCGGGGCATGGCGGTGTACGGCGAAGTGCTGACCCTAGCCCTGTCGTTCAACTGCGACCGGTACAAAGAGGAAGACGGCATGAAGTACCACACCTATCCGTCTTTGAAGTACGAGGACGACCGTTTGAATCTATGGCAGGGACTGTTGAGGGACGATCTGTCATTCACCGCGACCGACAGCAGCTTTACGACCTACTTGGACAAGATCGCCGGGCGCAACGTCGTTGACGTGCGGGGCGGCAACATCGGCATCGAGATACGCATGGGAGTGAACTACACCGAAGCCGTGGTCAAGCAGGGCATGTCCCTGGAGCGCTACGCCGACGTCACTTCCACCAACGCCGCTAAACTGCTGGGCCTCTACCCCAGAAAGGGCGTCATCGCCGTGGGTAGCGACGCCGACTTCGCCATCATCGACCCATCCGTGAAGAAGGCTCTTAACATCAATGACCTCCACGTGCGGGACTACTCGCCCTGGGAAGGATGGGAAGTGGAAGGCTGGCCCACCACGGTCATTCTCCGGGGCAAAGTCATGGTGGACAACGGGCAATTGCTAGGCACAGGAGACGACGGCCAACTAATACCCCGCCGCATTAACCCAACGGTGCTTAATCGTCCCGCATTCTAGTCAGGGATCGGAAGCCCCCCTTTCGTAAAGGGGGGGTTGGGGGGATTTACCCAAAGGAGGCCAACATGCCAAAGCAAAAGATTGCCGTTTTTTCCGGACCCAACTCCACTATCGGTAACTCGCCCACCCTTGTAACCGGCAACAAGGGTAGGTTGAAGGGAGAACGAGAACTCGAGGGCCGGTTCGACCACCTGGCCTCCCAAACGCTCTACGAACCGGTTACCGTCAGGATTAAAAAATTCACCGGCCACCCCTTGGAGGAAGAGTCCAGCGCCGTATACCACGACGACGGGAAAGACTACTACGAGGTGGAACTGCGCCCGGAAGACGGCCCTTATCCATTGCCCTACGTGGCGCGGCGGGCTGACGGCTCGCCCCATGGAGCTCCCTTCGAGGACGGGGACTTGCAGGACGCCGCCGTTAAGTATGGAGGCAGGCAGTTCTTCTTCCCCGACGCATCCAGAATCTTCGCGGACATCGACCGGACCATCGCCGGCAGGGATGAGCATGGTGAGGGGAACACCCTGGACCGCAAAGCGGAATACGAGTTCATTCGAGCCCTTCCCCCGGCGGGATACCCCAGCAAGGGAGAAGTCTCGGGCCAGGACTACTTCCCCTACCGTCCCTATCCCATCAGCAACCGTCCCCGCTACCGCGACCTGGCACGGGTGACCAACACCGTCCAGGCCGCTCTGGCCACCGGCAACTACGCCGGAGGAATTTGGCTGGAAGGCAGCCCCACGGTGGAGGAGACAACCTATTGGCTAAGCCTGCTCATCGACACCGAGCTCCCCATCGCCGGGTGTGCCTCCCAGCGCACCCACGGCCAACTAGCCAACGACGGCGACCGGAATATAGTGGACGCGGTGGATTTCATCCTGTCGGGACAAGGTATGGGCCTGGGAGCCGTCGGTGTACAGGATGAGCGCATCTACGCCGCACGGGAGTTCAAGAAGGCCGACGACCGGCCCGGCAACTACAAGGCCACCGGTGGCCACGGCGGCATCCTGGGCACCGTGGGTCCCCCGGTGACAGTGTGGTATCGCCCCGCCTACCGGCGCTCTTCCACCTCCGACGTGAACATCAACAAGCTGCCTACTGAGTTGGCGTTCTTGGACCACTTTGGCGATTCTGCTCCGGTCACGCTCCAGGTGAAGGACGGGGACGGCGCTCTGTTGGGAGATNTCATTCCCCGCGTGCANATCGTGAAGTACGGTGCCTACATGGGGGAGGACGAGACTCGCGACCCCGACGACGAAGTGGACATCATCGCTCGCATCCAACTAGCCCAGTCCCAACAGAGCAAGCCACAGGGAGAAGCGCCCCAGCTACATGGGATCGTATTGGAGGGGACGTCGCCTTACGGCATGGGCTCAAGTTCCCAGCACGCCGCTTTAGCCATCGCCTCATTCAGCGGCATGCCGGTGGTCCGGGTGGGCCGGGCCGACCCCGGCGGACGGGTCCCCAGCGATGGCCGGGACAGCCTAAGTATCGCCGGCAGCAACCTGGACACCAACAAGGCGCGTTTGCTGCTGATGGCGTCCATGATGAAGCTGGGGAGGCTGCCCAAAGCNAAAGACCCCAGAAACCCCACCGCCGATGAGCGTAAGTCGGTGCAGGCCAAATTGGCGGAGTACCAGGAGATATTTGAGAATCACTAGGTAATCTAGGCTTTTGACGGAACGCTCAACCGTGGCCGGTATGGATACACGCAGCCATACGGTAATCAAAAGCCCCCGGTGTGAGCCGGGGGCCTTGTTGCTACCTGATAAATACCGGTGGTTATCGGACGGTGAAAGCAGGTTCGAGCTCCCTTGAACTGATTCGGTTCTGGATGTAGTTATCACCCAGCCACCTGTTGATGGAGATCTCGGCCCGTTCTTGCATGGTGACGTCATCCTCGTTGCCAACGTCCCGAGTGAGGCAGCAAAACTCCAGCGAGATCCCATTAGGGTCCTTTAAATAGATGGACTTGGCCCACTCATGGTCTACGATGTCGGTAACTGTCTGACCTTTGGCTATCAACTCCTCTCGCTTGGCCTCCAGCGCCGCCACCGAACCGGCCTCGAACGCGAAGTGATAGAACGGACCGGGGACNCCCAGCCCTTGGTTGATGCCGGCGTCGTAATTCGCNGGTATCGCATCCACATCCTTGGGCTCCATGAACGCAATAAGTTGGTCCCGTCCGATGTCGAAGAACATGTGGCGGACNCGCCCGCCCTCTTTAATCTTGATGATGTCGCAACGTACCGCTTTGAATCCCAAAACGTTCTCGTAGAAGTCACGAGTCTTGTCCAAGTCATGGGTTGAAAGCCCGATATGGGAGAATCCTTTGCTAGACATCGCTCACTCCTTATTTCGTTGCATCGTGCGTGAATTTACGTTGGGATGAGTTTAGCGATACGTCAGAGGGGTGTCAATCGAGGCTAAGCATTCGGGTGTCTGGCAGATTCACGCGAATACCCACACCTGCTCCGGCAGGCGGTCTAATCAGCCGCCGGCCTCAAAGCCAGAACCGCCTCAACGCCGTCACCGTTGGGGTCAAGGTCAACGATCTTGCCGTCTTTGATGACCCANGACAGGTGGCGGCCAGCCTGCAAGACGCTTACGTCGGCCACCGGGTCCTTGTCCAATACGATGATGTCGGCCAGCTTACCAGCTTCGATCACTCCCAGATCTTTCTCCAGCCCCACGGAAAAGGCGTTGTCCCTGGTGCAGGCGACGATGGCTTCCATGGGCGAGTAACCGCCATACTTGACCATTATTTCAGCCTCGTTGGCGTGGAGCAGGCCGTAGGGCATCACCGGTGAGTTGCCGGTATCGGTGCCGCACATGACCTTAACGCCCAGCTTACGGGCCGTTTCCAACACACTGACCGCCCCTTCCANGTTATGCTTGATCTGGTCCACTTCCTGCTCGCTACGGCCGAAGTCCCGGCCGTTTTCCACCGCATGCTTCAAGAAGGTAACCGTGGGCATGATCCTGACCCCGGCTTCGGCTACGGCGTCCAGGTCAGCTTCCGTCGCCAGGTCGGCGTGCATGATCCAATCCATCCCGGCCTCGGCNGCAGCGCGGGTTGAGTCGGACCCCCTGGAGTGGATGCTTATCCGGGCGTTCCTACGGTGAGCTTCGTCAACGACTGCCGAGAGCTCTTCTTTGGAGATTGTTTGGGTGTCGCCCCAAGTGCTGTCCGCCATCTTTATGAAATCCACGCCGTGCTTTGTCTGCCGCCGTACTTCTGTGACCATATCGGACACGTTGTTGGCCAGCACGCCGTTAAGGTGCTCCGGCGTGCCCACCCAGGAGGGTTCGTTGTCGGAGATGCTGCCGTAGGTGACGATGAATCGTCCGGCGCAGTAGATGCGGGGACCCTCCAGCATNCCGGCGTTGATCGCTTCCCGCAAAGCCACGTCGATGAACCAGGTGCCACCGGGAATGGATACGCTGGTCACCCCCGACCGCAAGATTGTTTGGGCGTTCCGGGCCGCCTTCAGAGTGGTGAACTCGGAGCTGGCCGTCCCCCGGCCAATGCTTACGCCGGGCATGGCCGGCTGGCCGAAGGACAGATGGCAGTGTCCATCGATGAGCCCTGGCATGATCCACCGGCCTGTAGCGTCGATGATCCGCACGCTTTCTTTGTCTTCCAGGTTCAGGCCCGGCGGAATNCGGCCGACGCTGGTTATGCGGTTTCCCTGGACAACCACGGCCTCATTTTCCACGGCCGGACTGCCGGAGCCATCAATCAGGGTGCCGTTGCGGATGACGGTGGTTTGCTGGTTTTGGCTGGTCATGGATCCCTCCGTGCCTAAAGANTTTCTTCCAAATTAGCTCAGCGAGGAAGAAAGCCCCCCTTTCGTAAAGGTGGATTGGGAGGATTTCGCCTCGGCTCTATGACGGCAACAGGGGCAACATCTCTTCGGANATAAGCTGCAGGTATTCCAATTTGGCGGAGAAATCGTGGGGCAGGTTCAGGCTGGCCAGTCCGATGTAGTCCAGGCCGTCTTCTTCCACGCATCGGCTGATTATCTCGGCGCAGTCCTGGGGATTGCCCGCTACCGCCCAGTCGGGTATCTCACGCTGTCCGGCCAGTCCCAGGTCCACGGTCGTCGTCTCCTGCATGTTGAACCCGGCGTACATGCCTGCTTTGGCTTCACCCTTGGCCTTGGCCTCGGTGATAGCCGTTTCCCGGTCCTTGGCGATTGTTATGGAGCGGTTGGCGGCCAACATCTTTTGGGGGGTCTTGCCGTATTCCGCCAAAGCGTCGTTGTACTCTTTGGCCAGGTACCGGAAGTCCTCCCAAGTGGGTTGGGGTCCGATGACGACGGCCTCGCATAGCCTCGCCGCCCGGCGCACGGCGCCCCGGCTCTGAGCCGCCATCCAGATGGGTGGATGGGGTTTCTGGACCGGCGTCAACGAGCATTTGGCTTCATGGACCTGCCAGTGTTTGCCTTCAAATGTAATCTCATCGCCGGTCCAAAGCTGTTTCATCAGGTCGATGGATTCCTCCATCCGGCTGACCCGGTCCTTCCGGTTGGTGCCGAAGGCCGCAAGTTCCTTTTCCCGGTATCCCAGTCCAACCCCCAGGGTGAACCGGCCATTGCTTATGTGGTCCAGGGTCACCACCTGGTCCGCGATGTCCACGGGGTTGTGATATGTGAGCAGCAGGATCCCGGTGATGAGCCGTAGCCCTTCGGCGTCGGGGGCGAGACGGGCCAGCATCTGCATCGGCTGCATCCACATGGTGGGATGGGCTATGAAGTGTTGGGGCATGTAGATGGCGGAGANCCCCAAGGACCGTGCCCGCCGGCACACTTCCGCCGCCTCTTCTATCTGCTCGTGCATCGGCCGGGTAGGGTCTTCCAGGTAGTCTCGTATATAGATTCCAACTTCCATAGGACGTTGCTGCGCTCCTCCAATTATTTCGATGAGAGATCGTGCGGTCTACCAGCGAAAAACTACTTTCTCCGAAGCGATGGCAGAAGACGCCGAGNTAAACCGGCGTTTTTGCCCCGAAGGCTGCTGTCAACGCCGCCGAAGCCTCGTTGATCGCCTGCTTGCCCTTGTCTAGAACCGCCGGAGCACCGAAGAAGCCGTGCATCATGCCGTCGTAGCGGGTGCACTTGGTGGACACGCCTTCGTCCTGCAGACGGTGCGCGTAGTCTTCCCCCTCGTCCCGTAGCGGGTCGTACTCCGCCGTGATTACCAGGGCGGGGGGCAGTCCTTTAAGGCTNTCGGCCTGCATGGGGGCCGCATAGGGGTTGGAGGCGTCAGCCTCGCTGGCCAGGTAATGGTCCCAGAACCAGCGCATCGAGTCCCGGGTCAACGAATACCCGTCCGCGTTTTCCTCGTAGGAGACGGTGTCGAAGTCCCGCAAGGTTACCGGATATACCAGAAGTTGGAACGCCAAGGCGGGCCCATTCTGGTCTCTGGCCATCAGACATATAACTGTGGCCAGGTTTCCACCGGCACTGTCCCCACCCACGGCGATCTTCGCCGGGTCGCCGTTGATGGCGGCGGCGTTCTGAGCGGCCCACTGGGTGCCGGCGTAGCAATCATCGGCGGGGCCGGGGAATTTGGTTTCCGGCGCCAACCGGTAGTCCACCGACACGACTACACATCCCGCGCCCACGGTCAGGTGGCNGGAGACCCCATCGGCGATTTCCAGGTCTCCCAGAACCCAACCGCCACCGTGGAACCAAACCAGTACCGGAAAGGGCCCGGACCCCTCGGGCGTATAGATCCTCACCGGAATCTCTCCGCCTGGACCGGGAATGTTCCGGTCTTCCACCTTGGCTACTTCGGGCCCCGGAGCCCTAGGGCGCAGCTTAGCGTTGGCCCGCGCTTCCTGGGCAGATACGGTGTGGTTCGGCGGCAGACCAAGGGCGGCCGTTGCTTCTAGAACTGCCTGTGCTTGCGGGTCAAGTGGCATCTCATTCCTCCTGTTTCAGAACCCTGCGAAATCGTTAACTACCCAGCGAGCCCCCTTTCGTAAAGGGGGTTGGGGGATTTCCCCCTACCTACCCGTCACCACGGGCAAACCACTATCGATGCGGACTTCGTTGATTATCTCCAACACCCTTTGCCGGAACGGGGCGTACTCGATCTCGAATTCGTCTCGCAACCGGCTGTTGTCCACAATGTAATTCCCCGATAGCTCGCGGCCGCCCTCGTTGTCGAAGTTGATCTGGGNTTCGGGGAGAAACTCTTTCACCATGCCCGCCAGGTCGCCCAGGCTGATGGCATGTCCTCCGGAGTTGTAGATGGGGTAGTGGCTGGTATCAGCCAGCAGCACTCGAACGAAGGCCTCGGCGATGTCCTCCACGTGGATGGGCAGCCGCATTATCTCCTTATGGGGGAAGGTGACCGGCTCGCCCCGGGCGGGCAGGGTGATGCAGCGAACGTGGTCGACGGAACCTCGGAACTTGTCGGGGCCGGTTACGTTAGCTGGACGTATCCCGGTGATGGCCATGCCGTAATTCTCGATGTATTTGGATGCCTGGAACTCGTTGAAGATTTTGTGCATGGCGTACTGGCTGGNGCCGTACATCAGGTCGTCCTCGTTGGTCTCCCGGTCACCGAAGCTGGACTGTTGGCCGCTCACCGCGATGGAGCTGGCATACACCACCCGGTTCACACCGCATACCCGGGCCGCCTCGAAGCAGTTATCCATGCCCATGATGTTCAGCCGGGTGTCGAAGTGGGGACGGTCTTCGGTTCCGACTACGGGTAGGAGGTAAGCCAGGTTGATGATCCGGTCGGGCCTGGATTCCAGNATGGCCTTGACCACGTCCTCAAAACTGGTTACGTCGCCGTACATAACCTTCAACCGCTCTCCCATGCCGGACAGTTGGTCCGAACGGGGGTTGATGTCCATGCAGACGACTTCTTCCCCTCTTTCGATCAGNCGCCGGATGGCCCTGGGTCCGATAAAGCCGGTCCCGCCGATAACCAGGATAGCCATGTCGTCCTCCTGCGGAAAGGGGATCAGTATTTGCTGATTTGATGGAGCGCGGNGAGCGTTGCNCAGGCTCCCGAGTTGACGGTCAAGGGGAGTATATGCGGGGCCTTGAACACCGTCAACCACCGAGGCCGCTGCCACCCGCGCCCCANGTCCCTCNCTGCGCTCGGGATGACAAGGGTGGCTCGGGATGACAAGGGTGACGGAACGGCAGGGATTCACTTAGGCGACGCTCGCTGCTACAATACTGCCGGAGCTAGGAGCCGCCAGGAGGCACCGATTGAAGTTCTATAGCTTTGATGAGACGACCTATCCGGGCATTCCGGATGAGATTGGCCCNGAAACCCGGCAAACCAATCGTTTCTGCGACCCAGCGCTTGCCGCCCAGACGTACCAAGAACACCTTGAGGAGTGGGCCATGTGCGAGGGCCTTGGGTTCGACGGCGTCCTGGTCAACGAGCACCACTTCACCTATTTCAACATNAACCCTTCCTGCACAGTCCTTGCCGCGGCGATAATCGCCCGTACCAAGACGCTCAAAGTAGGCGTGATCGGCCACGTGCTGCCTCTGCGCCATCCGGTTCAGACTGCCGAAGAGTTCGCCCAGTTGGACATCCTGTCGGGCGGGCGGTTCATCGGCGGCATCGTCCGGGGAGTGCCCCAGGAGTACGTGTCGTACAANATCGACCCTTTCACCAGCCGGGAGCGTTTCGCCGAGTCCTACGACATTCTAAACAAGTGCCTGACCGAGGAGATATTCGACTACCAGGGCAGGTTCTACGACCTAAAGGCGGTTTCGGTGTGGCCCAANCCCATCCAGGACCCGCTNCCCATCTGGATGCCGGCAGGCTCGTCGGAAACCATAGAGTTCGCCGCTGAGCGTCACATTCCCATCGCCCGGGTCTGGAACCCCACCGTGGTGTTCCAGGACGCCTTCGAATATTACAAAGAGGTGGCCAAGGAGCAGTTCGGCTGGGAGGCTGGGCCGGAGCAGTGTATCGGCTCACGTTACATCCACGTGGCTGAGACCACCGAACAGGCCATCGAAGAGTGCCGCGCCGCAGTGATGTACGTGCGGCGTTTGAGTACCTTCAGCCGTCCGGTGCAGGTCCCGGCGCCGGTGCCCGGTCTGCAGACCGACCGTTCTTATGATTACCGGAAACGTTCTAAGGGCGCGGAGATGCCCGGCCCCGGCACTCCTTTCGAGAAGTTGCGGGAGTCAGGATATATCGTCTGCGGTGACCCGGACTATGTGACGGATTGGCTGGCCAACGACATGGAGACGGCCGGTTACGGCCACTTCATGGGCATGTTCCGCGTTGGCAGCAACAGCCACGAGAACGTGATCAAGTCCAAAAACCTGTTCGCCGAGCACGTCATGCCCAAGCTCAAGCACATCAACGAAGCGGCTCCGGCGGCCACCGTATAGCAATGGTTTCCCTGTTCGATGATTACAATTACACACTGACCCGGGAGTCGCCGGAAACCCGAGGNGAGTTCGAGAACAGCGCCCCAGGAAGAGTCACGGCGGGATGGGAGATGCTTTCTCCGCCGGCGGGACCGGACGGTATCCCCTACCAACTTATCTTCGTCGGACCGACTGATGAGCACCGTGGCACGGCGATTCGTTTGAAGGTGGCGGCCAAAGGCGGCGGCGAGGTTTCGGATGACGCCGATGTGTTGCTAGAAACCTTTTACAAGACCGGCGAAGAGCGCACAGTGATGTTCGAAGGTAAGTACGGACTCTTCCGGGAAATACCGGACCAGGAAGCCAAGAACGCCGCTCTGTCGCTGCAAAAGCGGGCAGAGGCCGGAGAAGACTACGTGATNCGGTTGGGGGTAACCGTTTCCGAAGGCTCACCGCAGCCCGACCCGGCGGCCAACGCTTCTTACTTCCAGTTGGAATGCGTGAAACTCTGGTGGAATGAGGCTGCCTGAACAGTAGCGGGTGGTTCGACTCGCTCACCACGAACGGTAATATAAACTCTCACCGTTCGTCCTGAGCCTGTCGAAGGACCGGTTCGCTAGAGCTAGACATTTGTTGTTGGCAGACAGTCTGACTAAAGGCGGTAACCCAGTGGGGGCAGCGGACGGCTCGATATTTGCCAGGNACAACCTGGAGGCGGGCGGCTTCGAGGTTTCTTACCTCAAGGGCGGCCACGATGGCGACATGGACCCGGTGCTTTACCTCCACGGTATGGGCGGCGGCGGTAAGTGGGAAGCCTACCACATGACCTTGGGCACCTTTGCTCTAACCTATGCACCCCAATTGCCGGGATGGACCGACGGTCAAGCACCAGATAGCATCGATTCANTCCAGGACTACGCCAGACTGGTGAGCGATTTTATGGACGCGGCGGAGATCGGCCGCTGCGTGCTGGCGGGCCACTCCTTCGGCGGATGGGTCGCTCTGTCCCTCTGCGCCGATCAACCCCACCGGTTTTCACGCATGATTCTGGCGGACTCCATGGGAATCGCACTCAACGACTCCACCGCCCTTAACCTGGCCGAGATGGATGAGGAGTCCTTTGCCAAGGCGGCCTTTGGACGTCTTGGCCTGATCGCCACGGCCCAGCCCGACGGCTTNGGCGCCGAGTGGGAGAACGTGCGGCGGGGGCCGGAGTTCGAGCGCCAGTGGAAGGGCAGAGGATTGGTCGCAGGGNTGATAAACGGACCGTCCTCAGACCCTGATTTGACCAACCGGTTGGGGACGATTACCGCCGATACGCTGCTGGTGTGGGGCCGGGAGGATGGCATCGTCCCNTTGCGGCACGGGGAAGCCCTCCGCGACGCTCTACCCAACTCCAGCCTAGCCGTCATCGACCGTTGCGGCCATATGCCAATGGCGGAGAAGCCCGAGACCTTCAACAAGATTATCCGCGACTTCCTGGTGGGCGATCATCAGGAAATACCCGAGGTAGTAAGAGTCTGACCAAACCCAACCTGAATCGAGAAAGGGAGGAAACCATGGCGAAGATCAAGCACATAGCGATACGCACACCGGACCCGGAGGCAACCGCCAAATTCTATAAGGAAGTATTCGGACTGGAGGAAGCCGGTGTGGCCGGCTCGGGTTTTTACCTGACCGACGGCTACCTCAACCTGGCCATTCTCAAGTCTAAGGATGAAGGGTCTGAGGAGTCGCCCCGCGACGCGGCGGGGTATGCNGGAATCGACCACCTGGGATTCTTGGTGGATGACACGGACGAGACGTGCGCGAAGCTGGACGAAGCGGGCGCCACGCCGATGATTGGCCGGGTAAACGTTACCCCGACGCATGCCAGCACCGCCCAATCCTACTACGAGATCAAATACCGCGGGCCGGACAACCAGGTTATAGANATCACAACCTCTGGCTGGGTCGGCAACTAGGGGCCGCTCTCCATACTAACTCTCTCATATCTAGTGGAGAGGCACTGCCCATTCCCCCCTTGCGGGGGAAGGTTAGGATGGGGGGCCAAAGAGGCACTCCTATGCAACTTGAAGGGAAGGCTGCCCTGGTCACCGGCGCTGGTCGAGGGTTAGGCCGCAGCATCGCGTTGGCCTACGCCCAAGAGGGAGCCGACGTGGCGATTATATCCCGAACGCCCACCGAACTGGAGCAGGTGGCGGAGGAGATTCGGGCGTTGGGCCGGCGTGGTCTGGCCATAACCGCCGATCTGACCGACAGCCAACAGACCCACCGGGCGGTTCAAGAGGCCATCGACGGTCTGGGTCGATTGGACATCCTGGTCAACAACGCCGGGGGATACCGCCTGTTTACCGATGACCTGGCCCACGCCGTTCCCTTCCTAGATCTGTCGGAAGAGGTGTGGGACCGGGTGATGTCCTCAAACCTGACCACTGCCTTTCTATGCTGCAAAGCGGTCCTGCCCCATATGGTGGAACAGGGCAGCGGGGCGATAATCAACATGAGTTCCGGAACCGTAGCTAGCAAAGGCCGTGCCGGACAGGCTGCCTATTGTGCTTCCAAGGCAGCCCTTGAACGCCTCAGCGAGTCCATCGCCGAAGACGTAAAAGAGTACGGCATAGCGGTGAATATTCTGAGTCCCGGTTGGGTCCTGACCAAGCCCAACGACGACTACGANTCCGAGGTCCACAAGCGGATGCGTTTGCCAGACGATATNGGCCCGTCCGCCATTCACCTCGCGCTGCAAACTCCCGAGACGATGACCGGTCAGTCGGTGAACGCACCGGATTTTGATGAAGAGCAGGGGATTCACCGGCCCTCGGCTTACGACCGGCTGTACACGTAGGGGTAAAGGGTGGGATTTNGGGAGTTCGCAAGTGTCTAGCCGAAGCCAATGTGCCGACTGGGGCCTCGTCATTCCGATCCTTCGGCGGAAGGAGAGGAATCTCAGGTCTGCATTGGCGACAACATGAGATTCCTCGCCGCCTTCGGCTGGTGTCGGAATGACAGGTTGGGGGAGTGGGNACAGGATGGCGTCATTGGGAGTGAGCACGGAATGACGTCTACAGATACTGCATTTACTGCCCGCTAGCTACTAGCCTGTCCTATATATGCGTCCGGTCCGGCCAAGAACTTGGTCCGGCAATCTAGGCTGCAGAAGTAATACCAAGTACCGTTGTGAAAGCTCCGGGTGCCCATGGTGGGGTCAACCTCGGTCGCGCCGTGCCTGGTTTGGCCGGTCTCGGCCCTGGCGCCGGTTTCGTCAATCTCTTTCCCGCAAACGGGGTCTGTGGGCATAACGTATTCTCCTATTCGCGATGGGGGCGCGCCGTTAGGTTCAGGGAACCGGTTCCAGGTTCATTCCCAACCGAACACGGCCCGGCTGGTCCAACAGCGCCTTGGCAATCTTGGCGCGGTGCTCGAAGCTGGTGCCCAGACGCATGGTCCATGAGGTAACCCGCCGGAACCAAAGGTGGAGGTCGAACTCCATCATGAATCCGATGCCTCCGTGGATCACCTGAGAGGAGCGCACGACCGCTTCGCACTTGTCGTTACAGAAGGATTTGGCCTGGGAAATCTCGATCGAAGATGGCAACCCCTGATCCATTTTCCAAAGAGCCTCGTAGGTCAATAGCTGCGCGCCGTCTACCCACAGGGTCATGTCGGCGCACAGGTGCTGGATGGACTGGAAGGAGCCTATGGGCCTGCCGAAGGCCGCCCGGTTCTTGGCGTACTCGATGCCCATCTCGGCGTCTTTCCTAGTGGCTCCCACCATCTGGGCGCACAGTAATAAGGTCGCCCGGTCAATCATGGTCTCAACCACGGGCCATCCCTGATTAACCTGGCCTATCAGATTGGATTTGGGAACGCTCACGTTGTCGAAGATTACCTGGCTCTGCTTATCTCTGGCTATGGCTGTCAGTGGGACGTTGGAGATGCCAGCGCTTTCGGTGTCCACCAGAAATAATGAGATGCCCTGATTGCCGTCAGAGGCCGAGGCGGTCCTGCAGACTACCAAACACTTTTCGGCGGCGCCAAAGTTATCGACGAACATCTTGGTCCCGCTGATGACGAAGTTGTCACCCTGTTCCACGGCCTCGGTGGCAATAGTCTCGGGGAGGAACCGGGGGTCGCGTTCGGTCAACGCCCAGGNTAGGACCGTGTCGCCCTGGCAAACTTTGGGCAGCACTGATTGCTTCTGTTCCTGGCTGCCGTCGGCGGCGATGGTCAACGCCGCGACCATGGTGCTATGGAAGGGGACTGGGGCGATGGCGCGGCCCACTTCCTCCATGATGATTCCCAGATAGGTCAGAGGCAGTCCCTGGCCGCCCAGGGATTCGGGGAGAGACATACCAAGCCATCCTAACTGGGCCATCTGCCGCCACAGTTCGGGCGGATAACCCAGGTCGTCTACTTCCATGGCTCGGGCCAGGCTGGGGGGACATTCGCCCTCCAGAAACTCCCTGGCCGCGTTCTTGACCATCTCTTCTTCTTCGTTTAGGAGTACATCCATGCTAATTCCTCGAGTGATTAAGGGAGTGGCGGCTCACCCACGCGCTNGCGTCTTCTAAATTACAGGTTTATTCCGGGTCATTCAACNAGCTCAGGACGAACGGTTCAGTTAGACCTTTCCGTTCGTGGTGAGCCTGTCGAACCATTTGCTCGATACTAACCGCGGGGGAGGCCCAGTCCCCGCCGGGCTATCTGGTCTCTCATTACCTGTACGCTGCCATGGTTGATGCCCGACTGGAAGGACCCCAGCAGGTTGTGGGCGAACAGACCGCCTTCTATGGCCTCTTCCGAACTGCTCATCAGTTGGGCATAGGGGCCGAGAATCTGGGAGATGGTTTCGGTGGTGCGGACACCGTGCTCGGGCGCCCATACCTTTTCCGCCGCCCCTTCGTAGGTAAAGGTGTCACCCCGTTCCATCAGAGACATGCTGCGCATGGTCATCAGGCGGCAGACCTGAGCTTCGATCCATAGCTCTGCCAGGCGGTCCCGGATGGCCGGGTCTTGGGACACGTCATGGCCGCCCAGGTCGTTGTCTTTGGCCCAGTTGATGATGTCCTCGTCCCGCCGGACCGAGATCAGGTATCTACTGGCCCCGACACGGTCCAGGTTGAGGCCCATTGCGCCTACGTACCATCCCTGGTTCTCCTCGCCTAACATGCACGTTGCCGGCACTCTGACGTCTTCAAAGAAAGTCTCGTTGGTCCTTCGCTGACCGTAGGTCGTACCGATGGGGGCCGGAGGGTCGTTCTGGATGGTCCATAGAGGGCGAACAGTGATGCCTGGAGTGTCCATCGGGAAGATGAAGATGGAGATTCCACGGTGCTTGGGCGCTTCGGGGTCGGTGCGGGCCATCAGGTAGATATGGCTGGCGTAGTGGGNTGAGGATGTGTACATCTTCTGGCCGTTAATCACGAACTCGTCGCCGTCTCGCACTGCCCGGCATTGAAGACTCGCCAGGTCAGCTCCGGCTTGCGGTTCGGTGAATCCAAGGGCCAGCGTGATCTCTCCGCTAATAAGTCCGGGAAGCAAGGTTTTCTTTTGTTCTTCAGTTCCAGCGGCGAGAATCGCTGGGGCGCCGCTGCCTGCTCCGCCGACGCCGACGCCAATCCTGGAGAACTCCTCCTCGACGATGTACTGGTCGATGCGGCTGCCGTCCTGGCCGCCGTATTCCTTGGGCCAACTGATGCCGACCCATCCCTTGGNGGCAACTTTCTTGCGCAGGTCGCGCACCAGCGGACCCTGGCTCATCTCGTCGGTATTCTCGATNTCACGCCGGACGTCTTTCGTCACGTTCTCTTGGATGAACCGCTGGACCTCTTCTCGAAGGTCTTCTTGTTCGGCGGTGTAAGCAAACTCCATATCATCTCTCCAGGGTACGAGCTTTACTTCATTGCAATCGATTACGTAGTGGGCCGAAGGCCCCGGCGGCATCTGGTGAACAAGGTCTACCGCACGAACCCGAGGCTNCTGTCATTGTCGTGTGCCCAACTTATGGTGTCAAGTGTCCACCCGAGCCTGCTCAGCCTAGCTCCGCCAATACGGGTTTCAAAGCTTCGATCAATGGCGGCAAGAACTCATTCCAGTCGCCCACGATGCCAAAATCGGCCGATTTGAAGATGGCGTGGCGGCGGTTCTGGTTGAGGGCCAGAATCACGCCGGCCTTCTGGATGCCCACCGTATGATTGAAGGCGCCCCGAATGCCAACAGCCAAGTACACTTTGGGGGTGATACTGCGGCCACTGATTCCTACTTGAATCTGGACCGGCAGCCAGCCTTCGTGAGTGACGTTGCGGGTGGTGGCCAGGGAGGCGTTGATGGAATGGGCCAGCTTCTGAATCTGGGGGAGATTCTCAGNCCCACCGATGCCCATGCCTACTCCCAGGACGACCTGTGCTTGGGTCAGTTCCAGGGCGCCGATGTCCTCCTGCACATGCTCTTCCAGCACCGTAACGTCCGGTCCATCGAAAGAGGCGGCGGCAATGGCTTCCACCGGGGCTTGAGACGAAACAACTGGCGCGACGGGGGTCAGCAGCCCGGGCCGCAGAGTGACCATATTAGGCAAGGTCTTGGAAAGGATCGGCGCGACGACATTTCCGCCCAGGNCCGGCTTTAGCTGGACCAGCCGCCCTTCTTCGTCGATCTCCAGGTCTATGGCGTCACCGGTCAGCCCCAACGCCAACCGGGCCGCCACTCGGGACGCCAGGTCGCGGCCATCGGGAGTTGAGGCGAAGAGGACGGCGTACGGTTGGGCTTGGTGCACCGCCGCGGCCAGGCTCTGGACGACCTGTCGGCCCCATACAGGCCCTTTTCCGGTGTTGTCCAACACCAACACCCGGTCAGCTCCGTACGCCGCCAGTTGGCCGTTCAGGTCCGGTTGGGCCGGGCCGATCAAGACGGCTGCCACTTCGCTTCGGGTGAAGCTGGTCAACTCCCTGGCCTTGCCCAACAACTCCAGCGTCACGTGCGCCAGATCTGCCGGCCACGACTCGGCTATGACCCAAATGCTCTTGTCCCGGCTGNTCGGAAAGCGCTCCGTGGGTTGAGCGGTTTGGGAGCCGTTGTCTGCAGAGTCCAACTCAGCCAGCCGCTCCTTCAATAGCGAGGCTGCCTGCTCCGCGGCTACTTGGGGATCTTCCTCTTCGATGATCACTCCNGANCGGTTGGGTTCCACCAACCGGATCTCTTCCACCCATGTGGGAGACCCCTCGGCGCCGAACTGGGAGCTGTCGGGTGAGAGTTGGGCGCAGGTCACTTCTTGCAGCGGTTTCGTTTCGGCCTNCGCCAACTGCTCTCGATTGGGGAAGGTTTCCTCGGCCACTCCTTCAGTGACGCAAACCAGGGCGGGAAGGGGGCACTCAATGACCTGGTAGCCTTCGTCGGTGAGGCGTTCTGTGACGATGGTGTTGGAGTCTGCGTTTAAGTCCAGCTTGCTTACTTGGCCGACGTGGGGAATATCCATCAGCTCGGCGGTCTCGGGACCGACCTGCCCGGTTTCCGAGTCGGCGCTGTTGCGGCCGCAGATAATCAAGTCCGGGGCCTCTTTCTTCAACGCCAGGGATAATGCTCTAGCAGTGGCCAAAGTGTCGGACCCAGCCAGCGCCCGGTCGGTGAGCAGGATCGCCCGGTCCGCGCCTAACGCAAGGCATTCGAGCAATCCGTCACGAGCCTGGGGCGGCCCCATGCACAGGACTACAACCTGGTCGTCCGGCGCGCTTTTCAACTCCACTGCCCGCACCAGGCCGAGCATGTCGAAGGGGTTTACCTCCGAGGGCACTCCCTCTCTGATGATGGTCTTGTTCTCGTAGTCGAATTGGATACGAGCGACTACCGGGACATACTTGACGCAAACGACAATCTTCATCCACTAACCTTTTTTGGCTCTAATCTTTTAAAATAGACCGGAGTCGTTTAGCTAGAATTTCACCATCATCACCATGTTAGTCCGTGGCGGCTAGATTGCCCATTTGGTAGGGCGTCGGTTGGGTTTTCGTCATTCCGGCGGAGGCCGGAATCCAGTCAGCTTATCTCTGCATACAAGTCCCGCCATTGATCATTCGACTTCTCTATCAACCCAATCTTCCAAGCCCGCCTCCATCCCATGATGGCATTTTCCCGCGAGATAGCGCTCTCCATCGTATCGTGCACCTCGTANCAGACCAGNGTGTGCACTTGGTACCGTTTGGTAAACCCTGCGGCCAAATCATTCTTATGCTCCCAGACCCTGCGGATGAGGGCAGAGGTCACTCCCACGTACAATGTGCCGTTGCGCCTACTTGCCAGGAGGTATACACAGGGCACGCGTTCTGGGTTCCGGCCTGCGCCGGAACGACGGTGTGGACGCATCCGAAGTAGATCTCCTCGCAAAAGGGTGCTTGGCGTATCGACTAGGACTCCGTTTGCAGGAAGTGGTGGCCTTAAAGCTGCGTACCCCAGCCGTCCCCGTCATTCCGGTGAAGGCCGGAATCCATGATACGGTTGGACCAGCCTCGTTCCAGTATACCGGCCTCCGGCGGTGTGACGGAAAATACTCTTCATACGCTGACAGTGGCAACTGATAGACTGAGACCCTATTCAGGTTCGGCAAGCTGTTCCTGAACCCGAGCGGTCAACCGCTGCAATTTGGGGCTGATCTGTACTGGGTACAAAGGCGGACGGTGCAATGCTTTGANCCTGGGGTCCAGCCGATGCATATCCGCCTCAAGCCGCTCTCTGATCTCCGGCAGACTGGGTTTGGCGGCGGACAGTACGCCACCGGCCATCACTTCCACCAGAATCTCCTCGGCTCCGGTTACGGATTCGTCGCTCAAGCCCAGGACATCGTGGGACCACACCCCTTTGTCCTGGAACCGGAAAACCTTTTTGGCGCCGGGTGGGCTGACTTTGTCCGGACTAAGCTTCATCAACGGCCGACCGTCATAGCATACCAGTTTGTAGGCCATGTCAGACCAAGGCGCGTCGGCCGACACCCCCGCTTTGGTGCCCACGCCGAAGAGGTCGATGGGCGCGTCGTTCCGGACCAAGCGGTCGACCTCGTACTCGTCAAGACCTCCGGACGCCAAGATCGTCACGTAATNCAGGTTGGATTCGTCGAGGATGCGCCGGACTTGGCGGCTCAGCGANTCGAAGTCTCCTGAGTCCAGGCGCACCGCCAGGAGCCGGTTTCCCGCCTCCTCCAACTCCTTGGCAACCTGGACCGCGTTCCAAGTGCCTTGGATGGTGTCGTAGGTGTCCAGCAGTAGGATGGTTCGCTGGGGGAACGTATCGGCGTAAGCCCGGAAGGCCGAGAGCTCGTCGGGGAAACTGGAGATGAAGGAGTGGGCCATGGTACCGGNGGGCGGAATCCCGTAGCGCCGGGCCGCCAGAACGTTGCTGGTGGACTGGAACCCGCCGATGTAGCTGCACCGGGCCATCTTCAACGCGGCATCGGTTCCCTGGGTCCGGCGAGCTGAGAAGTCGCTCATCCCCCGGCCCTGGGCGGCCCAAACACAGCGGGCGGCTTTAGTGGCCAGGAGCGTCTGGAGGTTGANCTGGTTGATGATGAAGGTCTCGACCATCTGAGCCTCGATTATCGGCCCGGTCACCTCCAGCACGGGCTCGTTGGCGAAGTACAGGCGTCCTTCCGGGATGGCCCGCACGCTCCCAGTAAAGTGCAGCTCTTCTAAGTAATCCAAAAAATCCCCAGTGAAGATTTCGGTGGAGCGGAGATAGGTTAGGTCGGCCTGGCTGAAACGGAAACCTTCCAGGTGGTCCAGCACGTCCTCAAGGCCGGCGGACACTAGGTAGCCCCGGTTTGGCGGGTAGTTGCGGACGAAGAGGCTGAACGTGGCGGGAGCAAACATCTTCTGGCGGAAGAAGGCCTGGGCCATGGTCAGCTCGTAGAGGTCGGTGAAGAGGCCGGTCTGTCCCGGTGGGAGGGGATCGTGGGAGTTGTCCATCAACCTGATCCCCCAGTCTGATTTCCCGCTTCTGAGGTATGGGCAAGGGGTAACGAAGGGCGCCCGGAAGCAGGGTCTCATTATGTTGGCCCCTCTCGGGGCCTGTCAACCGAGACCGGCGCGGTCTGCTTGCCGAGCGCCGGGCCGGATTGGAAGTTACACCGGAGGCCGATATGCGGGGCGAGAAAGGCATTAGNNTACGNAAAACGTAAANANAGTGACGGTATTACTCGATTAAATATAGTAGATGCGTGTGAATGGTGTAACCAACGCCGGAAAGAATTCTTGACATGGCGGCCCCTGGTGGGTAACATAATGCACGTTAACAAACGAATACTTAACTCGAACCCTTTATCCAGAACGGCAGAGGGCACGGCCCGATGAAGCCTAGCAACCGGTCCTAGCATTCTAGGGAAGCGGGATACGGTGCTAATTCCGGCGTCCTTCCCAGAGACCTGGGAAGGACGAAAGATGAGGGGTTTGGTGACTTATTAAGCTTCTCTATGTGAGAAGCTTTTTTGTTGCGTAAACATAGTTCTAGTTGAGTACGTTTCGGGAGTGAATCTTCGGTGAACGAGATCCGCCCAATACAGTGGTCCGATGGCAAGCTTTGGCTATTGGATCAGACTCGTCTTCCTCTGGAGGAAATCACTCTGGAGTTGGACCGCTACCAGCAGGCGATCGACGCCATTCGCGATATGCAGGTCCGTGGCGCGCCGGCCATCGGCGTAACAGCGGGTTATGCCATGGCCATGGCCGCCCGGGAGATCAACGCCACGTCTTCTGGCGAGTACATGTCTGAACTGGAAGACGCGGCCTCTCGCATCGCCGCCGCCCGGCCTACGGCAGTCAACCTTTTCTGGGCAGTGCAGCGGATGGTGAGCCTGGCGAAAAGCGAGCCGGACCCCTTGGGCATGCCGGAACGTCTGCTGGCTGAAGCCCAACGCATGTACCAGGAAGACGAGGAGATCAACCGGAAGATGGGCGGCCTGGGAAAAGACCTGTTGCCCGACGGCGGCGCGGTGCTGACTCACTGCAACACCGGCGCATTGGCCACTACCGGTTTCGGTACGGCCCTGGGAGTCATCCGCGCCGGGTGGGAAGCCGGCAAGCGGTTCCAGGTCTATAACACGGAAACCCGCCCCTGGTTGCAAGGCGCCAGGCTTACGTCCTGGGAGTTTCAACAGCTAGGGATACCGGCCACTCTGATTGTGGACTCGGCAGCTGGCATGCTGATGCGAAGCGGCGAGATCGATTGCGTCATCACCGGCGCGGACCGCATCGCGGCCAATGGGGATACCGCCAACAAAGTGGGGACTTATTCCCTGGCGGTTCTGGCCAAAGAGAACGGCATTCCTTTCTACATCGCGGCCCCAACCAGCACAATTGATCTGGACCTAGCCACCGGCGACGACATAGATATCGAGGAAAGGCCGTCCCAGGAGGTGACCCACTTCCAGGGAACGCCCACCGCGCCGGAAGGAGTTCCGGCGGTCAATCCGGCTTTTGACGTAACTCCTCACCGTTACATCAGCGGCATCGTCTCGGAAGGCGGGGTTTCCCGTTCGCCTTACCTGGAAAGTTTGAAGCTTGCGGTCGGGTCCGGCGCTTCCGGTGTGTAGACCATGATTATGCAGCGTAACGCGGCGACGATAGCGATAATCGGGGGTAGCGGCCTCTACGAGATGGAGGGGCTTACCGATGTGGAATCCGTGGACATCGACACCCCTTTTGGCCGTCCCAGCGACGCCATAACCGTGGGCACGCTGGAAGAGACGCGGGTGGCGTTCCTGCCCCGTCATGGTCAGGGGCATCGCTTCAATCCAACACACATCCCGGTTCAGGCCAACATATACGCTCTGAAAATCCTGGGAGTGGAAAGGATCATCTCCGTCAGCGCCGTGGGAAGTTTGAAAGAGGAGTTCGAGCCGTTGCATCTGGTGGTTCCGAACCAACTCATCGACCGCACCCGTCAGCGGTCAAACACCTTTTTCGAGCACGACATGGTGGTTCACGTTGCCTTCGCCGACCCTTTCTGCGCCCATACCAGCCATATGGTGGTCCATTCCGCCCAAGAATTGGGGGTCAACGTTCACCCGGGCGGCACAATGGTGGTCATGGAAGGACCCGCTTTTTCCACCAGGGCTGAGTCATTCATGTACCGTTCTTGGGGGGCCGATCTCATCGGTATGACCGCCCTGCCCGAGGCCAAGCTGGCCCGGGAGGCGGAGATTTGCTATGCGACCATGGCTTGGGTCACCGACTATGATTGCTGGCGCCAAGGCGGCGAAACCGTAACTGTCGAGATGATAATCGGAAACCTATTGCAGAACGTGGCCGCGTCCAAGGACCTGCTGCGTGATTTAATACCCAGATTGGACGGTACCCGGCTTTGTCCCTGCGCCACGGCGTTGAAGGACGCGATAATCACCCCCCAGGACCGTGTGCCCGAGGATCTAAAGCGAAAGCTGGCGCCCATCACGGGCCGGTATCTATCCTGAGAATGCGATAAAAGGATCAAGGAGGCTCGACAATGGCCAGGCAAGACCCTGGTGAACCATATTACCGGGTAGACTCCCCGGAAGCCGCCGGCATGCTGGCGGCGGACTCCTCGGGGGACATCGTTGTGATAGACGTGCGGCGTGACGATGAGTGGGTGACCGGCCACGTTTCTGGGGCCGTCCACATAAATATCGATGATCTTCCAAGCAACATGGACCGGGTGCCCCAGGACAAGAAGTTGCTTTTCATCTGCGCTGCGGGAGTGCGGAGTGGATTGGCTTGCGAGATCGCCGCGTCCATGGGGTATGACTCGGAGAACCTGTACAACATCGAAGACGGCACCCCGGCATGGATCGAAGGCGGCTTTCCGACAAACTACGGGGACGCCCCGTAGCGTCTTTGACAACATGAGTTCGATGGGTGCCGTTTCACCCCCACTCTAATCCCGATGTAATCGGGAGACTGATCCCTTCCCCCTCGACGCGGGAAGGTTAGGATGGGGGTGCTAGGCGACGCATCAACTCGATTTAGAACGAGTACAAGACTCATTAAGATTCTATAACGAAGGCAGCCGGCGGATGACCGGCCAGGTCTTCCCAAGGAGTGACCATTGACTTCACCACATGCGAACGGAGACGTTCGGGACCTTTCACTATCTAAGACTGGAATAGACCGCATCGAGTGGGCCGGACGGGAGATGCCGGTGCTCAACATCATCAGGGAGCGTTTCCTACGGGAGAAGCCCCTGGCCGGGGTCCGCATGGCAGCTTGCCTGCACGTGACCACTGAAACGGCCAACTTGGCTCTCACGCTCAGGGACGGTGGCGCGGAATTGACGATGTGCGCCAGCAACCCCTTGAGCACCCAGGACGAAACCGCCGCTGCTCTGATCCGGGAGTACGGTATTCCCACCTTCGCCATAAAGGGCGAAGACGAAGAGACCTATAAACGGCACCTTTCCGCGGCGATAGACGCCAAACCCCAAATCACTATGGATGACGGCGCCGACCTGGTGGCGATGCTGCACCGGGAACGTTCAGAGTTGTTGCCGGAAGTGATTGGCGGAACCGAAGAGACCACCACCGGAGTAATCAGGCTTACCGCCATGGCCAAAGAAGGGCGGCTAGCCTACCCGATCATCGCGGTCAACGATGCGGAAACCAAGCACTTCTTCGACAACCGCTACGGCACCGGCCAGAGCACCTTGGACGGAATCACCAGGGCCACCAACATACTATGGGCCGGACGCCGGGTAGTGGTTTCCGGCTACGGTTGGTGTGGCCGGGGTATCGCTTCGCGGGCCAAGGGCATGGGCTCCCATGTCATCGTCACCGAAGTGAACCCCATACGGGCACTGGAAGCCGTCATGGACGGCTTCCAGGTCATGGACAAGCTGGAAGCGGCCAAGGTTGGCCAGGTATTTATCACCGCTACCGGCGGCATGCACGCCATCGGCCGGGAGCAGATAGAGCTCATGCCTTCCGGGGCGATTTTGAGCAACAGCGGCCACTTCAACGTGGAGATTGACATCGCATCTTTGGACGAGTTGTCCACCAGTAACCGGGAAGTTCGTCCGTTCGTACAAGAATGGACCATGCGTGATGGACGTCTTATCTACTTACTGGCCGAAGGGCGGCTGGTTAACCTTGCCGCCGCCGAAGGGCATCCCTCAGCGGTGATGGACATGAGCTTCGCCAACCAGGCTCTTAGCGCCGAGCATGTGGTCAAGAACCATGCGACTATGGATCCGGGCGTTTACGTGGTCCCTCTCGAGTTAGACCGAGAGGTGGGACGCTTGAAGCTCCAAGCGTTGGGAGTTAGCATCGACACCCTCACAGACGAACAACAAAAATATCTGGAGAGCTGGGAAGGGTGAGCTTAATCACCCGAGCCAATTAAATTAGATCTTTCAGGAGTAGATCACATGCCTTTATTGTTTCATGAATCCCCCAAATATCTACTGACTTCCGAGTCGGTGACAGAAGGGCACCCCGACAAGCTGTGCGACCAGATCTCCGACGCGGTGCTGGACGCGGTGCTCAAGGATGACCCCATGGGCCGGGTGGCCTGCGAGACCGCCACCACCAACGGTTTGGTGGTGGTTATGGGGGAGATAACGACTACGGCCTATGTGGACGTACCCGGCATCGTCCGGGAGACGCTACGTAACGCCGGTTACACTAATGCCGACTACGGTATCGACGCCAAGAGCTGCGGCGTTAGCGTTTCCATCCAGGAGCAGTCCCCGGATATCAGCGCCGGCGTCAGCACCGCATTGGAGACTCGAGGTGGCGCCCAGGGCGGCCTTAGCGAGGAAGACTTGGACAAGATCGGCGCTGGCGACCAGGGCATGATGGTGGGGTTCGCCTGTAACGAAACCCCTGAGTTGATGCCTCTGACAGTGAGCCTGTCTCAACAGTTGGTTCGCCAACTGGCCTTGGTCCGCAAAGAAGGCGCCTTGCCCTACTTGCGGCCAGACGGAAAGTCCCAAGTGACCGTGGAGTACCGCTATGGCGTGCCCTACCGGGTGGACACGGTGGTCATCAGCGCCCAGCATAGCCCGGATGTTTCCAACGAACAGATAGAGAAAGATATTACCGAGCAGGTAATCAAGAAAATCGTGCCGGCTAACCTGCTGGATGAAAACACCAACATCTACGTTAACCCCAGCGGCCGGTTCGTCACCGGCGGCCCGGCGGGAGACTCGGGATTGACCGGCCGGAAGATTCTGGTAGATACCTACGGTGGAATCGCTCGTCATGGCGGCGGAGCTTTCTCAGGGAAGGATCCGACGAAAGTAGACCGGTCCGCCGCCTATGCCGCCCGGTACGTTGCCAAGAATCTAGTAGCTTCCGGAATCGCCGACAGAGCCGAGGTTCTCGTGTCCTATGCCATCGGTATGTCCACCCCCATCTCGGTTGCGGTGGAAACCTTCGACACCAACCGGATAGACAGTGACAAGATCGACGCCCTGGTAAGCAAGCACTTCGATCTACGTCCGGCGGCAATCATCCAAGACCTGGACCTGCGCCGCCCCATATACAAGCCTGTCGCCGCTTATGGCCACTTCGGCAGGGATGACTTGGACCTCACCTGGGAACGCACCGACAAAGCCGACGCTCTGCGTGCCGATGCCGGCCTTTAACGACACCTGGACCTGGATCACATCCTCGTTGCGGGTTGTGAATCGGCTATAAGCGGCATAAAATGTTCCCCAACTAATAGCAGGCCGGGACAATTAGTCCCGGCCTGAACTACAAGGCAAAAGGGAGGTAAATGCAGAAGTACCAGCGGGACAGGGTTTTCAGCAGCTTAACTGAAGAAGAGAACGCCATTTATCGCAACCTCATCCGGGAGGTCCGCTCCGAGCGGAAATCGTCCTCCTCCAGCCAGTTCACCGCAAGAGAGGTGCTGGAGCCACGCAAAGGCGGCTTGTCCGCCGGGGTACAAGAGGCTTTGGACGCCGTGATCGCGCGGGACGAAATGGGCCCAATGGCTGGAGAACAGCCTCCCGACTTCGAGCTTAAGCTCATGGGGACCGAAGAGCGGGTCCGTTTGTCCAGCTTTAAGGGAAACCGCGCGGTGGGGCTGATTTTTGGCAGCTACACTTGACCCCCTTTCCGCGCTCAGGTTGAGCGTATCGAAGAGATCAGCCGCCGGTTCGCCGAGCAAGTCGAATTTTTCGTAGTGTACGTTCAGGAAGCCCATCCCATCGACGGCCGCCAGACCGATAGCAACGTTGCCGAAGGCATCCTGTTCCGGCAGCACCAGAGCTACGGCGAGCGGGAAGAAGTGGCTCAGACCTGTAGCCTGGATCTGCACATCACCTTGCCCGTCCTCGTCGAAGAGATGGACAACGCCATAGACGAAGCTTACGGCGCCGCGCCCGAGCGACTGTACTTGATAGACGCCGAAGGCCGCGTCGCCTACCACGGAGGCGCTGGGCCTCATTTCTTCGATCTCGACGAGTGGGAGCAGGCCATCGAAGTTTGTGTCGGCAAGGCGAAGGTCGCTGGCTGACCACCCGTCGCCTGCATCGGGCGCCGCTCCAACAGCCTCGCGGTAATAGGGGGCCGGCGTAAACCGGATTCTGGCCATGGCCGAATCACGCCGCTCCCATCTAACCTTCACTGTTGTGAAGGCCGAGGGTTAGACTGGGGGCGGTTATGTATTTAGAGCCAGTTTCCGTATCTTGTATCTGCTATCTTCAGGGGCTCCAACTTGGAAAAGTAGGAGCACCCAATGTCATTCCGACCGCTGGGAGGAATCTCAGGATTGGCGGAACTAGACGACCCCAGATTCTTCGCCGCGTTCCTCCCCGAAAAGACAGGATGCCAGATCCAAGCGATTTACCACAATCGACCTGATCCATGATTGAACGTATCTGTCCGCCCCGGGAGGAATGATGGCGACTGATATCCGCTTTGGCACCGACGGTTGGCGTGCCCTGATTGCCGAGGATTTTACCTTCGAAAACGTGGCGCGATGCTCCCAGGGTCTGGCGGATTACCTGAAAGCAGAGGGAATCGCCGCTAAGGGTCTGGTGGTTGGCTATGACACCAGGTTCCTCTCCCGGGAGTTCGCCGAGTGTGTCGCCACGGTGATGGCTGGAAACGGCATCAAGGCCTACCTCTCTGAGAAGGCAGCCCCAACCCCCGTGGTCAGTTTCAACGTTCTGCACCATCAGGCCGCCGGGGCCGCAATCATCACCGCCTCCCACAATCCCGCTAACTGGAACGGGTTCAAGTTCAAACCCGAGTATGCCGGTAGCGCCACGCAGGAGGTTACCGACCGGCTTGAGCTGGCGATAGCTGAGTCCGGCCCGGTTCAACAGATTCCCTTAGGCCGCGCCCTCGACGAGGGCCTCATCGTTGAGTTTGATCCCGATCCGCCTTACCTGGAGCGGGTAAGCCATCTGATAGATTTGACAGCTATTCGTGATGCCGGTCTCCAGGTATCGGTGGATGCCATGTTTGGGGCTGGGGCTGGTTATATTTCCAGGTTAATCTCCGGCGGCGCGACCACGGTGGAAGAGATCAACGGCTACCGGAACCCGGCATTCCCGGGCATGGAACAACCCGAGCCTATAGCCCACAACTTAACTACGCTGACGGAAAGGATCAAGGCTGGAGGCCCGTCGGTGGGTCTGGCCCTAGACGGCGATGCGGACCGGGTAGGAGTGGTCGACGAGCACGCCCGGTTTATCACCACCCTGGAAGTCTTCTCCCTGCTGGCTTTATACCTGCTGGAGAATAAAGGGGAGAAGGGGGCCCTGGTCAAGGGTGTCACTTCTTCTAACATGCTAAACAGACTGGGGGAGCGGTTCGGAGTGGATGTCCACGAAATGAAGGTGGGTTTCAAGTACATCGGACCCCGAATGTCCGAGGTTGACGCATTGATGGGGGGAGAGGAGAGCGGCGGTTTCGCTTTCCGGGGACACATACCGGAGCGGGACGGGGTGCTCAGCGGACTGTACATCCTGGAATACATGGCCAAAACCGGATCGACTCCGTCCCAACTGGTCCAGCACCTGTTTGATCAGGTAGGGTCACATTACTACAACCGGCGGGACGTGTCCTTCGATCCTCAGGACCGGGCTAGGATCGAGGAACTCCAGCGCGGCATTGGCGAAGGCGGCTTGACCGAGGTGGCGGGGTTACGGGTGCGGCAGACCGATGAGATAGATGGGCGCAGATTAGTATTCGATGATGCCTGGTTAATCATCCGGTTCTCCGGCACAGAGCCCTTGCTGCGATTGTATGCGGAAGCCGGCCAACCGGAGTTGGTGGAGGCGCTCCTGGACGGGGCGGCGGAATACCTGGGCGTTTGATCAATCCGCGCTACAAAACTGCCATGCCGGGCCAGCCGCGGCGGCGAGGCATCTGGGGTGTGGTGAGTCCTCTGGTTGAAGGAGAGGTATATTCGAAAGCCGTGACGCCCCGGAAGAATCGCGGGGCGTCAATGATTCCGGTTTACCGTCCTAAGGGAAATATCTACCGCTTGGTGTACTGAGGCGCCCGGCGGGCCCGCTTTAGTCCGTACTTCTTGCTTTCCTTAATGCGGGCGTCCCTGGTAATGAACCCGGCGCGGCGCAGTGCCGGCTTGTTGTTTTCATCGTAGACCACCAGGGCCCTAGCTATGCCATGGCGGATAGCTTCGGCCTGGGAATGGACTCCCCCGCCCAGGACCTTAACGACCACCCTAAACCGGTTGACGGTATCGCTGGTCCGAAACGGCTCGACGATGATGTCACGCCAAGGTTTGTAGTCGAAATATTCTTCTATGGTCTTACCATTCACAATGAACGGGCCGTTATCGTCCAGGTATATCTTGACCTTGGCGATGGATGTCTTGCGTTTGCCGGTACCGTAGTAGTATTCCTGGCTGGTTGCTGCTTGAACCAAAACTAGTCTTACTCCTCTGCCTCATTGGCGTTGGCCGCAACCTGGGCCTGGTGGGGGTGGGTGTCTCCCGCGTACACTTTCAAACGCCGCAGCATCTGGCGGCCATTATGGTTTTTGGGCAGCATGCCTTTGACGGCAAGCTCAATTACCCGTTCAGGACGGTTTTTCATGATGTCGGCCAGCTTGAATGTTTTCAAGTTCCCAACATAGCCGCTGTGCCGATAGTACAGCTTTTGCTCCATTTTTTTGCCCGTCACCCTAATGTTGGCGGCGTTGAGAACGACGACGAAATCGCCGGTAATAACGTGGGCAGTGTAGCTGGTCTTGTCCTTGCCTTGCAGAGCCACGGATATGTCTCGAGCCACCCTGCCCAGGGTTTGGCCCGTAGCGTCGATTACTCGCCAATTACTGGGAACTTCCCCTGGCTTGGGGAAATATGTGCTAGTCCGTTTCATTTTCTGTACAAACCTGCGACCAAAAATTAGGGTACGATACTTTCATCAAGCACAGGCCACATGCCGGCGCCGAAGTCCATTCAATTTTCTCGCTACCTTGGTCCATTAGAACCCGGCGAACCTGGTCCACCGGCCATTTGCCTTTCCCTATCTCGATCAAGAGGGCGTTTGCCCGTCTTATTAGATGCCTCAGGAAGCCGCTGGCTTCACACTCGATCACAACGTTGTCGTTTAGCCTCCGGACCTCCCACCTGTACACGGTTCGAACCGCGCTGCGGTCTGGGTCGAACCCTGGCGCTAGGGCTCGAAAATCGTGCGTGCCCACCAATTGTTTCGCCGCCTCTGCCATCTTGTCCGAGTCTAGAGGAGCACGAACCCAAAATCTTGAGTTCCGCCCCAAAGGCGAGGGCCACTGTCTATTCAGGATGTGGTATTCGTAGGTCCGGCTATGGGCTCCCTTCCGGGAATGGAACTCTGGAGTCATTCTGTAAGCGGCCTGGACCCGGATATCCTGCTGTAGGTAGAAGTTCAACCCCGGTGGATAAAGCTCCACCTTATTGGCGCTTTGGGTTAAGAAATCCACCACCTGACCTTTGGCATGAGCCCCGGAGTCTGTCCGGCTGGCGCCCCGGATTCGGATATTTTCTCCTGTGAATTTGTTTAGACTCTTCTCTATTTCCCCCTGGATAGTCGGTTGGTCCCTTTGGAGTTGGAAGCCCATATATCCGCTTCCATCGTATTCCACTATCAGCGCGATTCTTCGCGGTGGCGAATCTGGGCTCTCCTTCGTTTCTTCCGATGCCAGAATGAATTCCTCGGAACGGGCGCTGGGATTCGGCCAAGTAGGAGCTTAATCGTGTTCGACTAGCTCTATTACGGCCATGGCTGCGCCGTCCCCCTGGCGCCGGCCTAGCTTTATGATCCGGGTATATCCGCCGGGTCTATCGGCATACCAGACGGCCACGTCTTCAAACACCTTTTCCACCACTTTCTTGTCCGGGATCTGCGCCAAGGCCAAACGGCGGTGGTGCAATGTTCCCTTCTTGCCGTGGGTGATCAATTTCTCCGTAACCACCCTGGTCTCTTTGGCTTTGGCCAGTGTGGTAGTGATCCGCTCGTGGCGAATCAATTCCGACGCCAAGCCTCTAAGCAAGGCTTTGCGTTGGTCTTTATACCGGCTGAGCTTTCTACCGGCTACTCGGTGGGACGCCATGATTGCTAGTTGTCCTCCTCGTCGTCGTCGCCGGCGTCCTCGTCTCCGCCGGCGTCATCATCGGAATCGTCATTGTTGTCGTCTTCGTCCGCCATGGGACTCGGGCCGCCGGTGGAGCCGATGAGTTCGCCCAAGTCCTCCAGGCTCAAAGAGGAAACTGCCTCGGCTATTTCTACTCCGTCCTCGGGTGCGCCTTCGGCCAAAGCCGGTACCGGCGACCCATTTTGGGGCGGGGTAATGCCCCGTTCGGTAAGTTTTTCCCGCAGTTCAGTCAGAGATTTCTCCCCGAAATTCCTGATCTTTAACAACTCGTCATCCGGCATTTCCAGGACTTCACCGACCTTGGTGATGTGAGCCCGCTTCAGGCAGTTAAGAGTTCTGGGAGACAACTCCAGGCGTTCGATGGGGGTTTGGTATATCTCCGGGGACACTACCAGTGGTGAGCGGTCTGCGCCGGCTTCCGCTGTTCTGTCCAGAGTGCTGAACAAGAAGAAGTGGTTGACCAAGGTCTCGGCGGCGCGGCGCACGGCTTCGACCGGCGTGATAGTGCCGTCCGTCCACACTTCCAGAACCAACCGTTCGTAGTCGGTGACCTGACCGACTCGAGTACGCTCAACGTTGTAGTTGACCTTCCGGACGGGGCTGAAGATGGCATCCAGCGGCAGAACACCAACCGGAAGACCATCGACCCCGTCACCTTGGACTGCCTGGACGTATCCCACACCCTGTTCCACGTTGAACTCGATGGATAGATGAGCATCGTCCGAGTCCATGGTTGCCAGATGCAATTCTGGGTTTACGATCTCAAAATCGCTGGACGTAGCAATATCACCGGCGCAGACAGGGCCGCCGCCGGACACGTCCAACCGCATCTTTCCAGAACGCTCCGACTGGGCGCGAATCCGGATGCGCTTGATGTTCAGCAGCAGCTCCATGACCTCTTCTTTGACCCCGGGAATCGCCGTGTACTCGTGTACAACGTCGTCGATCTTTACCCAGGTTATAGCGCTGCCATTGGTGGAACTGAGCAGAATCCGGCGCATGGGGTTGCCCAAAGTAAGGGCAAAACCCCGTTCCAGGGGCTCAACGGCTACCTTGCCGTACGTATCGTCCGATTCGATCACGTGGACATCGGGTTTGATTGGTTCCGGTGCGCTCTCGGCAGGTCCGGGGGCGAGGACAAAAGTGTCTAACATCGAACGTTCTACCTCGAGTAAAACTCTACAATCAGCCGGGAATTGATGGATTGCTGCAGGTCTTCATCGGCCGGCAGGTTCAGGATTTTGCCCGACATATCGGTCTGGTCCAGCACTAACCATGGAGGGACCGGCCGCTTGGGAATACCGTCGGTACGCTCCTTGAAATAGTCGGATGTTTTGTCGGAGTCTTTCCAAGATATCTCGTGACCCACCCCAACTTGGAACGAAGGGATGTCTGTTCTCCGGCCGTCTACTTGGAAGTGACCGTGGAGAACCATCTGGCGGGCTTGCTTCCGGGAGTCGGCGAACCCCAGTAGGAAGATTACGTTGTCCAAGCGCCTCTCCAAGGTGCGGAGCAGGTTGGTCCCGGTGACGCCATCTTCTTCGAAGGCGTCGGCCATGTACTTCCGGAACTGGGATTCGAAAACACCGTATATATACTTGGCCTTCTGCTTTTCCAGCAGGTGAACGCCGTAGTCGGTGGGACGCCGCCGCCGCCGTGATGGGTCGCCGGGAGTGCTCCGCCGCTTTTCCACCGCGCAACGGGGCGTATAACACCGCTCTCCCTTTAGAAAGAGCTTTTCCCCGGCTCGCCGGCATAGCCGGCAATTTGGTCCTGTATACCTACCCATATATCGTTTTTTACACCCTTCTTCTTTTAGGAGGCCGGCACCCATTGTGGGGGATCGGCGTTACATCCCTGATACTGGTCACAACCAGGCCAGCCCCTTGCAACGACCGAATGGCGGCTTCCCGGCCGGCTCCCGGCCCCTTGATCAGTACATCTACTTGGCGCAATCCCTGGTCCATCCCCCTGCGGGCAGCCTGCTCCGCGGCCCTTTGGGCGGCAAAGGCCGTACCCTTGCGGGACCCTTTGAAACCCACGGTTCCCGCGCTGGCCGAGGAGATCACGCTGCCTTGCGGGTCGGTGATGCTAACCAGGGTGTTGTTGAACGTCGAATATATATAAGCCCTGCCTTGTACAACTGTTCGGCGCTCTCGACGTCTTGTTCTTGGTCTAGGCATAAGTTTCTCTCACCTACTTCTTACCACCCGTCCGGCGGCCACGTCCGGCAACAGTGCGGCGGGGCCCTTTCCGGGTACGGGCGTTGGTCCGGGTGCGCTGGCCATGGGCCGGCAGGCCGCGCCGGTGGCGCAGACCTCGATAGGAACCAATTTCGATTAAACGGCGAATGTTTTGGTTAACTTCCCGCCGCAGATCACCTTCGGACGTATAGTCTCCAAGTACCTCCCGGATCCGGTCCACCTGAGCCTCAGACAACTCATTCATCCGAGGCGGGGACTCCGGGTCAATGTCCGCCTTGACCAGGATCTCCGAAGCGATGACTGGGCCGACACCGTATATACTACGCAAGGCTACATGGGCCTTCTTTCGGTCAGGTACGTCAACACCGGCAATACGAACCACTGTGGTCCTCCTTCAGGCGTCCAGCCTATCCTTGACGTTGGGAATGCCGGGGATTGGTGCAGATTATCCGAACCACACCCTTTCTCTTAATCACCCGGCACCGGTCGCATCTTTTTTTTACCGAAGCGGATACTTTCAACGTGTTTCCCTCAGACTTATACCGGCCGGAAACTGGAGTACGGCCGCTAGTTTAATCTTTGCTACTTGAACCGGTAGGTGATTCGGCCACGGGTGAGATCGTATGGAGATAGCTCCACCAATACCCGGTCTCCCGGCAATACCCGGATGAAATGCATCCGAATCTTGCCCGACACGTGGGCCAAAACCTGGTGCTCGTTGGGCAAAGTTACACGAAACATACCGTTAGGCAATGCTTCGGTTACATTCGCCTCAACTTCAATCGCCTGCTTTTTCGCCATACTTTCTCCCTAGATAAGTCTCTAAGTAAACACCGGAGCGGCTATCGCTCGGGTCAGCGTGGCACCGTCATAATCTCCGGACCGTTTTCCGTGATTGCTATCGTGTGCTCAAAGTGGGACGAAATCTTTCCGTCCGCTGTCACTACCGTCCATTGGTCGTCCAAGATGCGGGTGTGCCAATCTCCCAGGTTGAGCATCGGCTCGATGGCGATGCACATCCCAGGACGCAGCAATGGCCCAAGTCCGGGGCGGCCATAGTTGGGGACTTGGGGGTCTTCGTGAAGAAATCTCCCCACGCCATGCCCGACAAATTCCCGAACGACGCCGTAACCCTTGGCCTCACCATAGGCCTGAACCGCAGCACCGATGTCGCCGATCCGGTTCCCCGCAACCGCAGCTTTGATACCCTCCTCCAGGCTTAGCCTGGTGGCATCCATGAGTTCAATCGCTTCCTCAGCGACTTCACCTACCGCCACCGATATGGCAGCGTCACCGATGAATCCGTCGATGGTGGCGCCCACGTCCATCTTGATGATATCGCCCTCTTTCAAGACCCGCTTACCCGGTATGCCGTGGACGATCTCTTCGTTTACCGACGTGCAGATACTTGCCGGAAAACCGCGATAACCCTTGAACGTGGGTTTAGCGCCGTGCCGGACAATCTCTTTATAAGCGATGGTGTCCAGGTCTTTGGTCGTAAGGCCCGGTTCCACCGAATTAAGCAAGATTGCCAGCGTAGCGCCCACAACAGAACCAGCCCGGCGCATTGCCTCTATCTCTTTAGGGGATTTGATCGTGATTCCCCCGGTGTAGGGCGACGCCGAGTTGGATGCGGTCTCAGTTTTCCGGTCTTGTTTCAATGTTACTATTCTACCTCGAATCTGAATTCTTGGGAACCCACGCCTCCACCGGGTTGGTGCAATGGAGAGCCGGCCGGGCTCCCGTTATAGTCCCAGTGCCTCCAACACTCGTTGGTTGATATGTTCGACGGTGTCTACTCCGGGAATGTTGGCCAAAATGTCGCGCTCCCGGTAAAAATCCAGCACCGGTACCGTTTCCGACTTGTACACTTCGATCCGTGTCTGAACGGCTTCCGGGCGGTCGTCGGTCCGTTGGTAGAGTTCTCCGCCGCATCGCTCACAGATCAGTTCCCGTCCCGGCGATCCATCAGTCCCACCGCGCGCCAAGCTATGGGGTGCTTGGCACTGGCGGCAAACGAACCGGCCCGCCAGGCGCCGTAGCAATTCGTCCTCCGGCACATCTATATACACCACTTTGTCCACATCCCGAGCCCGGGTCTGTAAGGCCTCTTCCAAGGCCTTTGCCTGGAGCCGGTTACGGGGAAACCCATCTAGGATAAAGCCCTCATCGGAGGATATGGACATCACTTTCTCCAAAGCGATGTCTATCGTCAGTTCGTCAGGCACCAGAACACCCCGGTTCATATAATCGGCGGCCTTCAACCCCAGCGGAGTTTCGGCTTGAAGGTGGTGGCGGAACAAATCCCCCGAACTTATATGAGAGATTTTCAGCCGCTCGGTCAATAACTGAGCCTGGGTCCCTTTGCCCGCCCCCGGTGGGCCGAAAAGGACCAATCGCAACCCTTGTGTCAAATTATCTCAAGAACCCTTCATAGTTTCGCATCATTAGCTGCGCCTCCAATTGGCGCATCGTATCCAAGCCGACACCCACCATGATGAGAAGGCTGGTGCTGCTAAGGGAAATCGCTTGAACATCGGTAATCAAAGAGGCCAGGTAGGGAACTATGGCGATGAACCCCAGGAACAACGCGCCTCCCATGGTGATGCGCACAATGACCCGGTTCAAATATTCCTGGGTCGGCCGCCCCGGTCTGATTCCCAAGACAAATCCGCCGTTCCGTTGCAGATTCTCCGCCAAATTTTGCTGGTTGAACACCACCAGGGTGTAGAAGAAGGTGAAGATCACCACCAAGATAAACACCATGATCCAATATGGAGGGGAAGTAGGGACCAGTAGGTCCGCGAAGAACCTGGCGATGTCTCCGATCACACCGGTCGTTGTGGCGAAGTAGGTGGCCATCGTGCCAGGCAATATAACTATGGAGAAAGCGAAGATCAACGGAATCATTCCGGCGGAGTTGATGCGCAAGGGTAGGTAGGTCGCTCCACTCTGCCGATACATCCGTCCACCACGGAATATGCTTCGTCCGTATTGGACCGGGATGCGCCGGTGGGCTTCGTTGAACATGACGATAAGGGCAATGATTCCCACGCCGATGATAGCGAAGAACCCGATCCCCAGGACGTTGTCGGTGTCCAGGAACCCCTGGCTGAGCAAACCCGGGAATCCGGCCACGATTCCGGCAAAGATTATCAGCGATATTCCATTGCCGATCCCCCGCTCGGTGATCAACTCGCCCATCCAAACAAGGAACAACGTTCCCGCCACGATGGACAAGAGGGCGGCAGCGGTGGGTAACAGGGAAGCCCCGTAAAAGCCGACCACGAACGTAGGGGCGCCAGTTGCACTGTCCACGAACACACCCGACCCCTGCAGAAGGATCAATTGCCCATAACCCTGGGCCAAGGCGATGGGCACGGTCAACCAGTGGGTGATGCGGCTCATCTTGGCCCGCCCGGACTCTCCTTCCCGGGCCATTTCTTGGAGTTTGGGAAACACTGGGGTGATCAACTGCATCACGATAGAGGCCGTGATATAGGGAAAGACTCCCAGGGCCACGATGCTCATTCGGCGAAGAGCTCCCCCACTGAACAAGTCAAGAAAACCCAGAAGGTCATTGTTTTCAAAAAGGTTGCTAAGGGCCCCCTCATTGATGCCGGGCATGGGTATGTGGGCGGCAAACCGGTATATAGCCAACAATGCCAGCGTGAACAGGATCTTTGATCTCAGGTCAGGTAGGCTAAAGGCGTCGATCGCCGCTTGTAGTAAACGGGGGAGGCGCCCCCCTTGAACTTCCGCCTGTAACATCCGCCCTACAGCTCCTCTACTTTCCCCTTGGCTGCCTCAATCTTCTCTCGCGCCGACCCGGTAAACCGGTGCGCGGCTACGGTAACGGCTTTGGTCAATTCGCCGTCACCGACAATCTTGATGGGCTGTTTCAAGCTTTTCAGAAATCCGCGTTGCTGCAAAAATTCCGGGGTGATACGGTCCCCGGCATTGAACGTCTCAAGGATTTCCAGACTAATCAGAGAATAGTAGGTCTTGAATATATTGTTGAAGCCCCGCTTCATGGGCAATCCCTTTATCAGCTGGTTCTGACCACCCTCGAATCCGGCCCTAATCGAGCTACCGGAACGGGATTTCTGTCCTTTCATACCCCTGCCGGCCGTGCTTCCCTGGCCTGCGGCGTCGCCTCGGCCAACCCGTTTCCTGCGTTTCCTGGCCCCCGGACTGGGGACCACCTGATGTTCCATCATTGGGAATACCTCTCCGTTGTAAACACTATAAAAACCAAAAGACGCCGGTTGGCGCCGTTGGTTTGAATCTGGCCTTAGATAATGGTTTCTACGATTCTCCCGAACCCTAGCGGGTCATACAGCCCAGACGTTTCTGAAGGGAAAGCCTGGTTTAGGTGGACTCGACTGCTTCCACGGAAACCAAGTGGCTGACTTTGTTGACCATCCCGCGAATGGTCGGCGAGTCAAAGTGCACCACCGAGTGATTCAGACGATGCAAGCCCAGGGATTGGATGATTCTTCGCTGGGATGCCGGCCGGCCGATCGCGCTTCTCTTCCATGTGATCTTTAACTGGGTCATTTAGGCGCCCCCCGGTCTAGACGGAGCGGGAGCACTCGGATTTCGGGTGGCAGGGGCGTTACCGGTATTTCCTGCCACACCCGCGAGTCTGATCGCCCGTTCCTTTTCCGGGTCACGCAACGAGCGCAATGCCTCTAGAGTGGCATGGACGATGTTGATGGGATTTCTGGAGCCCAGGGACTTCCCGACGACGTCTTTCACGCCACCCAATTCCAACATGGCCCGCATCGCGCCGGCGGCGATGACGCCCGTCCCTTCCCGGGCGGGCTTGATTATTACAATTGTAGCCCCTTTCTTCAGGGTGACTGCTTGAGGGATCGTGCCGCCTTTCAGAGGAATCGTAACCATGTCGCGCCGGGCGATGGCGTTTCCTTTCCGGACTGCATCCGGAATAACCAAGGCCTTTCCCAGCCCAACACCTACTTGGCCTTCGCCGTCGCCAACCACCACCAAGGCGTTAAAGCGCAGGCGTCTGCCTCCCTTTACCACCTTGGCGATACGGCGGGTGAATACCACGCGCTCCGTCATACCGCCGGTGTCTTCCTGGCGGAACCGGGGTCCTCTGGGTCGATCCGGCGCAAATACCATAGGCTGTCACTATCTCCTTACGTCAGCCTGGACATAAACGATCTATTTTCCCTGTTGTGTCTAGGAATTCCTCCCTAAAACTGCAGGCCGCCTTCGCGGCTGGCTTCAGCTAGGGCTTTGACGCGGCCGTGATACTTGTATCCGCCGCGGTCGAAGACCACGCTGGTGATACCCTTGGACTTGGCCCGTTCCGCAACCATCTTGCCCACTGCCACGGAAACATCAATCTTGGGTGCGGCGGCTCCGCCGGCTTCGGACATCGTTTCATGGCTGGAAGCGGAGACTATCGTATGGCCTTCGCTATCGTCGATTATCTGCGCGTAGATGTGACGCAAGCTGCGAAACACGCACAGCCTGGGGCGCTCTACGGTGCCGGTAACCTTTTTCCGCACTCTTGCGTGCCGGACCAATCTCAATTTTCTAGAGTTTTTATCCTTGGCCACTAGGTTGTTCTCACTCCGTAAGATTCCCGCGCCAACAAAGGAGGCGCCAGACCCTAAAAATACCCGTAATACTGCGTTCCAGCCTAGTTTTAATCGATATTAGGCTTTGCGAGCCGCTGCCTTGCCCGGCTTGAAGTGCAGGACCTCCCCCGCGTACCTGATACCTTTTTCCTTATACGCGTTGGGCGGCCGAGTCTTTCTCACTTGGGCGGCCAGGTTGCCCACCTGCTGTTTGTCGATGCCACGTACGTGGACCCGGTTGTTGCCTTCCACCTCCATGGTCACGCCTTCGGGTGGGTGCATCTCAATGGTATGGCTGTAGCCCACTGACAACACGATGCCGTCGCCGGCTTGCTGCACGCGGTAGCCCACTCCCATCAACTCCAGGGTCTTGGTGTAACCTTCCGAGACACCTTGGACGGCATTGGCTATGAGGCTGCGGGTAAGGCCGTGGAGGGCATGGTGAAACTTACGTTCTGACAGCCGCTCTACCAGCACGTTGCCGTCTTCCACGGTAACTTTGACGTCGGGATGGTAGGTCTGTGTCAGCGTGCCGTTGGGGCCCTTAACAACTACGCCGCCGTACTGGACTTCCACTTCCACGCCGCGAGGGATGGGGATGGGCTTGCGTCCGATACGGGACAGTGTCCTCTCTTGTCCATTACCGTTTGCTGTTGAACTACCAGACATAACAGAGCAACTCCCCGCCGATCCCCGCGCGCCAGGCTTGGCGGCCGGCCATTACGCCTTGGGGAGTCGAAAGAATGGCGACACCCATGCCTCCATAGACCCGGGGGATTTCACCCCGCCCGACGTAAACACGCAGTCCCGGTTTGCTGATTCGCTTTAGACCGGTGATGGCCGGTTCTCTCTTTTCCCGGTAAGTCAGGTGGACCCGAAGTGTGGGATGGGCCTGCCCCCTGGGTAGATCGAAGTCCCGGATGTACCCCTCTTCCTTAAGAATCTTGGCGATGGCCAGCTTCATTTTCGAATGAGGCATCATCACGGATTCGTGACGCACCTGAATGGCGTTACGAATCCTGGTCAACATATCCGCTACTGGATCGGTTACTGGCACTGTTTTATCCCCCTTGGCTTCCTACCAACTTGCCTTGCGCACGCCGGGTAGTTCACCGGACAGCGCCAATTCCCTGAAACAGATCCGGCAGATGCCGAAGTAGCGTATGTAGGCCCTGGGCCGGGTGCAACGGTTGCACCGGCTGTGCCAACGTACTGGGTACTTGGGCTTTCTCAGCCACTTTTGAACCTTTGATGTCTTGGCCATTGGCTTCTTCTAGACCTCTCGAACGAAGGGCATACCGTATAACTCCAACATGCGTGTCGCCGTGGCGTCGTCTTGGGCCGTAGTAGTAATCGTTACCTGCAATCCACGGATCCGGTCGATCTGGTTATAGTCGATCTCCGGGAAAATGATCTGCTCTCGGATGCCTATGGAGAAATTTCCCCTGCCATCGAATCCCCGCCTGGGAATCCCTCGAAAGTCGCGGATACGCGGCAGAGACATGTTGATCAACCTATCCAGGAAGTGGTACATCTTGGTCCCACGCAGAGTTACGCAGGTACCGATGGGATTGCCCTCACGAATCTTGAATCCGGCGATTGACTTGCGGGCGCGGGTGATAATGGGCTTTTGGCCGGTTATTGTGGCCAAGTCACCCGTGGCGCTTTCCATCGCCCGGCCGTTGGTTAATGCCTCGCCCAATCCGATGTTGACCACGATCTTCTGGATGCGCGGCACCTGCATCGGGTTGGTGAATCCAAATTCCCGCATCATGCTGGGAACGATTTCATTGCGGTAAAGATCCCGCATCCTCGGTGGAGGTGGCGGCTCATCCGTGGGATCGGCTGGAGGTTCTTCCACGGCGGCCGCGCCGCCTCGTTGCCGTCCTCCGGTTGCCCTTGTTCCGGTTCGCGGCGTTCTGGGGGCCCGGCGGCGTGCCGGAGCTGCCTCCTCGGCGGGTGGCTCAGTCGCTTCTGCGGTTGGTTCGGAAACTTCTTCGGCAGTGGGCTCGACCGAGTCGGCCGCCGGTTCCGAAGTTTCTTCGGCGGTAGGTTCCGCCGCTTGATCAGATTGTTCTAGTTCTTCTTCGTTATCTGGCATCGTCAATCACTTCTTGGCATTTGGGACAACTTCTGACTCGGGCCCCGGTATCCAGGAACACAATCTTAGGCTTAGTGGGCTGATTGCACTTGTTGCAAATCAACACCACATTCGAAATATGGATGGGGGCCTCTTGTTGGATACGGCCTGACTGCCTTACCCCGGGCCGGGGTTTCACGTGGCGGGTGATAAAGTTCACCCCTTCAACCACGATTCGATTTTCCTTAGTCAGTTGACGGTCGACCCGCCCGGTTTTGCCCTTCTCTTTGCCCGCTATCACGAGCACGTTGTCCCCGCTTCGGATGCGCATTATACCACTTCCGAAGCTAGGGAAATGATCCGCATGAACCCTTGGTCCCGAAGCTCACGCGCCACCGGGCCAAAGATCCGCGTGCCGCGGGGCAGCCGGTTTTCCAGGATCAGCACGGCGGCGTTGTCGTCGAATTTTATGTATGTCCCGTCGGGCCGGCGCCGTCCCTGGGCCTGACGGATTATCACCGCCCGGACCACTTCGCCCTTTCGGACGGGAGAGTTGGGCGCCGCTTCCCGAACGTTGCAGACTACTACGTCACCCACATGGGCGAATTTGCGTTTGCCGCTGCCGGGAATGTTGATCAGGCGGATAACTTTGGCGCCACTGTTGTCCGCCACGGTTAGCCGGGTATAAGTCTGAATCATTCTTCAGTATCCTGTTCATCAGAAGCCGGATCGTCTTCCGTGGTTGGTTCATCGGTAATTTCTTTCGTTTGTTCTTCGTCCTCTTCCTCAGCTTGATCCACCGGCTGTTCGGAGGCTGGCTCTTCCATAACGGCGTCGGNTTCCAGGTCTATNGNNCGNACATCNGCNACCTNGCGGCGCGACAGAATCTCCANNAANCGCCAATGCTTNGATTTGGANATGGGCCGGGTCTCNTCGATCCGNACCGTNTCNCCCANNAAGCANTTGNTNTCNGGNTCATGNACCATGAAACGGGCCAACNGGCGNACNTGCTTGCGATACANCCGGNTNCGCTNCTTCCAGACCATTTCGACGACCGCNGTCCGGTCCATACTCACGCGGACNACNGATCCGGTCCTNACCTTCCGCATAGACTTAGCCAAGCTTAACCCTCCACCAGTTGCCGTTCTCTGNTCACGGTTCGNAGGCGGGCGATGGATTTTCGCACCGACCTGGGAAGGTTGGAGTCGGGTAGCTGGTTGGTGGCGGCCCGAAACCGCAGGTCCATCAACTCCCGNCTGGTCTTTTCCAACTCCTCACCGAGTTGTTCATCAGTGAGGGCCCGTATCTCGTTAATTAACATGGAATCACGTCTTTAAGCTGAATGACCTAGCATGACCGCGATCCGGTCACGCTGGACGGTCTTAGTCGGGATAGGAAGTTTGTGGGCTGCTAATTTCAACGCCCTCACGGCGTCTGCCGCGGGAACTCCAGCCACCTCAAACAGAATCTTGCCCGGTCTGACCACCGCTACCCAATGGTCCACTGCGGCCTTGCCGCCTCCCATGCGGACTTCGGCAGGTTTCTTGCTGACTGATTTGTCCGGGAAAACCCTTACCCACACTTGGCCGCCACGGCGGAGGTGGCGGGTGACGGCGATCCTGGCCGCTTCAATCTGCCGCGCGGTGATCCAGTCGGCCTCCATGGCTTTGAGCCCGAACTCACCAAAGCTCACGGTGCTACCGGTAGTGGCGGCGCCTTTGCGCCGGCCCCGAAACACCTTGCGATATTTGGACCGCTTCGGCTGCAACATTGCTTACCCCTTATTATTGTTCGTCTATGGCCGTTCCAGCTTGAGTCCCTTCGGACGCCCCTATGCGAACGGATTCAACGAATCTTCGATGGTGGTGGTTTATACCCACCACGGATCAAGCTAGTTTCTAAATCTGAAGGTCTTCGTCCAACACAATTTCCGGCTCGTCTGAGTCAGCCTGAACCGTAACCTCGATGGTTTCCAGTTCTTCCTCTTCTTCGGGAGCCGGCGGAAGGATGTCGCCGTGGTAGACCCAAACCTTGACGCCCACTTGTCCCATGACCGTGTGGGCCTCGGCCAAGGCGTAATCGATGTCCGCCCGCAAGGTGTGCAGCGGGACCCGGCCCATCATCAACTTTTCAACGCGAGCGATTTCCGAACCGGAGATGCGTCCCTTGACGATAATCTTGATACCTTCCGCGCCGCCCTGCATGGCCCGTTGGGCCGCCTGGCGCATGGCCCGGCGATAGGCTACCCGGCGCTCCATCTGATCGGCGATGTTCCGGCCAACTAGGTAGGCGTTAATCTCGGGCTGCTCGATCTCTATGATATTTANCTGCACCCGGCGCTGGGTGATGGACTCCAGTTTTGCCCGGAGGTTTTTGACCCGCTCTCCGTCCCTGCCTATCAGGATGCCGGGGCGAGCGGAGTGAATGTTGATAACGCTATCCTGTGCTCCGCGGTCAATCTCCACTTTGGCTATGCCGGCATCGGAGAAGGACTTGTATTCATCGACGATGCTTTTCCGCAGCTTGATGTCTTCTAGCACCAGGGTGCGATAGCTACTGGCAGTGGGCGCGAACCAGTGCGCTTTCCAATCCTTGATTATGCCTAGACGAAACCCGTAAGGGTGGGTTTTATGCCCCATGGTTTAACGCTCCTGTCCCGGTTCGTCCACCACCACCGTGATGTGGCTGGAACGNTTTATGATCCGGCCGATACGGCCCCTGGCCCTGGGCCGAAATCTTTTCAACGGTGTGGCCTGGTCCGCCGAGATCGAGACTATCCGTAGAGAGTCCCGGTCCATCATCATATTGTTTTCAGCGTTAGCCGCCGCCGATGCCACCACTTTGGCCACGGTTTTGGCCCAAGGCGATGTCAGCAGGCTTAACGTATTTAGAGCATCCTCCACGGGCCGGCCCCGGACCAAGTCCAGTATCGGTTTCAACCGTTTTTGGGATGCGCTTATCTTTTTCGCTACAGCACGGACTGGTGGCAATTCACTACCTCATTGGCCTACTGGAGCGTTCGGAGCGCGAGACGTGACCACGATAGGTTCGCGTCGGCGAGAACTCGCCCAGCCGGTGGCCCACCATGTTTTCCGTTACGAACACCGGTATATGCCGGCGCCCGTCGTGTACGCCGAAGGTTAGCCCGACCATTTCCGGCATTATCATCGACGCTCTGGACCAAGTTCTGATGACCGTCTTGGCGCCAGATCGCTGGACGGCCTCTACTTTCTTGGCCAACTTGGGATGGACGTAAGGACCTTTCTTGATTGAGCGGGACATTCTACCGTCTCCTGCCCCTTCGCATTATGAATTTGCTACTNGCTTTGTGTACCCGCCGGGTCTTGTGGCCCAGAGTGGGCTGACCGGTGGGCGATTTGGGTCCGGGCATGCCGATGGGTGAGCGTCCTTCACCACCACCGTGGGGATGGTCCACGGGGTTCATGGCGACACCCCGAACTTGGGGGCGTCGTCCCAGGTGGCGGCTGGCTCCGGCCTTGCCCAGGCTTTCGTTTTTGTGGTCCGGGTTGGAAAGCTGGCCGATACTGGCCCGGCATTCCAACAACACCCGGCGCATCTCTCCGGAGGGAAGCCTTATCAGCACATAGTCGCCTTCCCTAGACAGAACTTGGGCACCGGATCCGGCGCTTCTTACCAACTGACCGCCCCGCTGGGGAGTCAATTCCAAGTTATGAACCACGGTCCCGGTGGGGATGGATCGCAGGGGGAGGCAGTTGCCGGGATGAATCTCCGATTGCGGTCCCGACTCAACCCAATCGCCTACCGACAATCCCACTGGGGCCAATATGTAGCTNTTCTCTCCGTCGGCGTAGAAGACCAAGGCGATGCGGGTGGTACGGTTCGGGTCATATTCGATGGATTTTACCCGGCCGGGCACCTGATCTTTGATCCGCTTAAAGTCGATCTTGCGGTACATCTGCTTGTGGCCGCCGCCCCGGTGCCGGCTGGTGATTTGTCCCGTGTTGTTGCGGCCGGCGTGATTGGGCAGATGTTCCAGCAAGGACTTTTCGGGTTTCCTCGCCGTGAGCTCCTCGAAAGAAGGCCGCACCGCATTGCGGGTGCCGGGCGTCATCGGTTTTAAGTTTTTTAGAGGCATACTCGATTTCCTTGCATACTAAAAACCCTTTACACACCCTCTATCAGGTTGATCCTATCCCCTGACTTCAGGGTGACCACGGCCTTTTTAATATCGGGACGCTTTTTGGTACGGGGACCGTACCGCTTAAGTTTTCCGTGCAGCTTGGTGATATTCACGTCTAGNACGGTTACGTCGAACCGGGTTTCAACGGCTTGCTTCACTTCAATTTTGTTTGCCTTGAGAGACACGTGGAACGTGTACTTTCCGGACTCCTGAAGCAGGGTGCTTTTCTCGGTGATCGCCGGTTTGATCAGGACATGATGGATATCCATCTACTCCTCTCCTCCGGCGTCTTCTTCTTCGCCTGCTCTCTCGGCCGCTGCTTCTTCCGCCTGCCCGGTTGCCGGCTCTTCATCGGCCGTGGCCACCGCACTCTCGGCTGGACTCGCCGCGACTGCCGAAATCTCGGCCGCGTTAGTCGCGCCAGCCATTCTGTCTTTCCAGCGTGGAGGAGAGACGGCTAGATCTTGCTCGGCCCATCGGGCTGCTTCCAGAGTGATTACCAACTTGTCCCTGCTCAATAGCTCTTGGGCGTTGAGTTGGTTCACCGGAAGGGTCCAGATCTTCTCGATGTTGTGGGCCGCTCGTACAACCGCTTGCACTGTGTCTTTGGTCACAACCAAGGCTGATCCGGTGATCCCCAGATTGGACAGTAGCTCCACCATCGACTTAGTCTTCCCGTTGATCCCGTCCGTGGCGTCGATACATATCAATTGGTCCTGCCTGGCTTTTTCCGACAGGACGCATTTCAGGGCCAATCGGCGCATCCGGCGTGGTAACGCTTTCCGGTAGTCCCGGGGGTGCGGCCCGAAGACTACTCCGCCGTGACGCCACTGGGGTGAGCGTATGCTGCCCTGACGGGCCCGCCCGGTATGCTTTTGGATCCAGGGCTTGCGCCCGCCTCCCGACACCTGTGCCCTAGTCTTGGTGTCGGCGGTTCCCTGCCGTTTGTTTCCCTGATAGATAACCAGCGCCTGATGTACCAGGGCATGGTTCATAGGCACGGCGAAAACGGCGTCGTCCAGATCTATGGTTTCGACCGTGTCTCCCTGGGAATTTTTTACCGAAACTTCCATCTATATTCCAATCCGCTGCCGTCCAGCCCTTAGGCTGTCGCCTTCACCGATTTGCCGGTCCGCCGGATCTGCAGCACACCCATTTGCGAGCCGGGTACGCCGCCTTTGACCATTAACAGGTTCCGGTCCGTGTCGACCCTTATGATCTCCAAACCTTTGGCCGTTATCCTTCGGTTGCCCATGTGGCCGGACATCTTTAATCCCTTGTATACCTTGCCCGGTGTCGTGCCTCCGCCGATGGAGCCTGGTGCCCGGGCCCGGTCCGATTGGCCGTGGGTGCGCGGGCCGCCGCCGAATCCGTGGCGCTTGATGACTCCGGCGAATCCTTTTCCCTTCGACCGGCCGATGATGTCCACCTTCTCACCAGGGGTAAAAATCTCAACCGAGACGCTGTCTCCAACCTGGTAATCTCCGATGTCGTCAACCTGGACTTCCCGGAGATAGCGGCAGACTTGGGTGTCCTTCATGTGCCCGCGAGTAGGTTTGTTGGCCCGCTTGGCCACGCCAAATCCTATCTGGACCGCCTGATAACCGTCGGTTTCAACCGTCTTCAACTGGGTGACGAAGCAAGGACCGGCTTCAATGACCGTTACCGGCACCACTCTGCCGTCTTCCAAGAAGACCTGGCTCATTCCAACCTTTTTACCGAGAAAGCTTTGCAACATATTCGTAACCGTCGAGTTAAAGCTTGATAGATATGTCAACGCCTGCCGGCAGGTTCAGCCGCGTTAACGAGTCGATGGTCTTGGAGGTGGGCTCTAGTATGTCTATGAGCCGCTTGTGGGTGCGTATTTCAAAGTGTTCTCGCGAGTCCTTGTCGACGTGGGGGCTTCGTATAACGCAAAACCGGCGGATGTGAGTCGGCAAGGGTACTGGGCCGGCCACCCGGGCTCCGGTACGCTCCGCGGTTTCCACGATCTGGCCCGCCGAAAGGTCCAGCATTTTATGATCGAAAGCCTTGAGGACAATCCTGACTTTTTGCCTGGTTACCATATGCCTCTATCTCGCCGAAGTTGCTCGCCGAATTTTGCCGAACGGGTCTATGTTTATCACACTCGGACCAGGGTTTTCAAGAGTTCCGCGTTAACTGGCTCGTAATGACGGAATTCCATCGTAAATGTAGCCCGGCCCCGGGTGATTGACCGAAGGGCCGTGGTATAAGCGAAAGTCTCCCCTAAGGGCAAATAGGCCCTAACGACCTGGATGTCGTCTTGCCCCTCGATATTCCGGATCTGCGCCCGGCGAGTCCCCAGGTCTCCGATGACTTCGCTGAGGTGCTCACCCGGCGTCGTTACTTCCAGGTCTACGATGGGTTCCAGTAGCACCGGCTTACCCTTGGGCACGCCTTCCCGGATGGCCAGCATTCCAGCGCTGCGGAAAGCCATCTCAGAGGAGTCAACGTCGTGGTAACTGCCGTCCACCAGTTTGACCTGCATGTCCACCAGCGGGTAACCACCCAATGGTCCATTGTCTAATGCCTGGCGCACTCCCTTTTCCACCGCCGGAATGTATTCTCTGGGAATAGCCCCGCCTTTGATGTCGTTCACCCATACAATCCCGGATCCCCGGTCCAAGGGCTCCAATTCGAGCCAGATGTGGCCGAACTGGCCGTGACCGCCCGTCTGCCGCACAAACCGGCCTTCCACCTTAACAGCTTGAGTAATTGATTCCCGGTAAGACACCCGTGGTGAGCCGACCTGGGCTTCTACGTCGAACTCCCGCCGCATACGGTCGACCAATACTTCCAGATGAAGCTCTCCCATGCCGGACATAACCGTTTGGCCGGTTTCATCGTTGAACTTGACCACGAAAGTGGGGTCTTCGTCAGACAGTTTCCTCAGCGCCTCACTCAATCGGTCTTGGTCGGCCCGGGTGGCTGGCTCAATGGCCACCGATACCACCGGTTGAGGGAATTGAGGCGGTTCCAAGATCACTTGATCAGACGCGATACAGATCGTGTCCCCGGTAAAGGTGTTTTTAAGCCCGATGGCCGCGCAGATATTTCCGGCGCCGATGACCTCCAGGTCCTCCCGGTGGTTGGCGTGCATCTGGAGCAGCCGGCCCATGCGCTCCCGGTTTCCTCTGGTGACGTTCTGTACCGACTCTCCGGCTTTTACCTTGCCGGAATATATGCGGAGGAATACCAAGCGGCCCACGAAGGGATCTGTCGCCACTTTGAACGCCAAAGCGGCCAGCGGTTCATTTTCATCGGGAAACCGAAGGACTGTTTTTTCGGTCTGGGGTTGGACACCCTCTACCGGAGGAACGTCTGCTGGGGAAGGCAGGTAATCAATGATGGCGTCTAGTAGAGGTTGTATTCCCTTGTTGCCCACGGCGCTGCCGCATAAGACAGGCACCAGTTGGCGGTCGATCGTCGCCTTGCGCAAAGCCGCCCTAAGGTCATCGTCTCCGATGTCTTCCCCTTCCAGGTAGCGAATAAGCAGGCTTTCGTCGGTCTCCACGATCTTTTCGATCATGGCTTGCCGGAATTTTTGGAAAGCCTCCTCGTACTCGGAGGGCATGGGCCCTAACTCCGGCTCGGATGAACCATTGCCGTTGCGGGCGCCGTTGGTGTGGCCATTGGGGTAGGTCCAAGCCTGTCCGCTGATCAGGTCTACGACGCCGTGGAATTCGGCTTCCTCACCGATTGGCAATTGGACCGGCACAGTATTGGCCTTAAGGCGGCGGCGCACCGACTCTATGGTGCGTTCATAGCTGGCGCCAACCCGGTCCATCTTGTTGACAAAGCAGATACGGGGAACGTTGTAGGTGTCGGCCTGACGCCACACGGTTTCTGATTGGGATTGAACGCCAGCTACGGCGTCAAGAACGACGATTCCGCCGTCCAGAACACGGAGGCTGCGTTCCACCTCAGCGGTGAAATCGACATGGCCGGGGGTGTCGATGATGTTGACTTTGCAGTCCCGCCAATAGGCGGTGGTGGCGGCAGCGGTGATGGTGATGCCCCGCTCTCTTTCCTGGGGCATCCAGTCCATGGCGGTGGTTCCGTCGTCCACCTCTCCTAACCGATGGATCCTACCTGTGTTAAAAAGTACCCTTTCGGTTACCGTTGTCTTGCCCGCATCGATGTGGGCGATAAATCCGATATTGCGAATTTTCCCTATGGGAAAGCTGTTCTCCATAATTGGTGTGGCACCGGGCGCCCCGTGAGACGTCTATCTTCGATAATGGACGAAGGCTCGATTGGCCTCCGCCATACGGTGTAGTTCCTCCTTACGGCGTACCGCCGTTCCTTCTCCCCGGGATGCTTCCATCAGTTCCTGAGCCAACCCTCGGCGCATGGGCATCCCTTTCCTAGAACGGGCGCCGCGAATAAGCCACCGGATGGCCAAAGCCTCGCTACGGCTGGGACGAAGCTCCGTGGGCACCTGGTAGGTTGCCCCTCCCACCCGTTTGGGCTTAACTTCCACCATTGGGGTGGCATTCTTAAGAGCCAGCTGAAATACCTCCAGCGGCTCTCTGTTGGACTGTTCTTTGATGATGTCGAACGCGTTGTAACAGATGCGTTGGGCGGTGGTCTTTTTACCCCGCTGCATCACATTGTTTATGAACTTGGCCAGTTCCAGATTGTTGTACATAGGATCCGGGGGAATCACCCGAACCACCGCGCGTCTTCTTCTGGACATAGATAATCACACCTTACGTTGAATGCCGAAAAGGCAGATGGACGCCTTAAGACTGCTGTCTACCGGTTTAGCGGTCGGTACGGGGCTTGTCGGCTCCGTACTTGCTTCGGCCCCGCCTTCGGTCCGAGACACCTTCGCAATCCAANGCGCTACGGATGACGTGGTAGCGGACACCCGGCAGGTCTTTAACCCGGCCGCCCCGGACCAGAACCACCGAGTGCTCCTGGAGGTTATGCCCTTCGCCGCCGATGTAGGCGGTAATCTCAACNCCGTTAGTAAGTCGAACGCGGGCTATTTTCCGCAGCGCTGAGTTGGGTTTCTTGGGGTTCATCGTGCGTACCTGAATACACACGCCTCGCCGCTGCGGACACCCCTTGCCATACTTTACCCGGTTGCGCAATGAGTTCTGGACCCAGTGCAGCGCCGGGGCCTTGGTCTTCTTCCGAACCGGCTTACGGCCATGCCGGACCAATTGGTTTACAGTGGGCATAGAAAATCCCCGTTTATCTACTTGACAGCGACTAATTACTCTACCAACCTTGACTGTAGATGTCAACTAATTTCGGCCTGTTGACAACCATTCTGGAGCCACTTAAAGTGTCTAATTATCCATGTCTGTCGCATGAGGCTTCTTGAATCCGGTTCGGCAGGCCGGCCTTAACAACTGAATGTTCTACCCGAGGCGCCGCAAACGGCTTAATAGGGAAGGCGGTGAAAGGCCGCCGCGGTTGCGCCACTGTATGCGGGTTTAGCTTGGGTCCGGTTTCTCATATCTTAAGATTTGAGACGGGAAACTCCAGGCGTATCCCGCGAGTCAGGACACCTGCCCGGGTAAGGGGAGCTTTCGTCTGCGCTAAACAGAAACGTGCCCCCGTGGCGCTACCCTATTTTAGTATCGCGCCACGACTACGCCAGCAAACTCTCCCCGGCCACGACAGAGTCCGGGGCTTTTTTATGGTTCTCACCATGTATAGATATCGACCTACAGATAGTAACTNAAACTATACCTATCAAAAGAGTAAACCGCGGATTTTATGAGTCTAAATCATAGCGATACGTCCATCGCCATCGTGGCAGTCGGCCCGGGTGATCCCAGCCTGATGACGCTGCAAGGGCGTGAGATTCTCGAGAATGCCGACGTGGTGGCGGGGTTCAAGACCGTGCTAGACGTGGTCCAACCCTGGCTCACCAACGCTGAAGCCTGTCCCATGACCTACCGGGACCAAGAGGACGTGCTGGAGTACGTTGAGTCCCAGGCCTTGCTCGGCAAGAAGTGCGTGGTCTGCGCCTGGGGAGACTTGAACGTGTCCGCACGGGAGTTGTTGGCCAGGGTCCGGCGCCGGGCCGGGAAGGTGGAGCTGACGCCCGGCATCAGTTCCATACAGATGGCCTGCGCCAGAGCTGAAATCTCCCTGGAAGACGCAGTGTTCATAACCCTTCACCAGCGGCGCGGCGCTTCTGACGACTTCGCCTCGGACGTTGAAGAGGTTGTCCACTTTCTCAAAGACGGCCGCAGACACGTGATCCTGCTGCCTCGCCCTTACGACCTCATGCCCCCCGGTATNGCCAAGGAATTGGTGTCCGCGGGCATTGCCGGAGACAGGCCGGTCACCGTGTTCCAGCGCCTTACCTTGGACGGNGAGAAGCGGTGGAACGGCAACCTTGATGAGTGCGGCGAGATTACTGAGGAGTTCAGTGATCTTTCCATAATGGTGATCTTTACAGGAGCCGGCGAAGGGCCGGACTCCCCTGAGTAATGCGTAATGACTGAGCGAACAGATACAACGATTCAACGGAAGACCGTCCTGTTCGTCACCACCGCCGATACAGACATCCTCACCGCCGAGCGGGCCTTGAGCGGGATGCCCGATGACTATCCTCACGTCAGGGCGTTCAACCCGGTAGCCCTGGAAACCCCCGAGGCCCAGGAAGAACTGATGACGGCCCTGGAAGACGCGGGCGTCGTGATCTTGCGTCTCCTGGGTGGGAAACAGTCCATGCCCCAGTTGTTTGACCAACTGGTCCGCGATTGCCGTGTCCGNGGGATACCCCTGATAGCCTTGCCGGGTCATCAGGAGTGGGACGAGGACTTGGTGACCTCCTGCACCGTGCCGGTGGCGGAAGTGGAAACGGTCTTCGCCTACCTGATGCGCGGCGGCGTGCAGAACCTGGAAAATCTCTTCTTTTTCCTCAGCGATACCTACTTGGGTACCGAGTATGGACACGAAGCGCCCACCCACATTCCATGGGAAGGCCTGTACCACCCCGATGTGGCCCAAGGCACCGAGGTAGATGATTACATCCGGGACCGGTTTCAGGCTGGCAAGCCCCGCATCGCNCTTCTTTTTTACCGGGCGCATTGGATGAGCGGAAACCTGCTTACCATCGATAGTCTGATCCACCGGTTGGAAGCTCAGGGCGCCAATGTTCTGCCCCTGTTCTCCTACAGTTTGAAGCACAATCCTGAAGAGGACGGCCAGGGCAACCGTACCTTTACCGAGTACCTGGCCGATCCCGACGGTGTTCCCAAGGTCGATTGCATCATCACGACCATGGGGATGTCCATGAGCGAGTTGAGCACTGAGGGACCTACCATCGCCGCCGGATGGACGGTGGACTACCTTGACCGGTTGGACGTTCCAATTATCCAAGGAATCATCAGCACCGGCACTGAAGAAGATTGGCAAGAAAGCTCCCTGGGGTTGGGTCCCATCGACACTGCCATGAGCGTAGCCCTGCCCGAGTTCGACGGCCGAATCATATCGGTACCCATATCCTTTAAGCAGGAAACCGGCCAGAACGGCGCATCGTCCGGGGCTGCCAAACTGTCCGGACGTTTGCAGCGTTACGTGCCCCGGGAAGATCGGGTGGACTATCTGGCCCGCCTATCCATCAAATGGGCTAATCTACGGCTCAAGGAAAACTCGGAAAAGCGGATCGCTATCATCCTAAGCAACTACCCCACCAAGGACGCCCGTATCGGCAACGCGGTGGGTCTGGACACACCGGCATCGGTGGTCCGCGTTCTGAATGCCATGAAAAGCGCCGGTTACCACGTCACCGATATACCCGAATCTGGAGATGAACTGGTCCACCGCATCATCGAACGGTGCAGCAACGACCGGGACTCGCTTACCGAAGAGCAACTTAAAATGGCGGTGGGTCACGTCACCAGCCGCCAATACGCCGAATGGTTCCAGGGATTTCCAAACAAGGTTGCCCAGGAGATGACCGAGGCTTGGGGTGAGCCGCCGGGACAGGTCTACCGCACCAACGGAAGTCTGGCCATAGCGGGCATCGACCTGGGTAATGTCTTTATCGGCCTGCAACCGCCCCGGGGATTCGGCGAACATCCCATCGCCATCTACCATAGCCCGGACTTGGCGCCGACCCACCATTACATCGCCTACTATCGCTGGATCCGGGATGTCTTCAAGGCCGACGCCATGATTCACGTTGGAAAACACGGCACCCTGGAGTGGCTACCCGGGAAGGGCATCGGCTTGTCCGAAGCTTGTTACCCGGAGTTGGCGTTGAGCGACGTTCCCCTCTTTTACCCCTTCATAATTAACAACCCCGGCGAGGGCGCCCAGGCCAAGCGCCGCACCCACGCCACGATCGTAGACCACTTGATCCCCGCGATGACCACCGCCGATAGCTACGGCGACATCGCCCGGGTCGAGCAATTGATGGACGAGCATTACCAGTGCCAGACCCTGGACCCGGCCAAGCTGCCCCTGCTGGAAGCCCAGATATGGGAGCTGGTCAAAGCAGCCGAATTAAACCGCGACCTGGGCATCGACGACCTCCCCGAAGATTTCGGGGAATTCATTCTTGAGATAGACGGTTATCTCTGCGAATTAAAAGACGCTCAGATAAAGGACGGGCTTCATATCCTGGGGGAGGCCCCCGAGGACGAGCAACTCATCGGCCTGCTGTGCGCCCTAACTCGCCTGGACATCAGCGGCATTCCAAGCCTACGCAAGTCAATAGCGGAAGCCCTGGGGCTGGATTACGGATCTATCATCGACGAGCCGGCGCTCTCGGCAGATGGAAACATTCATCCGGCATTAATATCGGCAGATCCGGACACGCCGGTGCGCAGTCAAGGAGATTTGCTGGAGCGCATAGAGTCCCTGTGCCGTGAAGCCTACCGGCTGCTGTTGGCCCAAGATTTCGATCCAGATTTCGTGGACCCGGTGGTGTCCCAAGTCTTGGGACAGGCTGACCCTCAAACCCAGCACGTGCTGGGTTACGTGGCGGATACGATCTATCCGGCCTTGCAACGTACCCCTGATGAGATCGGCAACTTGCTTCGGGGACTGGACGGCCGGTTCGTGCCTCCGGGACCCAGCGGAGCGCCCACCAGGGGGATGGCCAACATTCTGCCCACGGGTCGTAACTTTTATTCGGTGGACCCCAAGACCATACCATCGCCATCCGCCTGGGAAACCGGCAAAGCCCTGGCTGACGCTCTGCTGGAAAAGTACCTGACAGAAGAAGGGGCTTATCCGGAAATGGTGGGACTTGTGGTCTGGGGAACGTCGGCGATGCGCACCCACGGCGATGACGTTGCCCAAATTCTCGCATTGCTGGGCGTCCGGCCGGTCTGGCAGCCGGAAAGCCGTAGAGTCCAGGGCCTGGAGGTTATACCCGTCTCCGAATTGGGACACCCCCGCATCGACGTAACCGTACGGATCAGCGGTTTTTTCCGTGACGCNTTCCCCAACCTTATCAATCTTCTGGATCAGGCCGTGGAGCTGGCGGCATCCCAGGACGAATCTCCCGAAGAAAACTATGTTCTTAAACACCTTCAAGAAGACATGAGCCAAGGTGGAGCCGATGCCGTCACTCCCGGCCCCTCTCCCACGGGGAGAGGGGAGACGGACGGAGGAGTCCGGGCCGCGTCCTTGTATCGGATATTCGGTAGCAAACCGGGCACTTATGGGGCCGGTATTCTGGCGGCTTTGGACGAACGGAACTGGGAAACGGTGGAGGACCTGGCCGAGGTTTACACCGCTTGGGGCGGCTACGCCTACACCCAGCGAGACTTCGGGGTTAGCGCCCGGCCTCAGTTCCGGCAGCGGTTCAGTCAGATCGTGGTGGCCGCTAAGAACCAGGACACCCGGGAGCACGACATATTCGACAGTGATGACTACATGCAGTACCACGGCGGCATGATTGCCACCGTGCGGGCCTTGACCGGCAGCAACCCGCGACAGTTTTTTGGCGACAGCGCCGACCCTTCCCGTGCCCGGGTCCGCGACTTGCAAGACGAAGCGCGCCGGGTGTTCCGGAGCAGGGTGGTCAACCCAAAGTGGATCGAGTCGATGAAGCGACACGGCTACAAGGGGGCGTTCGAGCTGTCGGCCACCGTGGATTACATGTTCGGCTACGACGCCACCGCCCAAGTGGTGGAAGACTGGATGTATGAAGACGTGACCGAGAGCTACGTTCTGGACCCCGAGACGCAGAAGTTCTTCCAGGAGAGCAATCCCTGGGCGCTGCGTAGCATCGTGGAGCGGCTACTGGAAGCCATCGAACGGGGTCTTTGGGCCGAACCCCCACCGGAGATGCGGGAGAAGTTGCAGGAACTCTACCTGGATCTGGAAGCAGAATTGGAGGCTAGGCAAGAGGGGCAACAGCCGTAACCTAGCTGCCAGATAAAATCAACACGGAGATTAACTACTTTCAACGAGTAGAAGCGTTTGATAGAATTGGGACGCTCGTGAGACCGCTAGGATTATCAGTTGCGAAATCACGTACGCGGGAGACCATTTCTTAAACAGTTCCCCGGAGGCAGACGGTGGATATAGCCCTCGACTTGATAAGGGACCTTACCAAAGACGACCGGGTGATGTGGGTTGTTGGTGGAGGCGAGGTGGTCAGCGAGAATAATTCCAAAGGAATCAAGGAGCCGGAGTTAGATCGCGGCTACGTCACCGTGGAAGCCGATAATTGGCACTTCCATATCGGTCTGGACAAAATAACGGGGATCCAATTTGTAGAGGCAAAGAGCCACGGGGACATGCTCTCATACTATGTCCGATTCTCCGGCTCCAGCGAAGAAACCTTACTGAGGGGGTATTTCCCTAACCCGTACCTGGATGAGGACAACAAGCGTACCGAGTTGCAGCCGGATAGGTTAAAGGCATTCAACGATATGCGTGAGCAATACGAGGGAAGGGACGGAATCGTATTCGCCCGTCCACCCGGGCAAGATAGCGGGACGTAGACGCCGATCGCCAACCGCGGGCCGCTGGAGGCGGCCGGTTGTTAATAAGCTAACCTTAACAAATGAATACCGCCTGTTGGTGGCCCCGATAAATCGGGGCTGAAAAGGGAAGCCGGTGCGAGTCCGGCGCGGTCCCGCCACTGTATCTGGTGAACCGTCCCATCCCGCAAAGTGCGGAGCCACTGGCCCGTAGAAACGGGCCGGGAAGGCTGGGAGAGGGTTGCAGCCAGAAGCCAGGAGACCTGCCTCAGGCTTGACTTGACGGACCTTCGTGGACAGGGGTGCGAGTCATACGATGCAT
>PAJQ01000054.1 GCA_002710215.1 Chloroflexota bacterium | reverse complement strand
GATTAGAGCAGCGGCGTACATTCGGGTCAGCATAGAGAGACAGGCCGAAGAGGACCGGGTATCCCTTGAAGAACAACACAAGGACATCGCGTCCTATTGCGAGACCAAGGACTACACCGTCGTCAAGGATTACCGGGACGTGGGATCTGGAGCCAGTAAGCGGAGGCCAGGGTTTCAGCAACTCCTACGGGATGTGCAGGACGGCGCGTTGGATGTGATTGTTTGTTGGAAGTCCGATCGGCTATCCCGCGGTCTCTACCCCGCTGCTGCTTTGATGGAGGCCATAGAGGGCACGGATGTGACTCTGGAGGCGGTCAAGGACTCCATAGACCTAAACACCTTTGGTCTCATGGCCGCTGTGGGCAAGATAGAGTTGGAGAATATCCGGGAACGTGCCAGGATGGGGGTCAGGGGCCGGGCCACCAAAGGCAAAATCACAGGAACCCCGAAATATGGTTATGCTGTGGATGCTGGCCTACCGGTGATTAAGGAAGCGGAAGCTGTCACAGTGAGGCGCATATTTCAGGACTACTTGGAAGGTTGGGCTTGCCAGCCAATTGCCGACAATCTCAACTTGGAAGTAGTCCCCACTCGGAATGGCGGAGCCTGGAACGGCTCAAGGATATGGGGCATCCTTACCAGTCAGACCTATATCGGCGAGGGCCAGCACTGCCGGGTCCGATATGTCCGAAAAGACAATGGGGTCCGCGACGTGAAGCACGTTAAGCATATGCCCGAGAGTAGTTGGGTGAGTGTCCACTATCCCCGAATTATTGATGATGACACCTGGCGAAAGGCTCGGGAGATGAGGAAGCACCCACAGCGGAAAGTCTGGGATAGGCAGCGTAAGCACGACGCGGTCTATCTGCTAGAGGGCATCTTGTGGTGTGAACACTGTGGAAAGCGGTATCGTCCTGGAGCATCAAAACGCGTCTACCGCTACCGCACCAAGGACGGAGTGGAACACCGTCGCACATCCGATACTCTGAGGCTCCGCTATATGTGCAACGGCGGCACCAAGGCCGGGTGCCCTAGGCCAACCATGTACGCCCGGTCCATCGAGACGTTGGTATGGAACGCAGTATCGGACTTTATATCCCGCCCGGAGCAAGTAAAAGCCTTGCTAGCCGCTCGGCAGAGCGACCTGGAGAGCGGAGGGACGCTGGAGAACGTCGTCAAGGCTCGGGAGCGGCTGTCCCGGATGGAAGACGAACGAGGGCGGACGTTATTACAGCATCAGCGGGGATACATCACCGACAGCGAGTTAGACGTCCGAATGAAGGGAGTCAACGAGCGGATTGAATATTTTCAGGATGAGCTGGAGAAGTTGGAAATAGAAGCAGCTGGCGCCACCGAGGCGTTGGAAGCCGTCCACGGTTGGATGGACGCTGCCCAGCATATCGCGGTCCGATTGGATACACTAAGCGATGCAGAGCGGGCAGAGGTGGTCAAACTGCTGGTTGACCGGGTAGCCGTTGACGGGCAGGACATTAAGATGAGAATGGTATTTGATTCTAGGGAGTCAACCACATCTTCGCCACGTCGATGGCGCGCATGAACTCCACGTAGGGAAAGGTGCGGATGTGGCTAATCAACCGCTCTAGCATGCGCAGGCGTCCGGGACGGCCGATGTATTGGGGGTGCATGGTCAGGGTGAAGGCTCGGCCATAGTGATATAGTCCCTCAAACTCGGCGGCCCAAGTTCCGTAGACTTCCTCTGGGTTGCGCATGGGCCCCAGCCGCCCCGCCGCCGGCGCGTAGACGAAGTTGGGGGCGTCGTCCAGGAGCCAATGGATGGGAATCTCGACCAGGCTTTGGGGAGTGTCGGAGTTGAGCATGTAGGGCGCGTCGTCGCCCATCAGACTGCTGTCGTACAGGAAGCCGTGGGAGGCCAGCAGGTCCACCGACCGCTCGCTCAACTCCCAACTGGGGGACCGATAGCCGCGGGGGATTTCTCCGGTGATATCGCCAAGGATGGAGATACCCTGGTGCAGCACCTCCTCTTCCTTCTCCGGCGTTAGAGTTGCTGGTGGCTCGTGCATGTAGCCGTGGTGGGCAATCTCATGGCCCCGGCGGGCTATTTCCTTGACCATCTCAACGTGGGTCTCGGCGACATAGCCCGGCACGTAGAAGCTGGCCTTGATGGAGTGGCTGTCCAGCATATCCAGGATACGGGGGGTTGCGACGCTGGGCCCGTATTCGGCCATGGACATGAGGCTGGGTAGCTGGGCGAAATTGGGGTCTCGGTTCAACCATGAGGAGACGCCGTCGACGTCGAACCCTAACATCACTACGCATTGAGTGTCTCCGGGCCAGATACCGGACATTTTGTTCCTCCCCCGGGTTGTTTTGACTACTGGGCCGGGATAGTGTCGAAGCCGGTGTAGGGCCGAAGGACCTCGGGAATCACGATAGTGCCATCGGCCTGTTGGTAATTCTCCAATATGGCAATCACCACCCGGGGCAGCGCCAGCCCGGAGCCGTTTATGGTATGGGGCAGTTGGGGACGGTCACCCTGGGCGGGCCGGTAGCGAATGTTGGCTCGCCGAGCTTGGAAGTCGGTGCAATTGGAGCAAGAACTGACCTCCAGCCACTCCTGGCAGCCGGCGGACCACACCTCTATGTCATAGGTTTTGGCGGATTGGAACCCGATGTCCCCGGTGCAGAGTTGCAATACCCGGTAAGGCAATTCCAGTTTCTGACACACGTCCTCGGCGTCGGCGAGCAGCGTTTCCAGTTCATCTTCAGAGGTTTCCGGGGTGACGAACTTGTACATCTCCACCTTGTTGAACTGGTGCACCCGCTTGATACCCCGGGTATCCCGGCCGGCGGCCGCCTGCTCGTTGCGGAAGCAAGGGGTTTGGGCCACGTAGCGGAGGGGCAGGCTATCCGGTGGGATGATCTCGTCCCGGTAGAGATTGGTGATGGGGACCTCGGCGGTGGGAATCATCCACAGGCCGGCTTCCTCGTCGTGGTACAAGAAATCGCTGAACTTGGGAAGATTGCCCGCCCCCTCCATCACCTCCCGCTTGACCAATGCGGGAAGCATGACCTCGGTATAGCCGTGCTGCCGGGTGTGCAGGTCCAGCATCCAGGCGATGAGGGAGCGCTCCAGCTTGGCGCCGGCACCGAACATGGTGTAGAAGCGGCTGCCGGAAATCTTCACTCCCCGCTCGAAGTCGATAAGCCCCAACCGCTCGCCCAACTCCCAGTGGGGCACCGGCGTGAAATCCAGAGTAGCAGGCTCGCCCCATTGGCGGATGATCACGTTGGACTCTTCATCCAGCCCTTTGGGAACGTCGGGAAGGGGGATGTTGGGCAGGCGCATCAAGATGGAACTGATCTGCTCCTCAAGCACGCCCGCATCCTGCTCAAGCCGGCTGATCTGATCCCCGACTTGGCGCATCTCGGCAACGACGTCCGGCGGAGGTTCCTGACCGGCGCCACGAGCCTGGCCCACTTGGCGGCTAACCTGGTTACGCCGCGCCCTCAGCTCGTCAGCTTCGGTGATGGCCTGCCGCCGGTTGGTGTCCAACGTCAAAAGCTCGCCCAAAGGGTCTTCCTCGCCTCTGGATTCCAGGGCGCTCTTTACGAAGTCAGGGTCTCGGCGTATCAGTTCGATGGATAGCATATTAGTTTGGCCGGGGCCTGCCCTCACCCCGGCCTGCGGCCACGCCTCTCCCTGAGGGAGAGGGGACAGGGGCGAGGGGGAAACGCCAACCTTCATCAGTCTTACCGGGGATCATTCGGAATCATCCTCTTGTCCAGATTGCGCTGTGCGCATCTGAGGGAACAGCACCACGTCTCTGATGGACGTTTGGCCGGCCATCAGCATCACTAGACGGTCGATGCCTATGCCCAGGCCGCCGGTGGGAGGCATGCCGTACTCCAGGGCCAGGAGGAAGTCGTCGTCCAAGCGGTCTGTTTCATCATCGCCTAATAAGAGCCGAAGCGATTCTTGATGCTCGAATCGGTCCCGCTGTACCTGCGGGTCGTTCAGCTCGGTATATGAGTTGGCAATCTCCATGCCGGCGGCAAAGCCCTCGAACCGCTCCACGTAGCCGGGAGTCCCTGGCTTGGCTTTGGCCAATGGAGACATGACCTCTGGGTAGTCCAGCATAAAAGTGGGTTGCACCAGATGGGGTTCTACAAAGGTCGAGAATAGCTTGTCGATTACCTTTCCGCGGCTGTCCTTGGGTTCAATATCCAAGCCCAGTTCGGCGGCCCGCTGTTTAAGAGACTCGTCATCGGTATAGGCATCAATGTCGATGCCGCTTCGGTCCTTTAACTCTTGCCTAAAATCGACCCGCTTCCAAGGGGGCGTGAAGTCTATCAGATGGTCTCCGTATTGGACCTGGTTGGTGCCCAAGACCTCCAACGCAACGGTGGAAACCAGGGATTCAACCATAGCCATAACATCGTTGTAGTCGGCGTAGGCCTGGTAGCTCTCCAGCAGGGTGAATTCCGGATTGTGGTCTTGGTCGATGCCCTCGTTGCGAAAGACGCGGCCAATCTCAAATACCCGGTCGAACCCACCGATGATCAGACGTTTCAGATATAGCTCGGTGGCGATGCGCAGGTAAAGCTGTTGGTCCAGAGTGTTGTGGTGGGTGATGAAGGGGCGGGCGTGGGCGCCTCCCGCCACCGGCACCAGAATAGGCGTGTCAACTTCCAGAAACCCTTGGCTCTGGAAGAAAGCCCTGATTCGCTCGATGATCCGGCTGCGGATGGCGAAGACGGGCATGACTTCGGGATTAGCAATCAGGTCCAGGTACCGCTGCCGGTACCTGGTTTCCACGTCCCTCAAGCCGTGGAATTTCTCCGGAAGCGGCCGCATGCCCTTGGAGGTTATGGTTAGTTGGTGGGCCTCGATGGTGATCTGGCCGGTTCGCGTGCGTATGACCGGACCGGATACCCCCAAGTGGTCGCCCAGGTCCAGGTCCTTGAGCAGTTCGTAGGCTTCGCCCAGCACGTTCTGCCTGAGTAATGCTTGGATAGTGCCGGAACCGTCCCTCAGATCCAGAAAGGCCGCCCGTCCCATGACGCGCATGGACATGATTCGACCTCCCAAGGAGACGCTGGTGGTGGCTGATTCGGGCGGGTCACCGCTCTCCACGGCTTCGAACATGGCGGTAGCGGCGGCGTTGTCGCAGGTCCGGACGAAACGTGGCGGGTAAGGGTCGATTCCGCTCTGGCGGAGGTGGTCGAGTTTGCTGTATCGGCTGGCCAGCAGGCCTTCTTCTCGGTCGGGCATGTTAATAGTTGGAGGCTATTTGGGGATTATTCAATTGCCAAAACTTCGAGTCTGATTTCGCCCGACGGGACGTTGACCTCGGCTACTTCGCCGACCCGTTTGCCCAACAGTCCCTGTCCGATGGGAGAGACGTTGGAAATCTTTCCTTGGGAGGGATCGGCTTCGGCGCTGCCTACGATGGTGTATCTGAAAGACCGCCCTTCTTGGTCCTTTACGCCGATGGTGCTCCCGACCTCAACCGTGTCCCGGCCGCCCTGGTTTTCTTCGATGATGACGGCATTGTTAATCATGTTGTCTAGGGTAAGGATGCGCCCTTCGGTGAAGGCCAGCTCGTTCTTCGCCTCCTCGTATTCGGCGTCGCTGACGGTGCCGCCCCTCTCGCGAGATTGCTGGATCCGCTCGGCGATGTCATGGCGGCGCACGGTCCGAAGGTGTTGCAGCTCGGACTTGAGGTTTTCCAGCCCTTCCCGAGACAAGTAGCTGGGCTGTGCCATGATTGCTTCCTCCGGCTAAAGGGGGGAAAACAATGTGGGAGAGAAGGCCGGTGCGGCTCTCTCACCCCAAAGCCGATTGTAGTCTCCAGCAAAGGCGTTGTAAAGCGTGCCCGGCGGAGGCGATAGGACGTGGGGGAATCAAGGGATGGACAGGGCGGGCCGCTGCAAAGGTGAGGCTCATGAATTGACAATATTTATAGCCGCCATTAGGATTCTTTATATGGCAACCAACCCCGTCAACGTATCTATACCGCCTGGCGCCGGCTTTACGTGAGTCCAGACCTGTGGGGCCTGGACCGTTCAGCGGTCCCACCGGGCGCGTTTCGTCTAACCAAGCTACTGCTTCTTTCGCCGCGATCTGCTGCCGTCCTTGCCCCCAGGTAAGCCGTTGGACTACCACAATACTCCTGGGATCCGTCTTTGGTATTCCACGTGGTTTTCCCAAGCAAAGTCGACAGAAGGTAATTGTTGCTCATATCCAGACGATACTTTAGAGCTACTTTGGTGTCCTTTTTCCTGCTAGCTCTGGCGGCTACGGCCTGCTCCGGAAATCAGGAACAGTTGGTTTTGAAAGTCGGTGGCATCCCCGACCAAGATACGTCTCGCCTGGCGCGAAGGTATCAGGTATTTTCGGATTACTTATCACGGCAACTGGGGGTGCCGGTTGAGTACACCCCCAGCGTGGACTATGCCGCGGTAGTCACGGCATTTACCCAGGGCGAGATTGACCTGGCCTTCTTCGGTGGATTGACCGGGGTGCAGGCGCGGCTGCAAAACCCTGGAGCTCGTGTTATCGCCCAAAGGGAAAACGACGCCCGGTTCCACTCCAAGTTCATCGTCCGCTCCGGGCTGTCCATAGACTCGTTGACCGGCCTTAAAGAGCAGGCTAAAGAGTTGACCATTACTTTCGGCAGCGAAAGCTCCACCTCCGGGCACTTGATGCCCCGGCATTTCCTGACCCAGGCGGGGATAGACCCGGATCGGGATTTCCGGTCCCTACCCAACTTCTCAGGCTCCCACGACCTGACCTGGCACCTGGTATCCAGCGGCTCGTTCGACGTGGGAGTTCTGAACGAAGATGTTTGGGACCGGGCGGTTCGGGACGGGAAGGTTGACGCCGGTAAAGTTCGGGTTTTCTATACGACGCCGGAATATTTTGATTACAGCTGGACGGTTAGTGCGGAGTTGGAACGGATCTACGGAGAAGGGTTTGCCAATAAGCTTCGCGTCGCCCTTCTGGCGCTGAACCCGCAAGAGCATGCCGAGATCTTGGACCTATTCAACACCCAGCGATTTATCGAGAGCAGCAACGCCAACTACGGGGAGATCGAGGCGGTGGCGAGAGATCTAGGAATCGTCCGATGAGCATGAATAAATCTGATTCGGATCACCTGTTAGTGGCCACCGGAATCTCCAAGAGTTTTGGCCGGGTGGAGGCCCTGGCTCCGCTGAATATGACGATATCCCAAGGGGAGCGGGTGGCCTTGGCTGGTCCCAGCGGTAGCGGCAAGACCACCCTACTGTACCTGCTGGCCGGCATCATCCAGCCCGACGCCGGGGAGCTGCTCCTGGCGGGACAAAACCTTGCGCGCCAGCGGCCGGGTAAAGAGAAAGCAGGCCTGGTGGGCCTGATACACCAGCAATACGACCTAGTGCCACATCTGCCGGTGCTGCACAACGTGCTGGCTGGGCGGTTGGGCCAATGGAGCTTGTTCCGATCGATGATTTCCCTAGTTTGGCCCCAAGACCGCCAAGTGGCGGAAGAAGCCCTGGCCCAGATGGGTATCGCCGATAAGATTCACGAGCGAACGTCCCACCTTTCCGGGGGCGAACAGCAGCGGGTGGCCATCGCCCGGCTGATGGTCCAGGGGTCTCGCGTTATCCTGGCGGATGAGCCGGTTTCTTCCTTGGACCCAGTCCGGGCCGATGACATGCTGGAGATCTTGACCGCTTTGGCCGGCGGCTCCGGCAGGGCCCTTGTCGCCAGTATCCATTCGCCCCGCTTGATGCGCAAACACTTTACCCGGGTCATCGGCCTGCGGGAAGGACACCTGGAGTTCGACATTCCGGCGGCGGAGGTAACTGATCGTGTATTTGAACGGCTCTACGATCTGGACCAATCGGAAGCGGCTGTTTGGGGGGGCGGGAACTGAAACTCCTGGAAAGCCGCCGGCTGTTGACCCTGTTGCTGGCCGGGGTCTTTCTGTGGAGCCTATCCACCGTCGATTGGCGCGGGCCGATAATCCACACCGGCGGACTTGCCGCATTCTTGGATTTTCTCGCCTCTCTCTTTCCTCCTGAGCTGTCTCCCGGGTTTCTTGGGCTGGCTCTGTCCGCCAGTTGGCAAACCCTGGCTTACGCCGTGGCGGGAATCACTCTGGCGGTGCTCATTGGATTTCCTTTGGGTGTGATCGCCTCTGGGTCCGTGTCTGGTTCGATCCGAACGGGCTTGGGACTGGCGGTGGCGGTGCGGTTGATTCTGGCGGCCATGCGCTCGATACATGAGCTGGTTTGGGCGGTGCTGTTCGTCGCCGCTTTTGGGTTGTCGTCTTTGACAGTGATCCTGGCCTTAGCCTTGCCCTACAGCGGAATCCTGGGCCGAATCTACGGGGAGTTGTTTAACCAAGTGCCGGAGGGACCGTTGCGCGCCCTCCGGGCGTCCGGGGCCTCCCCCTTCCGGGTGCTTCTGTACGGACGGCTGCCAATGGCCTTGCCAGATATGCTGGGCTACACCTTTTACCGTTTGGAGTGCGCCATCCGGTCGGCGGCGATCATGAGCTTTGTCGGCATACGGGGTCTGGGCTATGAGATACAGCTATCCCTGCACGACCTGCTGTTCGACCAGGTGTGGACGCTGCTGTTGTTCATGGTGGGGATGGTGGTGTTGGTCGATATGTGGAGCAGCCGGGTGCGGCGGAGTTTGGTGTCTTGATAGGACACGCCCCAGCGTTGCGCCTCTTCCGAGGCCGACGGCGCCCGATGACCTTTGCCCGCGCCTCCCTGTATGGGTTCGTTGTGCTGGCGTTGGTGTCCTGGGGTTACATCCTGGCGGCTACCGATGGTGGAGCGGCCGACTTAGTTTCGCCCAAGACTTGGAGCAACGCGGGCAATTTTTCCCGGCAGTTGATCGGCGTTGACTCGCCAACCCGGCCTGCCTATTTGGAAGTTGACCGCTGGCTGGTCACGGGGAGACTTGCCCTGGATACTCTGGCGATGAGCGTTCTGGCAATCGTTCTGACCGGCGTCGCCGTGCTGCCGACATTCTTGTCCGGGGCCCGCAACGTCAGCAACGGTGACTTGGGCGGCGCGCCATCCCGGTTGGGGACCCTTTTCTACCATGGAGTGCGCCTGGCCTTCACCCTGACACGGGCAGTCCCGGAACTGGTGTGGGCCATGGTGATCGTCTTTTTTCTATCGCCGGGCATCTTGCCGGGGGCCGTGGCCCTGGCGGTGCATAACTACGGGGTGGTGGGACGCCTTTCGGCGGAAGTGGTGGAAAACCTGGACCCCGGTCCCGCCAAGGCGCTTCGGTCCGCCGGCGCCAGCAACCTTCAGATGCTGATCTACAGCATCTTTCCCCAAGCCCTCCCGCACTTCCTCACCTACCTGCTTTACCGATGGGAGGTAATCATACGGACCACCGTGGTGGTGGGCTTCGTCAGCGCCGGGGGGCTGGGCCGGGAGTTTCGTTTGAGCCTAAGCTACTTCCACTACACCGACCTGGCGTTGCTAATCATGTGGTACCTGATTTTGGTGATTGCCGTGGACCTGTTGAGCGCCTGGCTCCGAAGGTTGGTGACCGGAAAGGGGTAAAAGGCGCCATCCGGAGATTCGGGATGGCTACATCTGCACGTTGTAGACGACCTGGACTACCTTACCGTCCCTAAGCGCTTCGAAGTAGGGCTGGGGCGACGACGGGTTTTGGAGCCAACGGCGGGCGAAATAGGCGCACATATTGGCCAGTTGCGTGCCCACCGAGTGTTCCGAGCCAACGTAGCAGAAGTTGGCCAACACGGCCGTGGAATCCATGCCATCGTCGGATTTGAGGAACTGGGTCATGAACCGGGGTTCCACGGACCTGCCGTCACCGGCCACTACCATGGCAAAGTCGGCAACGGGCCATTGGGACTCCATCAACTGGTCGCTGTCCAAACCGGACATGTTCAGTTCGTCGACGAACATATTCAGGGCGAAAAGGAACCGGCCCATGGTGATCTCCGAGGGATTTTCCCACACCATGTTGGGGTCGTCCCCATTACTGCGCGACTTGGCGAAGGCTTCCTTGTCGACATAGGCGGCGATCAGCGGGGTTTCCCGCCGGATCAGGATGCTCAGACAGTCCTGAATAAGCTCGTGTCTTTTCTCGACCGGCCAGGAAACAAAGGCGCCACGCCCCTGGTAAATCTCGCTGGGGCGAAGTTCCTTGGGGGTACCGGCCTCGCCAAGGGGCCGCCCGAAGTGACGCCGGCAGAGGGCGTCGAACTCACCGTTGATGGATATAGATTGAGACTCGTGAATCAGCAGTCCAACATGGACGTGGTGCGGCTGATTGGAGTCGGCGACACTTACGCCGGTATTGCCGGATTCGCCAAGGTAAACCAGGTACATGGAGCGGCCTCCGAACCGTGGTTGATTGCGTGGTTATTGATCGAAGCTATTATTCGGCCCCGGGTTCGTCCTCGGATTCCGTGGAGGCTTCCGCGCCTTCTTCGGTAAAGACCTCTTCCTCCACCGCTCGGAGGACCTCGATTCTTACTACCACGTCCTCAGGATCGGTCAAAAGAGTCACGTTGCCGGGTATCACTATGTCGGCGGCCCGGAGCACTCCGTCCGGTTCGGTCAACATTGACAGGTCCAATTCAAGTTCTCTAGGAACTTCCAGCGGCAATGCTTCCACGTTCAGATCGCGGAGTTGCTGCATCACCGTGCCGCCGGCCGTTCGAGCGCCCGGCGAATCTCCGATCAAGGTGATGGGCACCTGGGCCGAGACTGGCCGAGACGCATCCACCGCCAGGAAATCGACATGGAGGATGTCATCGCGCCTGGGGCTCCACTGTATCTCCCTAGCAAACGCCAGATGGGTCTCCCGGCCACCCTGAACGGTGACCGTAACCGCCGTATTTCCCCCGGCCCTAACCAGTACGTCGACCAGCTTGGTGGTCGCGCACTGCAGTGGTTGAGGATCTACTCCCGGTCCGTACAGGTGTACTGGAATCACACCTTGGCGGCGCAACCGCTTTACTTTTTTGCCCAGAACCTCCCTGGGGGATAACTCCAGACTGATTGACTCGGTGGTCATAGCGGTTGCTTCTCCTATTCGGGTCCAATATGGCGGTCGTTGTGCCTCCACCCCTTGGACGGGGGCGCATGGACCGGAAGCTCTATGATAGCACCCTCGTCGCGCCAATGGAAATAAAATTCTTGACACGAAAGGTATTATGAGTGTGACTTTTGTTGGGAGGTTGCCTAATGGCGTCTCATTCCCTGGGCCTGACCCTTTACGATGCGGCAAGACGAATGGGAGTATCTTTTTCCCAGGAGAATGAGCCGGTTGACAAGTCGGTTCAGATCGATGGGATGAACTTCCACTACCTGGAATGGGGCGACCCGTCCAACCCTTCCATCCTGATGCTCCACGGCAATAGCCAGCAGTCCCATAGCTGGGACTTCGTCAGCCTGGCCCTCTCCGAACAATTTCATCTTATTGTCTTGGACCAACGGGGCCACGGCGATAGCGACTGGGCGGGGGACGGCGATTACTCCATAGAAGCCCAACAGAAGGATATCGACGGTTTTGTGCAGGCAGTAGCGTTGGACGGTTTCACGCTAATGGGACACTCCATGGGCGGCCGGAACTCCTACGTTTGGGCCTCACGCCATCCAGGGGCTTTGAAGGCGTTGGTGATTGTTGACACTGGACCGCAAACCCAGCGCGCCGGTTCTAACCGGATCCAGCAATTCAAAGAGTTGCCCGACGAGCTCGACTCCTTCGATGACTTTGTGCAACGGGTGCAAGAATACACCGGCCGCAGCCAGGAACAAGTTTTGGGCGCGCTGAAATACAGTATCCGCCAGCGCACCGACGGGAAATGGACCTGGAAGTACGACAAAGTCATGCGAACCCCCGGGGCCCGGCCGCCGGGATGGACTTCGGAGCAGTTGTGGGACTGTGTGGGAAAGATCGATTGCCCCACGCTGGTGCTGCGGGGAGACCGGAGCGACATTTTCGCCGATGAAACCATGCAGCGGATGGAGCAGGTGATACCCGACTGCACCACCGTGACAATCTCCAACGCCGGACACCTGGTCCAGGGGGATAACCCCGCCGAATTCTTGGTTGAGGTGGGGAAATTTCTAGGACGCGTGCACTGACGAGTTTCCGGCAGAACCCCCGAGGCATCGTCTAACTTCCTCCCGGATTTGTGGAACCTCTAAACGTTGAATTCCCTTCCGCGAACAGGAGCAACGCTTCCTTTTGGCAATATGTTACCTCGTCCACGAAATAATACTCCGAGGAAAGCGGAGTCTAATCGTCTAATCCAGTGGCTAATTTATAAACGTCACGGCGATGGGCTATAAGACGGATAATCAAATCGTCGGAATCGCTGTCGTAGGTGTATAGGATGCGGTAAACGCCGAATTCCCATTTAAGAAGGGTATTAAGGTCATACCTGAGCAAAGTGTGGGTCAATCTTTGCCTATTGGCCCATAGCCATTCACATTTGCGAATGAAACGTCTTCGCTCTGAAATTGGCACTTTCTCAAACGAGTTGGAATCATATCGAAGCGCCATCTAAGGATAATCACAGATTCAATTGCCTGCGCATCTGCTCAGGCGAATATAATAAGTCGTCGGGAGTCTCAAGTGAATCGTGAAGACGTTTTAAGATTTCATCATTAATCTCTAATCCGGCGTCCGGATCGGGTAGTTTGTCCCTCACTTCCTCGACTAATACTGTAAGTTGGGCAAGATTCTCTCGAAGCGTCGGGATTTCTGCCAGACTGGTGGTTCTCGCCGACAAGATATAAACCTTTTGGTCCTCTGGGAAATCGTCTTGGTTCTGGTGATTGCCTTCATAGCCTTGACCCGGCTCAACTGATTCTTCAAGACGATCAAACGTTACTGTGAAGAACGGTTGGTCATACCCTATGTTGATCGGCTCAGGGCCTACGTTTTGCAAACTAACGATTAGGTGCCCTCTCCATCCCGGATCCAGGTGAGGGCCACCGAAGCACTGGAGACCCTTTATAACGAACTCAGAACGAATCCCGAAGCTATTGCTACACAAGTCCAGTGGTATCGTAATGTGTTCCCGCGACATAACGGCTACCATCTGTCCAGTCTGGATAGCATAGGAAGGCGTCTTTTCGTTCAATGTAATTTCCCTTCCCAGATCTTCAGGACCAAGGGGGCTCGCGAGGAGTTTTGGTCCGATTCTGAGGTCGATTGATGCAGGCTGCACTAGATTCTCGTCGAAGGGGTGTATCGCCAAGCGGCCTTCTCGGACGGGGTTTTTAATTTGGTTGCCGTTCAGAGCGCCCATTCGTTACCTTCCCAACCCTAGAGGGTCATTGACAGCAACGCCCACTAGGGTGTGCCTAATTAATTAGGCACCACACCCTGAATAGGTCCAAAATCTACTGCAATAGCTTTTGGAATATGGTTTGTGGATTCTGCTGGCAGGAAATTGATATCCGATTTCGCCTGAGAGTTCAAGATAGAACTACCAGGCGATTTCCTTTCTAGAAACCTCATTTACAGCATTCGACCTCGTCAATTATCTGCGAATCCGTCCCCTAAGAAATCAGCCGGGGGATGCCGTCTCCCAAGGCGAAGCCGATGGCTGCCGAGACAGCGCCGATACCCAAAATCTCCAAGCCTTGTAGGATGGGCGACTTCTGCACCAGGCGGCCTTTGAGGCTTCCTAATACGAAGAGGGCCACCAGCGCACCCGCGACGGAGACCGATATCGCCGCCGTGCCGGTTAGCACGACGTGAGGGATGATGGGGACCGAGGCGGCCAACAGAAACGAGAGGCCCATGGCGGCGGCGTCCTTGATAGGATTGGTCGTTTCGTCCGGGCTTATGCCCAGTTCTTTCTCCACCAAAGTCCTCAGCCATAGTTCCTTGTCTTCGGCGATCTCGTCGGCCATACGGCGGGCTTCTTCGAAGGTCCTTCCCTCCCGCTGAAATATGACTACCAATTCGGCCAATTCCTCGGCGGGCTTTTCCTCTATCTCTTGGGCCTCGCGGGCTATCTCCGCTCGCTGAACGTCCTGCTCGGCCCGGGATCCTAGATACGCCCCGGTGGCCATGGAGATCGTTCCGGCGGCGGCGGCGGCAAGCCCGGCAACCAGGACAGCGGTTTGACTGTCCAAAGCCACGGCCACTGAGGTTACCAAGGCGACGGTGCTGAGAATACCGTCTTGGGCACCGAAGACAACCTCTCGGATCCGGCCCAGCGATGCGACCCGCCATCTCTCGCGGTCCAGCTCGATGGCGGCGCTGACGAAGGTATCCAGGTCATTTGCGGCCACTGGAGCGAACTGGGTCTGCTCCCGGCTTTGAGGGCCTTCCACGGTCTCTTCCGCCGGCGCCGGTTGGGCAACGACGACGGTCTGCCTGACCTCCAACTGGTCCAAGGCCCGGGTAAACACATCCAGATGATGCCGCTCCCGCTCCATGGCAAGGGAGAAAGAATCCGCGGCGTCTTTGCGGCCTTCGTCCTGAGCATCCCGAATCATCCGGGGATACATGGTGCTGAACTCTTTGGACTCGCCTTCGGTGACCGTGCGCAGGTTCTCCAGAGTGCTCCCGATGTCTCCGGAAACCCGGAGGTGGTTGAGGCCGTGAATCGTCTCGGCGCCGGCGACTTCCTGGAAGACTTGGGCGACCTCAGGAAGCCCTTCTTCCAGCGCGCGGTGGGCATAAGCGTTGTACTTCAGGTAGGCCAAGGCTTCACCGACGATGGCGCTCCACAGGTTCTTTTCCGTCTTGGTCATGTTGGGGGTTTCTGAGGCCATGCTAGGTTTCCTCTCGATAATGGGTTGCGGGGATGGTTATTTGGCGGAATCGCGGGGGTCACATGCTTGGAGAGGCGTGGTGGGCGGAAAGTTTCCAGCCCTGGGAAGTCCGCACGAAGATGTTGGTTGCCAGCACGCCGAAGTTGCTGGCCCGGCCCTGCAAGACGCTGGAGATGTGCTCCACGCAGGTCACCCAGGCCGCGTCGCCCTGCACCACCACATTCACGTAGCGAATATTGAAGTGCATCAGCATGGTGTTGTCGAAGATGCCTGTCCAACTGGCTCGTATGTTATCCCAGCCTATCAATGGCTCCCAGCCGGGGTGCACGCACAGGGCATCGCCGGACGTATCACAAATCTCTTCCATCTGCCCGATGTCCAGAGCGCCGAAGGCGTCGTAGAACCGTTGGTTGGCAGCTTTAACCGCTTCAACTTCCGTTGACTGGGATTCCATCGCACACCGTTCTTATGTGGTATCTGAAAATTTAGAATCCCCCAGCCCCCACTTCGGGGCTAGGGGATTCTCTCAGTCCTTTAGCTAGACCCGCCTCCCACCATATCGCTGGTGAGATGGGATGTTAGTGCAACGGCGAGAATGCCGCCGGCGCCAGCATCTTGTTCTGTTGGCTGACCAAGAACTCCCGGGTAGGCGGCGGCCAATGGGGCGACTTGCTGGCCTCGGCGCGGATTATGTCGCGCTCTCCCAGGGACTTGTAAGGCCAAACGTGCATCCATTTGTTGAGGCCGCCCAGTTCGCTGGTCATGCCCAAAGCCAGAGGGGAGTGCTCTTCCCGATGTGGGATCGCGGCGGCCCAGAGCTCGAGCACTTTGCCCATGGTTCCCGTCTGGTAGGTATAGGTCCGCATTTCGTAGATGTTGCCCAGGGCTTGGTCTTCGCCCAAGGGACGCATGAATGGAGCAGGATGCCATATCTCCGACTCCTGGGACACGTACATGTCCGACGGGTTGGCCGGGGGCCATTCGGGGTCCTTGGCGGCGTCTGCGCGGACGTCGTTACGCTCTTCCACGCTCTCGTAAGGCCATACGTGAATCACCTGGTTCAGGGGACCGATCTCGCTGTGCCAGAAGGCGCCCAGTTTGGAATACTTCTGCCTGGCGGGCAGCGCCTTGCCGAAATTTTCCTCAAATTGGGCAACCGAGCCGGGTTTCAAAGTGTAGGTCCTGACTTCGTAAATCATGGCGACTCCTCTTGCGGTTATCTAGTTCCTTCCCCTGGCGATTTGTTGCCGGTCCGCCGGGGGGTCGGACGTACCGGGCTAGTGTAGCAAAAACACTATAGGCGGGCAAACTGGGTAGAATCTGCGCGTCAAGTCCGATGGTATGAGGCCGTCTTAGGCGAGACTCCTGACGAACCGAATCGTATACTGGTAAAGAGTGTCCGATTACCCCACCGGAGATGATCCGAAAGATGACACAGGGTGATGTTCCCACAATCAACGCCGGGACCGGCCGGACCATTGGCAAAGCCGCGCTGGAACGGCTGTTGGTTGAGAGCGCTCCCGGGCCGGAACGATCGGCGTCTACGCTGTACCTGCGGCCCGGTGAGGGTCAAGAGTTTTTGGAATCCCTAGGCGCAACAGGGCAAGACTGGCGGGAGCGTTTAGCCAAGCTGAACGATTCCATCTTGGATTCCGGAACCGGGCTGGCCGCCCTGCGCTCCGGGGACCAGTGCTTGGTGGTAGCCCCGCCATTCCCGCTGCCGGAAAACCTCTTTTTTTCAAGCTGGGACCCCTCCACCTTGTTGTTGCTTTTGAAGTCTGAATTTACCCTGGGCGTGGTGTTGCTGCGGCTGGGGCGTTCATCGGTGGCGGTGTATCGGGGGGAAAAGCTAATATCCTCCAAAACCGACGCCCGGTACGTGAAAGGAAAGCACCACGCCGGGGGCACCTCCCAGCTAAGGTTCCAGCGCATCCGCGAAGGTCAAATGAAGCTGATGTACGAGAAGACTTGCGAAGCGGTTCGTAACCAGTTTGCCGCATATGCCGGCGATATTGACTACATGTTCCTGGGTGGCGAGAGATTTACCCTGAGTGGCTTCTTGAAGATCTGCACTTACATGGAGAGATTCCGCTCCATCACGTTGGGCCGGCGCCTGAACATCAGGGACCCCAAACGTGATACGCTGGACCAAGTTGGGAGGCTCTTACACGAAAGCCGGATATACCAGTTTCAGTGGTAAAAGCCACTTAATATCACCTTAAATCGTCAAAACTATAGGATTTATTCTACGAAAGTATGGTATTCAACGACCTGACACAGGACACGGCTGATCAGTCCCACGTGTTGGGAGGATTCTCCCAGTCGGTCGACCTTCTGGAGTTTAGCCAGATTCGCCAGCAGGTGGCTTCCTACGCCCGAACGCTTATGGGACAGGACGCCGCCCGCAATCTGACGCCGGACCAAGACCTCTTGGAGATCGCTACCCGCCAGCAAGAGACCACCGAATCACGCCAATTTCTTGAACAGGGTGGCTCCCTGGAGTTCGGACCCCAGGAAGATTTTCAGGAGTACGTCCAACGAGCGTTGTTGGGCGGGCTACTGCGGGGCGACGAGCTTTACCCCATCCATGATTTGGTGAGGGCAGCGGGGTACGACCGGGCGAACCTCTCCCGCCACGAAGAGCTGCCCTTGCTATCTTCCTATGCGGAGAATATTCCCGACCACTCTTCCCTGCAACGGGCCATCGGNGCGGCAATCAGTCCGGCCGGGGAGGTCTTGGACGATGCAAGCCCTACGCTCAGGGAGCTTCGGCACGAATCCCGGCGCATCCAACAAAATTTGAACGAGGTGATGGAGCGCAGTTTGCGCCGGTTCCAGCGTCAGGAGTTGGTGCAGGAGCCAATCATCACCCAGCGCAANGGCCGGTTGGTGCTGTTGATCAAGGCGGAAATGCGGCCCCGAGTGGCCGGCATCGTCCACGACGTTTCCGACAGCGGAGCCACGGTCTTCATCGAACCGATGGCCGCTGTGGAACAGGGCAACCGGTGGCGCGAGGCCCGCTTGGCCGAAGATCGAGAGGTGGACCGGATTCTGCGGCATCTGTCCAGTGTGGTGGGCCAAGCCGGCCAGGACCTTTTGTTGACACTGGATTTACTGGGCCGGTTGGACNTGAGCATGGCCAAGGGGCGCTACTCCATATCGTTGAAGGCAACTCAGCCTTGGGTCAACGGCCAAGAGGGCCAAGATCGCAACCTGCGGCTAACGGGAGCGCGTCATCCCCTGCTTACCGGCGACGTAGTTCCGGTCAGCCTGGACCTGGGTGCCGAGTTTGCCGTTATGTTNATCACCGGTCCCAACGCCGGAGGCAAGACGGTTACCCTAAAAACGGTGGGGTTGCTGGCCTTGATGGCTCACGCCGGACTGCACGTTCCCGCCGACGAGGCCCACTTTCCTTTGCTGGATGGAGTCTACGCTGACATCGGCGATCAACAGAGCATCGAACAGGCCCTATCGACCTTCAGCTCCCATGTNCAGAACCTGTTGTCCATCATGGGCCAGGCCACGGGCAACTCCCTGGTGTTGGTGGACGAGTTGGGCACCAGCACTGACCCCGAGGAAGGTTCAGCCCTGGCCACGGCCATATTGAGTCACTTTCAGAGCCTGGGGCCCTTGGTGGTGGCGACCACCCATCACCGGGGAGTGGCTCGATACGTCCAAGAAACCCAGGGCATGATCAACGCCAGCGTTGACTTGGACCCGCAGACCCTGGGCCCCACCTACAGAGTGACCCTTGGCCTTCCGGGCCGCAGTTACGCATTGACCATCGCTGCCCGCCTAGGGTTGCCGCCGGAGGTTATTGAGCAGGCGCGGACGTCCATGTCTCCGGTGGAGCGGGACACGGAGAGCCTGCTGGGGGAACTGCAGGAAGAACGCCGGGTGGTGGAGCAACTGCGCCAAGATGCGGAAGCCGCCATGGCCCAGTCACGCCAAAACCTGGCCGAGACGGAATCACGCTTAGCGGCCGTTGAAGCCACCAAGGCAGAGATGNTAGAGGAGTCACGGCAGGAATTGCAAGAGCAGATCGCGGACCTGTTGCAGCGGCTTCAACGGGCTGAGCGGGCCATGGACCAACCCGAAGCACGCGCGGCNCTACAAGAGCAACGGTCCCAGTTACAAGAAGCGGCAAGGGAGGTCCGGTCTGTTCACTGGCAACCGATCGAGGTAAAACGGACTCCCTGGCAGGAGAAGCTTGGCAGCGGTGACAGGGTATTTATACGGGGAATCCCGCGCCCGGTGGAGGTGATTTCCTCGCCGGATGACGAGGGGCAGGTAGAGGTTTTGTTGGGGACCATGCGGGCCAAGATTCCGTCATATCAGTTGGAGCGTCCGGCAGCAGGCCACGAACCCGCCGCGCGTCAAGGCGTCTACTTCAACCGCCCCTCGATTCGCCATCTCAATACCGAGGTCGACCTGCGCGGCCTGCGGGTGGATGAGGCCCTATCCAAGGTGGATGACTTGCTGAATAATGCCGCTCTGGGGGGCGTGGAAGCGGTACGGATAATTCACGGCAAGGGGACCGGCGTGCTTCGCCGGTCCATTCGGGAATACCTGACCGGGCATTCCTTGGCCGGAAGCATANCTCCGGGAGACGGAAGCGGCGGCGACGGTGTGACGGTGGTGGAGCTGAAATAACTCACTCAACGGCTCGGCGGAATCTGGATCGGGCCGATTGAATCATCCTCCATCGATGCCGCTGGTTAACCACTCCTTGAGCAGCACCCCCTTGTTGTCGAACTTCTGTACCCGGTGGGATTCAATATCCGCAACATATACCGACCCAGCGTCATCGATAACGATGGTGCTGGGCGCCTGGAATTGGCCTTGGCCATCGCNTTGGGAGCCCCACTCCAGCAGGAAGACTCCCCTGGAGTCGAACCGCTGGACTCTGCGGTTCCCTTTGTCCAGCACGTAAACCCAAAGGCCGTCCGGGGAGACGGCAATATCGCCCGGCGTTTGAAATTGGCCTTCGCCGTCGCCTTCTTTCCCCCATGTGCCTAGAAATCTGAGGGTTGAGTCTAGCCGCTGGACCCGGTGATTCCCCGGATCTACCACGAATACCCACCCGTTGTTGTTATCGACTACCACGTCGCCGGGCGAGGAGAATTCGCCATCTCCGTCGCCCTGGCGGCCCAGCTTCCCCAAGTACCTGACGAANGCGTCGAACNGTTNCACACGGTTGTTTCCCACGTCAACCACATAGATCAGCCCTTTAGCACTGCCTACGATTACACTTGAAGGCTGTCTGAACAGTCCATTGCCGCTGCCCTCTCTACCCAGCTTTTCAAGTGTTGACCCCTGGGGTCGAATCGCTGGATCCGGTTGTTCCCCCGGTCCACAACGTAGACCCAATTGTTAAACGGGTCGAAGACGATTGGACCTGGATTGTTGAACTGGCCGTCGCCGATANCCTTGCCGCCCCAACTATTCAAGAACCTGCCGCGGACATCGAACCGTTGGATTCGGTGATTTCCGGCATCTACCACGTACACCCAGCCGTCGTCCAGGTCGAGCGCGATATGGCTAGGTCGCAGAAATTCGCCATCACCGGCGCCCGAGCTGCCCCAGGAGTTCAAGAGATTGCCATCTTTGTCAAACCGGTTAACACGGTTGTNTACGGCGTCCAACGTGTACAACCAACCGTTGCCNCTATCCANGGCTATGTCGCTGGGGTTGCCGGTTNGCACGTTCCCTCCCAACGGTGTGGGAGACGGTACTGGGGTTGGTGTGGACGTGGGGGCTGGGATCGGGGTTGCGGTAGGTACAGGTGTCGCCGTGGGCACGGGTATTGCCGTGGCGGTTGGGGCTGGGGTTGGCGTAGGCGGTGGCACGGCGGTCGCTGCCGGCGCTGCCGTGGGCGTTGGCTCCGGAGTAGAAGTCGGCTCGGGAGTGGGCGTCGGCGCGGTTGTCGGAGGCGTGGTTGGCGCCGGGGCTACCGTTGGAGTCGGCTGTGGAGTAGGAGTTGGTTTGCGTGCGGCGGTGGGATCTTCCGCGACAATGGGTATGGGAGTAACCGTGGGTATTGGGGTGGGCTCCGGAGTTGCTGTTGCAACTACCGCCGGGATTTGGTCTCCGTCTCCCGAACCGAATGCGCCGACTGCAAACAGAATGGCAATCACTATCGCCACTACCCCGGCTCCTGCGAGACCTCCCACGATGGGGACTATGGGCAAGCCAGCCTTATCCGGTATGGGACGGCGGAGGATTCTTCGGGATTCGACTACCCCATCTTTACCGACGGAAAACTCTTCCAGCCCCGCCGCGCCTTCGAATTCACCCNCCGGCTGNAACCGGACGGTGATCATGTAGTGGGTGTCGGTTTCCTCTTCGTATTCGATGGAGAAAACCAGGGGAGCCTGCCGATATNCTCGGCCTATAGAGCCGCGGACCATATCGGCGGTACGGAGCGCCAAGGTCCGGGCTTGCGCTGGGGTAATGTTGGGGGTAGATGCTCTGGAAGGGGCGATTCCCGAATCGTCTTCCTGGTTGTTCCCCGCGTCCTCTGCCATGTACCACCACATCAAACCGGATAGTTAACCAGTGTCGCTTCAAGGTATCCCCACCGGCGGGCACAATGTCAATCTGTAGTAGGCAGATTCCCGGCGCTTAAGCCGCCATCAACGGCCTTGGAACCGTGGACTACGCTTCTCGGCGAAGGCCTTGATTCCCTCTTGGAAGTCGTCGGTCATCGTAATGTTGCTGATGTATTCGGTTTCGGCGTCCAGTTGACCGGCAAGGCTGGCGTCCCAAGAACTGTCGAATAAGGCCTTCACTCGGCCATAGGCCACCGTGGGGCCTTGGGCCAGGCGGGCGGCAAACTCCAGAGTAGATCGTTCAAGTTCCGCCGTGGGAAATACCTGGTTTAACAGGCCCAGAACCAAGGCCCGCTGGGCGCCGATAGGCTGATCCGAGAGGTAAAGTTCCATCGCTCTGGCCGTGCCTATCAACCGGGGAAGCAGGTAGGTGGAGCCGCCGTCCGCGGTGGCCCCGATGTTGCCGTAGGCCATCAGAAAGCGGGCGCTATCGGAAGCGACGCGCAGGTCGCAGGCGAGGGCGAGGCTCAAGCCGCCCCCGGCGGCCACGCCGTCAATGCTGGCTATGACCGGCTTGTCGAGCTGCCTGATCGGAATAATGACGTGCCGATGAAACGCATCGGCCAGGTGCTTCAAATGCTGGTGCAGGCCTTCGGGGCCGCTATTCTCCAGTTGGTTCACGAAGTCTTTCACGTCGGCCCCAGCGCAGAAGGACCCGCCGGACCCGGTGATTATCACGGCCCTCATGTCCGGGTCCCGGCAGCCTTGAATCGCGCTGCCAAGCTCTTGGAACATTTCCGGGTTGAGGGCGTTGCGGGCCTCAGGCCGGTTCAGGGTTATGATGCCCACCGCGCCTTGGTTACTTAGATCGACTAATCCGCCAGCCATGCCTAGCTCCTTTAAGTTGAATCAGCTACGGAGTCACGGAGAGCGTAAAGATAAACATCGGACTTTTCTCGGTGTTCTCTGTCTCCCTGTGGCTAAAGAATCGCCTTTTATAAGCCCTCAACGTACTCTGAAATCTCTTCCAATCGGAAGTCCGATACGGCCAACTCCGGCGCCCAAGTTACCTGGCCGGAAGACCAGCGCACGGTGGCCTGCGGTGTATCGCCGATGCCCAGGATGCTGTTGATAACTCGCAGGACATTGTCGTTCATGCGGAGGGTGTTGGGGCGGATGGGCTCGGCCAGCTTTCCGTCTCTAATGACGTAGGAGTCGCCTACCACGGTACCGCTGAAGTCTCCCGCGTTGATACCGTTCACCGGATAGGTATACCAGATCCGGCCGATGTAGACCCCGTCCCCCACCTGGCGCAGCAGCTCTTCATGGGAGAGGCCATCTTGGCCTTCAACGACCAGATTGGTGGAAGCGATGGACGGAGGCGAGGAAAAGTCCCGGCCGCCGCCGGCGCCGGGGCGAAAACCGTTGCGGGGAGCGATGGCCTGGAGTGCCTGGACAGGATCGACCCCTAGCTTATCGCGGCCATGCGGGTCGCGAAGCATACGCTGATAGTTGTAATGGTTGGACAACAAACCGGACAGAACTCCGTTCCGGATGAGGTCGGTCCGCCCGGTGGGCAGTCCTTCGTCGGTGATTGCTTTAGAAGCGGCCAGGCCCGGATCGGCGCCGTCGTCGTAGAGGTAGAGCTGGCGGGAAGCGACCTGCCGATCCATCTTTCCCGAGAAAGGAGTGGCCCCGGCGTAGAACATGTCCAATTGCAGACCTGGCATAAGCACCCATTCCAGAATCTCCGTCAGAGGTTGTGGTCCCAGGATCACTGAGTAAGCGCCTCCTGGGACTCGAACACCGTCCATGGAGCGGATGGCGTTGCGGGCTGCCTCAGCCGCCGAGTCTCCATCGAATTCGGAAAGTTGGTTGCCCACCGACCAACCGCTGCCTTTGGCCGCTCGCTCCTCCACCATGGCGGTGGCGAATGACATGACTAGGGTGGACTCGTCGGATTGAACCCGTGGCATGTGTGTCGATACGATGGCCATGCGTTCCTGAAGCAACACCAAGTCTCCCCCGAGAATCAAACCCAGGCCGGCGAGTCTTTCCGGAGAGCCCACCAGGTTCAACAGGTCTTCCGACGACTGGAAAACGTCCAGGGCCCGGTCCATCATGCGCCAGCCGGTCCGAACCATACCGGTGGCGCCCATGCGCATGATGGCAGGGTCGGAATTACCTTGCCCCTTTTTTACCGAATGAGAGCCGGATGGGTCTTTGGGCAACGACACGAATTCAGGGTCCAGAACGGCCCCCAGACGAGCTTTTCCCAGGGCTCGCCTTACGCCCTCCAGGGACAGGTCTGTGGGTTCGCTGCCGAAGCCAATCTTCAAGCCCTCTGGGCTATTAAAAGCTATCCGCAAACCCAGGCCATGGGATTCCAACGACTTGGGCTCTTCCACGCCGTTGCTGGGTATGTGTGAGGTGTAATTGAGGCGAACGGTCAGGTTGCCGTTGGCCGAGGCAAAGACTTCGGCCTCGGCCACGCCGGGCTGGGCCGATACGTAAGCCAGGGCGTCCCGGGCAGCGGCGCGTAATTTAGCTAGCGGTATCAATTGGCTAATTCTCTTTTTCCGGCTGACTGGCGATGTCGGGCCTACTGGTCATCGCTGACGGACTCTGTTGATTCGACAAAGGCCTCGCTAAGCTCCGGAAAGTCCTCTCGTCCGGTATCTTCGGGTATGGCCAAGCCTCGCTGTTGTCTGATCGCGTGGATGCGGCCGAGGGGACGTTCCAACGCCCGGCGGCGAGTCCCTACCAGGTTTCCGAAATCCTTTTGGGCATCATCAATTCGTTTCCCAAGCGTATCCATTTGCTTTATGAACCGGTCCCATTGGTCCTCGAACTTTCCCAACTCTGAAATTATTTCGTTGGAGCTTTGTTCAACGCTGAAGTTATCTACGGCCTGGCGAATCACTACCAGGATAGCGAATAGCGAGACAGGGGAGCACAGAACTACCTTGCTGGTAAGGGCATCGTCGATAAGCGCACTGTCATGTTCGTGAATGTACTGGTAGATCTGCTCGTTGGGGATAAAAACCAGTACGTAGTCCAGAGTCTTCCGGCCAGGGTCGATATAGTCTCGAGTTACGACTTCTTTCAATCGGGCGCGGACGTCCCGAACGAACTGCTGACGATACCGGTTTTCTTCCTCCGCGTCCCTGGCTTCAACGCACTTTAAGTAATTATCCAGAGGGAACTTTACGTCCATGTTTAGCGTAAGGTCCTTAGGCAGCAGGAAGGTGAAGTCCGGCCGGGAGCCGCTTCCTTCCAACGTTGTTTGCTTCTCGTAATTGACGCCTTGAACGAACCCCACCAAGCGGAGAACGTCCTCGGCCATGCGCTCACCCCATTGTCCTCTGACACGGGTGTTGGCCAAAGCCTCCTTTAACTGGCCTGTGGTTGTGGCCAGTGCGGTGGTATGCTCACCCACGCTCTTGAGCTGACTGGTTAGTTCGCCGAACTTGTTTTCCCGGTCCTTTTCCAGTTCCCGGACCAAATTAGTTACTTTGTCTAGCTCGGACTTCAATTCCAAAACGTGGGGGTCCAAAGATTCCCGGCCCGCCGAACCCCGTCGTATAGCGGCGACCAACGCCCCCGTGAGAACTAGAGCAAGAACGACCAGGATTATGATTACCACGGATTCCATGGGTTCCCCCTTCAGCCGGAATTCATCCCGGTCCGGTCAACCGGGCGATGCCCCGCATGGTGGGGCCGCCGTTGCTCATGCGCTTGGCCTGCATGGGCTGACCTTTGCCGCAATTGGGTATGGGGTTGACCCGCAGATCGTTGCCCACGGCGTCGATGGACATGAAATAATCTCGGGAGTCCGACGTGATTCCGCCGTCCCGGTAGAGTTGCCCTAGCTGGCCGTGTTTGATCTCGTAAACTTTCACGGCAGTGATCCGGAAGTTTTCCCGAGACTCGGCGATGGACGGTGTGCGGTGCCCGGCGATGTAGTAGCCCGAGTCGACTTCGGAGATGATGTCCTGGGGGTCTTGCTGTCCGGGAGCGAACACCGTGTTGGTCATGCGGATCAAGGGTATCAGGGATGCTTCGGTGGCCCGGGCGGAACCGTTGGGCGCCACGCCCATGACGGCGGCGGTCTGGCGGTTGTTGAGGAACTCTTCCAGCACGCCGTCGCGGATGATGTACGCCCGCTTGGGCGGAGTACCTTCATGGTCGTAGCGGAAGGAGCCGTAACCCTCCATGAGGGGGTCGGAGTAGGCAGAGACCAATGGCGAGGCGATCTGCCGGCCGAGTTGGTTCTCTTCTAGGTTCTTCAGGAACCATGAGCGGCCGGCATAGGCTGTTTCGTACTTCAGGGCGCGGTCCAGTTCCGACGGATGTCCCACAACCTCGTGGACCAGCAGGGTGTTGAAGTGGGGGTTGGTGACCACCACGACGTCGTGACCGGGAGGCTTCAATGGCGGCGCGGCGGCCACTTCGGCGGCATCGACGCCTAAGTTGGAGCAGAAGTCGATGAAGTTCGGCAGCATGATGGGACCGTTGTCATACCCGTCGGTAAGGACCTCCCAACCCCGCTGGTGCCCGGTGAAATCGTAATGCTCGAAATTACCGTGCTCGCTCCCGCAGATGACGATGGCGAACCCCTCGGTTTGAGCGAAGGACTGGTCGATGTCCGCCCCGTCGGAGCTGAGAAACAACTCCCGGAGCAGGAAAGTGCTGGTCGAAGCGGCGGCGTAAGCGATGTTGCCGCTCTGACCTTGGGCCGCTTTGCACCCTTCCACCGCCATGCTGACTGTCTCAGACAAGGGTAGGCCACGAGGATCTACGGTGTACGTGGCCGGAACCGAGTCCTGAACAACTGCGACCGGAGCTAGGTCCGTTCCCCCTAAACTGCCGCCCAAACTGCTAAATCGTCCCTTGGCCTGCGACTTGAGGCGGGCGTTGGTTCTGGCCCGCTGATGGGCCTGGCGGATGCCGTCCCAGACCACTTCCTCGATGTTCGCCGTGTCGGCTGCCCCCAATACTCTCCCGAAGTAACCCGGCGCGCTGAGCCTGGCTCCGGCGATCACCCGGACGCCGAAATCGAACACATAATCCTCGCCGCTGGCCTTGGCGTTGCCGTTCTCCGCCACGGCGCTCTTCTCCTCCTTAACCTGGAGGCGCAGATCGCAATAGACCATTCCCGGCAACCGCCTGGCGCGCTCCATAACCAGCGACGCCAGGTTGGGACGCATGCGGTCTAGTATCTCGACGGTTACGGGCGGGGGCATTTGGAGCTCCGGACTTGATTTTGAGGCCTAGCGGGACGGTTCATTTCTTAGACGCTTCTTCCCAATCATCTTCCCAAGATTCATCGTCGAAGGCGTATCGTAGGTTAGCCTCAGCAAGGGCAATCTCCTCCTTCTTTTCCGGGTATTTTAAATAGCCTTGGATGTACTGCTCAACGTCTTCCCGTTCTTTTACCAGGCGCAGGTATTCTTCCACCACCCTCCGGAAAAACTCGCTACGGCTCAGCCCGGTGGCCAGCCGCTGTTTCTCAACCGATTGTAGCGTTTCCTCTGGTAGGCTGATCGCGATTTTGGCCATGATGCCACCTTAATGTCATACCAAATTCATACTAAAGTATCACAATCATCTTAAGAGGATTCAAGAGGATGACGCGAGTCTCTCTTATTTAAAGCTGATTCGGCTAGATAATAAAGCAGCCCCCTTAAAATGGGGGCTGCTTCACTCTTATAACCTTGAGAACCGGGGGTATCAGGTTACCTTGGATTTTCTGCCGTCCAAGCCGAGGCCGTGGCCTGGGCTACCGCCGGGCTTACATTACGGTCCAACGACCATGGAATTACACATTCCTTGGTCGGCTCTTCGATCAAGGCTGCCAGTGCCTGGGCGGCGGCCAGCTTCATTCCAGTGGTTATCCGGGTAGCTTTTATATCCAGAGCGCCCCTGAACACGCCAGGGAACACCAAGCTATTGTTGATTTGATTTGGAAAATCGCTCCGCCCGGTGCCAACGATCGCGGCTCCGGCGGCACTGGCTAAGTCGGGCATTATCTCGGGAATCGGGTTGGCCATGGCGAAGACGATGGAGTCTTTGGCCATTGAACTAACCATTTGGGGTGTCAACGCCCCGGCAACCGCAAGCCCGACGAACACATCGGCGCCTTTCATTGCTTCGGCAAGGCCGCCCTGGATGTCGTCCGGATTGGTCACGGACAACATAGACAACTTCATGGGGGTCAGGTCGGTTCGGCCCCGGTGGATGATCCCGGTACTGTCAACCAGGGTAACGTTTTTTGCGCCGTGGTCCAACAAGAGCTTGGTGCTGGCGATGCCACCGGCGCCGGCGCCGCAGAATACGAACTTGGCGTCTTCGATTTTTTTGCCGGTCAATTCTACGGCGTTGATCAACGCAGCCAATACCGCGATCGAGGTACCGTGCTGATCGTCGTGGAACACTGGTATTCCCAGGTCCTGCAGGCTATCTTCGATCTCGAAACACCGGGGGGCGGCAATATCTTCCAAGTTGATACCCCCGAAGGTGGGAGCAAGGTTTCTGACGGTCTGGATAATCTCCCCGGCGTCTTGGGTTGCTAGGCATATGGGGAACGCGTCTATATCGGCCAGGCCTTTAAACAGAATGGATTTGCCTTCCATAACCGGCATGGCCGCCTCGGGTCCCACATTGCCCAGTCCCAAGACGGCTGAGCCATCACTGACCACGGCCACCATGTTGGCCCGGTTGGTCAGGTTGTAGGATTCCGACTTGTCATTGGCTATGGCCATACTCACCGCGGCGACGCCGGGCGTGTAGGCAATGGACAGGTCCTCCATCGTTTCCACCGACATCTTTGGGGCGATACTGACCTTGCCCCGGCTGTCCCGGTGGCGCCTGATTGCTTCAGAATCGTAGTCCATGTTTCCTCACTTTGCCCGGTGGAGAGTTCACGGTAACCTTAAAGGCGGTGAACCTCGCCGAATATGAACTTGAGCCCCTTGATCTCGATTGAGATTATCCGGTAACCGCGCCTTGGGAGGCGGAAGAAACCAGTTTAGCGTACTTGGCAAGAACACCAGACGTGTAGTTTGGGGGAATCGGCTGGAATTTTGCCCGCCGGCCGGTGAACTCCTCTTCGGTTAGCTTTACATTCAGGCTCCGGGCCGGTATATCCAAAGTTATGATGTCTCCTTCCTGCAACAAGCCGATGGGGCCGCCGACTGCTGCTTCGGGCGTGACGTGACCCACCATGGGACCGTGGGATGCGCCGGAAAACCGCCCGTCGGTAACAAGAGCGACCTCGTCACCCAACCCCTGACCGATCAAAGCGCCGGTAACCGCCAGCATCTCCTGCATGCCGGGGCCGCCTTTGGGGCCTTCGTAGCGGATAACCACGATATCCCCGGACTTGATCTCTCGCCGTTGGATGGCTTGGAAAGCGGCCTGCTCTTGGTCGAAGACCCGGGCCGGGCCCTCATAGACCCTTTCCTGGTGCCCGGCCACCTTGATGACCGCCCCTTCGGGAGCCAGGTTGCCGTAGAGTATCGCCAGACCCCCCGTGGGGCTCCGAGGTTGGTCTATGGGCACCACCACTGGTTGGTCGTCCACCGTCTTTATGCCCTCGATGTTTTGTTGAAGCGTCTTGCCGGTCACGGTCATCGCGTCGCCGTGCAGCAGGCCGGCATTGAGCAGCCGTTTCATAACCAGAGACACTCCGCCGTAGCCGTCTAAGTCCGCCATGACGAACCGGCCGGCCGGGCGCATGTCGGCAATATATGGGGTGCTGCGGCTGATACGGTCGAAGTCTTGCAAGCTTAGGTCAACTTGAGCCTCGTGGGCGATGGCCATCAAGTGCAGTACCGAGTTGGTGGAACCACCCATGGACACCACTACAGTGATGGCGTTCTCGAATGCTTGGCGGGTGAGTATGTCCCTGGGCCGGAGGTCTTCTTCCAAGAGCCGCATCAAGGTTTGCCCGGCCAAGCGGGTTTCAGCTTTTTTACGGGGGTCGGTGGCCGGGATTGAAGCGTCACCGGGTAGAGACATGCCCATGACCTCGATGGCGGTGGACATGGTGTTGGCGGTAAATAAACCGGCGCATGAGCCCTCGCCGGGGCAAGCGGCGCATTCCAAATCGTGGAGTTGATCCAGAGTCATGTCGCCGGTGGCGTAAGCGCCTACCGCCTCGAAGACATCTTGGATATTTACGTCCTCGCCCAGGTAGTTACCGGCCATGATGGTGCCGCCATAGACAAAGATCGAAGGGACGTTAAGACGCGCGATGGCCATCATGCAGCCCGGCATGTTTTTGTCGCAGCCGGCGACGGTGATGAGGGCGTCCATCCGCTCTCCGAAGGTAACGACCTCGATGGAGTCCGCGATGACTTCCCGGCTGACCAGGGAAGCCTTCATGCCCTCCGTCCCCATGGAGATGCCGTCGCTGATGGTGATAGTCCCGAACTTGAAGGGCACTCCGTCGGCTTGGCGTATCCCTTCCTTGGCGGCGTCGGCTAGCCGGTCCAGATGAACGTTGCACGGCGTGACGTCGCTGGCCAGGTTAGCGACGGCCACGAAGGGTTTGTCCATGTCGGCGGAGGTCAAGCCCATGGCCCTGAGCATGGCCCGGGCAGGGGCCCGGTCTGGGCCCTCGGTTATCTCTCTGCTGCGGTGCTTGAGTCTTAATTGGCTGGTGGTAGCCATCGGAGCCCTCCTGCCATTCCGAACCCGTGAGGGGGGACATCCCCGCATCGGAAGGCACTATTATAATCGGCAATAATGTTCCGTTACAAGGTTCACCAAAACGATGCTTAGAGCGTTTGGCTAATGCCGGCCGCCGGTAGGCCCCGGCTAAGTGCGCCGGGGGTTGCGGAGCACCCCTTTTTCTTGTACTCTTTGGCCTGATTCCAAATCCAGCATGAGGTAGGACGCTATGTTTAACCCGCTTACATGGTTGAGGGTTCCGAGGGCTCAAGCCCATTGCGATATCCCCTGTGGGATATACGACCCAATAGCCGCTAAGATAGCCGCGCAGACGGTACAAAAAATGGTATTGCGGATTCAGGCTTTGGAAGCGCCGGGTCCTGGTGGGGACGCCGCCGCCCGCCACGAATTCATCAGCAAGATGTCCCGGTACGTGACGGTCAAAGAAGAGCACGCTGAGATTTGCAAGAAGGAACTGAGCATCCTTTGGGCCGACTACGCTTGGCCAAACATGCCGGCAGGCTTCGACCTGCACGGTAGCTTTAACGCCGCGTTGAAGCTGGCCGGACGCTGCAAGCAGAACGTGGACATGGCTGCTTGTGAAGAACTGGTATCGGCGGTGGACGCCGTTGCGACGGCCTTCTGGGCGACCAAAAACGTGGAATACAGTGACCCCAACGCGGCGGCACGCTACGGTTCGTAAGCCCAATCTGGGTACCGAAATAGCGTAGGGGCTGGTTCAAAACCAGCCCCTTTTATTTTACTAGGCTCCTTGTACTGCACCTGCCAGCATATGCTGGAGGTCATTGATCCGATCTTGTCAACCCAGGGCCGCTTCCGCCGCCGCGACAGTCCGGTCGATATCTTCTTCAGTATGGGCCAGGGAGACGAATCCGGCTTCAAACTGGGATGGGGCCAGGTACACACCTCTCTCCAACATGCCGTGGAAGAACCGTCCATGGCCTGGAACGTCGGACTGCTCCACCTGGGTCAGGCTGGCCACGGGACCGCCATTGAAGAACCCGGTGAACATGGAACCGACCCGGTTTATTGTCGAGGGCACCTCTTTGCGATCGAAGACTTCAGTCAGCCCTTCGGTCAACCGGGCAGCCATGGACTCCAGCTTTTCGTAGGTCCCGGGGCGCGTTAACTCTTGCAGGGTCGCCAATCCGGCGGCGACCGCCAAGGGGTTGCCGGACAGAGTGCCCGCCTGGTACATGGGCCCCAAAGGGGCCACCAACTCCATGATTTCTTGCCTGCCTCCGTAAGCCCCCACCGGAAGACCGCCGCCGATGATTTTGCCCAGAGTTGTCAGGTCGGGGGTTATGCCGAACCGGGCCTGAGCGCCGCCGGTCTCCAGCCGGAAACCGGTGATAACCTCGTCAAAGATCAGCAACGCTCCGTGCTCCTGGGTGATACGGCGCAACCCTTGGAGAAAGCCGGGCGCAGGTGGGACCACCCCCATGTTTCCTGCCACGGGCTCAACGATGACCGCCGCGATGTCTTCCGGAAAGGCGGCGAACGCCTCTTCAACCGAGGATAAATCGTTGTAATCGGCAACCAGGGTTTCGCTGGCATAAGACTCGGGAACACCGGCGCTGGTCGGAACACCATGCGTCATGGCCCCGGAGCCGGCCATCACCAGCAGACCGTCGGCGTGGCCGTGGTAGCAACCGGCGAACTTGATGATTTTGTCCCTTCCGGTATGGGCACGGGCCAGCCGGATAGCGCTCATGCAGGCTTCCGTGCCGGAGTTGACCAAACGAATCATGTCGATCGAAGGCATGGAAGCGCAGATGAGACGGGCCAGGTCCACCTCTTGGGCCACCGGCGCGCCGAAACTGGTGCCTCCTTCCGCGGCTTTTATCAGAGCATCCACCACGGCCGGATGGGCGTGGCCCAACACCAAGGGCCCCCACGACCCCAGATAGTCGATGTATTCGTTGCCGTCGGCATCCCAGATGTGGGAACCGCTGCCCCTGGCTATGAAGGGAGGCGTACCACCAACGGCGCGGAAAGAACGAACCGGCGAGTTGACCCCGCCGGGGATGTACTTTTGGGCCTTGGCAAAAAGTTTTTCTGATTTGGTTCGTTGCATTTACGTTCCTGTTTTAAATAGCTGGCGGAAAGCCGCTTGCCTCGTAGGAGTGAAAATTAGGATTAATCATAAAGCCGGAACCGCATCGCCTTCATAGCGAAAGGGAGCTTACTCCGCGTCCCTCAGCCACTGAGACACCTCTTTGGCGTGGTAGCTGAGGATGAAGTCGGCACCGGCTCTTCTTATGGAGGTCAGGATCTCTAAGGTGATCCGCTTTTCGTCGATCCAACCTTGGGCCCCGGCGGCCTTGACCATGGAGTACTCGCCGCTGACGTTGTAGGCGGCTAGGGGATGGTCGAAGCGTTCCCGGGCCCGGCGAATCACGTCCATGTAGGACATGGCCGGTTTGACCATGACGATGTCGGCGCCCTCGGCGATGTCGCTTTCAATTTCCCGCATCGCTTCCCGGGCGTTGGCCGGGTCCATCTGGTAGCTGCGCCGGTCGCCGAACTGGGGAGTCGAACCGGCGGCAACCCGAAAGGGTCCGTAGAAGGCCGAAGCGTACTTGGCGGCGTAACCCATGACCGGCACATCTTCGTAACCGTGGTCGTTCAGGGAGTCGCGGATGGCTTTCACCTGCCCGTCCATCATGGCCGACGGCGCAACCATGTCGGCCCCGGCCTGTACCTGTGTTACGGCCGTTCTGGCCAGTAATTCCAGCGTGGCGTCGTTGTCCACCTTACCGTTGTCGATAATGCCGCAGTGGCCGTGGTCGGTGTACTCGCACATGCACACGTCGGTGATAACCATCATGCCGGGTACTTCTTTCTTGATGGCCCTGACCGCTTCCTGGATTATTCCTTCCGGGTCGTATCCTTCGGTGCCCATCGGGTCCTTCTCCGCGGGCAATCCAAAGAGCAGCACGCCGGGAATCCCCAAGGCGGCCGCCTCGGCAACGTCGAGTACCAGTTGATCGATGGAGAAGTGAAAGCAGCCGGGCATGGGTTCTATGGGCTGGCGCAATCCTTGACCGTGGGTAACGAACATCGGGTAGATAAAGTTGGACGGCGACAGGGTGGTTTCGCGAACCATTCTCCGGAGAGGTTCGTGCTCGCGGATCCGGCGTAATCGTAGATCTGGATAGCTAACCATTTGTAGGGCTTCCTTTGTGAACGATTTTGGCTTCGGCAAAATGGGTTACCAGGGCGCTGGCTAGACCCTCAACGGTGTGTTCGCCGGCTACCATATCGACCCGCAGGCCCAATTCCCGGGCGGTGGCGGCAGTGGTGGGGCCGATACAGGCGATGCTGGTCGCGTCCAGGGCGGCCCGGTCACCGTTCAGCATCTCCACCAGATTGCGTACCGTGGACGAACTGGTGAATGTCACCGCGTCCATCCCTTGGGAAAGGGCTTCACGGGCCTTGGCGTCGACTCCGGTGGTGGGGACTGTGCGATAGGCGTCGATCCGGTCCACCAGAGCCCCGGCCTGTGTGAGCCCCGTGGCCAGCGCGTCGCGACCGATATCCGCCACCGGCAACAATACCGGCACGCCGGTCCAGTCAAAACTTGACAGCTCTTGGACAACGACTTCGGATATGGGCCGTGTTGGAACGAAATCGGCGGCGATACCCCGGAGGGCCAGAGCATCGGCGGTAGCGGGGCCGATCGCGCCCACCTTAACGCCTCCTAAGGCCCTGGTGTCCAGACCTTGATAGTACAGGCGGCTGAACACGGCTTCGACGGCGTTGCTGCTGGCGAAGATCACCCATCGGTAATCCTTGAGTTTGGCGACAGCCTCGTCCAGTCGGGTGTAATCTTCCAGGGGCACCGTCTGTATGGCGGGAATCTCAAAGGTTTGGGCACCCAAACCCTCCAATAACGACCGGAACTTTGAAGCCTGGGTACGGGAGCGGGTTATGAGCACCTTCTTGCCGAACAGCGGCCGGCGGTCGAACCAGGCAAGCTCCTTCCGCAGGGCAACCACCGGACCGATGACGGCCACAACCGGCGGTTGGATTCCGGCCTCTCGGCCCCGTTCCAAGATGTCTTCCAGGCATCCGGTGACGGTGGCCTGGGCCGGCCAGGTGCCCCACTGCACCAACGCCACCGGGGTATCGGCGGGCACACCCTCTTTTCCCAAGGTGTCTAGGATAGACTCCAAGGCAGACCATCCCATCAACACCACTAGGGTGCCGCCGGTGCGGGCCAGGGCTTGCCAGTTAACCGAGGTTTCCGGTTTGGCGGGATCTTCGCTACCGCTGACCACGGTAAAACACGTGGATATTCCCCGATGGGTCAGAGGGATCCCGGCATAGGCGGCCGCGGCGATGGCCGACGTGATTCCGGGCACCACCTCGAATGGAATGTCTTTTTCGGTTAAGGCTAGGGCTTCTTCTCCTCCCCGGCCAAAGACGAAGGGGTCGCCGCCCTTGAGGCGTACGACAACTTTTCCCTCGGACGCCCGGTCGATCAGCAGATCGTTGATCTGGTCTTGTTTCAGCTCCTGGCGGCCCCGTTCCTTGCCCACGAAGATCCGCTCGGCCGAAGCGGGGGCCGACTCTAGCAAAGACGGGTCCAGCAACCGGTCGTAGATCACCACCTGGGCTTGCTCCAGGCAGCGCAAACCCTTCAGCGTGATCAGACCAGGGTCGCCGGGACCGGCGCCCACCAGATATACTTTCCCGGGTGACTTAGTCGAAATTTTCAAGCCTCCGAAAAGGGGCTAGACTGCCTTCTCTCTCCCAAGGAAAGAGAATTGACGTAGGCTGTTTCACCCCCATCCTAACCTTCCCCCATCGAGGGGGAAGGGATAACGCTTGCCCTAGGGTTCTACTTCGGACCATTCGATCTCCAAAAGCGGTCCGCCGCCGCGCTCCACCACGGCCAGATAGGCGTCGGTGGCCAATTGCAGTGGGTCCATGGTTAGGCCGTCGATCTTGGCGCGAAAGGCTTTTTTGCCATCGGGCGAGCTGAGGAAGATGGTCATGTAGAGAATATCTCCCTCGTCTCTGGCGTAAGCGCCCATGGGTAACTGGCAACCGCCCCCCAATTTTTCCAAAAATGCCCGTTCTGCGGTGACCGCCAGCCGAGTGGTGGTGTGCTCTATGGCGCGTAGCATATCCTGCATGCGGTAGTCTTCGGCGCGTATCTCCACTGCCAGAACCCCCTGGCCGGGTGGTGGCACGAACCGTTGGGGAGACAGATATTCGGAGATGTGCTCGGTCAAACCCAACCGGATCAGACCGGCCGCGGCCAGAACGGCGCCGTCGTAGTCGTCTCCCCGGGCTTTACCGAGCCTGGTGTCTACGTTGCCCCGGATGGGTAGGACGGTGGCCTGAGGGCACAAGGTATTCAGCAACACACGGCGCCGGGGACTGCTGGTGCCGATGCGGGCCCCTTCGGGCAATTGGGCCAACGGGCAGTTCCAGCGGTCCACCAGGACGTCACGTGGGTCTTCCCGGCGTAGCATGGCTCCCAGGACTAGGCCATCGGGAAGGGCGGTCGGCAGGTCCTTCAGGCTATGGACCGCCATGTCCAATTCGCCGTCCAACAGCAAACGTTCGATCTCTTTGACAAAGATGCCCAGGCCCATCCCTTGCAGGGAAGCTTCTTTGTTGATGTCCCCCTGTGTTCGGACGGTGACGACCTCGAATTCCCGATCGGGGTATAGCTGACGAAGCCGGACGAGCACCTGATCGGCCTGAATTAATGCCAGTTTACTGCCCCGGCTGCCGACCTTTATGACTTTGCTGGAGACCAACTAAGCTTGTTCCATAATAGTAGATACGCCGGAGGGTATGCCAGAAAGCACTTCGGAACGGCCGCGGCATCTCTTGGCGCTGCAGCTTTCGAGGTTCTGGCATAATCCCGGCGCGTCTGGATCTGTCAGGCGGGAGAGGAGGCTTGATAGCGCCTGGTCTTCGTGACCTGATTGGGCCAATTGCAGCAATTCGGTGGTGATACAACACTGCCATCGCTGCGGGTCGACTGTCAGCCCCCGCTTTTTCACTACTTTCCTGGCCAAGGAGAGCACACGGGCCAGGTCAGCCCACTCCAGCACTGCGTCTTCGGTCAGGGCCTCCCGCAGTTTGCGGGCAAGGGCCGGGCTGGCGCCCCCGGTGGAAATGGCCAGAGTAACCTGACCACGCCGCACAACGGCGGGCGCGATGAAGGTGCACTGTTCCGGGTCGTCCACCACGTTTATCAGGACACCCAGACGCTCAGCTTCTTGGAATATTTCGTGGTTCACTTGCCTATCGTTGGTGGCGGCGATGCTCAGGAAAGCGCCCTCCATATCCCCGGCTTGGTATTCACGGGGCTGCCATTGGAAGTCGCCCCTATGGGCCCAGGCTTGAAGGTTTGGTGTAACCGTTGGGCTGACTATTGTGACTTGGGCCCCGGTGCTCTGCAATTTGGCGATTTTATCCTCGGCGATGGGGCCGCCGCCGAATACGAGGCACTTCTTGCCGGTCAGATTTAGATAAACGGGATAGTGGGCCGGCACGTTCTAACCTCTTTGCGCCAGGGGAGCGGGGGCGGATTTCACGGTATCCTGGTATTGGTCGTACTCGGGCACGAAGTAACGCACTCGAGTTTTCTTGTATTCGCGGCTGCTATAAAGCAGCAACCGCTCGGTGATTCCGGTGGCCTCGCTGATCTCCCGCTCAATCTCCTCACAACCCTCGGTTGAGGTGGCGTGGACCATGGTGAAATGAGTGTAGGGCCAGTCAGGGAAGGTGGGTCTTTCGTAGCAGTGGGTAACGGCGCTGTTTTGGGCCATGGTCATGCCAACCTCTTCGGACCGCTCTTCGGGCACCTTCCACACAATCATGGCGTTGGCGCTGAATCCGGAGCGCCGATGGTGTAGGACCGCGCTGAAGCGGCGCATGAACCGCCGGTCTTGGAAATCCTGGACTGTGGCGAACAGCTCATCGTTAGTTTTACCCAAGCGCTGGGCCATATCGTCGAAAGGCCGAGGGACCAAGGCAAGGTCTTCCTGGAGTTCTCGAATCGCGGCCTTGTCGTCTTCTGTTATCGGAACGGCTTCGTTCCATCCAGTTCTCTCTGAGCCGGAGTAGCCGTCGGGACTATAGTTGACGGACGATCCCTTCTGTTTGACCATGTCGAAGTTGACGCCAATCTTGAAGAAACGGATGGTGGGCATCATTCGATAGCTGAGAGCTTTGGTATCTTGACCCATCCGTTCCACGGTGGACTCCAGGTCGTGGTCGTGCGGGACCGCAAGGGTGAACCATAGGTTGAAATAAGAGCCTTCCCGGGCATAATTATGGCTGACACCAGGATGCTTATTGATGCGCAGGGCGCCCTTATTCAGTTGGCCCGGTTCAAAGGCCATGGCCACCAAAGTTGTTTTGTAACCCAAGCGGCGGGTATCGAAGATGGCGCTGAGCTGGCGCAACACGTTCTTCTTTTTCAAGCCGGCCAGCCTATCTATAATCTCGCCTTCGTCGATGCCCAGCTCATTGCCCAGTTCCAAGTAGGGACGGTCGACGAGAGGAAATTTGCTCTGAATAATGTTAAGCAGCTTCCGGTCGGTTAGGTCCATGGCTTTGGTTAAGACCTCCTTGAAATATGGTGAACGGAGATATGGGGAACGAAATATCGTGAGCTAAGTTCCTGAGAGAAATTAAGGCCCTTATCCTGTTGGAACCGATTGGTTCTCGTAAGATTCGGCGACTCCCACCATGACCCGGTCGGCGAGCTCTAGAATGTGGCTCCAGGACTTAGGGTCGGCCGAGTCCAGCACCATGGAACGAAAGAACACCAAAGCTTCCAGGGTGTCTTTTAGAGAAACCCCCTTCTCCGACATTTCGGCGCCGTATTCCCGGCCTAACACATTAGACTCGGCCAGAGCTTCCTGGCGTTGGCGGCGAACTTGAGGCTCGTGAACCAGCAGAGTGAGCATCCGGCGTCCAAACAGACGCATCCGGTCCCGTCCGTCCTCCTGTACACTCTGGTACCAAGGCTGCCGGATCACGGACTCCCCCTGCAAACGCCGGCGTATCAGCCGTAGCGCCGACCCTTCCACCTCGTATTCCGGCGCGCGGTCGGCGTCCGTCCGGGCCGTGTTGGTTAAGGACATCACATCTTCACTCAAGAAGCGGCGATGGCCTCCGGGCGTCCGGTACACTCGCAGGTGACCGTTATCGGCCCATTGGCGGAGCGTAGCCTCATTTACGTCCAACAGACGGCAGGCGTCGCGCATGGTGAGCCATTTGGATTTTTCTTGCGGTGATTCGAGCATCAAAACCTATAGAAACCTATAGAAACCTATAAAGTAAAGCCGCAACGTTTTGAGACTATCATAGGGATAGATTAACGTCAATGCGAGGACTCATGCAAGTCGTTAGGCCTCGCCGGCAGTGCCTTAATTGTTTGGAAAAATGTCTCATGCTATAGTGGATATATTGTGAGATTTTTCCGCATGGATAGAAGACAGGTTGATCCGAAGCGAGAGCTATTCCGTAAATTGCTGCGCAATATACCGTCAGAAACAGTAATACGTGCCATGGAGCAGGTGCCCCGGGATCTGTTCGTACCTCAGGACAGCCGCCACATGGCCTATTTGGACTTGCCCCTGAGTATCGGAGAAGAGCAGACGATCTCCCAACCCTACATCGTGGCCATGATGACCGAGGCCTTGGAGCTCTCCGGCGGAGACAGAGTGCTGGAGATTGGAACCGGCAGCGGCTATCAAACAGCGATTCTTTCGGCGCTGACGCCCAGAGGGCGGGTAGTTAGCATGGAAAGAGTTCCAGCCCTGATGCAACAGGCTCGCCAGAGGCTTCAAGAGTTGGGCTATCGCAACGTGGAAGTACAACAGGCCGGCTCCTCGCTGGGCTGCCCTTTCAAAGGCCCATACGATGCCATCATCGTAACTGCCGCGGCGCCTCGACTGCCCGAATCCTTGCTCTCCCAACTGGCGATCGGCGGACGATTGGTGATTCCGGTAGGGACCTTGTCCCAGCAGGAATTGGTCCAGGCTCGCCGCACGGATGAAGGGTTGTCGTTGCGCGTGCTGGGTCCCTGCCGGTTCGTCCCACTACTAGGGGCGGAAGCCTTTCCCCAGCCTTAGACGCCCGTGCCGGTCGATTAACCACCCGCCATTGACATCAACTGTCCGATTAATTCACAAACTTGATGGGCGTCCGGTTTTAGGTTCTGCTGATCCGGGTATTGGAGGATGCCCGGCTCTCCAACTGCACTGGGTCCGAACAATCAGTCCCGTGGCCCGGCGAACAGTTGTTGATGGTGAGGGATAAAATGCCCCAATGGGAGTCTAATCGGTCTAAGTTTAAGCCTGGAGCGGGAGGTCCCCGGTGATATAATCGGAAGTGCGGCTGGTACCTGATTGTGCCTAATCTTAGCGAAGACCGCTACTAACCGGAGTAGCATTACAAGATGTACCCATTCCTGGCTCTTTTTGGATTGGAAGACCAAGTATGGTTGGCCCCGGCGATGTTCGGAGCAATTCTGCTGGTTTCGTTGCTGTCGGCCTGGGTTTTCCACAAGCTGTTATTTCGTTTAGTCCTCCACCTCTCTCAATGGACCTCCTCGGATCTGACCTCCAGGATGATGCGCGCCACCCGTTGGCCTCTGACCCTGGGAATATTGGTTCTTGGGTCTTATCTCGCCGTAACCACGCCGTTTGAATTGACCGACTCTCAACATGGGGCTGCGGACAAGGTATCCGGCCTTCTGGGCATCGTTCTCGGCATTTTTGCGTTGGTTGGTGTTTTATCCCGGGGAATCGACTGGTATTTGGAAAACTTAGCATCGCACACCCAGCAAGTGATCGACGTCAAGCTGATCCCGTTGTTGCGCCGTGGCGCCGTGGCTTTGATCTACGGTATTGGCGGCCTGCTCATCTTGGACCTGCTGGGAATAAGCATCAGTCCCTTGATCGCCGGTTTGGGGTTGGGAGGTCTAGCGGTAGCCCTGGCGATTCAGCCCACGCTGGCCAATCTGTTTGCCGGGACCTATGTCATGACGGAGGGGGTCGTCAGTCCGGGGGATTACGTTCAGCTTGAAGGAAGCATCGCGGGCTACGTGGTTGAAGTTGGCTGGCGCAGCACACGGGTACGCACCTGGGGCAACAACCTGGTGGTGGTGCCCAACAGCAAGTTTGCCGAGACTATCATCACCAATTACCAAAGGCCCATACCGGCGGTAAACGTTTACCTACCTTGCGGTGTCAGCTACGATACCGATCTTTACCGGGTGGAAGAGATTTGCCGGGAGGTGATGGGCGAGGTTCTGGAGGCCGAGCCCTCTGCTGTGAAGGAGTATGGCGGTTGGTTCGGCTTCGACAACTTCGGGGATTCCAACGTGAATTTTTGGCTGTTCGTTCAGGCTAGAGACAGATTGGCCGGCTTTGAACTGCAGACGGCTCTGATACAGCGTTTGCACCAGCGTTTCAGAACCGAAGGCATCGTCATCAACTACCCGATGCGGACCCTGGAGTTCCCGAAGGACTGGGCAGTCAACGGCCCGCCCCAATTACCTGGCTACCGCCAGGCCGCGCATCCCAACGGCGGAGCTGCCATGCGACGACGCCGGCGGCGGCCGGCCCGCGACGTTTACGTGCCTCATGACGACGGCGGCGGCGAAAATGTATCTGGACCCGGCCCAGCTTAGGCGTTTCGACCGGGGCCACCTGGCATCGGTACCGTATTAACGGTCTAGTAAGCAGTGAAAGGATCCCGTTCCTTGCTACCTGAGTGGGCAGTAGCTATAATTTAGGTTGTATCGCCCCTGACTGGGCCTGTAGCTCAGGCGGCTAGAGCGCGGTCCTGATAAGACCGAGGTCGATGGTTCGAGTCCATCCAGGCCCACCAAAGTGGCGATTCAGGTACAAAACGATGGCCTTAAAGCACCGGTCGCAACGGAAAAATGGTCATCAACCAGGTTTCAGGACTCAGTCTTTTTCCAATTCGCGAAGCCGCGAAAGGCCTCTTAATCAGCCTTCGGGCCAGTAACCCGTATGCGCCGTCTTACCTCGAAGTCTTGGAGAGGGCTCCAGCCTTCTTGTCCGACTACGCCGAGGAACAGCGATGGCCTCCGGTCGGACAAATCACCACATCCCACATCGAAGACTATCTGACTGCCTTTCAGGGTAGACAACGATGGATTGGCGATAATGATTACGGTGGTGTCCCTGAACCTGTTAGGCGACTGGCTCCGTGACACTTTGGATCCCCGTTTGCGGCAGATGGAGTAACAGGCCGTTTGACTAGCTAGTGCCTGCGGCCATCGAAGCCGCAGGTTCGAATAGGGAAAAGTTAAGCAGAGGCGATTTAGCTTCTGCTTTTTTCTTGGTCCGGCGGGAGTTTTACACCGGGAAGCGTGGGCCTAACGATACCGGGAGAAATAATCATGCCGGGGCGAATCTGACCTAAAACAGCGCTATTGGGTTGACCGGGGAGCCGGTTCCTCCCACGACCCGAAGCGGGTTGACGGTGAGCATGAATTCGTAACGGCCCTCCTCGGCGCAGGCCTCGGCTAGTGGCTGCAGCAGCGCGTTGTCCAGCAGACCGATGCCGTAGGCAAAGATCGAGCCGTGCACCGACCAGGGTATGTCGTAGCCGTTGGGCTCGAAGTCCATCATGTCCCAGACAAGCAAGGAGCAGTCCGACTCCCGGATGAACTTAAGGCATGAAGCATGCAGGCCCGCTCGTTGGCGGGGCTGGCCGGGCTCCGGTAGGGACCCCCATTGTGGATTGACCTCGTTCCAAGCGTCCCGGCCGCCGTAGACGATCAACGCGTCACCTGGCTCCATGGTTACCCCTTGAGATTTGGCGACGTCTTCCAGGTCCCATCCGTGGATGGGCTCGTTCAATTTCACGAAGGGCTGCCCTCGGAACTTGGGAACGTCCAAAAGCACTCCCCGGGTAATGATTCCTTCCTTCCAGTGCTCCACCGAGCCCCAAGTAGCGCCGTCAAAAGTTATGACGTCATCGGCGCTGCGGCCGTTCCACATCCCGTTATGGTCCCAGACGTGGCATAGAGCATCCAGGTGGGTGGTTGCTTGGCCGTGGTAGGAGATGCCATAGAAATCGGTGGCGGAGCCGCCGCCCTCGTCCCTAACGCCGCGCTTCATGAAGTGGATGGCCGGGGTGGGATTGTTTGCCGCCGGGGTTTTCGGGAACTCGCGGCTCAACGACACGGCGCGGCCGGTTTTGACCAACCGGGCGGCGGCGGCGCGTTTTTCCGGCGTAATCATGTTTACCGCTCCAACCTGGTCGTCGGCGCCCCAACGGCCCCAATTCCGGTCCTTTTCCAGATAAGACAGAACCTCTTCTTTCGTTGGTATTCTTCGCTCCATTGTTTACACTCCTGATATTGGGTCTCGGTGTAGCCAGGACTAGTGGATGTCGTGCCAGCCGGCGCTATTGCTGTGCCTCTTAGGTATCGGTTCCCTCTCTAGATCGCTATCGCCGGGAAGTCAGCAGACAGGCCGAGGTACACCCGCCCCACCGTCTCATACCGAGCCTCGGTCGCGAGTACATGTTGCTTCAGTACCTGTATATCCTGGAAGCAGCGTTCCAGCGGGGTACCCGTGCGGATTCCGCTCGTGCCAGCCACACTGTACACCAGCTCCACAGCTGTCGCCGCGCTAGTTGTCGCGTGGGTAGTAGCGAGCAGGAGGTCCGCTTTTTGGCTCAGCGAATGGGTTTCCCCGGCTAATGCTACCTCCCACGCGTCGCTCAGGGTGTCGTATAGCAACAACCGGCCCGAGCGTAGTATTGCCTCAGCTTGCGCGAGCTTGGCTTGCACGGATGACCTCTCTCGTAACAATGTCGATGCCGCAACTGGCGTCTTCCCTTGCGCCAATAGCGACACTTCATCGATCGCGTTACGTGCCACCGCAAGCAAGACAGGAGCAATACCGCATGCAACAACGCCCATTAACGGGAATTGGTATAGAGGACCCTGATAGTGGGAACCGGGGGAGAAATCTGGTACGAATGGGAAAGTCCGGGTTTTTGGGACGAACAAATCGGTCACGGATATGTCATTACTACCAGTCCCTCGCATCCCCAGGACGTTCCAAGTGTCGATCACTTCGCAACTTTCTCTAGGGAAATAGGCCATCAAAACTTCTGGCTGGCCATCTTCCTCAGAGTGGCCGCCATCTGTCACTATTGCCGTCACACAGATCCATTCCGCGTCATAGCAGTTGCTGACGAAGGGCGCCCGGCCTGAAATACGATATCCATCCTGGGATGGCGTTGCCATCATAGGGCGGCCAAATTGACCTGCGATCAAGATGTTGGCGCCACCGCTATAGATCTCCTCAGCCCCTTCATCCGGCAATCGGGCGCAGAAGTGCGCCCAGTCCAAGGGGTTCCAGACAGCCCATCCGGCTGCGGTGTCTTGTCCTGAAATCTCTTCGATAACGAGGGCGCGGGTGATGGGATCCACTTCCAGACCGCCTAATGACCTAGGCGTGAACATACGCAACATCCAGTTTCATGCAATGCGTCCAGCACCGGCCGCGACAGGCGGCGCTCACGCTCTGCTTCGGCATTGTGTTCCCGAATCACCGGGGCTATTCGCCGCGCGGCATCCATAAGGGTGACGCCCGGATTAAGCCTCATTTCACTCTCCGTTCACATATTGGTCTGGTCTCATTTGGATATGCTTGCGGCGAAGCGCCGTCGACGTGCTAACGCCTAGAAGTTGCCCGTCGGTTCCAGGCCGAGCAGGAATTGGCCGGCGGTTTCCAGATGAACGAGCCGCCCTTGGGCGTGTTGGGTGATGACGTGGATGTCTTGGAACAACCGGTTGATCGGATTGGCGGGGAAAATGGCGTTGGAGCCGCTTAGACCATAGGAGATATCGACGACCTCGGCGGCCTTGTGGATGGCGAAGGTGCTGGCAAGGCGTAGCTGGATGCGCTCTTCATTGGTCAACGCGCGGTGCTTGCAGGCGCTCTCCCATACCGCAGACGCGCTTTCTTGAAGATAAGCCCGCGCCGAGCGCCAGATCGCTTCCGCTTCACCGATGAGCCGGTGGGTAGTCGGCTGGTCTTGCACCAGAGTGGTGGACCGAACCGGAGTTTTGGTGACTGCCAGGTCTATTATCGTATTCAAGCTGGCACGGGCGATGCCCAGGGCCACCGTGGCGAATCCCGAGCCGAATAGAAGGCTCCTGGGGATGACGTAAATAGGGCCATCTTCCCGGATGGTGTCGGTTTGAGCGTACGATCGAGATTCGGGAATAAATAGGTCTTCAAGTTCAAAGCTAAAACTTCCCGTGCCCCGCATACCGTTGACGTGCCACTGGTCCACGAAAGTCGCGTCCTCCTTGGGCAGTAGCATCACCCGAAAGGATTCTCTTCCGGTGGGGGCGGTTTGATCTTGGCTCCACACGGGTACAAGCGCCGCGATCCAGGTGGCGTGGTCGCTGCCGCTGCTGAAGTTCCAGTGTCCGCTGAGCTTGTAACCCCCGCCCACGGGAACGGCTTTGGAGGACGCCGTGGGAGGGCCGTTGGTAACGACAGCGCGTTTCTCGCCCCAGATTTCCTTTGCGGTTTGTTCCGGTATCCTCACGCAGTCGGTGGCGAAGACATTGTTCTGGTTGATGCACCATGCGGTGCTGCCGTCAGCGGCGGCGATGATTTCCAGGATCTTGCGAAAGGTCGGGTGGTCCAATTCCGCGCCGCCCAGAGAGCGGGGCACGAGGAGTCTAAAGAAACCACTATCGGCGATCTCGTTAGCGAGTTCGGTGGGTAGCTGGCGGCCGGCTTCGATACGGTCGACGTTAGCGGCCACCCGGGTGGCCAGTTCGCGTGCGGTTTCAAGATAATATTCAGTGTCGTGTGGTGCTGTCGGCATTTTCCGTCCTATCTCTTTGATTCGGCGCCATCATGCACATAACCGTGAGAACGAAGCGCCGTGATTTAGCGGCAGCCTCACCATGGTAAGGTAGATACTGCCACATTTGCCTAGCCAGCCGGTGGTCCAACCCGTGGAGCAGTGGCGTCCCGTGCACTCCATAAGAATGAAATACTTTTTGACCCATCGCATCTTACATCCGTAGGGGCATGGGGAAAAGCACTCTCCGTTAGAAGGCCCGGAATTGCCAGATGGTGCATCAAGCGTCCTACCCACTGTCACGATTTCCATGGGGTCACCGGGGCATCGGAACAGCAGTAGCCGTAATGATCTGTTCGACGTATCCCAGGCGATTGAGACGTGATGTAGCTATATCACCATTGACATTAGGCGTCTATAATATTAGATTCGAGGAAATTTCTGAGATGTGGAGACGTTATGGTTACTGCTATTAGCGATGAGATGTTTAGTGGCGAGGCCATCACCGACCCCTACTCCTACTACGGCCGGATCAGGGACGAGGACCCTGTCCATTGGAATGAGAAGTACGAGCTCTGGGTAATCACCCGCCATGACGACTTGGTCTGGATGACCAGGCATCACGAGTTGTTCTCCTCAGAGTTCTGGTCGAGGGACAAAAGGTCGCCCTATCCGGCGATCGACGAATCTGACCTCGGCCTTTACCAATTCATGAGGGAGTTCTTCATGAAGTGGTTCATCCAGCACGATAGGCCGGTGCACACGGATCAACGAAAGGTGGTGCACAAGTGGTTTAACCCAGCCTCCATGGAAACGTGGCGCCCCATGGTCCAGCAAGTGGTCAAAGACATGCTCGATGAGGCCGATGAGGACGGGCGGATGGATGTCATGAAGGACTTTGCCACTCCGCTGCCCCTCTTTGTCATCGCTCAGATGATGGGGATGCCCTTTGAGGACCGGAAATTCATCCGCTCCATGGCCGAGAAGCTTCTTTTCATCGGAAGGGGGGAAGCGGATCGGATGCAGCCCCTGACCGACGGGATCAAAGAGCTCATGGAATACCTGTCTCCCTTGGTGGCCCAAAAGGTGGACCTACCGGTCGACGAGAATGACCTTCTCTCGGTGTTGGCCAGCGGTGAGAAAACCGGCGCCCTAACCAGGGACGAGGTGATAGCCGACGCCATCCTGCTCCTTCTGGCAGGACACGAGACTACGATCAATCTTATCTGCAACGGCACCCTGGCATTTACGCAGCATCCGGACCAGTGGAAGCTGTTGAAAGAAGCGCCGTTCCAGGACCCTGATACCGTTGTAAGGGCCACGGAGGAGTGTTTGCGCTACGATCCGCCTGTAAAGTCGATTCAGCGCATCGCGTCGGAAGACGTGGAGATGGGTGGGAAGCTGCTAAAAGAGGGAGATCGCATCCGGTGGTTCATGTCCAGCGCCAACCGCGACCCCGCCAAGCACGAGAATCCCGACACCTTCGATATCAGCCGTTGGCCCAACACCCACGTGGCCTTCGGGTCCGGTATCCACCACTGCCTTGGCGCGACGCTGGCGAGAATGGAGGCCCAAGAAGCATTCAAGGCCCTAGCCGGGAGGTACGATTCCATAAGCCTGGAAACCGATGAGTACGAATATCAACCCAGCGTCACCTTCCGCTCCCTGAAGAGCCTGCCGGTTTCGCTTAAGTAGAGATTAGCAATGCCACGAAAGGTTAGAGTTTCCGTTGACCTCGACATCTGTGTAGGGAACGCCATGTGTGAAACCTACGCGCCCAAGGTGTTTGTTCTCAACGACGACCGGCAGTCCACCGTAGCGGACCCAAACGCAGACACCTTCGAGAACATCATGGAGGCGGCGCAAGACTGTCCGGTTAGCGCCATAACCGTGATTGACGACGAAACCGGGGAGAGCCTTTTCCCTTAGGTTTCCGCATTTACCCCGGTGACGCCGCTGGGATGGATCAGAGCTGGCATGTTCTGGAGCTAACTTCGGTTCTACGCCAGCGTTATGGCCGGTCGAAAACCGCTCGAACATTGACGATGCGTTGCTCGTCGCGATTGCGCTGGCCGGATCGGGCGATGTCGGCCATGGCGTCGCCCATCACAATGTCTTGGATGCCGACTGTTGGACCGGTGTTGTTGGGCAACCCACCCTGGGATGTAACGTCATCCCAAGCACGCGCCCGAAAACCAGCGTCCTCGATCATATCGCGCATCTCATCAGGGGTACGTAAAAAGCTGGTGGCGGCGTCAACTGCCCACATCAGCGGGAAGATGGGCGGTTGCACAGGTCCGGCCATCGGCTCTCCAAGAGCCAGCAGTCCGCCGGACTGCAGAACGCGGAAAAAGCCTTTATAGAGACGCTCCTTGTCAGCGATGTTCATGCCGCTATTCTGCGTCCACACCACGCCGAAGTTACCGTCCTCGAAGGGCAATTCCAACGCATTTCCAACTTGATGGGTGACTCGGTCGGCTAGCCCCAGGCGGGCGGTGAGTTCGCTTGCCGCCTGCACATAGGACTCGGTTAAATCAACAACAGTGACGTGACAACCGAACTCGACTGCCAACGTGCGCGCCGGCCCACCCAGTCCGCCTCCAACATCCAAAATCCGGAGACCCGGTGTCAGTCCGGCGAGGCGGGCTAGGCCTACGGTCGAGTCCTTGCCTCCGCCGTGAAAGTGGTCCATGGGCGCAAGGTCGTCAATGGTCAGGGCATCCAGGTTTTTGCCCGATGCGGTTAGAGCGTCGAGAATCGCTTGCCCCAGGCCGTTGCGCCCCCAGTAGTCGCCAGCCGAGTCACCTTTGCTTTCATTGCTCATGGACGTCTTCGCACTCAATTTAGCCCTGATCGGTGTGTTGGAAGCGGTCGGGCCGACGGTCTTGGGCAACTCTTCTACTCGATTGTTTCCCGGAGACATTTGAAGAAGTTGTCCATGATCATCCTGCCTACGCTCTCCATCAGGCGTTGACCCACGCGGGCGACCGGACCGCCGACTTGAGCGTCGCTGTCCACGCCGACAGTGGTTAGGCCTTCTTGCTCGTCCAAGATAATGGTGGCCTCACCGTTCACGAATCCCATATTGCCGGTACCCTCGACCACTAGCCGGAACGACCGGTTAGGGTCCTTGTCGAGCATGGATATCTTGGCGTTGTAACGGCCCTTTACGGGGCCAACCCCCACCGTCATCGTTGCCGTGTATTCGTCCTGTCCAGCCGGCTCTAAGCCGTCACAACCGGGGATGCAGCCAGACAGGGACACGGGGTCGGTCAAGGCATTCCACACTTTCTCGGCGGTGGCGGCAACCTGATAACTTCCGGAGAGTTTCATAAATCTCCTGTCTGGAAAAGGCTATATTCTTTCGTCGGCCAGGGTGAGCAGATTGAGCAGGGTCTGTGCGCCGTTGGCGCAGTCCTCCGGGGTGGTGAACTCCTCGGGCGAGTGGCTGATGCCGTTGACGCTGGGCACGAAAATCATCGCCATTTCGGCGATCTGGGCAAGAGCCTGGGCGTCGTGCCCGGCGCCGCTGGGCAGCCGCTGTGACTCCAAACTTGACCGGCCGGCAGCTTCTTCCACCATCGCTTGCATCGAATCGGCGATTGGGACCGCCGATGTGAATCTTTGTCGGTGGATCTGCATGGTTACTCCTTCGTCCGACGACACCCGTTCCACGGCTCGGCGTAGCTCGGTTTCGGCGGCGGAAAGAGCGTCCATGGACACGTCCCGGAACTCCACGCTGATGCGAGCTTTGCCGGGGATGACGTTGGCGGCGTTGGGATGAGCCTGTATCGCCCCGGTAGTGGCCACCCGGCATATTTCATCTTCAGCCGCCATGCGCTGGACCGCCAACACCAAGCGGGAGGCGCTTACAAGAGCGTCGTGCCGGTCCGGCATGGGCGTGGTGCCGGCGTGATTGGCCATGCCGTCGATCTCCACTTCAAACATGGCCCGGCCAGTAATGCCGGTCACAACGCCGATGGGTGTGCCCGTTTGATATAGGGTGGGGCCTTGCTCGATATGGAGTTCGAAGAAGGCGGCTAACTCTCCCGCCGCCCGTTGGGCTTCGTCGACGCGGGAAAGGTCTCCCCCGATGTCGGACATCCTGCTGGCCAAGGTGACTCCATCATCGTCGACGGCGGCCAGGTCTTCCGGCAGCAACAGTCCCGACATGGCCCGGCTGCCGATCAGCCAACGGTGAAAGCGGGTGCCCTCTTCGTTGGTGAAGACCATCACTTCAACTGGGTGCCGCAACGTCAGGTTACTGTCTGCCAGGGTCTGCGCGCACTCCAAGGCGGCCATTACCCCCAAGGCGCCGTCGTACTTGCCTCCGCTAGGGACGGTGTCGGCGTGAGAGCCCATGCCGATGGCGGGCAATCCGGCCACGGACCCTTCTTTCCGGGCGATGATGTTGCCCCCGGCGTCGATGCGGATATCCAAGCCGGCCTGGCTCATCAATGACATGATGTACCGGCGGCCGGCTACGTCGTCCGGAGAAAACGCGATACGCTGCATACCCTGTGGCGAGTCGCCGAACCGGCCCAACTCTTGCAGGGTGCGGTTTAACCGGGCGCCATCGATGGTAGGTTGAGTCATTTCTTTAGGTCCTTTTCGATCAGCCTGGGGAGTTACTAGCCCCTAGGCCCTGATTTCCTGCTTTTGACCGCTCCAGCTTTATGGCCCGCTCTACCAGTCTCCGGTCCAATCCTCTTTGGGCCGCTAGGTCGATGTCGCGGAGGGAGGCCGAGTCTCTTCCCAACAGGGCGTTGGCAACCCCACGCACAGCGTACACCCCGCCAATCCACGGCACAATAAGGATAGCCTCGTCAAAGTCTTCCCTGGGGCGGCGATACTGTTCCCAACCGTCGTAGGCCAGGCCCCACCGGCGATAGGCTGTAATGTCTTCTGTTATCAATTCCACCGCTTGGTCAAGGTCCTGAACGGCCTGTTGGTAGCGTCCCGATCGGTGGTAAGCAAATCCCCTATTGGTGTAGGCCGGCCCCGCCAAAGGATCCAGGGAGATGGCGGTGTTTAGGTGTTGTATAGCCTGCTGCGTCTTTCCCAGATTGAGGGCGATGTAGGCCCGGTTATTGTGAGATTGGGCGTGTTCGGGGTCAAGCAGGATGGCTTCTTCTAGGTCGCGGGCCGCCGGTTGGAACTGGCCCAACTGAGCGTAAGTTGCGCCGCGGCTGGCGAGGCTGGGAACATTTCCCGGGTCAAGCCGTAGGGCGTGATTCAGGGTTGTGAGGGCCCGCTGGAGTTGGGCCATGCCCCGATAGGCTTCGCCCAAGCGGTGATAGGGCGGGGCGAACTGACTATCGGCCTGGGTGGCGTTCTCCCAATCTTGGATGGCCAGCCGGGGGCGGCCCAGCTCGGCGTAAACGTTACCCCGGCCGTAATAGGCTCTGGAGGAACTGGGATCACGCCTGATTGGCCTCCCCGTAATTCTCGATGGCCTGGGGTATTTGCTTGAGCACGGCGTGGGCTTCACCTCTGCCTAGGTAACCCTCCGCCACATCTGGGTCTAGCAGGATAGCTCGGTTGAAATCTTCGGTGGCTCGAAGAGGCTGCCCCAACCGGTTATACACGAACCCTCTGGAGTAGTATGCCTGCACAAATTTCGGGTCCAACCGAATGGCTTCGTCGAAATCCTTGACGGATCGCTGAAGGTTGCCCTGAGCGGCATGAATCGAGCCGCTGCCTTGATAAGGGCGGGCGGCGGCCGGGTCCCGGTTGACTGGTTGGTCCAGGGAAATAATCGCCGGTTGCCGCTCCGGGTTTTTCCGGTCTGACAACCGGCGAGGACAAGGGCGCAGGCCGAAAGTAGAACCACCCAAATCTTGAAATGATCTTTCATTCATCCCACGGGATTCTTTCAGAGGGGCGGTGAGTTAGGCGATCCCGCTGCTGGCCTTTGATAGAAAGTTCGGACGGAGCATCAGATCCAGTTCTCGACTCGCAAACCGCGAATTCTGGAGAAGTGGCGGACGTTGCCGGTAACGACGGTCAGGTCGTTGGTCAATGCGATGGCCGCGATGCGCAAGTCGGGCTCCGCCAGCGGTGTTCCGGCGCGCTCCAGATCGGCTCGGAGGCTGCCGTAGACCTTCCCAGAGGCACGATCGAAAGGCAAGATTTGGACCATAGGCCACAGGAGTTCTTCAAACTGCTGTAAAAGATATTCCGTTTGAGAGCTCCGATGGGCGCCGTACGACATTTCACCAACTGTAATCGAGGTAGTAAACTGATCTCCGGCTGGCAACCATGCAAGCCGGGCCATGAGGCCAGGGGAGGGGTTTCTCTTTAAGACCTCGCTCAAGGTATCAGTGTCAAAGAGGAACATTAAGGCTCCAACTCCACCGGTCTGTCTTGAGCCTGCTCCCGTTGGCGGTAAATCTCCTCTACCATTGAGTCCAATCCGTCGAAGTCCGCCAACGCCCCCACCGCAGCTAGCAAACCTTTGCGGGCAACAGGTTGCTCCTCCAACCGGGCCAGGTCTTCAACAGAGACCAACGCCGCCATGGGCTTGCCGCGGCGTTGAATCAAGAACCGTTCGTTGTTATATGCCGCCCGGCTCATAAGCTCAGACAGGTTTTTCTTGGCGTCGGCCACACTCCTTACTTTCGCCACGAAAAGCCCTCCAACAGGTCAAGATGACATATTGACCACAATATCATACAAGCGGTCTGAGACCAGCCGGCTTGGCTAACGCCGGGCTCTGATCCGCTGAATCGTCTTTGCGAGAAGTGCTTGATCATAGCCAAGCCCGACGGCTTGTTCCAAGTCTTGCTGGGCAGCGGCGCCATTGCCAGCATGGGCGTTCTCCACGGCGCGTAGCGCATAGGCCTCTCTGTTGTTCCTGTCCAGACGGATCGCTTCCGTCAAGTCGTCCAAGGCCCGTTGACGTTGGTTCAAGTTGCCGTGGAACTTGCCCCGGTCGACATATATCGCGGCGACGCTGGGACTAAGGCGTATAGACTCGGCGTAGTCCCCCAGGGCCAGGACTTCTTGGCCCAGTTTGGCGTAGACATTAGCCCTTCGGTGGTAGTAATCCGAGAAAGTTGGCGTGATCCGAATCGCTTGGCTGTAGTCCTCGATGGCCTTGCCAGACTCACCTAGATCGCTGTGGAGATTAGCACGGGTGAGATACAACTTGGCGTCCTCCGGGTTAAGCTGCAGAGCCTGATCGTAATCCTGGAGGGCCATCTGATATTCGCCCATATCGGCACGGGCGCCACCACGGTTAGCATAAGCCTCGACGGACTGGGGGTTCAACTCCAGGACCTTGCCGTATTCGGCGATAGCTTCGGTCAGCTTCCCTTGCTCCTGAAATTCCACCGCCGCTTTGTAGCTCTTTTCCTCTGCGGTCAGACTGCCGCACGCCGTTAACCCTACCATGGCGAGCAACACCAGCGCCGTCAATCGCATTAGGCCCTTCACATCCACACCTCTTAAACCAACACTTTGAACCCGTAGCTTGGACTGTTCAAGTCTCCCTCACGGAACCGGGACATGCGTAAGGGAGAGATGTCTATGGTGGTGGCCTGGCCGTCCAGCATCAGTTCCGCCATCAGCACACCCACCATGGGAGATAGCTTGAACCCGTGGCCGCTGAACCCGGTGCAGATGTACAGACCGTCGATCCCCTCTACCAGGTCTATGATGGGATGAGAGTCCGGAGTGGACGTGTATAGACCGGCATAGCCGGTGCTGAATTCGGCTTCTTCCATGACTGGAATCCGGCGGACCAGCCGGCTCCACACTTCTTGAATGAAGCTCTGGCTGGGCCTGGCGGCGTATATCTCCGGGTCATCCACCACTTGTTCAATGTTGCCGTTGCCCACTAGGGTCAGGTCGGCGCCTTCCGGGCGGAAGTATATAAGGTTGGCGATATCGCCGCCGCCTGGGTGGTAGGGAATCTTGTCTACGGGGCGTTTAAGGTGTATCACCTCGTGCCGGGTGGCCTCCAGAGGCAGGTCGATACCGTGCTGCATCAGGAAGCGGCGGCTCCAGGGACCGGTGGCCACAACGGCCATGGGTGTTTCGATGCGCTCTCCGGCCGTGATTATCGCGGTCACTTTCCCAGAAGAAACCTCTATAGAAGTGGCAGCAGCTTGCAACTTTATCTGAGCGCCCAACTCACGGGCGCGGGAGGCGTACGCGGCGGCGACGCCTGAAGGATCGGCGTGGCCCGACATGGGTTCGTAGGCGATGGCGGCGCAATCTTCCAAGTTGAAGGCCGGGGCGATCTCGGCGGCGTCCTCCCGGCTGATGATGCTGGATTGAACGCCAACCCGCTGATGCATGGCCACATTGGCGTGGAAGGCGTCCACGTCGTCGTTGCCGGAGAAGATTAAGTACCCGGTTTCCACGAAGGCAGCCTGGTTCTCTACGCTGCCGCCGATAATCTGATCGAAGTTGCGGAATATCTCCAGGCTTTGCCAGGCCATCCTGGCGTGGACTTCGTTGGAGTAGTGCATGCGCACGGCCCCAGAAGAGCGGCCGGTGGAACCGGAGCCCAGGGACTCACGCTCCAACAATACCGAGTTGGTTAATCCGCGGGCGGCCAGGTTGAACAGGATGCTGCAACCCATCACCCCGCCGCCGATAATTACGGCTTCCGCCTTGGTAGTCATATGGTCAGCTTATCCAATTTCGATTTCCCACCCCGTAAAGGTCCCGAAGCAGGGACGGCGGCGATTCTTCTCTGCATTTCCGAGGGATAGTTTCACAATTATATGTCTTTCATAGGTCGACGAGTATAGATATCGAGGCCGGGTTTTTATTCCAAATACCTGTCTTGCCGTCGCCACTGCCAGGTATATAATGGGCGCGAAGTCCCTTAAAACCACGAGAATCTTCGGACGAAATCTGATTTAACGGAGGTAGATCGATGGGCGCGACAGATACCATCGCCAAGTGGATCGTCAACACAACGTATGAGGACATCCCGCCCGACGCCATCCGAGTGGCCAATGAGTCATGCTTCGACGTCATTGGGGTCATCCTGGCGGGGTCGGCCCAGCCGGTGGGTGACATCATCAAGAAATACGTCGCCGATCAAGGGGCGGCGCCTCAAGCCACGGTGCTTTCGTCTGGATCTCAAAGCTCCGTAGCCAACGCTGCATTGGCCAACGGTACCATGGGCCACGCTTTGGACTTCGACGACTTCGGCGGCTTCGGCCATCCCACCGTCGCTATTTTCCCCGCGCTGCTGGCCATCGGAGAGCACTCCGGAGCTACTGGACGAGACCTGCTGGAGGCCTATGTGGTGGGGTGCGAGGTTGGGCTGGCGCTGCAACACGCCACCAAATACAAACAGATGGATAAGGGGTTCCACAGTACCGCGGTCATCGGCCGGTTGGCCTGCACCGCCGCCTGCGCCAAGCTGATGAAGCTAGACCATGACCAGACCGTCATGGCCCTGGGTATGGCCGGATCCATGGCCAGCGGGTTGATCCACAACTTCGGCACCATGACCAAGCCGTTGCACGCCGGCCTGACCTGCCGGGATGGCGTGACTGCGGCCCAACTCGCTCAGCGGGGATTGACTGCCGGAGACCAGATTATCGAGCATCCCTTCGGTTTCGCTACCACGGTGCTGGGCGAGGGCATCTACGACCTGGATGATATGGCGGAAAACCTGGGTAAGCCCTACCGGGTCCAGGACGCTCTGATGATTAAGAAGTATCCTTGCTGCGGCGGCAATCACGCCATGTTGGATAGCCTGTTCAGCCTGATGCGGGACAACAATTTCACCCATGAAGACGTGGCCTCTGCAGAAGTAGACCAATCCTACTACTCGGTAGTGATGCTTTACCAGGATCCCGACGACGAGCTCAAGGGGAAATTCAGCGCCAAATTCAACGTCGCGGCGGCTCTGGTGGATGGGGAAATCGCCGTTGACACCTTCACTCAAGAAAAAATCGCCGACCCCACCATTAAGGAAACGATGGGTAAAGTACGGACCCGGGTTATGGCCAAGTCCGAAGAGATGCTGACCCGGTCCGAGGATGGGCATAAAGTCAAGATTACGTTGAAAGATGGCCGGGTGTTTGAGCACGTTACTGCCAGGGCCGATATCCTGGGCAGCCAGAAGAATCCTTGGGGCTTTGACAGCATCAAATCTAAGTTCCAGGAAAACGTGGCCCTGGTGCTGTCTCAGGAAGGGGTGGATGACGCGGTTAACGCCTGGTCGGATATCCTTCAGGTTTCCGACGTGTCCGGTACAGTTTCAAGAACACTTAGTTAACAACTGGTCCGGTAATGGGTGAACGACGGGTCGCCGCCACCTGAAGGTTGACGGGACATGAAGTTTACCCATACAATCCGCTTCCACGTTAATGAGCCCGTGGGGGAATCCGGGCAGCAGATAGCGGACAATCGTCGCATGGATACAGAATGGGCAGAAGTTGCCCTGGCAAACTTACTATGATGTCACCCCAGGTGGCAAATAATGAGATGACCCATGGCTCAGCAAGGCCCTAACCCAATCGAAGTCTACCAGGGAGTGGCCCAATCGATAGTATCTACATTCGGGAACGTAAATGCTAGTCAACTCAGCGCAAGCACTCCTTGCGTAGAGTGGACCGTCCAAAAGTTGATAAACCACAACATCAATGTCCAGACCTTCCTCCACGCAACCCTGACCGGCCAGACCATGGACCCCGGTTCCATGTTCCAGGTCGACGGCCCGATTCCTCAAGAAGGAGCGGAAGCGGCTTTGAAGTCGATCACAGACACCGTGATCTCGGCGGCCCAAGGCATGGACCTTTCTACAGTCGTGACCACGCCCTTTGGCGAGATGCCCGCCGGGCACTTCATGATGATTCCCATATTGGACTTGGTAGTCCATCAATGGGACGTGGCCAGCGCGACCAATCAGAACAAGGCGATGGACAGTGCTGTTGCCGAGATTTGTCTGGGTGTTCTCAGCCCCGAGGCGGTTGAAGGCGGCAGGAAGATGGGCGCATTCGGGCCTGAGGTAGTGATTCCCTCGACCGGCAGCGCTCAAGATAAGCTGTTGGGACTGACTGGCCGCACACCGTAAAGCATCTCAGAGCGACATCTGGTTTTCGGGAAGAAACAGCATAAGATAAGGCGGGAAACCGATGGTCTCCCGCCTTATCTATTACCATTCTTAGTGAGAGGGACGCGGCCCGCGACCTAGGAATCCAAGCGGATGGTGTCTCCTACCTTCATGGTACCGCCGTTGATTACCATGGCCAGCATGCCTCGGCGTCCGTTGAGCCTATCCTCCAGACCCGAGCGAATCTCTTCCATCTTGCCGCAGGCTTCGCAGTCGCCAACGACTTCCATCCTTATTTCGTCGCCGATGAAGAACACCTGGCCGGGTTGGGCGTGGGACATATCCACGCCGGAAGTGGTGATGTTCTCTTTGATCTGGCCCGGCGTCAGCTCCAAGTCGTCCAACGTTTCTTTGTCCATGAACAGTACCTGGCGGGTGTTACCTTCCACGCAGCTGCGGTCGCCTTCGATTCCCATACCGGAGATCGCAGTTGCTTCTTGCACCGGGTCCGAGGGTGTGCCCTTGACCCTGGCGATGTGAATGTTGGTGATACTTCCTTCCTGCATCTCGGTTGCCTCCTCAGTTGTCTGGTCTCCGCTCTTGTGCTAACCTTTGGCCCCGACCGGCTACCCAGATCAAGTCTCGATCGCGCTGCTATGTTCCCAAATTATAGCGACAAGAGGCAGGGATCGCCAGCATCTCAACCGACAGCTATCCCCTTTCCATCGGAGGACGCAATGGAAAATCAGTTCATCAAGACCGAAACCAGAGACGGGGTTTTCATCCTAACCATGCACGACCCGCCAACCCGGAACGCCATCGGCGGGGACATGGCTCGAGAGGTTATCGAATCCTTGGACCAGTTTGAGGACAACCCGGAACAACGGGTGTTGTTGCTCACGGGCACCGAACCATCGTTCTGCTCCGGGGCCAATGTCCGAGGCTTTAACCAGAGGATCCAGGAAAGGGAGGAGCATTCCAGCGGCGGGGAAGCTCCTCCCACTTTGCCTTGGGGCCGTATGGAGAGCCGGTACGCCAAGAGGTCAACGTCCGAGGCTGTCGGCGCAGCCATGGTGCCCCTGCGGATACATGAGCTTCAGAAGCCGTCGATAGCTGCGGTTAACGGCCACGCGATGGGAGTGGGCATGGGCATCGCTCTGGCCTGCGACATCCGCATCGCCGCCGAAAAGGCCCAGTTCTCCGAGGCTTTCGTGCGCATGGGGCTGATACCCGGCGACGGTAGCTGCTGGCAGTTGCCACGGCTGATCGGTCTCAGCAACACCCTGCTTCTGCAATACACCGGAGACCGGATAGACGGCAACGAAGCCTACCGGTTGGGACTGGTGAGCAAAGTAGTCGCCGACGATGCTATTGAGGAAGCGTCGATGGAGCTGGCTACCCGCTTGGCCCAGGGTCCTACCCAGAGCTTGGCCATGATTAAATACCTGGTGCATCAGAGCCTGGACATGAGCCTGAAAGACAGTCTGCATCTAGCTCACGTTGCTCAGGACCAGGCCAGGTCCACCGAGGACCACAAAGAGGCGGTGCAGGCGTTCCTGGAGAAACGCCGGCCTGAGTTCAAGGGGCGGTAACCGAGTTCTGAGCAATTTGATTAACTGCGTGCACAGACCCTTGACTAGGAGTGGTGGCGCACGTATAATCGTAAGTCCGCAAGAGAATACTTGTTGGCAGAAGGTTGTTTGCAGTTGATGCGAGTCACCTGAAAAAGACAATATGGTTGGGATAGCCTGGACGGTGGTTCGGGGTAAACCCCAGCCGCCGTTTCTCTTGCCCGCACATTAACAAAAGAATAAGAAGCGAGAATCCTGCGAAAGAACAATTATTAAGTTTGAAGTTCCTAGCGTGGGTCAAGTTATTAAGGGCTTACGGTGGATGCCTTGGGACCAAGGGCCGATGAAGGGCGCGGCAAGGCTGCGTTAAGCCTCGATGAGCCGTCTAGCAGGCATAGTCGGGGATACCCGAATGGGGTAACCTGATCCGGTGTTGAGTCGGATCATCCCGTTTTGTACGGGAAGGTAAGCGGGGGAACTGAAACATCTAAGTACCCCGAGGAAAGGAAATCAACCGAGATTCCCCTAGTAGTGGCGAACGAACGGGGAATAGCCTAAACCAGTACGACTTAGTGGAGTGAGGTCCTATGTCGTATCGGGGTTGTAGGGCGCGCTTTGGGTCGCCTCGCCAGACCTGAAGGAGTTACAAATCTTGTCTCTAGTCGAAGGCACCTGGGAAGGACCGTCATAGAGGGTGAAAGCCCCGTAGACGAAAGGGACAAGACTCCTAGCGCATACCCTGAGTACCACGGGGCACGGGAAACCTTGTGGGAATCTGGGGGGACCACCCTCCAAGGCTAAATACCCTTGGTCACCGATAGCGTACCAGTACCGTGAGGGAAAGGTGAAAAGAACCCCTAGCGGGGAGTGAAATAGATCTGAAACCGTAAGCCTACAGAAGGTTGTAGCCTCTTCTTTTATTAGAAGGGGTGGCAGCGTGCCTATTGAAGAATGATCCAGGGACTTAATGTGTGGAGCGAGGTTAAGGAACTGTAGTTCCGGAGCCGTAGCGAAAGCGAGTCTGAATAGGGCGCTTAGTTCCATATATTAGACTCGAAACCGGGTGAGCTACCCATGGCCAGGTTGAAGGTTCGTTAACGCGAACTGGAGGACCGAACTCGTGGCTGGTACAAAAGCTTGGGATGAGCTGTGGGTAGAGGTGAAATGCCAATCGAACTCGGAAATAGCTAGTTCTCCCCGAAATGCATTTAGGTGCAGCCTCGGGAACTAGGTGGACGGAGGTAGGGCACTGAATGGGCTAGGGGGCGTGAGCTTACCAAACCCAATCAAACCACCAATGCCGTCTATCCGATACCCGGGAGTGAGACTGCCACAGATAAGTGCGGTAGTCGAAAGGGAAACAGCCCAGATCACCGGCTAAGGCCCCCAAGTGCAAGCTAAGTGGCAAAGGAAGTGAGATTCCCCAGACAACCAGGAGGTTGGCTTAGAAGCAGCCATCCTTTAAAGAGTGCGTAACAGCCCACTGGTCGAGGGGTTTCGCGCCGAAAATGTAACGGGGCTCAAGCTTGCCGCCGAAGCCGTGAATGTTCAGGTACAGAGGCTAACATCCTGCTCCCAATGGTGGATCTACCGGGAATCCGGCGATCGGGAAACTCCGACTTCGGTTGGAGCGGAACGGCCAAAGGGCTCCCGGCGGTGAACCCGGCGGGAAATGGGTCGGATCCTCTGAATACTGCCTGGGTATGGTAGGGGAGCGTTCCTCGGGCGATGAAGGTTAGTCGTGAGGCTGGCTGGAGCGCGGGGAAGTGAGAATCCTGGAATGAGTAACGTAAACTAGGGTGAAAATCCCTGGCGCCGAAAGCCCAAGGTTTCCTACGCAACGTTTATCGGCGTAGGGTTAGTCGGTCCTAAGCCGTAGGCAAGCG
>PAJQ01000053.1 GCA_002710215.1 Chloroflexota bacterium | reverse complement strand
CGTCCTTTTGACCATGCTGATTGGATACCCGGGCACAGGCACAGGGCCTCTGGTCTTTGGCATCGAGGAGACCATCGAGTACGACGGCAACGGCCGCAAACAGGCAACGTGTCCGGCCCAGCACATGAGTCGCCAGAGACGCTCGAAGAAGGCGAGTTTGATCTGAAAGCCGATTCCGCGCCGGTACAACGGCAAGCTGCATTTGAAGAGGAACAGTTGAACCAGGGCGAGTTTGCCCCAGTGCGAACGCAAGCGAACTTCGAAGAGAATGAGCCGCTCCAGGGGGGATTTGCCACCGGCGCAACGCCGGCTCAGTTGCAGGGTGAAACTGGCTCCCAGAAAAACGACGCTCCCTCCGCTCCTAATCACGATAAACTCACGCCCTTAGGTGGATATGGCCTTGAGGGAATTGGCTATTCCACCATGACGAGCGAAGCCTACGCGGATTGGCAAGACACGATTCAGTGCAAGATGGGCTTGCATGGCGCGGCTTCTTACGGTGGCATCACTGTAGTAACCCAGTTCCTTGATCCGGCTGAGACAACCCAGTTGGCTGGATTTATACCAACGTGGCTGAAAGGAAGTCTCATAATAGCAGAGGCACTCTTGGCAATTGGTGCGGGAGTCGCTCTCACCACTATCACTGGAGGGACCGCAGTTCTTCCTGGAGCGTTAGCGATCGGCATAGGGGTCGTCAAGTTGGTGCGCGGCATATTGACGATAATTGGAGGGGACAATCCATCACCGCTACAGCTGGTATTAATCGACAGTATCCGGATACTGGAAGCTGCCATGGCAATCGTTGCGGGCGCGGCTGCGGCCACTGTCAATCCCGCAGTATTGGCATTCGGCCTCACGAAAGCCATCCGAGCGGTACTAACGGCTATCACTGACTATATGGGCGCCAATACAAATTTCCCGCTACGCAGGAAAGTCCTTATGGGTGTGTCTACAGTCCTCCATGCATTGGAAGTCGTCGCATTAGCCGCCGCAGGAGGCCTTCTCATAAAGTCAGGANCAGCTAGTAATATTGCAGCGGAGGCAGGAAGAGATAACAAAATTGTGGCGGGTGCCCTAGTCATAGGCACGGCTGTATCCAAGATTCCAAGAGCCGCGGATCAGGGCGTGGCAACTTACAATGCGCCGGGAGGAGGTCCCCCGCCGGCAGTCGGCCCGCTGGTAGCTGCACCCCAGGCGGTTGGACCCCAGGCAGTTGGCCCGCAGGCAGTTGCCCCGCAGGGAGGTCCTCTACCAGGGAGTACTGGGGTGGGTCATCTCCCACCGTCAACCGACGAGCCGGAATCGTCAAGTTCTGAGGTCGTCCTGGCCCCACCNGCAACCGATGAGCCGGTATTGGTCTCACCGTCGACTTCCNAGGAGGAAACGGAAACTCCTCCGGCAGTAACTGTCCCACTGGAACCTACCGCAGTGGGATTTGCCCCAAAGTAAACTGTCTCCCTCTGAACATTATCAGCGAACCGCAGATTATTGGACCCCTCAGTCCAATCCGGAACCCATTGACAGAGGCGGTCACAAACTCAGATTAATTTGGGGTCTAACAGTTGGAGTTTGTGATGCCCTGCGGCAATGGAATGTGCTTCGATTAACTCTCTCGGCCCCACACCCGCCAGCGTTATTGCGGCGGAGGTGCCCGCTCTGTGGAGACGATGGGTCGATGGGCAAGTCCCCGTCGCCTTCTGGATGTCCCTCCAAGCAGCTCCGGCATTCTTGAATCTGCGCTTCGAGCGCATCCTGGCGCGGTTCGCGCTACCCTCTCCAGAGGCAAACTGAGCAAAACTCCCGCTGGCCAGCGGGGCTCCCGAACATAAACTGGTCATGAGAGATCCCAACGAAGGGCCACTTGATACAATATCCGCCACTTGAAGGAAGGGTGTTGAAGATGCGAGATAAGGATACCATCCGCCAAGCGGTCTGGTCCGCCATGGTGCAGGAAGGAGCCTACAAGGGGGGCAGGAGTATATATGACCGGATCCCCGACTTCCACGGCACGCAGGAGGCGGCGGAGCGAGTGTTCGAGTTGCAGGCGTGGAAAGCCGCCCGAGTAGTGAAGAGCAACCCGGACCTCCCACAAAGGCCACTCCGCCGGCGGGCTTTGGAAGAGGGGAAGATAGTCTACATGGCGGTGCCCCGGCTTCGCGAGGAGGAGTGCTTCGTCGANCTGGACCCGGCGGTGCTACAGGTATCACCGGCGGGCGCCGCTACGATTGCCGGAGCATTTCGCCACGGCAGGCTGGTGACCATCGAAGAGATGCGCCCGGTGGACCTTGTCGTATCCGGTTCGGTGGCCACCAACCGGAGCGGCACCCGAGTGGGCAAGGGCGGTGGATATGCTGACCTGGAGTACGGCTTGGCGGCGGCAGCCGGGATAGTTGGACCTGACACGCCGGTGGTCACCACCGTCCACGCCGTGCAATTACTGGATGAAGAACTGCCCTGGACCCACCACGACGTGCCCCTAAGCTACGTAGCGACGCCCCAGGAAACCATTCTGTGCGACGGCGAGTTGCCCCGTCCCATCGGCATATATTGGGAAGACCTGGACCAGTCCAAGATCGACGAGATTCCCGTTCTGGTGAAACTACAGGCGCAGCGGTAGAGCACCAAGTGTCCGTTCGTCGTAAGCTTGTCGAACCACGAGCCCATATCTAGGCGACTATTCCTTACCCCGAAGCCCTGCCGCCAAATCTCTCGATAAATCCATGAACCCTGGCGGCGCACNGCTGCTTGAAACGGTCTGACCTGCTGGAAGTCAGGAACTCCAGGTGACTGGTTAGGTCCACAAGCTGGGCCCGTTCTGTCCAGTCGTTGGGCAGTCTCATCCCGCCTGCTTCTAAGCCCGTCTTGATCTGCCCGTGGTATTCAGCAGGTGTATGCCGGAGAAGGTTGCCGATGTCCATGTAGAGCGTGCCTGAATGGCAGTACTCCCAGTCCAAAACACCGCTGACTGCTCCATCGTCNATCAGAATGTTGGTGGGATTGAAGTCCCCGTGGACCAGCCCGCACTCGGACTCCAGTTCTTCCAACCGCCCGGATTCCCCTTTCATTATCTGCTCGATCCGGACCACGGATTCCTCGCCGATCCATGCTCGCACGTCGGCCTTGTCTAGAGATTCGGCAATGAACCCTCGCACCCCACCGAACGGGAAAGGAGACACAGACCCGTCCGAATTGATCCAACTCGGCTCTTGGAACACNATTGAGGATAGCCTGACTAGCGCCTCAGCCGCCGCACCGGAATGTTGGGGCAACCTTTCCAACAGCTCCNCGTCCATGAAGGAAAACACGGACCAGTTTTCTCCCCGGTGAATCTCTTGGGGGACCGGAGCTAGATCACGGGCCAAGCCCATCACGTAGACTTCACGCTGGGCGTCGCCGTAACTGTAGAGGCGCAGGACGAATCGCTGGCCGTCGCCAAGTATCAGCTTATAATTGGTGTTGGACTTACCGGCCGCCAAGAGTTCTACCGATGAGAGCTCTCTGCCTTGCAGGAAGCTCTCTATAAGGGACCGGTCGAAGGGCTGATAAGGATTGCGCCTGTCCGCCGCCATGGCGTTGGCTCAGCGCCAACCCAAACCGGTTACCATGCCTCGGAGGTAACTAACCTGTCCGATGTGCTGTCCCGAGTCGCTCAAGACGCTGACCAACGCGTTCCATGCGGGGCGCTCGTCCTGGATGTAGCCAACCGGCCGGTCGAACTGATCTTGGGTGAGACCGGAAACCCGCTTCACGGTGGTCTCATGCACCGCTTCGGCGTATCCCAGAAGCAGATCACGGTCTACCCGGAAGGCTTCAACCTGNTCAGGCGTGTCACCCAGCCCGGTACGATCGGCTTCGATGCCAAACTTCTCTGCCCAACCCCCGGACACCCAAATCTCATTCTCAACACAGATCCTTGAACCGATGCGGTCCCGCCAACGGCTCAGATGCCATATCAGCCAAGCGATCGAATTGGTATCGGCGGTAGGACGGTAATGCAGNTGGTCGTCGGTTAATCCGTCGGTCGCTGTCTTGATCCAGCGGCTCTGGCCCTCAAATTGGGCCACGATAAATCCGTTAAGGTCGATGTGGCCGGTGGTCATGTTTCCTCCATTGTGAAGACTTATTTCCCGCTATTACGGCTGACCCACCGCATCTATTACCCCTAACTCTTCCATCATCGTAGTGATCTGCTGCCAGGTGTCCTCTTCCACGTCGATACCGTCCCTACGCCGGGTCTGCTCCGTACGGTACTCCGGCTCGCCGGGATACATGACCTCGGAGAACCCGGCAGACGGGGGCGAAGTTTTGACGAACTCGGCNAATTCCTTGACTTCTTTCTTGAACTCGGCCAACGGCCTGAAGTGCTCCACGTTATAGACCGTAATGAAGCAGCCGTCGTTATGCCGGGCCAGGGGGTCTAGGCCGAACCCAAGGCCGGTAAGCAGTCCCGAGAAGACCTCCACCATAAAGGACATGCCGTACCCTTTGTGGCCTTGATCCGCCCCCACGGGCAGGATGGCTCCGCCGGCCCGGTAGTCTTCGGGGTCGGTGGTGGGGTTGCCGTCCTTGTCGATGATCCAACCCAGGGGCACCGGTTCCCGCCGGTTACGGGCCAGGGCGATCTTACCGGCCGCCACGGCACTGGTAGCCATGTCCAGCAGCACCGGGCCTTCCAAATCGCTGGGAACGCCGATGCATATGGGATTGGTCCCCAGCCTACGGGCNCGTCCGCCGAAGGGCGCCACCGCCTTGGGGCCGGCCCCGGAATCTGCGGTGACTATCGCGATCATTCCTTCCTGTATCGCCATAGTGGGGTAGTCGCCCAGACGCCCTATGTGGCTCTGGTAATGGACGGTGATGGAGGCCACTCCATTCACCTTGGCTTTCTCGATGGCCATGCGCATGGCCCTTTCGGTGACCACGAACCCGAACCCCCAGTTACCGTTGATCACGGCGGTGCANGGAGCCTCCTTTTCCACGACGAAAGGAGCGCCGGGAACGATATGCCCTTTGTTGATACGCTCCACGTACTCGGAGATATGGATGACGCCATGAGAGTCGTGGCCCACCAGGTTGGCCTTAACTTGGTGGGTGGCCACCACCTCGGCCTCCTCGTGGGAAACTCCCTTGGCCCTATAGATGTGATAGGCCACCTTGTGTAGATATTCTGGCGTGAACACAGGCATGGGGGATACCTCCTTGCTGGATGTGNGAGGGGATACTACTACTCACCGCAGAGGACTCAGAGAGCGCGGAGTTATTTTTAATGCTTCCGTCACCGATGCGNTTATTTGGATGGTTTATGGTTAGGTGGTAGTCTATCGCTGGGCTGTAGCCTTGTCTACTTTAGCGTCGTGACAGCCGCCTNCGGCCTCAGGTGACAGCGCGGCGTCAACTTGTTGGCCCGGTCCGCCCATGATATTCTTACTTGTGCAAGCCCCTGTAGCTCAGTGGATAGAGTGCTGGCCTCCGGAGCCAGAGACGAGAGTTCGACCCTCTCCGGGGGTACCATCGGACACCAACTTCAAATCACCCCTGCATCCTTGCTAAAGGGCCGGTAGGGTGATTTCCTCCCCAGGAGAGGACCGTTTCCATCCTGGCGATACAAGTCGGGGCGTGGCCCAGCGGCAGGGCGCCTGGTTTGGGACCAGGAGGTCGGCAGTTCAAATCTGCCCGCCCCGACCAGATAAAATTTAGCTACGGGCGTAGGTGTCCAATTAAATGCCCGAAGTCCGCAATTGCTATCTACGCTGACTTCTATTCCGTCCTAAGTCCTCTGATTTGAGCATTTCGGTCTGGTTTTTTCTGTTCCTTAAGCCCACTTTTTATGCCCTGCCGGTAGCCTGCCCCCGCGACGGGAGGCGGCTCCAAACAACCTAATGCAACATATAAGAGGAGTCTGTGCGAGTTTCATGGGCAAGATAGTGGCTGTCGGCGGCGGGGACATGGGAAATTCCGAGACTTTGCCTATTGACCGTGAAATAATCAATTTGACGGGCAAAGCGCGACCGAGGGCGCTTTTTATCCCCACGGCCAGCTATGATTCGGCGGACTATTATGAGGGTTTCCGAAGGGTTTACGGTCGGCGGTTAGGCTGTCAAACCGACGTGTTGTTGTTACTTGGTATCAACCAACCACACGAGATCGTTGAGGAGAAGATTCTGTCAGCCGATTTAATATATGTCGGCGGCGGCAACACGCTCAAAATGATGAGACGCTGGAGAAAACTTGGCGTGGACCACATGCTTCAGACAGCTTACGCCAATGGAATTGTGCTGGCCGGTGTCAGTGCCGGCGCGATTTGCTGGTTCAGCTATGGGCACAGCGACTCGATGGCGTTTTACCATCCCGATGACTGGGGGTACGTTAAGGTGAAGGGCCTGGGCCTGATAGAAGCTTTGGCTTGCCCCCATTACGACGGCGAAACAGATGGGATTAAGCGAGAGCAGGACTTTCAGCAGATGATTCTCAAGCACAGCGGCCTGGGCATGGCCATAGACAACCACTGCGCCCTAGAATTCAACGATAATGAATTCAGAGTAATTACATCGCGGCCCGGTGCGGGAGCTTACAAGGTTTACAAGTCACGGGGCAATGTCACGGTCGAGCCGATTGAGCAAATTACGGACTTTACGCCTGTTTCGTACCTGATTCGGAAATGACCACAATATGTAGGGGACGGGGCATCGCTGCCCGTCATCACGTAAATGTGGCTCGACGAGTAGCTATCTAGATTTTTAAACCGTCGAGTGGTGTTTGGCACGGTTCGGGTATATATGTCTGCGGATTAGCTGCGTCGTGGATGCATTTGTGACCAGGACGTCGGCAGTTCAAATCTGCCCGCCCCGACCAGATATAACTTAGGCGTGGCCTAGTGTCCGCTGTTTCCCCCGATATACCGGCAATTGCAGCAATCACCGCAGCAATCGGGTGAAATAGCCCCTCATTGGACTCTTGGTAACGGTCATCGATTCGCCACTTGGTCCCGCCGCACCGTAACCACCCTCTCGTCATCCAGAACCACGTGATAGCCAGCAGCGTAATCTCATCTCGCCACCATAGACACCGGTTACACCCGGTGGCAATAGCAAGATGTCAGGCAGGGTAAACATCCCCACTGCACCCCTTAGCGGTTCCTGAGACACAAGTAATCCACCGCCACGAATTTAAGCCCCCAAAGGTCCTCTCACATCCATCACCGGTCCATAAGAATATCCTGCCGGAAACTGCTATCCTGGGGTAATCCCGAGGAACATGGGCCTCCAGGAGGCGTCGTCAGACTTGCTGATTTATGGTGACAGGATAGGTAAGCTGGGGAGATTGGTCCCCGCGTGTGACGCCGTCATATTCAACTCCACAGGGGAAAAGGTGTTGCTTACCCGCCGCACTGACAATGGCCAATGGTGTTTGCCCGGAGGAGCCATGGACCCCGGCGAAAGCGCTTCCGAGAGTTGTGCCCGGGAGGTCCTGGAGGAGACTGGATTAGTTGTCAGTGTCGGCAGGTTGATTGGTGTTTACTCCACTCCACACCGAATCACTGAATACGCCGACGGGAATCGAAAACAAGCCCTCGACCTAGTCTTTGAAGCGGTGCGGATCAGCGGGGAGCTCAGTGTCTCTGATGAAACGACGGAACTCGGATACTTCTCACCAGAGCAGATGAAGTCCATGGATGTGATGGAATTGTTCCACGAGAGGGTCAATGACGCTTTCACAAGACAGGGGGCGGCGTTCCTACGCTGATTTGAGCATTATCAGAAAAGGGGCTTCAACATCGTGACTACGTATAAACCTACAATCGCCAGGTACTGGTGCGTTACCGACTTGGAATGCACCGGACTTGAACCCGAACGGCATGAAATAATACAGGTTGCCCGGGTGGTGATAGACACGGTGGACAAAATCATGGTTCCTGGCCTGACGATGTCTGAGTACATCCAACCCACCCGATGGGATCAGCGCGACAATGTGGCAATGAAAGTCAACGGACTGACCCTTGGGAAGCTTCAAGCCGAGGGAATCTCGGCAAAGCTGGCGTTGGAAGACTTTGGCCGTGGTGTGGACTGGAATGAAACCGTGCTGGCCGCTTGGGGCGCGGATTTCGAGACTAAGTTCCTCCAGGATGCATTCCGGCGGATCGACCGGGTCGTGCCGTTCAACTTTAAGGTGATCGACGTACGAAGCCTAGGACATTTTCCGAGAGCTAAGCTGGGTTTCACGGAATACCTGGGCCTGGGGGAATCTTGCGATCATTACGGCGTCCCCTTCGACAGCGGCAAGGCCCACGATGCCCTGTATGACGCCACCAAGACGGCGGAATTGGCCCTGGCGTTGCTGAAGTTGGACAAGTAATATTCCCTTGGCCCGGCCCAATCGGCTACGAAGAAGCCAGCAGTAGACAACCAAGGACGATAATCTTATGGTTCGGGATCAACAGTTGGCAATTCATGTCTGCCCGTACCGGCCAGATGAAACCTCTAGGTTTGGTTTGCCAGCGGCTCATCCTGCCCATCTTTGGCCCACGACCGCAACTCATACGGGGCCGAAAATTTCCAAAGCTACTCCCACCGGTTGGCGGGTCGCGCTGGTACAAGGAAGAGCGCATCGGGAGTCGACGGGGCGTGCCGGAAATAGACTTAACCGGGCCGGGGCGTTAAACAACCACACACCAACAACCATGAGGAATTGCCATGACTACCAAGCGAAAGTCGTTCACCTATTCTTGGGGTAGCGGATACGTGGCCGAAGAAGCTAGGGTGGAAGGGGAGTATCACGTCCCCACGCTGCAACTACTGAAATACACCGAAGGTGAGGCCGCCGGCAATTTGAGCGTTAGATTCTGCCACTACGGCCACGCCGGTAACTTCCGGCGGTCGCCGCTGATGATGTCACCTGACGAAATAGACATGATGCGGGAAGCACTGCACGAGACGCCGGAACTGCGGGAGTTGCTACGGAGGTTGGTTGGGGATTAGGCGGAAATCCAGACGCAGGACACCCGGTTACCGGCGGTCCTAGGCTCCGGCCTAGCTTTCATCCCCCTCAATCCGAGCCGCAACAATTCCGTGGAAGTTTTACGATAGCAGTTACTGACCACCCGTCGATAACCTTGCGATCAATTGGCTAGGCCTCACCATTTTCAAGCCCCTGCGCGGCTCCCGATACCCGTGGTCACGTTACGACCTCCCTCAGTCTTCCCCGGGACCCGCTCCGGTTACTTAGATTGCAGTGCAAAAATCTGCCACTGGGATGGCAGATATTGAGCTCTACTTCGGTTCCGTCCGTTGCGCCCTAAGCGAATAGAGGCTCAGCTGGATACCATTCGTTAGTCCAGAATGCATGTCCGCCGACAAAGCCCGAAATAAAGACTACCGCATCGAAGGGCCTCGTCTAAACCCCTCATCTTCTTGGCCCCCGGTAGGTATGGGCATGCAAGGTAGAACTGGCAAGCCATTCTCGGCCCTTGATTTCTTGGATGACAAGAACCGACTATCACAACGTGTCTTGATTGGACAAGCTGAATCGCCGAGCCCGATGGCCGACCTTCTTAGCTGAGTGGGTTCTAGTTTAAAATTGCTGCCATACTAGGTATGCACCTTCCTCCCATGCCCGCTGGACCGCCACGGTTAGAGCGCATCCTCTGAACACCTTCCCTGCTTAAATCTGATCGCCTGGGACAAACTTCATTGAAATAGAATTTACGCAATGGCGGGCGTTCTCCGAGGTAAGCCGTTCGCCAAAGAATACGTGTCCTAAATGTCCGCCGCAAGCACTGCACTCAATCTCCGTTCGATGACCGTCGGGGTCGGGTAGCTGATTGACGGCCCCCGGTATCTCTTTGTCGAAGGCTGGCCAGCCGCAATGAGCGTCGAACTTATTAACGGATCTGTACAGCTCCGCGTTGCAGCGGCGGCAGGTATAGGTGCCCGTCTCGTAAAAGTCGTCATACTCTCCGGTGAATGGCCGCTCCGTTCCCTTGGATTCGATGATATACCGCTCTTCAGCCGAAAGCGGATTGTATTTTGAGGTATCCAACTTCCCTCCTTCCTAAGTCAACCGGCGGTTCAACAAGAAGTCCTTTTGGTGCTACGAATTCTACACCCACCCCAGTAACCGCGCACGGAGCTGGCTTTTTGGAGCGCCGGATTACCAATATTGTCTAAGACGATATGATTGGAGAAATCTACCCTCTCGACGTAACATTCTCTCAGTTAACTCCCGGGTACCTTCCACTTACTGACTAAAGTAGTAGTTGTACGGTGGTCTCTCGTCCTAAACACGACGTAGCCCATGTATTTGTTGGCCGCCAGTGGGAGATGGCCGAGCTGAGGGCGGCCCTTAATGATGCACCAACGGGTTACGGACGTCTAATCATGCTGGCCGTGGAACCAGGAATCGGGAAGACCCGCACCGCGCAAGAGTTTGCCGCGCTGGCCGAAGAACGAAGAGCACAGGTTCTATGGGGCCGGTGTTATGAGGAGGAAGAGGCGCTACCCCATTCGCCATGGGTACAGCCAATGCGGGACTATGTCCGACAGGCCGGTGCGGAGCAAATCACTGCGGAGATGGGACCCGGCGCCGCCAACATTACCGAGATCATAGTCGAGATAAGGGATGAATTGCCGGATCTGGAAACGCTTCCGGCGCTGGAACCCGAACAGGCGCGGTTTCGTTTGCTCGAGGAGGCCCTCACCTTATGCCGCAAGGCGGGATACCGGCCCGAGATGGCCTGGAGCTGCTGCGACTATGCCGATGCCCAAAGGCAGCGGGGCGCTGACGGAGACCCGGGCAAAGCCATGACATTGCTACATGAATCTCTGGCTATCTCAACCGGACTGGGTATGCCTCCCCTGATGGAGCGAGTAGCCGAGCAGTTGGAGTTGAGTCAGGCCCAGCCGGAAACGGCCCCGGCCTACCCCGGCGGCCTGACTCAACAGGAGGTTGAGGTACTGAGCCTAGTTGCAGCCGGCAAGAGCAACGCCGGCATCGCCGAAGAACTGGTGGTCAGCCCCAACACCGTAGTGCGCCACGTGAGCAACATCCTGGCCAAAACCGGCTCATCCAAGCGAACCGAAGCCGCACGGTACGCCGCTCAACACGGCCTGGCCGAGTGACCCCACCACCATCTCCAGGCCCTCCAGGCTCGGTTTCCCCAATTTTTCTCCCTTCGCCGCGCCTCAACTAATGGTTTATTGCTATATCCCCAAATTCTCCGCCGAATATGGGTTCCCAAAGATAATTGTTTCCTTCGATGTACCCCAGCTCTGCTGGGTCTAATCAGTTGACACAGTAAGTCACCGGCAGGGGAAAACGATGAAAGCGCAGAACGAGGACTTAGAACAGCAACTCCAGGAGACCCAGAAAACCAGACGCGGTGTTAGCTACGCTCGCACTCAGCAACAACCATGACGAAATTCGTCGAATACTAGCTACAAGTCTAGTCCCGCGGCTGTCAACCCGGACGATCAGGGAAATCAGAGAGAGCGGCCGGACGTTGTTCGGTCATCTAGAGCATCGGCGAGTTGGCCTAGGGCTTGGGACAGGTTACGGAGTGTGTCCGCCACAGCGGTTGAGCTAGGAGTTGAACTCTCCCCGTCTCCCCGTACTGATGAAAATTCAATTAGAATATTAGATACTTACTAGAAGTGGAATCCCCGCATTAGGATTAGTCAGCGCTTCCTGAATGGCTCATGGAATCCGTCCAGGTTCCTGGGATGGCTGCGCTATTTCTGGGCTACCCGGAATTGTATTACTGGAGGAAGGGCAATAGATAAGACGATTACCTCGGATGGATCTAGTTCTCAAACCGTGACCTTGTTGGCAATCCGGCCACACCCGGACGATGAAAGCACCTCGACCGGCGGCATGCTCGCCTATTACTGCGCGCGAGATGTGCGGACCGGGGTTGTGATCTGCACCGGCGGCGAGGAGGGTGAGATTCATGACCCAGACTTGGACCCAGTGGCAGATAGATCGAGGTTGCGGGAGTTCCGAACCCAAGAGGTGAAGAATGCCTGTGCGATCCTGGGTGTGGCTGAGCTCCGGATGCTCGGCTACCGGGATTCGGGGATGGCGGGTACGCCGGCCAATCAACACCCGGAAGCGTTCGTGAAAGCGGGACGACTTGAGGCAGCGGGCAGATTGGTCCGGATTATCCGCGAGCTTCGGCCAAGTGTCATCGTCACCGAGCCACCCGGGGAAATGTATCCTCACCCAGACCACGTAATGTGTTATGAGATTAGCGTTGATGCCTTTCATGCCGCTGGGGATGCTCACGCTTTTCCGGAGGCCGGGCCGCCGTGGCGGCCAAAAAAGTTGTATGGTGTCGCACAGATCGACGACGGGGCCTGGGAGAAACTGGTGCCCAAGTTCATCCATGCGGGATTTGATATGGACTGGATGGAGCGGACGCCGCGCCGTTCCCGGGGACCTGGCCCCGAGACGGCCACGGTGGCGCTGGATGTCCGGTCTTACAGTGGACAGCACCGCCAAGCTATGCTCGCCCATCGCACTCAAATCTCACCGGAGAGCTTTTTGGTCAACTTGCCCCCAGAGCTGCGCCGCCTTGCCTTTGCAACTGCTTACTTTATTAGACTTTCCCCTCCCTGGACCCTGGGGGAGCACGAACCGGATCTTCTTGACGGGCTGGACTAGACGCTCTGCGTGGTGTGAAGTTTGGGACCGTTTATGTAGCAGGTTGCCAATAAGAAATGGATATGGGTCAAATGGCAGATTCCGCACAGCGTTTTTGGACGAGGTTTGAAGCGAGCGTAAAAAATTCTTCGGACTAATTTACCTATCATGGTGACACTTACCAGGCAACCGGAGATAAAACTGTGCTTGCAAATAGTGAACAGCCGACTCTCCCCCGTCTCCCCGTCTAACGTAGCGGCAGAAGGTGACTTGGGCGGGGTTTAAGACTTCCCTTCTCATTCTACCCAGCCATTTAGCGGGATGATGTCAATGTAGAGGTATCCACGTTCAATCTTCTCTAGACTCATGCTCCCGTCGCGTTCACCACAGATCCTTCCTACCCTAGGGGGAATCGCAACGATAAACGGCCCCGTTGATACCGGGGCCGTTTTCAATTCCATTGTTGATGGCAATCCAGAGCCTGTAATTACGGCTTGTTGCAACCCGCCGGCGGGATAAGCTCAGATGCTATTTACAGAATTGGCCGTCCAATTGGCAGGCCGTTTCATAGTCTGCCCTAGCTTTCAGATCCTGTCCGATCTTGGTATGGGCGTCCCCCCTTAGTGTAGTAGGCCATTGTGTGGTCAGGCTTTAGGCTGATCGCCGCATCGGGTCAAAGAAGTCCATATCGGATTGTGCACTTATACTGTATGCCTTACCGGGAAGGGCACGGAGGGTGCTGCTATTAGGGTCTAGACCGATGGCAGCGTTGTAATTCTCGATAGCCTCCTCCCTAAAGAAACAGCACACTCTTAGACATCAACAGGCAAAAAATGGGAAGCCTCCCCACGATCCGCAAAGCTGAACTGCCGGACGCAGAAAGCATCAAAGCATGCGTTGTTGCTGCGTACCAACGTTACATACTCCGCATGGGCCAAGCGCCTGGCCCGATACTCGACGACTACTCACAAGTGGTAATCCGCCACCAAGTATTTGTGGTAGAGGAAAGCGGTCCAGTGATTGGCGTTGTTGTGCTGGTCTGCAACGAGGAAAAGATGCTGCTGGACAACATCGCGGTTCAACCCAATTGCCAAGGCTAAGGTTTGGCCCACCAACTAGTGGACTTTACGGAAAACGAAGCGGTGATACAAGGATATTCCAGTCTGGAACTGTACACCCATGAAAGCATGACAGAGAACATAGATCTGTATGAATCGTTGGGATACATCGAAACAAACCGGCGGACTGAAAGTGGGTACAGCCGAGTATATATGGGGAAAAACCTGCCGTGATGGTTTGGCCAGGTGAGCACGCAAGTCGGAGTTACACTTCAAGAACGGTGATCGCCGATACAGGAGAAACCCTAATGAGTGACCGGGATGGTTTACCCTTGCTCAGCGGAGTCCGAGTAACTCCACTTCAAATTTCAAAGTAGCGCCCGGAGGGATGACATTACCTGCGCCTCGGTCTCCGTAGCCCAGGTCGGCCGGGATTATTAGCTCTCGTTTCCCACCGACTTTCATCGTCCCGACACCTTCGTCCCAACCCTGAATCACTTGTCCACGGCCAAGAAGGAATTCGAAGGGCGTGCCACGATCCAACGAGCTGTCGAACTTGGTGCCGTCCAATAGCCAGCCAGTGTAGTGAACGATGGCGGTCGCCCCTGCGCGTGCTGCCTCGCCTTCTCCTACCAACAAGTCTTTATATTGCAACCCCGATTCCGTGGTAGTGGTATCACTAGATTCCATTTGAACCTCAACTGTTGGATTAGGAGCCGCGGACGGGGAACAAGCAACTCCCAAGATAGCCAGGAAGGCAACAATCAAATACCAACGCATAGTTCCAACCCTTGCCTCACTGTGTTGAGCGCACGATCACCGAGCGCCCAAATATAGTAGCACACCCTCCAGATTCGATATTGAGCTATCTGGGTGGAAGCGTCTCTTTACAAGCGTAGTAGACGATCGGCGTTGCCGCTGAGAATCTTTGTCTTGTCTTCAGCCGACAGGGGAATCGTGGGGATCCAGTCGATGGCCGGCTGGTTCAAAACGAAGGGATAGTCTACCGAAAACAGAATCCGGTCGACGCCCATTTCCATCACGCAGCACAGCAGTGCTGGATTGGAGAAGTTTCCGCTGGTGGTTATCCAGAAATGCTTGCTGAAGTAGTCTCGAAAGGAGAACGACGTGTTTCGGTTACCCTGCCTGGCAAGCGCTTGGTCTATCCTCCAGAGGGAAAAGGGCAGGGATTCCCCCAGGTGGCCTAGGATAATCTTCACATCTGGGTAGGCGTCGAACACCCCGGACAGCACCAACCTGATGCCTTGGGTAGCCGTCTCCACGGTGAATCCCCAGGCGGCGGTTAGCAATCCGGGAAATTCGTCCAGATAGTCTTTGTAATAGGCCTCCACCACTGCCGGATGGGGCACCGCCGGGTGCATGTACAGCGGCACGTCCAGCGCCTGGGCCCGCTCGAAGATGGGCCAGAACCGCTTGTCGTCAAAGAACAAGCCGTTGGTCAACCCGTGGACCATAGCGCCTTTGAATTCCAGCTTGGCAACACAGCGCTCCAGTTCGTCGGCGGCCGCTTTGGGATCAGGGGTGGGCAGCGCGGCGAATGCGGCGAATCGATCCGGATGGGCGCGAACAATCTCCCTGAGCCGGTCGTTGGCTCCCTCAGCCAGCTTTACCGAAGTCTCCGCGTCTCCCCTCTGGGTGGAGGGAGCGCCATGGGAGAGCACCTGCATATGGATGCCGGCCTCGTCCATTTCCTGGATTCGGGCTTCCCCATAGTCATACAGGCGGTCCACGGTATCGGATTGCCTCCGAAAGGCGTCTACCTCGCCGAAGGACGCCGCCACTTCCTTGTCCCAATAATGTTCCTCGATGGCGACTATCCGTGGATTGTTGGGAGTTACCATTACTAGCTCCTCATTTCGGGCCACCCGGTCTCATCGCCCCAATGGGAATGGTCTTGATCTGATTGGCTTGCCAGGATCAAACAAATTGCCGTTCTCGTCCGCCACGCCGAGTAATTATAGCCGGGGAACGGCGCTTTGGGTCAACGACACCCCCGATCCAGAAACAGGACCTGAACAAGCCTAACCACAATTCGGTTCGACGGAGCCAACGAATAATGAGATCGAAAAATCCAGGGCGTACCATCTCTCTGACTGACCGGTTGTAAAAGGGCAAAACATTAGTCCATGCCAAACTGCATGGACTAACAGAAGTCACCTGATTGATGTCTAGAAGTGCGCGGTTACCGGCGTATGAGTTTTTTGGGAAGCAAGACCCAAAGCGCGAATAGTCCGATGAATGCTCCGGCTGCCGCTACTATCTCCATTACGCCTCCACAACCAACTTTATGTACACATGATGCTAAAAGAATGTTACGGAGGATTTAAAAATATGTTAAATCTTTGTTACGCCTGAAATTAGCCCGTCCGGCAAAAGGACTAGTCCTTTTGTCACCTCAAAATCATGCCAAATGGGTGATGCCGCCGGTGGTTTGGCGGGATAACATACTTACATACCAAGTGAGAGAAGAGGCTGAAATGTTTCCAAGACAGGCCACAGCCACCATGCAACGCAACCTAGCGAAAGCACGGGAAGCGAGGGTCCTAGAGCAAGCAGCCACCGTGAGCAGGCTTAGGCGGGTCGGTTCTCAAATCACTCACGTCCGTCCAGGGACCGTGGCGCTATTCAGCCCATTGCTGAGGTCTCGCATTTAGACAAGGACAGGGCCATGGCCAAGTTAATCGGCCATGGTGGCGCCGTACAGAATCGAATGCACTGCCGTAACGCGGAAAAGGGCCGGACGCATCGGCCTTTTTTTGTTATGTGAGCGGCCCAACTTCAAGATTACCCATGCCGGGTGATTCGCCCGGTTCAGTCCTCTACAAAGAGCAAGCTAAGAGTGGACTGGAACGTTGGAGGGCTTTAGCAATTTGGAGGCCAGGCATCCGGTGCATTCAACCTGATGCGGGGCGTTATTGCTGTCTCTGAGGCAATTGTTACAGTCACAGATATAGACAAAGTTACGGCCACAGATGGGACACACCGTGTTTCGCCCAAGTGATTGGGCCAGCATATCACGCAGCGTCAAGACGCGGTTCCTCGGCGCTTGGTTGGCCGTCTTAGTTGCCCCTCTTATATGAAGCGTAAGTAAGACAACGGCGCAATTGGATTAGAACCAGTATAGACAATGGGCTTGGAGATGCATCTAGGGTAGGGAATGCTAGCTTTAGTCGAAATGTCGGATCGTAGGGGCAACTAATCTGTGACGGCGAGTCGGGAATCCCTATGGTCCAGAACTCCATGGCCATTGGTGTCGGGATTGCTGACCGGGTATGTCTGGGGAAAAGATTCATTGAAGAACCGGTCGGCGGCCGTCTCCAAGATTTTCGCGTCGCTCTGAATCTGAGCGCTCTGTCCGGTGGACTCCAGGCCGTTAACGGACCCGGCAAGAACTCCGATGATGGCGAATACGGCCAACAGTTCGACTAGAGTGAAGCCTCTTTTCCGTCGTGTAGGATGATTCAGCAGGTTCCGATACCGGGGCGATATTCGGCGATGGGGGAACCCCGATCTAGCATTAATGGCCTTGGCTGGATTGGGGATCATTCAAAGCAGTGATTGACGGGATGAAAAAAGATCTGACGTCTCCCGAGATTCGGCAGACTCGGTCAAGGCTGATTACTTCATCGAACATGCCTAAAGGTTTTACCCAAGATTTTTGGGCATGTCTCATCTAAACCCTCGGCCGGCCTGCCGGATAGGGTATAGCCCCTGCAATCGGTATTCAGTTACGTAAGAAGCAACAATGGACCTCAGCGCTCAATTTGTTGGCCCGCCGGAATGCAAGAAGCGGATCAAGGTTGTCGGCTACTGTAAAATCAAAGCCATCCAGCGACTTGCCGCCCTCCCTGCTGTTGTGTAAAATGCCCGCACGACGCCGGACAACGGCGTAAGCCCAGGCGTTATTCGGACAGGAGGGCCGCACCATGGACTTTGGACTAAAAGGTAAGCACGCCCTGGTCACCGGTGGTAGCAAAGGCATCGGTAAGGCGATAGCCAAAGAGCTGGCCCGGGAAGGCGTAGACGTGGTAATCGTCTCCCGCACAATGTCGGACCTGGAAGCCTCCGCTAGAGAGATTGAAGACGAAACAGGCACGCGGGTCATTCCCATGGTTCTAGACGTTACTCAAACCGGCCGGGTGAACAGCGTCATCCCCGAAGCTGCCCAGCAACTGGGCGGCCTGCATATTCTGGTCAACAGCGGGTCCGCCCCCGGCGGGTCGGCTTCGGCCGTCGGACCGATAGAAACGGTCAACGAAGATGACTTGATGAGCGACTTCGACGTTAAATACGTGGGGGCGCTAAGGTGCGCCCGCGCCTCCATCCCTCTGATGAAAGAGCAAGGTTACGGACGCATCATAAATATCAGCGGCGGGAACGCCCGCAACGCCGGGAACCTGAGCGGCGGAGCGCGCAACGTGTCCATGGTGCATCTAACCAAGACCCTATCCACTCAGGTGGGCCGTTTCGGGATCACCGTCAACTGCATCCACCCTGGCACCACCCGCACCGAGCGCACGCCGGAGTTGATAGAGGCCAGGGCTGCTCAATTAGGCATCGACATCGACCAAGTGGAGGCTACAGACTTTGCTCCCGGCGCCGCCAGGGGTAACGCCATTTGCCGCATGGTCGACGCTGCGGAGATCGCCTACCTGACCGTATTCTTGGCCTCGGACAAAGCCTGGGCCGTCACCGGTGAGCTCATTGCCGCCAACGGCGGCGTTGGCAACGCCGTCTATTACTGAACGCGGCTAATCACGACGAACAGGAAGTTGACGCAGACGATGGCTGAATCGAACCGTATTTTATTCATGGGCCGGGAATGGGATTCCATGGACACGGTGACTCGTATCCTGGAGGCGGTGGGCTGCACCGTAACCGGGACGGTTAGCGACGCTGTAGCCGTTGACTTGGCCGGCTCTTCAGACTACGCCGCTTTGATAATCGATGATGAAGTGCCCCAGGCGGACGGTCGTTACGTCACACGGGAGGCTCGAAAATTGAAACCGTCCCTAGCGGTAATCACGGTCCGCAGTCCGGAGTCGATCCTGACCCAGCTTCAGCAGGCGGGCGTGAGGCTATAAACCGGTTCAGGCCAAATCGGGGCCGGAGCTTCCGTCCCAGATATCCGGTAATGCAATGCTAGAACATAAGGGAATGAGATGGGGCTACGTGTTTCTGCGGTCTGCCTCTTATCTAGGTGAAGAAGAAGCTAGAGAGATAATGGTGCAGGCCGTGGAAATGTTCCTGGTGGGTGAGGAAGAAAGGCACATAAAAGCCTCGGGTTTTGATGGCCGGCTGTACACCGAGATGCGGTACGAGATTATAGGTGAGCTGGGCGGCCAACGGTTCGACGCCGACCTGGAGACGCCCTACGGACGTGATAAAGCTTCTTTCCTGGTCAGCGAACAGACCAAGGGACTAGGCGGAGCGATATCAAGAAACTAACCCTAGGTAAGCCCGACGGGTTATCTGATTGGAGGATATCAAGATGAAACTGCTGGTTATCTCAGGAGGAAGACATCCCTACGAAGAATCCACCCCGGTTTTGGAGCGTTTTTTGAAAGGCGCCGGCCACGACATCACCGTCACCGAAGACCCCTCGGTACTAGCTAATGCGCCGGACCTGAATAGCTACGACGCCCTGGTGTTCAATACCCGCCGGGAGAACATACCGGACTTCGGCGAATGGGCTTTGTCGAGCAGCGAGCAGAACGGGATGAAAGACTTCATCAGCTCTGGCAAGGGGTTTGTCTGTCTCCACATCTCCACCTGCCTGCCCGGCGGTTGGCCGGAATACCACGACATCACCGGGGGCGGTTGGATCTCCGGAACCAGCTTCCATCCCCCCTACGGCCGGTTCACCGTCAACATCAGCAACTCCGGCCATCCTGGAGTAAATGGGGTCGTCGAATTCGACACCGACGACGAGCTTTACATGGGATTGGCAATCACCGAGGGAAACGACGTGTTCCTCACCGGCCATACGGAAAACGGGACACATCCTTGGGGTCCGGACCGGGCACCCAAAGACATGCCCGGCGGGACCTTCCCTCTAGGTTGGACACGCCGATATGGCCAGGGCAAGGTTTTCACCCTGTTGCTGGGCCACGATGGAAAGAGCTTCGAATCACCGGAGTTCCAGCAGATCGTCCTGAACGGCGTCAACTGGTCCACCGCGTCGTAAAGAGACAAAAGGGTCGCCGGACCTAGTATTTACCGCAGAGACGCAGAGAGCGCTGAGTTTTTAGGTTTTTCGAAACTATCAGCGTACTCTGCGTCTCTGCGGTGAAATGACAGTCTCTTAAGCAACCACTGCTGTTTCATAGGAATGTTCACGGGTGTCGGGGAAGAGCTTCCAAGATGCCATCCACCGGTGCGTATCGTCGAACATCTCCTTGGTGTATGGCTCAAACACTAACCGCTCGCCTGGCCCAAATCCCTGAATATCTACCAGGTCATGGAAGCGCTCCGGCAGCTCATTCAGGAAATAATGTTTGTATAGCGCCGGGTCACGGTCTATGTCACGCTGCGCCCGTTGCAAGGCTTTGAAGTAGGCCGTCACGTCATCGATGTTGGCATGAGCGGAGAATAAGAAGCCAATCATAAACGTGGTGTCCACCACTTTCCGGAATCCCTGCTGCTCCATGGTGTAAAGCTGCGCGCCGAAGACGTTAGCTACCGGAATTTCCCGTTCCAGCAGCAACGACAACCGGTCGTTGGGGCCGCCGACGAATCTCAGCCTGATATCGTCGGGGCTGAGAAATTTCTCCAGCGCCTGAAGTGTCGAGAAATGGCTGCCTGAGTGGTAGCCTACGCCCACCTCCACGCCTTTCAAGTCTGCAGCGGTCCGTATGCCGCTTTCCGGAGCAGTATACAGTCCCGAAGGGGTGATAGAGTAGGCGTGACCCCACATGAGGCCGTGCCCTTGCGCCGAAGCATGACTTACTGCCCAGTGACAGGCGGCGCTGACGTCGCAGGCCCGTCCGGCTTCCATGCTTTCAAAAGCGCCGCTTTTCACCTCCACCGGTCCACCAGGCAGACCACCCACGGGCACGGGGGAGGTTTCGCCGGGGCCAAGCAGGCGTCCGTGGACGAACTCGTAATCCAATCCCTCATCTGTGAAATACCCTTTTTCCTCGGCCACCCATTCTTGCAATCGGCTGTGGGGTTGAATGCGAAACTTACTCATGTAGCCGCACCTCTTACGCCTTTAAACAGACGTTGCTATCGCCAGGTGATTGTACCATGTCACGGCCATTACGCCTGTTAGACTAGCCCAGGATCCTCATGAACTTGTTTTGCAGACGCTGGGCCGCCCTCGCCAATAGCATCACTTGGAGACGCGCTTCTCTGATCATGGGCACGAATTAAGTTGGAACGAGTAGTAATCATCGGCCCCAGTTGCTCGGGCAAGACCACCATGGCCCGGCGTGTGGCCACCATATTACAGGCCCCACACATCGAACTGGACGCCATACACTGGCTTCCGGGCTAGCAAGAACGGGATGATGATGAATTCAGGGAGCTCACCCAAGCAGCGGTGGCGGCGGGCCGGTGGGTGGTAGATGGCAATTATGCCATGGTACGGGACATCGTCTGACCACGGGCCACCACGGTGGTATGGCTGAATTATTCTTTCCCAGTGGTCCTTTGGCGGGCGTTTCGCCGAACCTTGATCCGTAGTGTCGGCCGCCAGACAATATTCTCGGAAAACAAGGAAACAATAAGACGGTCTTTTTTCAGCCGGGAATCAATACTGTTGTGGGTATTCATGACCTATCGCCTTCGCCGGAATCAATTTCGGGCCATCTTCGATGACAGAGATTACCCTGAGGTGGAGTTCATTGAGTTGCGCAATCAAAGGGACGCCGACCAGTTCTTAACTTCCCGGCGGGACATCTGATAGCCGGGTGAGCAATTGGCCCAACCCGGTTGCGGCGCCTGCCGGTATCGGCCATAATATTCATGTCCGCATATTCGCGGATATTTTGTTGATTTTTCGCCGGAGGTAGCCGGTCTATTTATGGTCCAAAACGATGGGAATACACCGGTGTCCGGCAACGCCCAAAGAATGTTCGGCCCCCAGGCCGGGGTCTACGCAACCAGTCAGGTGCATGTCCGCGACGATAGTTTGGACGTATTACAAAGGTTGGCCGCACGGTCCGACAATGAGGCGTACGGTTGGGCCGCGGACTTGGGGACGGGAGCTGGGTTCACCGCTTTCGCCATGGCCCAATTCTCTAACCGCGTGGTGGCCACCGACCCAACACGGCCCATGTTGGAGCAGACCAGGCGACTGGGCCGGGAACGCGGGTTGGAGAATCTACGCTTGAGCCGGAACGTCGCCGAGTCATTGCCATTTGCCGGTGACAGCCTGGACCTGGTGACCAGCCGAGTGGCCGGGCACCATTTCAGCGACATTAACCGGGCCTTCGACGAAGTGCGCCGGGTTTTGAAAACGGGAGGCGTTTTTGTAATGGCGGACAGCGTCTGCCCCGAAGACGACGAAGTGGACCGTTGGATGAACGACATCGAACTGCGGCGGGACTTCAGTCACGTCAGAAACCGGAAGATATCCGAGATTAACGTCATGCTGGCTGACCGGGGCCTGAAAGTGGAGCGGCAGGAAGGCGCTCGCATCTTCTTGAGATTTAACGAGTGGGTTGCCCGCACCGTCGTCCCCGAACCCGAGGCCACCGCCCTGCGTAATGACTTTCTCCAAGCGCCCGGCGGCGCTAGGGAAGCGTTTCAGATCCAACCTTCAAACGGAGATATCGATTTCTCGTGGCCTTGCTTGGTTTTCCGGGCCGTCAAGGTCTAGCAATCCAGACCTGCGCTGATCGGATAAAAGCGGCAACCTGTCAATTCACGTCAAAGCCACAGCCTGTTATTCCAGGTAAAGGCCATAGCCTGTCATTTCGAGGAGTGGAGCTGCTCGAGATTCCTCCCTCCGGTCGGAATGACAAGGTTGGGACGACGCGGCCGGAATGACAGGGTGGTATGACAACCAGTCGGGCCACCACATTCAGATTGACGGGCCCTAGGCTCCCCAATCCTCCAGAGTGTAGGCCATCTCCCAAAACCGGTGCTCAAACCGGAGGCTGGTTAGGTAAGCTTTACCCATGGCAGCCAGTTCGCCGGGGCCGGCCGCTTGTCCCAGCCGGTCAGCCATTTCCCGCACCGTTTGCGCCAACTGGGCAAACTCCTCAGACGCGTACATATCGATCCATTGGGAGTACAGCGGCGCCCCCTCAGGCCGGCCCTGGCGGGCAAGGTGTTCCCCTATCTCCCAGTAACCCCACTGACAAGGCAACAGAGAGGCAACAAGTTCCGAGAAAGAACCCTGGTGGGCCACGTTCAGCAGAAAACTAGTGTACCCCACGGTCGTGGGCGCCGGGCGGGTGGCATCCAGCTCTTCCCTGGTGATGCCGAACTCACCACAGTAGCTTCGATGCAGTTCCATCTCCGTTTTGAGCGTTTCATCCAGCAATCCGGCGAACCAGCTCATTGTTTCCAGGTCCGGTGCCCTGGCTGAGGCCAAAGCAAGCACTCGGCTATAGTCGATGAGATAGACATAGTCTTGCAGCACGTAATACTTGAACTTGTCCACCGGCAGCGTGCCGTCCCCCACGCCGGTGATGAACGGATGCGCCAAAATGGCCTGCCGCACCGGCAATGCCGTCCGTTCAATGTCTTCGGAAAAACTCACAACAACTCTCCGTGATCGCTACCGAGACTCTGGCATTCTGGCACTGCCTCACTCATCAGAACGCCATGGGGTGTTCCACGTCCCCACCTTACTTTCGTTTTTCCCGAATCCTAGTTCCCCCCTTTCGTAAAGTGGGGCAGGGGGGATTTCGACTCCATCGCGGGAAGATTGTAGTAGCCTGTACGATAACCGTCAAACTGGATTACTAGTTCCGCAATTTGACTGATCAGACTTTGACCACTTCACGACTGAAAACTCGATGGCTGGGCTCAATAATTCATTGTTTATCCCCTTGACAGAGGCAAGGCTGGGTGACTTATCGTGTGCCAGCCGGAGGGATGGGACCCTGGGTGTTGGGTGGGGCCGACGCTTTTGTGAGTGTCACCTATGGTGACATGCCTCCGGCACTTTTTCCTCCCCTGAAATAGACAGGTGTATTCCGGGGGGTTGGCTGGACTATAATAGAAGTTAATTCAGCCAATGTGTTAAGGAAGTGACCACCATGGAAGTCGTTTTCACTCAAGATGTGCTCAACCAGGCCCGAGCCGGGGAGATAAAAACGGTCGCCGACGGATTCGCCCGAAACTACTTGATTCCCCAAGGTTTGGCGCAAGTAGCCACTCCGGAGGTTTTGAAACGGCTTCACAAGATCAAGGCCGCGGGAGACGAAACCCGGATCCAGGAAACGAAGTCGATGGAGGAATTGGCCTCCGCTTTGGACGACACTACCGTCACGATCACCGCGCGGGTAACACCTACGGGCCGGTATTACGGCGCGATCACCAGCACCAGGATAGCTTCAGAAATAGCTTCGGCGGTGGGTAGAGAGATCGACCGAAGACTTCTGGACTCGGCCGAGACCATCCGCGAGCCGGGCGAGTACGACATGGTATTACGGTTCTCCAGCGAGATCCAGGCAACGATTCATGTAGCGGCGGAAATCGAAGAATAGGAAGTACAAAATAGACTGATGTACGCGGAGAAACTCCTTCCCCACGACTTGGAGGCGGAGGAAGCGGTGGTTGGGT
>PAJQ01000052.1 GCA_002710215.1 Chloroflexota bacterium | reverse complement strand
TCATTGCAGTCTTGCAATATTGCGCAATGCAGGGCAATCAAATAATCGGGGTCCTCGGTTCACTTTAAAAAGGATGAAGCTAGCCGGCCAGAACAAAAGGGGAACCTCTGTTGGCTGTAGTATTGGGTGCCAAAAAAAGGACCGGTTGGTGGGATGAAAGCAATCACGGGTTTTGCAAAGGCGATTATTGCACCCTAACCGCCCTCCAAACCCTTCGCCTCTTGCCACAATGACTCCTTCTCCATTAAAGGCAGGCCGTTGAAGTCCTGGCCTCGTTGGTCCGCCAGTTCTTCCATCTGAAGGTAGCGCCCCTGGAAGCGGCGGTTGGCTTGGCGCAGGGCGTCCTCGGCGTGGATGTTCATCCAGCGGGATAGGTTAACCATAGTGAACATCAGATCGCCCAACTCATGTACCTTCTCTTCCTCGGTGACCGCCCGGCGCAACTCTTCCACCTCTTCAGCCACCTTATCCAGCACGCCGGAGATGTCTTCCCACTCGAAGCCGGCCCGGCCCACCCGGTCCTGCATCAACTGGGCGTAGGTCAGTGCCGGAAGCTCACTTGGAATGCCTTCGACCGGCGACCTTCGTCCCCCTTCTTGGGCTCGCTCAGTTGCCTTCAGCTGTTCCCAGTTGGCCTCCACTTCCTGGGCGTCGGAGGCGGTCCCATCGCTAAACACGTGGGGATGCCGGCGTATCAGCTTTTCGTTTATGTGCGTCAACACGTCCGTCAGGGAAAACTCTCCCGCTTCCCGAGCGATCACGGCGTGGAAGCCCACCTGCAGCAACAGGTCTCCCAACTCTTCCGACAGGCTTTGGGGGTCGCCTTGGTCGATGGCTTCCAACACCTCGTAACACTCTTCCAACAGGGTTCTCTTCAAGGACTCATGGGTCTGTTCCCGGTCCCAGGGGCAGCCCCCCGGAGCATGGAGTGTTTCGACGATGTCCATAAAGGTTTGGAAGCTACCCAGATCTCCTTGTGGAATCTGTTTGTTGCTCATGGACGAATTATAGGCGTGGACCGCGTTGCTTCACAAGACAACGGGTGATACCTTTAGGATCACCGATCAGGAGTTAGGATGAACCGGGTAGCCTGGATCCCAGCCTTTCTTTTCGTCTTCGCCGTGCCCCTGTTTCTGGTCACCGCCAGCGTGGCCTGGGCGTTCAACGACCCCAGCGTCTACAACCGGGGATTCCAGAAGTACCGCATTTCCCTGGCCACCGGCATCACCGAGGAGGACCTGCGCCACGTCGCCGGACAGATCAGGCACTACTTCAACTCCACCGATGAGCCCCTGTTGGTGAAAACCCAGGTCTACGGGGAAGAACGGGAGATATTCAACCAACGAGAAGTCAAGCACATGCACGACGTAAAGCGGCTGGTCTGGTGGGTATATGCCGCCGCCGCCATGTCAGGAATCTACTTGATGGCGAATACGTCCTGGGGGCTGGCCGTCAATGGACCTCGTTTCCTTGGGGAACTGGCCCAAAGGGTCATCCGGGGGGTGGCTCTGATGGGGATCTTGGTGGTGGCGGTGGGAATCTTAGCGTTATCCGGATTTGACACTCTTTTTTTGAGATTCCACCAGTTGGCTTTCGCCAACGACCTCTGGCAACTGGACCCGCGCCGGGATTACCTGGTAATCATATTTCCCCAGGGGTTCTGGTTCGACGCCACCATGAGAGTCGTTGCATCAACGGTGTCCGGAGCAGTGGCGTTAACGCTGGCTTCAGGGGGATACCTGCTATGGACTCGCCGAGCGGGGAAAGGGGTGCCGTGTTAGCCTAAAGGAGATTCCCGGAGTAGAAAGGCGCACCGCCCCGGGTATGAATCATCGTTGGGGGCGGCACCCTTAGAGGTCGATAATTTGGATTGAATCAAGATTACCGGTTAATGTCCGCAGCCGCAACCACCACCGCAACATCCCCCACCACCCATCGGCGGCAGTGGGCTGAATCCGGTGTCGCCGGACTCTCTGCCGGACACGGCGGCAAAAACGGAGATGATTCGCTTGGCCGGTTGCTCGCAGTTGGGACAGTCGGCGCCGGAAGCGTTCATGGACTGCAACTTGTCGAACTTGTGGTTACAGGTCGGGCAGTGGTATTCGTATAGCGGCATACCGTAACCTTCCTTGACTAATAAATTTCAGACCAAATCCTATACCCTGAATTTACCCGACACGCACCTATATCGTCAAGTAGAGTGTCCTTGCCATCCTGTATCACATAAATGCTCGACATTTCGGCGGAGGCTGGAATGCCTCATGCATCAATCGTTCGCAACGTTCACGGGTGCCCGGGTCGCCTAGACTATCTCGGAGTGCTCCATGGGCAGTGTTTCAGTGACGGCTACCGGCCCGGTAATCTACGCTATTCACTTGGGGGACGAAGCCGAATTCCTACATTCGTCGCCAATACTTAAGCTCAAACCCCGTGGCCATGGTGGTGCTCTCCCACCGAGTAGTACGGCAATACGGTGACTTCGGTGGTTAGCATTGGAGACTGTAAAGAAAGTAAGCCTTGCTCGAACGGGAACGCTCGGCCAAAAAATTGCTAAGCAACAGGTGATCCCGCTGGCGGGTCACCGCCCTCCATAGTTAAAGGTGCCTTGCTTCCTATGTTTCCTTGATGTTCATAGAGAAGTACGCTTCACGGTCCGTTTCGGAGATCACCACTGGGCCTGAGAATCTGTCACGGCGCACTTAATGTCACCGCCTCCATCAACCCAGAGTCATTCCGGGTCGTGGCTACCGGATGCATTGGCCTTAACGTAGGCTTCGGATGAATCATCTCCACACCAAGATTCCCCGGTCACAGTTTGTTGGTGGGGACACGGCATCCGTTTCTCAGCTATGAGATTCTCCATTCTGGAAGCCGGTGTCTCATTACCGGTATCAATTAAGGAATCGATATGTAGATCAGAGGTGTCGATAAGCCAACGGTGATTACTACATCATGGAGGTCACGTTGACTCTTTAATTAGCTTCTGTTAGACTTGGCCGCCGAACCCAGGCCTACACTCGTTCGACCTCGCCTACAAGGAGGTTCTCTGCATGAGTAACCACTGGACAAGTTCTAAAATTTTAATTTCTGTATCACTCGTGTTACTCCTATCGGTCATCGTGGCCTGCGGTGGTACCGCCGCAGAGCCTCAGATAATAGAAAAAGAAGTGATCGTGGAGAAAGAAGTAATCAAGGAAGTGCCTGTCGAAAAGCAGGTAGTGGTGAAAGAAGAAGTTATTAGGGAAGTCATCAAAGAGGTCCCGGTAGAGAAGGAAGTGGTGAGGGAGATTGTCAAAGAGATTATCAAAGAGGTCCCAATTGAGATTGTGGTGGAGAGGATGGTTGTACCCACCGCACAGCCCGCGCGGCCAAAAGCGGGATCTCTGGAGGCGTATCCGCAAGCCGGGAAGAACGGCGTCCCCGAGTCGGTAGGCAAGTTCACCATGGCTACGGATAGCTGGGGCGGCAGCGACCTCAACCCGTGGCAGCTTGCCGGCACTACCTTTCTACAAGACCTATTCAACCTTGGTATCATGCGGCAGCACCCCAACGGGGATATAGCCGCCTATTGGGCCGAAACCTTCGAGCAAACCGAAAAAGGAATCACTTTTAAACTCAACCCCAAGGCCAAGTTCCAGGACGGCAGCCCCGCCGATGCCCAAGCCTTGTACGACAATTTTATCGGTATCGGGTGGGACTACGCGAAGTACGGCTACGACAAACCTAGTTGGACCAGCGGCCGGACTATTTCCAATGTCGACCCTGAGGGTATGAAAGTAATTAGCCCGACGGAGATATTTGTCGCGACCAAGGGTCCCAAGCCCATATTTATGTGGGAACTAGGTGGAAATGGCTACCATGGATGGTGGGCCGGCAACCCCGCCACCCTCCACAAAGGGCCAAAAGAATACCTCAAAGACCCAGCCGGTGGTGGCCCCTTCATCATCGCTGAATGGGATCCAGGGGTTCGGATCGTTTTCGACCGGTGGGAGGACTTCTGGGCCGATTACGCCTGGTACCACAAGCCTCAGTACGAAACTTTCGAAATGCTCACCGTGCCCGATCATGCCGCCCGCTATGCCCTGCTGAAGAGCAAACAGGCAGACTTTGTCTACAATGTTCCCTGGCCAGTAGCGAAGGGAATAGTCCGTTCCGAGGATTCCGACAGGGGAATAAATCCGGGGAAAGGGGACCTCTGGACCCAGACTTATATGGCCAATGGGATGCTCGTGCTAGATTTTAATCTACCGTACCGGCTCAGACAGTCTAAGTATCCTGAGGGCCGAGTGGACAAACTTGGGGTTAAGATCAACCATTTCCCATTCCCGGAGGGGTTCGAAAAGGATCCTACTTTGGACTCCCGCGTGCGGCAGGCGCTCAATCTAGCCATCGACAAGCGGGCCATATCCAAAGGGCCGCATTTCGGAATGTCATTCCCGATCGGCTCCATCTGGCACGCCGGGTCGTTCGGAGCGAGGGAGAATGTGGTGTTCAACCCTTCCCCATTCGATCCGGAAATGGCCAAGAGGCTTCTGGCTGAAGCTGGTTACTCCGATGGCTTCGAGATCACCGGTCACTTCGGTCAGTTCGCTGGCCGGCCCGGCATACCCGAGATCGTGGACGCCGTTTCCAGTTACTGGAAGGACATTGGGGTAAAGGTGACCTGGGAAGAACACGATCCATCGGACTTCGTCAACGGCTTCCGATTCAACAGGCTCAAATGGACCCAGGTGTCGATGAGGACCTGGGGACGTCAAGACCACAGCGGTCGGGAGGCTGTTTTGTATCGGCCTGCCTCAGGCTATACAGGGGTCACAGTTCCTGAAATCGCAGACCTGACGTTTGTTCTCCAGCGGACCACCGACAATGACGAACAACTTAGACTGATCGCTGAGATAGAGGACAAGGTGTTAGCCTTGAACGAGACGTTCCCCTTATACGGAATGACTCTGGTGATGGGTTACACTGACCGTGTGCTGGCCCATCCCACCGTGCGGTTCTCGCCACACTTCAAGCACTTGGATCTGATAACCCTGCGGGACTGACGGGGAACCGTTTCGACAGATTGCAACGTAGTTGGTGGTACGTTTAATCCAAAGGGGGCGCTGAAATCATCAGCGCCCCCTTTGGATTAACGAAATCGCAACTCCTAATGGAATGCTTTACACGCCGTTAGTCTATTGAAGGTTTCGGGCGAAGGAGCCAAAGTTGGGTAGTTTCATCATCATTCGGATACTGCATGGGCTAATCACGCTGTACTTGATCAGTGTGGCCGTCTTTTTTATACTCCGGCTAGGTGGAGGCAATCCCATAGATTACATGCTGCCTGAGGACGCCACTCCCGAGGATTACAAATTGATGACGGAGGCCTATGGATTTGACAAGCCCCTAATTGAGCAGTACTGGAAGTACAATACAAAGCTTTTGCAGGGCGACCTGGGCAACGCTATGGCTTTTGACCGGCGTCCTACCGTTGAAGTAGTCGGGGAGAGGCTCCCCGCCTCTCTCCATCTGGGCGGCAGCGCCCTGTTGATCGCCATAGTGATAGGCGTTACGATTGGGGCAATATCGGCGTCTAGACCTGATTCTATCTTCGACCGCCTGGGTAAAGTGCTAGCGATTTCGGCCCAGTCTATGCCCATCTTCTGGGTGGGCATATTGCTGATACTTTTGTTCAGCGTCTATCTGGGATGGCTGCCCAGTGCAGGTGGAGTCGACGGCCTGGCATTAAAACGGTTGATCCTGCCGGCTACGTCCCTGGGGTTTTTCTTGATAGCATCGCATATGAGAATAACCCGTTCCACCATGCTGGAGGTCCTAGAGTCTGACTATATCAAGATGGTCAGGGCCAAGGGCCTTCCGCCGCGGCTAGTCCTTTGGAAGCACGCATTCAAGAACGCGTCCATACCCGTGTTCACACTGTTCTTCGTAAATTTCGCCGGGCTTATTTCGGGAGCGGTCATAACCGAGACTATTTTCTCCTGGCCGGGGGTGGGACGTCTGCTGGTTGACTCACTAATTCAGCGAGACTACCCCACTACCCAGACAGTAATATTTTTCTCCGCCGCTTTTGTTTTATGCGTAAACATCTTTGTTGATGTGATGTACGCCTGGCTCGACCCTCGCATACGAGTGGGCTAGTAACCGAAGGGAGCTATTGCAATGCTAAGAGGCGCCGACAACGAGGCGATTCTACGACAACCCCGCGGGATCAGTGGGTTAATACCGGAACCCTTGCGCCGGGCCAATGCAAGGCTCCGTGGCGCTCCCAAATTTTCACTGGCCTTCATTGTGTTCGCCCTTTTATGTGCTGCCTTCGCTCCCGTTATCGCCCCTTACGACCCGATTGAAACGGATTTCACCGCAATCCTTGAACCGCCTAGTAAAGCCCACTGGCTGGGGGCCGACAATCAGGGTCGCGATATCCTAAGTCGAACGATCTATGGGGCTCGGATATCAGTGAGGGTCGCTGTGATTGCAGTCTTCCTGGCAGCGAGCGTTGGTACTCTGGTAGCTCTCATCGCCGGGGTATTCCGGGGATGGGTAGATACAGTCTTGATGCGCATCACCGACGGGTTCATGGCCCTTCCATACCTGATGGTAGCGTTGATGGTGGTTGCCCTGATGGGGGCCAGCATAACCAATGTGATCCTGGTGATCGGGCTCTTACGCTGGATGGGTTTCGCCCGGGTTATCCGGGGAGAGGTCCTCCGATTGATGGAGTCAGATTTTGTGCGCCTGGCCAGGGTTGCGGGTTCCAGCCGCCCACGCATCATGCTCCGCCATGTCTTCCCCAATGTGATCAACACTTTGCTGGTCCTGCTAACCCTGGAAATCGGTCTGGCGGTCATCACTGAGTCTTCACTCAGTTTCTTGGGTCTAGGGGTGCCCAGGCCGGATCCTTCCTGGGGCAGCATGTTGAAAGACGCCCAACAGTACGTCTTTATAGCTTGGTGGTCCCCAGTGTTCTCGGGGTTAGCCATCACCATGCTGGTTATGTCATGCAATTTGGTGGGGGATTGGCTCCGAGACCGGACAGACCCAACCAGACGACAATTGTAGAAATGCAGGCATGCAGTCCGAGATAGCCGCCCTACACGAACAAACGAATTAGGGCAATCTGGCTTACTCTTGACTCACAGGAATAGCTATTCCACGGGTCTAACTTCCGGCCCACCGTCCCCGATAGTCGAGGTTGTAAACTCAAGACCAGGAAGTGAAGCGCTTTTGTCGATGCTACCGATATGGTCGGGGTAGAGATGGCAGGACACTTGGCGACCATCGGGAAGCTTAGTCAGGGATGGAGCAACTTGACTGCAAACGGGCATCGCGTAAATGCAACGGGGATGAAAGGCACATCCGCTGGGCGTTTCCATCGCGCTAGGCACTTCGCCTACGATCGGGATCTGCCAGGGCGGAGTGCGTCCCGGTGGGGTGGACGCCGCCACCAGAGAAGCGCTGTAAGGATGCGCGGGATCATCGCAAATCTGCTCGGCGCCACCCAACTCCACCAGTTTGCCCAAATACATGACGCCGATCCTATGGCTCATATGCTCGACCGATGCCAAGTCGTGGCTGATCAGAATAAAGGAAATACCCCGTTGATCTTGGACGTCCTTGAGCAGATTAAGCACTTGAGACCGAATGGAGACATCAAGATTGGATACAGGCTCGTCGAGAACGATGAGAGAGGGGTCCAGAGTTAGTGCTCTGGCAACCCCGATTCGCTGCCGTTGACCGCCGCTGAATTCGTGGGGGAACTGGGAATCGCTGGTTTCAGGCAAGCCGACGGACCTCAGAGCATCCCGCACAAGCCTGGTTCTTTCACTTCTGCCGTATCCATGAACTTCCAACGGTTCCCCAACGATGTGACCCACACGCATCCTGGGATTTAATGCTCCGTAGGGGTCCTGCAAGACTGCTTGGACAGATTTCCGGTACTGCCTGATCTCCGAACCGGATGCCCTATCCAAGGACTTTCCCTGAAACAAAATATCGCCGGAAGTCGGGTCCAAAAGTTTAAGTATCAGATTGGCCACGGTGGTCTTGCCACATCCAGATTCACCGACCAAAGCAAACGTCTCGCCTTGGGACACTCCGAAGGAGATGTCGTCCACCGCCTTGACGTTCCCAATGGTCCGGCCCATGATGACACCGGTCTTAACAGGGAAATGCTTGACCAGGTTTCGGATTTCAACGACTGTATTGTTCATCATCCTTCTCTAGCAACCAACACCTGGCCTGGTGGCCATATCCGAGGTCAAAGATCGGCGGCGCGTCCCCTTCTTTACAGTTATCCATCGCCTGCTCGCAACGTGGATGAAAGGGGCAAGCGGGGGGCAGATTACCGGCGTGAGGTGGCTCACCCGGAATCGTTTGCAGGCGCTCCCTCTTTTCCCCCAAAATAGGCAACGCTTTCAATAAAGCTTTGGTGTAAGGATGCGAGGGATTATTGAGGACTTGATCCTTGGAGCCGTACTCGACCACTAATCCACCGTAGAAAACGGCCAACTTGTCGCATAGATTGCCGACTATGCTGATGTCATGGGTTATAAAGATTATGGCCATCCCAGTTGCCTTTTGCAGTTCCTTCAACAGATCCAGGTATTGACGCTGGGTGGTCACGTCCAGCGCGGTGGTAGGCTCATCCGCGATTAGCACGTCTGGGTGTGGTCCTATTGAAGCAGCGCTGGAGGAGCGCTGGCGCATCCCTCCGCTCAGTTCGTGAGGATAATTCCGAACCCTTACCTCGGGGTCATTGATCTTTACCATACGCAGCAGGTCGATTGCGCCTGCCAGAGCCCGCTTCCAGGGCAACCCCTGATGGGCCACCAAAGGCTCGGCGATCTGGGTCCCGATGCTGAAAACCGGGTCCAGGGCGGCCATGGAGTTCTGGAGAATCATCCCGACCTTCTTGCCCCGGAGACGCCCCATCTCGTCCTCGGAGGTCTTAAGGATGTCCTGGCCTTCTAAGATGATCTCGCCGCCGACCACTTGACCACCCCGTGGGAGTAACCGGAGGATGGAGAGGCACGTGATAGTTTTGCCGGAGCCAGATTCGCCAACAAGGCCCAGAGTCTCTCCTTTCTCAAGTTCGAAGCTAACCCCGTTTACCGCCCGCACCAAGCCCTGCCTGGTCATGAAATGGGTCCTCAAATCTCGAACTTCTAGAATAGGACCGGCACCGTTATGCTGGTATTTTGCCATTGCTGCCGCCTCTCGATTTAGCTCGCGAGTGCCATAGTCTATTGCATGCCGCATACCTACGCAACCTCTGTGGTGTGGTGAACCAGAGAATGTGAGGCTCCGCTTGACACTCCGCACCCTAAATGGCAGACTAGCCAGCACAGCCTGGTGGCTACCGCCAGCATCCCGGGTCCGAGGATATCCTCGACCCGTACGAACAAGCTACAGGAGGATAACATGGCAGACGTCAAGATTGAGATTCGGGAAAACGGCCCCATGCGGGTATACGGCGCTTTCGACTTGGTGGACAAAGACGGCAACTCTTACAGCCAACCCGAGGGGCAGTGGGTAACTCTTTGCCGGTGTGGCCAGTCCGGGGGCAAACCCTTCTGCGACGGGGCCCACCGTGAATGTGCGTTCGAGGCCGAGAGCAAGGCCAGCTAATCAGGGGCGATCTGGATTTCCCAGGAGTTCCAGGACGAAATTAGATTCCCGGTCTTGGAACAGCCAAGCTAAAAAACCAGACCGGAGCGGGTTGTCTATTGAACACCTCCTGCTCCGGTCTTTTTTTGATTGTATTGGTCAGCAGGCCGCTTAACACGGCTCGGGTCAGCGCCCTCGATATATGGGTTTGATCGCACGGACGGACGCCAGCCGCTGCTCGGCTATGCGATCGGCGGCCTTGGCTGTCGAAATCTCTTCCTTTTGGGACACTTGGGCGACCCTGGACATGATTTCGTAGATCCTCTCAGTCTTTTCCCGAGCCCTATCGGCGTTATAAAGGGCGCCGATCTCCGCCGACACGTTGATGATGCCCCCGGCGTTGATCAAGTAATCGGGCGCGTATAAGACGCCCCGGCGATGCAACTCTTCTCCATCGGCCTCGGTTAACAACTGGTTGTTGGCCCCACCGGCGATCACCCGCCCGGTGATTCTGGGGATGGTGTCCGGGTTGATCACTCCACCCAAAGCGCAGGGGGAAAAGATGTCGCACTCCACATCGTAAATCTCGTCGGGAGCCACCACCGGCAAGCCCAACTTNCTGGCCCGGTCCAAGGCCTCTTCATTTATATCAGTGACCACGATCTGGGAGTCTTCTTTGATNAAGTGATGGGCGGTATAGGTTGCGACCTTGCCAAACCCCTGCATGGCCACCCTTTTCCCCTGCAAGGAGTCGCTACCCCAAACCTCCTTGGCGCAGGCTTTCATCCCCATGTAGATGCCCAGTCCCGTCATGATGGAAGTGTCGCCACTGCCCCCTGCGGTGATGGGCAGCCCCACAACATATTGGGTTTCCTGGCTGATGTATTCCAGATCGCGCCCGGTGCTGCCGACGTCCGTGGTGACCAGGTACCGGCCGCCCAGGGTATCCAGAAACCGTCCTAAAGCCCTCAGCATGGCCTCGTTTTTCTGCGTATGCGAGTCCGCGATGATGACCGCCTTGCCACCTCCCAACGGCAGATCCGCCGCCGCCGACTTATATGTCATAGCCCGTGACAGCCGCAGCACGTCTTGGATAGCCTGCTCCTCTGTTTCATAGGGCCAGATCCGGAGACCGCCACAGGCCGGACCTAGTGTTGTGTCATGGATCGCGACCATCGCTTTCAGCCCTGTCGCCGGATCGGACCACATCACCAACTGTTCGTAGCCGTAGGACCCCATGTAATCGAATATCTCCACAGATCAACCTCCTGAGATAGGGCACCATGATGGAACACCCTCATGAAATTAGATGCCAGACACTGGAGGATGGACCAACGTACGTGAAACCTTGCTTGTTAAGCACCAGGCCAGCGACGTCTATCTGTTACTTCTAAATTATAAACCACTACTTAAGCTGGCAAACCTGTGAACCCTCTTTGTTCCTGCCGCCAATAAAAGGGAGTTGGAGCAGAACTAGATTTCGGTTTATAATCCCCAATAAGCGGCTTCCCTGGCGGCCGCAACCGGCCCCGCCTCTATATTATTAACCGGCGATAGGGGCCTCAGAAGGAGGAAGGGACACATGACACAGCAAGTAATGCATGCCCAGATGGGGGGCGAAACCGGCGGCGGCGAGGAGCTGATACCGGCGGGAGCAGTCACTTTCGGGCTGGAGTACCGTGTCCTCCACGGCGGCGAGGAAGAAGGAGTGTGCATCCACGTCTACGGCAACTCCATAGCTAACGACGACAAGGAGTTGTTGCGCTTCGACTGTTTCCGGGTGGCGCCTCATTATCACTACCGCAATTCCACCGTCAAGAAGAACGACCGGCTGATGCTGGATTTCACCGCTGAAGGAGACGCTCTGGCCTGGACGTTGGACAAGATCAAGAACCGGTTACCCATCATGCTGATTCGATGCGAGGCCGATGAGATCGCCCGCGACATCGACCAGAAAGACGTGGACGCCGCGTTGCCCAAGATCGTGGCCTGGGCCGAGACCATGACCCACCGCCGGGGTTAGGCAAGAATTCATAAATTTACCAAGTAAGAAGGCTCCCGTTTGGGAGCCTTCTTTGATTTCCGGCCCCCTATTCTCCTAGTCGCCTTAGACTGGAAAGCGCTCAGATGTTAGAATCCCCAGCAATGGCCGCCAAGGCCAATCAGGAGGATGCATGACGCAGCAATATTCCCAGCCGCCGGAGATGTCCATCGACCTTAGCAAGACTTATTCGGCGGCGATACGCACCAGCCACGGAGTCATCACCGTGGATCTGTTGACTTCCGACGCGCCGGCCACGGTCAACAACTTTGTTTTCCTAGCCAAGGAAGGTTTCTACACCAACGGCAAGTTCCACCGGGTGATTAAAGATTTCATGGTTCAAGGAGGCTGCCCCAAGGGAGACGGTACCGGCGGCCCCGGCTACCGGTTCAACGACGAACCGGTGTCCCGTCAATACCTAAAGGGCACCCTGGCCATGGCCAATGCCGGACCCAATACCAACGGCAGTCAGTTCTTCATCGTCCATGGCGCCAACGCCGGGCTGCCGCCGAACTACACCATCTTCGGCATGGTCTCCTCGGGAGTTGAGGTTTTGGACGCTCTGGCCAATGTGGAAGTGAGGTCCGGAGGCGGCGGCGAGCGGTCCACGCCCGTCGAGACCCAGGAGATCCAGGGGATAGATATTACCGAGAGCTAATCGCATTCTATGGAAAGAGCAGGGTGAAGAGCTTTCGCGGGATCATCCCGAGGCTCGGCCAGACTCAACCCACATCCGATACACCCTGTTCTTAGTCATGCCCGTGGCGTCAGACACTTGAGCCACCGCCTCCTTAGCCCGGACCCCGTCATGCCGAAGTGAAGCGAGCCAATGTGCGGCCTCCTCCAGTTGGTCTGGGGCCGGTCCGTCGGCCGCCAGATTTGGTGCCGCGCCACGGATCACCAGAACGAACTCGCCTCGGGGCTCTCGGAAGTGGTCCAGGGCTTCCGAGGTGCTTCCCCGGAAGACCTCTTCATACAACTTGGTCAACTCGCGGCACACCGACATTCCCCGGTCTCCCAGGACGGCTAGGATATCTTTCAGCGTGGCCTGCAGACGATGGGGCGCCTCGAAAATCACCAGGGTATGAGGCGATCGGGTTAGTTCCTGCAGCCGGGCGCGGCGTTCCCGAGCCTTTCGGGGCAGGAACCCCAAGAAAAGAAATTCATCGCCGGACATCCCTGACATCGCCATGGCCGTGGTTACCGCCGAAACTCCGGGAACCGCTTCCACCGGGAAACCCGCGGCGGCGGCCTGGGACACCAGCTCGGCGCCGGGGTCGCTCACTCCGGGCATCCCGGCGTCGGTGACCAAGGCCACGTCACCCGAACCCAGTGCCTCCAGCAGCGCCGGGAGCCGTAGGTGTTGATTGTGTTCGTTGTAGCTCACCATGGGCGTGTGTAAGCCAAGGTGGCTGAGCAACCGCCGGGTCACCCGGGTGTCCTCGGCAGCGATTAGGCTCACCTCTCCCAATACTCGCGCCGCCCTAGGGGTAAGGTCTTCCAGGTTGCCTATGGGAGTACCGACTACGTACAGCTTGCCCATCGTTCTAGGTCATCCACTATCGCTCTTGCGCCCACGGGAGAGGGCCGGTAAGCTCTAACTAGCTATATCACCGGCTAGATTATACCGCCGTTTAGGCGATAGCCGGAGCGGGGTTCATAAGGAGAAGGAATGGCCAATCTCACCGGTGGGCACCTGTTCATCCGTTGCTTGAAGCAAGAAGGCATTCAGAAGATCTTTACTATAGTAGGCGACACCATTTTGCCCCTGGTGGACGCCGCTGCCGACGAAGGCATCGAGTTCATCGACACCCGCCACGAAGGGGCGGCGATGCATATGGCCGACGCCTACGCGCGGATCACCGGTCAACCCGCAGTGGCCATGTTCACCGGCGGACCGGGTTACGCCAACGCTATCTCCGGTCTTCCGGCCATCTTCACATCGGAAAGTCCGGTGATCTTCGTGGCCGGCGCCGCCGAGCTTCCTGAGAAAGGAATGACCACCTTCCAAGAGATCGACCAGGTAGCCATGGCCGCTCCGGTCAGCAAGGGTTCCTGGATGATCCACGACCGACGACGGATCCCCGAATTCGTGGCCACCGCCTTCCGCACCGCCATGTCCGGCCGGCCGGGACCGGTGCACCTCACATTACCTATAGACATTCAGGAACAGGAGATTTCCGAGGACGAACTCCCTCAGTATCTTCCCCACGAATACCGAGCCATGGGCCGGGCCCAAGCTGATCCATCGTTGATCGATGACGCAGCGGCACTGCTAAGCCAGGCCCAGAAACCGGTGATTATCGTGGGAAACCCCGGCCGCTATTCCATCACAGCGGAACAGATGGAGAAGCTGGCCGAAACCACCGGGATCCCGGTGTTCACCGTCGAGCAGGCCCGAGGACTATTGGACGACGAGCATCCCCTGTGTTTCGGCTACGCCGACGGCGCCCTGAATCCCACCGCCCGCCGGTTCCGTGAGGCCGATGCCGTATTGTTGCTGGGGAAGCGATTGGACCATCGCTACCGCTACGGGCAAATATTCAACACCGCCGCCAAGCTCATTCAGGCGGACCCTTCTCCCGCCGAGATCGGGCGAAACCGTGGAGTGGCCGTCGGCCTGCTGGGAGACTTGGGTGCTATCGTGGACCAGATCACCGCCGCGGCGGCCAAGAGTAGCAAGCAAGACATCTCTTCCTGGGTGGACCAACTGGGCCAGGACCGGAAGGCCTGGAACGACGAGCTTCAGTCCAAAGCCACCGGGGAGCAACCGATGCACCCCTTGGACATTTTCACCAGAATAGAGCATCTGATCGACCGGGACACCTTCATCGTCATGGACGGCGGCGACTACGTACAATGGGGCCGCTCTTACTTGAAAGCGCGGATGCCGGGCCGCTTCATCCGCCTGGGGCCCCTCAGCCACCTGGGGGCGGGCATACCCTACGGCATGGCCGCCAAATTGGCCTACCCGGATAGCAAGGTGCTGGTGTTCATCGGCGACGGCGCATTTGGGTTTTACCCCATGGAGTACGACACTTGCATCCGGCACAACCTGCCTATAACCACGGTGATGGGCAACGACGCCACATGGGGTATCGACAAAACCTTCCAATTGGCCTACTACGACCGGGCCGTGGGCACTGACCTCCGCTTCATCAGGTACGACAAAATGGTGGAAGCCATCGGCGGCTATGCCGAATACGTCCAGATTCCCGACGAGGTCGCCCCGGCGGTAGAGAGGGCGCTGGGCTCATCCCTCCCTTCCCTGGTGAACGTGGCCGTCCGTTCGGGCGCCAGCCCGCTGGCCGACGCCATGATTACCCGGCGCCGGGGGAGTTAAGAAATCCACACAGCTCGAATAATCAAGAGTGAGGGCAAACCGCGACATTATTCGTCAATATAATGCCGAATGTCGTCCAATCGAATAAATTTCTCAAATCACGAGCCCCACACTCTTGACATTTGCACCCAGGATGATTAATGTTCCGAGGAGAAGCAGAACACCGACTTAACCACTTATTAAACCTGGAGGAACGGTTATGCTAAAGATTGGCCACGAAGTAGTCCGGCCCGGTGTTAGATTGGGCGATCCCACTTACTCCATCCCTGTGCCCGAAGAACTGGAAACGGTACCTGGGATTCCCCTGGAAAACAGGGAGGTTGACTGGTACGCCCGGGAGTATCCTCTGGAAAGCATGAACGTAACCGAGCGCGCGTCGCGTACTTGGGCTAACAGCATGCGAGACCTCCATGCCGAGATGCGGGAGATTCGCAAGGAGCACGAAAAGCTGAACAAGGCTTTGATTTTGGCTGCTCGCGCGACTGCGGAGATCGAACCTACCGTCGAGCCGACGGGCGAAGATATGACCGAGGCCATCAAGCACAAGGCTCGCGAGTTGGGATTCATCGAAGTCGGTATTGCCGCCTTCGACCACCGCTATACCTTCACCAGCAAGAAAGACTCCACCACCTATTATCCGCACATAATATGCCTGGCTTACGAACAGGACTTTGAGCCAACCCAGACCATCCCAAGCGTAGACGCTGAGATCGTTCACTCCAGCACCTACCGGACGGAAGGCGCCGCAGCCTTGGAGTTGGGCAACTTCATCCGCTCCCACGGCTACCACGCCCAGGTTACTGGATCGGGCGACTCCCCCGGACCGTACATCCCCATGTTCGTGGAAGCCGGTCTGGGTCAGTTGGGCGCTTGTGGCTACCTGTTGACCCCCCACGTGGGCAACCGATGCCGGCTGGTTTCGGTGACCACCGACGCCGCGGTGAGCTACGACAAGCCCATAGACTACGGCATCCACGCTTTCTGCCAGGTCTGCCAGGTCTGCGTCAACCGCTGCCCCGGCCGCGCCCTGATGCGTGACAAGATCTGGTGGCGGGGTCTGGAAAAGAACAAGTTGTACTT
>PAJQ01000051.1 GCA_002710215.1 Chloroflexota bacterium | reverse complement strand
AGCATCGAATTAAACCACACGCTCCACCGCTTGTGCGGGCCCCCGTCAATTCTTTTGAGTTTTAGCCTTGCGGCCGTAGTCCCCAGGCGGAATACTTATCGCGTTAGCTACGGCACAGGAGGGGTCGATACCCCCAATACCTAGTATTCATCGTTTAGGGCGTGGACTACCTGGGTATCTAATCCAGTTTGCTCCCCACGCTCTCGCGCCTCAGCGTCAGGCACAGCCCAGAAGGCCGCTTTCGCCACTGGTGTTCCTCCCGATATCTACGCATTTCACCGCTACACCGGGAATTCCGCCTTCCTCTACTGCCCTCAAGCCTGGTAGTATCCCTTGACCTCTCCCAGTTAAGCCGGGAGCTTTCACAAGAGACTTACCAAGCCGCCTACGCGCCCTTTACGCCCAGTAATTCCGGGTAACGCTAGCTCCCTACGTATTACCGCGGCTGCTGGCACGTAGTTAGCCGGAGCTTATTCCCAAAGTACCGTCCTTCCTCTTCCCTTGGAAAAGAGGTTTACNNCCCNAAGGCCTTCNTCCCNCACGCGNCGTCGCTGNGTCAGGCNTTNGCCCATTGCNCAANATTCCCTGCTGCTGCCTCCCGTAGGAGTGGGGGCCGTGTCTCAGTCCCCCTCTGGCTGGTCNTCCTCTCAGACCAGCTACCCGTCATNGGCTTGGTGAGCNNTTNCCTCACCAACTACCTGATAGGACGCGAGCCNCTCCTCTGGCGCCCGAAGGCTTTCATNCTTCNNGCCANGGNNTGAANGATCTTATGCGGGATTANCCTCANTTTCNCGAGGCTATACCCCACCAAAGGGCANGTTACTCACGCGTTACTCAGCCGTCTGCCGCTTNCCTATNNTGGCCGAAGCCANGAGGNNCGCTCGACTTGCATGCATTAAGCGCGCCGCCAGCGTTCACCCTGAGCCAAGATCAAACTCTCTAATCGAAATAACCTTGCTTCCTTCCACTATTCAACTGTTAAAGTGCCAAACCCGNCCCCTTCGGAACAGGAGTAACGACAGTATACTTGTGGCACTCGGCACTGTCAACCCGTTTTGCGCCTAACTCGCTATGATTCTAACAATTGCGTTTTTCACTTTAATAGCCTTGGAAATATGATTTAGCGGGACGCCTAATCACTACCCTTCTTACGNCCAAAGTTGAGAGCGGCCAGTCTTGGGGGATATAATCAACTGGCTATGGAGATTCAAGAGTTGGGTGAGTTTGGCGTTATCGACCTGCTGACCCGTATGGTGGTCCAGCAGCGGGGCGGGCCGAACCATGGGGCGGACTTGTCCTTTAAGCTGACGGTAGACAACGGCGACGATACCGCTGCTTGGCAAACCGGCAAGGCAACCGAACTCTTCACCACGGATACGGTGGTGGAAGGGGTCCATTTTACTCGTGAAACTACCCCTTGGCGGGACCTGGGCTGGAAGTGTATCTCCTCCAACGTCAGCGACATCGCCGCCATGGGCGGGCTGCCGATGTACGCCTTGGTCACCTTGGGCCTGCCGCCGGAAACGGAGGTAAGCGAACTTGAACAATTGTATGAAGGAATGATGGAGATCAGCAACGAACATGGAGTCGCCATAGTCGGCGGCGACATGGTGCGTTCCCCGGTGGTGTTCATTACCATCGGTCTCACCGGTATCCACGCCGGCCAGCCGATGCTGAGGTCCACCGCTCGTCCGGGCGACCAAGTGGCGGTAACCGGATACCTGGGAAGTTCGGGAGGAGGACTGCGGTTGATGCTTGGGGCTGGTCATGATTCGAACCTATCCGATCAAGTCTCGGAAGAAGCGGCCGAGTACTTACGCGTATGCCACCGCCGGCCCCGACCGGCCGTGGCCGAGGGCCGTATTCTGTCCGCCTCCGGTGTGGTTACGGCGATGGATGTCAGCGACGGCCTAGCCGACGACCTTTCCAAGCTTTGCCGTTCCAGCGGCCTCTCCGCCCGCATCCATGCCGGCCAAGTGCCGGTTCATCCTTTGCTGAAACAGGCGTATCCCGATGACTACCTGGACCTAGCCCTGGGCGGCGGCGAGGATTATCTACTGCTGTTCACCGCCCCGGCGGAGGTCATGGCCTTGGTCATGCCTCAATTGTCCCAAGGGGCGGCGGTGGTGGGGGAATTGCTGCCCGGAGAGCCGGGACGGGTATCGGTTCTAGATGTTGATGGGTCCGAGAGGCCGGCGTCCGGCGCCGGTTGGGACCACTTCCGGTAACCTATGCCATTCTCCGCGGGAATAGTCACCCTTGGACCGGAACAGACCCAAGAGGTGGGCCGGGGTATTGGCGAACAAGCCCTGGCCGGAGACATTTTCTTGTTGACCGGTCCCCTGGGAGCGGGGAAGACCTGCTTGACCCAAGGCATCGCCCAAGGGCTGGGAGTGTCCGGATACGTGCGCAGCCCCACCTTTGTATTGACTGCCCGATACCAGGGACGCCTGACCCTGCATCATATGGACCTTTACCGTATCGGCGGCCCGGAGGAGGCTTGGGACCTGGGTTTGGACGAACAGCTCTTTGCAGGCGGCATCTGCGTCGTGGAGTGGGCCGACCGGGCCGCCGGGATATTTCCACCAGATGCTCTGTGGATCGATTTAGATCACGCCGGCACCGGTGACCATCGGTCCATATCTTTCGCCGATTGGCCCGATCGGCGCAGTCCGCTATTGGAACGTTTGTTGGACGCGTTTCCACCTGGCAAGAAGGTAGGTTCATAGGTGCTGCTGGCGATAGATACTTCGACCCGGTACGCCGGCGTTGCCCTGGCGAATGAAGNCCGCGTAGTTTCCTGCCGGGTCTGGTATTCCAACGTGAATCACACCATGGAATTGATGCCGGAGATAGCTGCATCACTTCGGAATCAAGGCATCGATGTAGGAAGCCTTGAAGGGGTGGCCGTGGCTTTGGGGCCAGGGGGGTTCAGCGCCCTAAGAGTGGGAATGAGCGTGGCCAAAGGGCTGGCCTTGACTGGCAATACCCCTTTGGTAGGCATTGGCACTCTTGACTTGGAAGCCTTTCCATTTATCGAGCCGGGACGGGAGTCGGGGCTTTCCGTCTGCGCCCTGCTTGAAGCCGGCAGAAACGAGTTGGCCTCGGCCCATTTCGCTCCAGGAGGGCGACGCACCAGAGAGGACAACATTTGTCCTTTGGAAGAAATCTTGGAGTCCGTCACGACGCCAACGTTGTTCTGCGGCGAAGGGNTCCAAGGACGGATTCAGGAGATNCAGGAGCGGCTGGGGGATCTGGCGGCGGTGGTCCAACCCTCCGCGGCAACCCGGTTGTGGTCGTTGGCGACTCTGGCCCGGCAACGGCTGGAGACCGGCCTGGTTGACGACTTGGCCGAATTGCAGCCCGACTACTTAAGGATGCCCAGTATCGGTGGCCCCAAAACAAGGGACCGGAAACCTCAGAGTTCGTAGGATTTTATTAATCACGGAGACGCGGAGAGCGCTGGATCATGGGTCAAGATTCGCGATNTTCTCGCTGCCTTTGCTGGTCACAAATCGTACTCATTTGGGTGGATGGAATTATGGCCGGAAGCAAAGTCTTGATAATTGGGTGCGGCTCCATCGGAAGCACCACGGCCCAAATATTGGCGGGTGACGGCACTTTCGACCACATTCTGCTGGCAGATCGGGAGCGGGGTAAAGGGGCGGCTTTGGCCCAAGAACTGGGGCTTAGAGTCTCGGCTACCGGCCTGGACGTACCCGATGTCGATGCCCTTCTTGCCGCCGTGAGGGAGGCCCATGCCTCGGGGGAAACGGTGGTGCTCAACGCCACCGGGCCATTTACACAAGATACGCTTGGGATAATCGATAGCGTGGTAAGGATCGGCGCCGCATACGCCGATGTGAACGATGAAGCCGGAGTCCTGTCAAAAGTATTCGACTCCCAAGATTTGGACACCCTGGCCCGGAACCAGGGTGTGGCAGTCTTGCCGGGCTTGGGCGCGAGTCCCGGCCAGACCAACGTTGTCGCCCGCTACCTGGCGGANCGGATGAACCGGGTCGACGAGATAAGGTTTTTCCTCGTAAACGACGTCCGATACCGGAGCCAGGCTGTTTGGCTGCACCGCTTCACCCTTTTTGGCGGCCCGGCCGCAGTGTATCAAGACGGAGGCTGGACGCAGGTTCAGGCCATGTCAGCTTTCGAAGATGTTCAGTTCCCAGAGCCCTGGGGAGCTATCCGTTGTTACGCCGTGGGCCTTGAGCCGGTGAGTCTGCCCGGATATTTCAAGGGCTTGAAACACGCCTCCATGATGCGCGGTTTTCTGCATCCCATCATGGCCAGGACTCTGAAAGGGTTCATCGAATTGGGGCTGACCGGCCAANAACCGGNCCAGGTCGGCTCGATGGAAGTGGTCCCGGCGGACTTTGCCGCCGCTTTCTTGACTGCTGCCAACTCGGACCATCTTTTCAACATTGAAGGTCTACCGGATAGGTTGCCCAGGCAGGTCCGCGTAAGCGGGGTTAAGGGTGGGCGGCGGTGTGCTCTGACGGCCAGCTACTCCTANCCCTCGATGCAGTTGCCGGTGGCTACAGCCTCCTGCTTGGCGGTGGGAGCGCGGATNCTGCTCAGGAAGGAAACCCCGGGACCGGGAGTGTTGCCACCGGAAGCCTTGCCGCCAGATCCGTTTATTAAAGACATGGAGTCCNAGGGAAGCTTATTAACAGTGGAGGAATCGGAAGATTTGTACAGGTAGCTACGATTAACTGACAGCGGCCGAAATTAAGGCCGGCCAGGATGACGATGTGGATGCATGCCGCTTTTATACTTTCGGACGCCCAGTATCGGCGGCGGACGGACAAGAGACCGGAACGTTCGAAGTTCGTAGTATTTAATTAACCACAGAGACGCGGAGAGCGCGGAGAAATTACTGAGATACTATTGGATAGAACCTCTTACTTAAAAATCTCTGAGTCATCTGTGTCTCTGTGGCGTAGGTTAATAATTTATAGGTTAATAATTTAACGGAAGGTGAGCATGGAACGAACNTTGGCGTTAGTTAAACCCGACGGGGTCCAGCGCGGACTGATCGGGGAGGTAATTTCCCGCCTGGAGCACCGTGGGTTGAAACTGGCGGCGATGAAGCTGATGCGGCTGGATCAAGCCACGGCACAGGAGCACTACGGTGAGCACGTTGAACGGCCCTTTTTCCCCGGGTTGGTGGAGTTCATTACGTCAGGGCCGCTGGTTGCCATGGTCTGGGAGGCCGATGGGGCGGTGGAAATCGTACGCAACACCATGGGGGCGACCGATCCCAAGAACTCGCCCATGGGGAGCATACGAGGAGACCTGGGCGTTAACATTGGCAGGAATTTGGTTCACGGCTCTGACAGTGTCGAATCGGCATCTCGGGAAATCGCGTTGTTCTTCCAGCCAGGAGAAATCCTGGACTACGCTCGCAGCAACGACTCTTGGATCATAGAACCCTGACGATCTGAGGGGCTTGAAACCAGAGCCTCTCTAATTCGTAAAATTCCCGTTCCTCTGGCCCCATGATGTGGACAACCACGTCGCTAAAGTCCAATAGCACCCAACCAGAGGCGGAGGTGCCTTCACGGTGGAAGGGCCGGACGTCGGACTCCTTCAGGGCCTTAACGATATCCTCTTCCAACGCCTCTATCTGCCTGGAAGAGTCTGCGGACATGATGACGAAATAGTCTGCAAAGTAGGTTACCGGGCGAAGGTCTAGCATCCTAATGTCCTCAGCCAGCTTGTCTGAGGCGACCTCTACCACCATTTGTGCTATTTCCGTCGAATCCAGTCTATCTACTCCTATGGTTTGCGCCGAAATACCTAATNTCAGTATATGTGACTAGCAACTTGCGGTCAAGATTGTGAGATTTGTAACAAAGNTTTAACATTTCGAGTTAAAAANGCTTGACTTAAGGGGTACTCAGGGAGGNGTTTCGAGTGTATAATGCTTCCCTTACCCAACCGATTGTGATACATTTAACAAACTTTCGGGCACTCGGATCGGCCAGTCAACCCGAAATCNTCATGCTTGCTGTTGCGTTATGAATGCGCTTAAAGAATTAGCTAAATTTGGACTATATTCCCCGGAGCAGGAACACGATAGCTGCGGGGTTGGCGTTGTCGCTAACATAAAAGGCGGCAAGTCCCATCAGATCGTCTCGGAAGGTATCCAGGTACTGATTAATCTGGGTCATCGGGGCGCCTGTGGGCGGGACCCGGAGACTGGCGACGGGTCCGGCGTCATGATNCAGATGCCCGACTCCTTCTTCCAGATCGAGTGCGCAAACTTNGATACGCCCCTGCCGCCGGCCGACGAGTACGGCGTGGGTATGGTGTTCCTACCACCGCAAGAAGACGCGCAGGCCAAGTGCCANGCGCTTATTGAGCGGGTGATCGTTGACGAAGGGCTGATTCTCCTGGGCTGGCGAGACGTCCCCACGGATCCCAGCAAACTGGGTAGAGATGCCCGCGCAGTCTGCCCGAAGATNCGCCAAGTGTTCATCGGCCGGGGTACTGGCATGGGGTACCCCGTTGAGATTGAACGCAAGTTGTACGTGGTCCGCAAAATCATCGAGCATTCGTTGGCCGACTGCGGTATCACGGAGGACGAAGCCGACTACTTCTACATCTGCAGCATGTCATGCCACACCATTGTCTATAAGGGCCTGTTGATGGCTGTCCAGATCGAAGGATTTTATCTGGATCTGGCGGACGAGCGCGTGGAAAGCGCCTTTGCATTGGTTCACTCCCGGTTCAGCACCAACACTTTGGGACATTGGAAGCTGGCTCACCCCTACCGGTACCTTGCCCACAACGGCGAGATTAACACCCTTAGGGGCAACATCAACTGGATGCACGCCAGGGAGACCCAGTTCGAGTCTCCTATGTTCGGCGCCGACATGGCCAAGATTCCGCCCATGATGACCCCCGGGGCCAGCGACACCGCCTGTATCGACAACGCTCTTGAGTTGCTATTAATGACGGGACGGGACCTGAGCCACGCCATGCTCATGTTGATTCCCGAAGCCTGGGAACAGCATGAATCCATGTCCCAGGAGAAAAAGGAATTCTACGAGTACCATTCCTGCCTGATGGANCCCTGGGACGGCCCGGCGATGATAGTGTCCAGCGACGGCCATAGCATCTGCGCACTCTTGGACCGGAACGGCCTCAGACCCTTCCGCTATACGATCACCAAAGACGATAAGCTGGTGATGGCGTCGGAAACAGGCGTTTTGGACGTGCCCGCCGCCAACGTCCAACAGAAGGGCAGGCTGGAGCCAGGCCGGATGTTTTTGGTCAGCTTTGAAGAAGGCCGNATCATCGGCGATGAGGAACTCAAACACGACCTGGCCAACCGCCAGCCCTACGGGCAATGGTTGAAGGACAACAAAGTGTCCTTGGACGACCTGCCAATCCCCGCCGATTCCATCCGGATATCCCTTCCNGATGTTCTGCGGCAACAGCAGGCTTTTGGCTTCACGCTGGAAGAGTTGCGCATGATGACCTCCGCCATGGCTATCTCCGGGGCGGAGGCTGTGGGGTCCATGGGCAACGACGCCCCGCTGGCGGTGCTGTCCGACCAGAATCAGTTGTTGTTCCACTATTTCAAACAGCTATTCGCCCAGGTCTCCAACCCGCCTCTGGATGCGATCCGCGAAGACTTGGTTACCTCCCTGGAAGCGTTCATCGGCCGGGAGCAGAATCTTTTCGAAGAGACACCGGAGCACTGCCANCAGCTGAAGCTCCATTCGCCGATCATCGGTAGCGAAGAGTTCGAAAAAATCCGNNACCTGGACGTAGGTAACCTGCGGTCGATCACGCTGTCCACATTGTTCGATACTCAAAGCGTGCCTGGCTCGATGAAGACGGCTCTGGACAATCTGTGCGAACAAGCGTCCCGGGCCATCATCGACGGCTACAGTATCATCATTCTCTCGGACCGGGGTGTGGACCCCCGTTGGGCGCCCATCCCCAGTGTGTTGGCAACTGCCGCGGTACACCACCATTTGATCCGGGAAGGGACCCGAACCAAAGCGGGTCTTGTCGTGGAGTCGGGAGACCCCCGCGAAGTGCATCACTTTGCCCTTTTGATCGGCTATGGGGCCGGCGCCGTCTATCCCTACCTGGCCTTGGAAACGGTTCGCCAGATGGCCGAAACCGGAGAACTGAACGGCACCAAACCAGACTACGCCGAGAAGAACTTCATCAAAGCCAATGAGAAGGGCGTTCTCAAAGTCATGTCCAAGATGGGCATTTCCACGGTTCAGAGCTATCGCGGCGCCCAGATATTTGAAGCTGTTGGGTTGAGTCAGGAACTGATCGACCGATACTTCACTTGGACCTCCTCCCGGATAGGCGGTATAGGTCTGGATACCTTGGAAACCGAGGCGTTGGAGCGCCACGGTAGAGCTTTTGCCGGTGAACAAGTAGCCGCGGAACGTGACCTGCCACCCGGCGGCTACTACCAGTGGCGGAGGGACGGCGAATTTCACCAATGGAACCCGGACGCAATCGCCAAGCTCCAAGATGCCGCCCAGGCGAATAATCGGGAGTCCTATAAGGAGTTCGCTCGCTTGGTCAACGACCAATCGAAGAGGACAGCCACGCTGAGAGGGCTCTTAGAGTTTAAGAAGGACCGGCCTGCAGTCCCGATAGAAGAAGTTGAGCCGGCTTCCGAGATTGTGAAGCGTTTCGCCACCGGCGCCATTTCACTGGGCTCCATAAGTAAGGAAGCCCATGAAACCTTGGGCATAGCCATGAACCGTATCGGCGCACGCAGCAACACCGGCGAAGGCGGCGAAGACTACCGCCGCTATACCACCGACGCCAACGGCGACACCAGTAGCAGCGCCATCAAGCAAGTGGCTTCGGGCCGGTTTGGCGTTACCCCAAATTACCTCGTAAACGCCACTGACTTGCAGATCAAAATGGCTCAGGGTTCCAAGCCCGGTGAGGGCGGTCAACTTTCCGGTAACAAGATTGACGATTACATCGGTTGGGTGCGCAAGACTACCCCCGGCGTGGAGTTGATATCGCCGCCGCCCCACCACGATATCTACTCCATCGAAGACCTAGCTCAGTTGATNCATGACTTGAAGACCATCAATTCCGACGCACGTATCCACGTAAAATTGGTTGCTGAAGTAGGNGTAGGCACCGTCGCCGCCGGTGTGGCCAAGGGTCACGCNGACGTGGTGTTGATCAGCGGTCACGATGGCGGGACCGGCAACTCGCCAGAGTCGTCCATCAAATACGCGGGCTTGCCTTGGGAGCTGGGCATCGCCGAAACCCAACAGGTATTGGTGGCTAACGACCTCCGTGGCCGTATCTCTGTGCAGGCCGACGGTCAGCTAAAGACTGGCCGGGACGCGGCGATCGCCGCGCTGTTGGGCGCTGAAGAATTTGGCTACGCCACCGCCGCGCTGGTGGTAAACGGATGCATAATGCTGCGCAAGTGCCACTTGGGCACTTGCTCGGTAGGNATCGCCACCCAGGANCCGGAACTTCGCAAGATGTTCGCGGGCAAGCCGGAGTACGTAATTAACTACTTCAACTTCGTCGCCGAAGAGATGCGGGAGATNATGGCAGAACTGGGATTCCGCACCGTTAATGAGATGGTGGGCCGTGCGGATATGCTGGATTCCCGGGAAGCTANAGACCATTGGAAAGCCAAGGGTCTAGACCTATCCCGGCTTCTGTATCGCGACCCCAAGTCCGACGACGTGGCCGTGTATTGCTGTGAGGACCAAGACCACGGTCTTGACACGGCATTGGACCACCAACTAATCGCGTTGTCCCAGCGGGCGTTGGAACACCAGGAGCCGGTGACCATCGACTTGCCGATNCGGAATTCGGACCGTACCGTGGGCGCGATGCTCAGCGGCAAAGTTGCCAAACGATANGGTGAAGACGGATTGCCCGCCGGCAGCATCAAAATCAGATTTACCGGGTCGGCGGGCCAGAGTTTCGGAGCCTTTTTGGCCAAAGGAATAGACATCCATCTCGAAGGCGATACCAACGACTACGTGGGTAAAGGCATCAGCGGCGGCAGAATCGTCGTATGTCCGCCCTCAGACGCAAGTTTCGTCGCCGAAGACAATATCATCGTCGGCAACGTGGCGATGTACGGAGCGACCGGTGGAGAGGTCTTCATTCGAGGCCGGGCCGGCGAGCGCTTCTGCGTGCGCAACAGTGGCGTGCGTGCCGTGATCGAAGGCGTGGGCGACCATGGCTGTGAGTACATGACCGGCGGAACGGTTGCGGTTCTGGGAAGTACCGGCCGCAACTTCGGCGCCGGAATGAGCGGCGGAATCGCGTTTGTTTACGACGATGACGGGGACTTTGAGATACGGTTTAATCCCGGATTGGCCGACCTGGAATCGGTGGCTGATCCCGAGGACATCGCTGTCCTCCGGTCAATGGTAGAAGACCATTTGAACCACACCGGCAGCGCTCCGGCCCAACGTATCTTGGACGACTGGGAGGACGCCCTGCCCCGATTCAAAAAAATCATGCCCAGAGACTACCGGCGGATCTTAGATGAGCGTAAGGCTCGGGGCGAAAGCCAAGAATTGGAAACTGCGCCCCATGGGTGACNCGTCAGGTTTCCTTCAATCCAAACGCAACCCTCCCCAACGACGTCCGGTTGCAGAGCGGAAGAGCGACTATCGGGAACTCTATCAGCGCTGGCCGGAAAACGAAGCCAAGGCGCAGGGCAGCCGGTGCATGGACTGCGCAGTGCCTTTTTGTCACATGGGCTGCCCATTGGGCAACGTTATCCCGGATTTTAACCACCAGGTATTCCTGGGGAACTGGGAGTCGGCTCTTCGGGTTCTGCATTCTACCAATAACTTTCCGGAGTTCACCGGACGGATTTGTCCGGCCCCTTGCGAAGCAGCCTGTGTCCTAAACATCAATGACGATCCGGTGACGATTGAATATATTGAAAAAGAGATNGCCGACCGGGGTTTCNATGAGGGTTGGATCAAGCCGGAACCGCCCCTGATACGGACCGGAAAAAAAGTAGCTGTAGTGGGTTCCGGACCGGCGGGTCTGGCGGTGGCCCAGCAGCTTAACCGGGCGGGCCATTGGGTCACCGTCATGGAGCGGGACGAATATATCGGCGGCCTGCTGACTCTNGGGATTCCCGACTTCAAACTGGACAAAGAGGTGGTGGTCAGGCGCGTAGATCTGATGGCTGACGAAGGAGTCGTTTTCGAGACTGGTGTCAACGTGGGACGAGACTTCCCCGTGCAAAGGCTGCTTGATGAGTACGACGCCGTCTGTCTCACCTGCGGTTCCACCGAAGGTAGAGACCTACCCGTGCCGGGCCGCGAACTGGATGGCATCCACCTGGCTATGGAGTACCTTACCCAGCAGAATCGGCTTCTGGCCGGTCAATCGGTGGACCCTTCCCAACGAATAACCGCCCAGGGCAAACGGGTGGTGATTCTGGGCGGTGGGGACACCGGCGCCGACTGCCTGGGCACCGCCCTCCGGCAAGGAGCCGAGGTCGTTTACCAATTAGAGTTGCTTTCCGAGCCACCGGAGAAGCGCCGGCCCAGCAATCCTTGGCCTCAATGGCCGCAGATATTGCGCTCTTCGCCGGCCCATGAAGAGGGCGGCATCCGGGACTATGACGTCTTGACCAAGTCATTNACCGGTAGAAACGGCCGGGTTGAACAACTCCACGCCGTTCGTGTGGACTGGAGCCAGTCCGATGATACAGGACGCCCCATGTTGCAAGAGATCGCAGGCAGCGAGTTCNTGGTAGATACCGATTTGGTGTTACTGGCCATGGGATTCCTGCATCCGGAACACGGTGGAATGATTGAGGAACTTGGCGTTGAACTAGACCCCAGAGGTAACATCAAAACTGACGAGAACAAGATGACCAGCCTCCCCGGCGTGTTCGCCGGTGGGGACGCTTCCAGGGGTCAATCCCTGGTGGTTTGGGCCATTGCCGAAGGCCGGGAAGCGGCCCGGGGAGTAGACGCGTACCTGATGGGCCGCACCAGCCTTCCCCATTCCTTGCCGGTAACNGCCTAAAATCTGTGCGAATACACANTAAAGTGGTTCGACAGGTTCACTACGAACGGGAAAACTCCTCGCCCCGAGCATGTTGAAGGGCCGGATTTTTCTGTAGCAGTTACGGAAGTCTTAGCGTCTCGAAGGCCGTAGCGACTTGATCCACATTGGCCGGTAGCTTCAGCCGCAGCAGTGATCTCTCCCGGACAACGGAGACTTTTTCAAGAGTTAGCCCATCTAGCTGAAATCCCTCNTCGCCCATCNACTCCATCGCCGTGGACGCCTGGGCTTCGTTTTCATATCCAACGATAGCGTTAATCGCTCCTGAGCTGGATTTCGCAAGTTCCGCGCTGAATGCGGCTCCGGTGCATCCCTGCAATGTGCGGTTGTGGAATAGAACGGTCAGGTTGGCGCAGTTGCCCAACACCACCGCCATCATCCCTGGGGGCAATTCCCTCACCATCAGGCTGGTTTCCGGGTCGTCCAGCAATCCGGTTACCAATCCATCGAATGAATCGAGAGCGGTCCTGATCTGCTCGGGCCCAGTGGCTCCAACCGAGGGCGGCCCCGTCGCGATCAATAGCGTGGATCCATCCACTGAGGCGAAGGCAAGAGAGATGTCAAACACATCGCCGCTTTGGATGTCATAGTCTCTATGTTTCTCCGGCTCTTGGCCCAGCTCGACAAGACCAAGGCCACCGGCCGCCGCCAGCAATCCGTCCACGTCCAGAGTACCTTGGATCACCATAATCATCCTATTGCCGTCCCGGCTAAAAGCAACTACCGCGGAATCCACCGATGTCGACGCGCCGGGTTGTAGGGTATCCAGCAGTCCCAATACCTCCAGGTCCAACGATTCTTGGATGCCGGCGTTCGCCAGGGCGGCTTGCACGTCCAGGAAAATTGCGGGACTGTAGTCGCTGGGAATCAGNGATAGCGATCGGGTCAGTCTGGCGGTCCACTCAAGCTGGATAAGCGGCAAGAGTTCGGCGCTGAAGCCCACCGAGGCCGTTGGCGTAGGCGTGCTGGTGGGCGCGGCGGTTGAGGTGGGAGCGGCCGAGGCCTGAGTGCAGGAAGCAAGCAGGAAAATCGATACCAATATCTGAACAATGACGGCCGCGCGTAGATTCACGAGAGCATATCCGAATATTCCGGGATGCGATGCGAATAGCTCAACACTAATCGGGACAAGATGTTCGCCCTGATTTTGTGGGCCGATATTGGATACGTACTAGGTTGCCACTGCGGCTGTTTGCCTAGCCGTGGAGCGGGACAAGTACTCGGCGATGTCCAGGACTTGGATGGTATTGGTTGTCCCCGAGACACCGGGCAAGAATCCGTGGACGATGGTTACGACGTCGTCATCCTGAACCATCCCCGAGTCCAACCCCGCATTGATCAGCATTCCAACCAGCGTTGCCACATCCCGCTCCGGCGGGACGACGCCGATAGGGTATAGTCCCCAACCCAGGCACATCTTTTGTAATACGGCTTCATCGTGGGAGAAAACCAAGACGCCGTTTTCCGGGCGGACCCGGGATACCTCAAAGGCCGCCCGGCCGGTGCTGGTGATGACGATAGGCTTGGAGTTCAGGGACTTGACCAGTTGACCCGCCGCCAAGGCGACGGCCTGGGTTCGGTTCCTTGGACTATGCTCTTGGTGGTACGGATATATAGATTCGGCCGATCTAATCGTGGATTCGGCCACTTTCACTGTTTCCACTGGAAACTGACCCATCGCTGTTTCGTCCGACAATAAAATAGCGTCGCATCCGTCCAGAACAGCGTTGGTGATGTCCGAAACCTCAGCCCGGGTTGGCGTCGGCGACTCCACCATGGAACGCAGCATCTGGGTAGCGATGGCCGATACCTTGGCGGCCTCGTTTGCCTTTTTGACCATAGATTTTTGCACCAATGGTACTTGCTCCATGGGAATCTCCACTCCCATGTCGCCACGGGCCACCATTACGCCGTCTACCTCTTCAAGGATGGAATCAATATTATCGATTCCGTCACCCCGTTCCATCTTGGCCATCACCAGGGCATTACTACCGATGGCTTTCAGATAGTCCTTGGCGTAGGCAATGTCGGCAGAGCTTCGGACGAAGGATACCGCCACCCAGTCCACCTGCTGCTCCATGCCGTATAAGAGAGCGATCTTATCCGCTTCGGTCAACACCGGTTGGTCTATAGTCACCCCGGGGAGGTTGACTCCCTTGAATGAAGACAATAGACCCGCCGAGTTGAGCACTTGCAGTTTCACGTTGTGGTCCCCGGCCTCCAATACCTCTAAGGACACCGTACCATCGGAAATAAATACCTTATGGCCTGGCCGTAGATTGCGGAGCACTTCGGGCTGGGGGAAGGGCAATACATCCGGCCGGTCCGACGCCGCATCTGAGACCATGGAAACGACTTCGCCAGGATTGAGGCGAACCGAGCCGTCCATCTGGCCCAAACGAAGTTTGATGCCACCCAGGTCTTGTAGGATGGCCACGGGACGTTGGCGCTGCCTCGCCAATTCGCGCAACGTGCGAATCACGTCCCCATGCTCTTCCAGGGTGCCGTGGGAGAAATTTAATCGGGCGCAGTCCATGCCCGCTTCCAGCAACTGACCCAGAATCTCCGGATCGCGTGAGGCGGGACCGATGGTCACGATGATCTTTGTTTTCCGCATAGTGGATCACCTCGTCCGGATCTTTTATATCTTGCCCCGGTCCATCAAGACCTGAGGGAGTTGATGCTGCGCCGATGCCAGAGCAAGTGCCGATTTATTAACTATCTATACGTAATAATCTATGATACCAGATGTTAATGTCCAACCGGTTATGCCAATCGACAGTAATTTGGGCCGTTTTTCACGGGTTCGGAACAGTTATAGCAAACACCGCCGGGTTATCTTCGGCGGTGTTTGTTTAGATATGAAACGGGATCCGCAGGCTCAACCTAGAGGCAGACCAATCAGATCCTGAGCCGGGCTAGTCTGCCTGGTTGACTTTTTCCGGCTGGTGGCGAGCGTCCCAGGCGTCGGTGGCCCGCTGAATTGACAGCCTGCGATTGGTCTGTAAAGTCTCCTTGATGGTGCTGGCCCAACGAGCGGAGTTCTGAATCCCAACCAGGCTGCCTTGGAAGTGGGGCATGACGTAGCGTGCCAGAAGTTCATAGCTGCGGTTTACTTTCTCTCTTGAAGCCCAGTCTTCCACTCGAATCATGAAGCTGCCAAAGCCGCCGCTCATCTCCTGCAACCGCTCGATGCCCGCGATACAGTCGTCCGGAGTGCCCACGATCCACTGGTTATTTTTCACCATATGGTCGACGATCTGATCACGCGGTACGTCGGGGGCCGGATTTCCCAGAGTTTCGGCAAAGTACTCGGTTACTACGCGGGCGCCGCCCTCGCGGATATCCTCGAACGCTTCTTTCCGGGTTTCCGCCAGGTGAACGCCGGAGACGATTCCCCAGTCCTCGCGGTGTACGGTCTGACCGTGTTCCGCCGCCGACTCTTCAGCGATGGACCAGAGGTCTTGCAAAGTTGTCTTACGGACGGTGCCCCGGGGTACGGCCATGGACAGGACGGCCGCGCCGTGCTTTCCGGCTAGAGTTACCCCCGATGGCGATTCTACCGATGCCACCGCCACCGGAATGTGGGGCTGCTGGTATGGACGTAGTTGAAGGGTGGCTTCGTTGAGCTCGAACCAATCGCTCTTGTAGGTGATTGGCTCGGTCTCGGTCATCAGCCGAATAATGATACCCAGGGATTCGTCCATCATCTCCCGCTGCCGGCCGGGGTCGATGCCGAACATGTAGGCATCGGTGTTCAAGGCTCCGGGCCCTACGCCTAGGATCACTCGTCCCTTGGTTAAGTGGTCAAGGAGCACCATGCGGTTGGCCACCATGTAGGGGTGATGGTAGGGCAGGCTAATGACTCCGGTTCCCAAACGGATGTGCCGGGTGCGCTCGGCGGCGGTGGCCATGAATACCTCGGGCGACGCTATCGTCTCCCAACCGGCGCTATGGTGCTCACCGATGTAAGCTTCATCAAAGCCCAGGGTGTCCAGCCATTGAAGCAATTCCAGATCCCGGTCCAGGGCTAACGTCGGGTTTTCGTTTACACGGTGGAAGGGCGCCATGAAAACTCCGAACTTCATTCTGCCATTGGCGGTCATTGGATCCTCCTCTCCTACTAGCCGGTTTAGCCGCTTGCTGTAAAGGCCGGAATCTCGGCGATCTGGTTCGACGGCGGCCCTGTAGTTAAACCGAACGGAGCATGGGGAGCGCAGGGTCGCTAGTTTGGAATCATTCTAACACGGGTATTGGGCAGCAGCTACAAGAGAGGGCTGGGGAATGGAGGACGGAACCGCGGTGGACCCGGAATCGCTCAGGAACTAGCCGCCTACGACTTGGCTTCTGCGCTCCATGAGCAGCACGTCTCGCCAGACACCGTCCATGGAACCCTTTCGTTCCTGGAAGCCAATCTCCCTAAATCCAACGCCTTTATGCAGTGTGATACTGGCGGAGTTTTCTTTGAATAAGCCAGCTTGCANGGACCAGATTCCGGCCTTTTCCGATGCATTGATGAGGGAGCCAAGCAATGCCTTGCCCACGCCCATTCCCCGGGCATCGGCTGCCACGTACACGCTGACTTCGGCGACCCCCGAATATACCGGTCTCCGGGACACCGGGCTTAGAACCGCCCAGCCTAGAACTTTTTCGTTAGACCTGGCAACCAACCGGCAGTNCGGCCGGTGATTGTTGTTCCAGGTGTCCCAGCTGGGGCGACTCGGTCTCGAATGTCGCGTTCCTGGTCGCGATGCCCTCCAAGTAAATGGCGCGTACCGCATCCCAATCGGCGTCAGTCATTTTCTCTATCGTATATCCCATGACGAAACTATTCTAAGTGCCGAATCCTTGAATAGTAAATGGTTCCGCCCTAGGCTTGGTTGATTTGGGAACCTGGCGCGTGGTCCCTTCATCATTTGAGCTCATGTTGATTGATCTTTTCAACGGTGTTCCCAATGGCGCGTCAGGGTAGCAGGCCAAGTATAAAAATGGTATCTTGATACGTAACCCGGCCAGGGCGGACAATTTCCATAGGTACTGGCCCATTTTGAGGCTAAAAAGAGGAGCAACATGCCGCAGATCAAGCATATAGCCATCGCCACCCAGGACCCGGACAAAACCGCCAAGTTCTACATTGATGTATTCGGCATGCGGGAGATTGCCAAGCTGGACAGCCCCAACGCCAAGGGGTACTACCTCAGCGATGGCAACATCAACCTGGCTATCTTGGACTTCCAGAACGACCAGGTGGCTGGAGCGGAGTACGGTCAGAATTACAGCGGCATCCACCACATAGGCTTTGAAGTTGAGAACCTGGAAGAGGTGGAAAAGAAGCTGGCGGAGGCCGGCTCAGCGCCCAGGGACGACATCAATCAGGCTCTGGGAATCGCCATGCCGGGTGCTGTCCACGCAAATGTGGAAACCAAGTACACCGGTCCCAACGGTGAAATAGTCGATGTCTCCGGGACCGGATGGGTCGGGACTCGCGGATTCGATTAAACGAGCTTTCAGCTATCAGCCGTCAGGACAGGGCTAAAAACTGGTAGCTGGGCTACTTGGGACGAAAGGCGGGAGTTGGGCTGTCTGGGTCCACTTCCGCCAGGTCCAAAACCAACTCCATGCCTGTTTTGATGTCCTGGGGATTGCTGGCGTCTACGCCAATGATTCTGGCGCTTAGCCTCGGTCCTTCTTCCAACGTTACGATTCCGGAGCAGTAGGGATTTTCCCGTCCGTAACCCTTTTTGCTCATGCTCACCGGTACGATGGAGATGCAGGTAAAGGTGCTAAGCCGGGCCATGCCGCTGAACTCGTGCCACTCCATATCCCGGCCGTGACAGGCGTGACACATGGGCCGAGGCTCCGGCGACAGAGTGCCGCAGGCGCGGCAGCGCACCCCCACCAACTTTTTCTCTTGCGTTAAATAGGCGTTGAATGACGCCGCGGTAAACGCCCGGTTGTCCTCGGCCATCCTATCTCCTATTTTCTGGAATTAGCTAGTCCGCCTTAGGATATTGACCACGCAGGTGCCACCGGTGCCGCCGACGTTGTGGGTTAGGCCCAATGCAAGATTGGGGTTGTTTACCTGGCGTTCCCCGGCTTCGCCCCGGAGTTGGTGGAATATCTCGGCTACCTGACCGACGCCGGAAGCCCCCACCGGATGCCCCTTTGCTTTGAGCCCACCGGAAGTATTGATGGGCTTGTCGCCGTGCAAAGCGGTTCTGCCCTCGTCCACCGCTCGGCCGCCTTCCCCAGGTGCGAAGAAACCCAGGTCCTCGGACGCGATGATCTCTGCGATGGTAAAGCAGTCGTGGACCTCGGCCACCTGGATGTCATCGGCGGTCACACCCGCCATCTCGTAAGCCTGGGAAGCCGCGGCTTTGGCAGCGGACAGAGAGGTTAACTCGTCGGCGTCGTGCAGCGGCCGGCCACTGGCCTGGCCTGTTCCGGCGATGTCTATCGGCTTGCCGGTAAAGTTGTGGGCCAGTTCGGAGGCCACCAACAAGACGCAGGCGGCACCGTCGGTGATGGGCGCGCAATCGTAGAGCCGAAGCGGCCAGGCGACCCAGGGATTGGCTCCCGGATCGTTTAGGAAGTCCATCTCGGTAACGTATTCGGGCACCGGTTGACCGCGCTCCTGCGCCCTGGTCATGCGGCGCTCCATCAGGCTCTGGATCGTGACGTTGAATTGGGCCTTGGGGTTTAACGCCCCGTTCTCGTGGTTCTTGATGGCCACTTTCAGCAGGTGGTCCAGGTTGGTGTCGTACCGGTCCATGTGGGCGGTGGCGATGGCGCCGAAGATTCCGGGGAAGGTCAGCCCAGCGGGAACCTCGTAAAGACCGTCGGCGGCGGTGGCCAGCACGTCGGTTACTCCCTCAGTAGTCAGGCTGGTCATTTTCTCCATGCCGCCCACCAGAACGATGTCGTAAAGCCCCGACGCTATCGCCATCACCCCTTCCCGCAGGGCGCTGCCGCTGCTGGCGCAGGCGTTCTCAATGCGGGTTACGGGCATGGGGGTCATTCCCAGCCAATCGGCGATGATGGGCGCGGTGTGCCCCTGATGTTCGAACAGGTCGGAAGAGTAATTGCCCACATAGGCGCACTCGATGTCCTGAACGTCGATGCCTTGGTCCAAAGTGTCCAGCATGTCCTGGAAGGCCTCCACGAACAAGTCCCGGCTGTCCTTGTCCGCAAATGCTCCGAACCGGGACATCCCGGCGCCAACAATGGATACCGGCCTTCCCAGTTGACGCTTGCCGCTGGTGGTTAACATAAAAGTGTTCCTCCGAGGGTGTGGTTGCGGTTATTTGAGGTGGAAGTCTGGGTGATCTAAATTCTCTTTTACGCCAACATTAGGCGTCGGCCCTTGGGCACGGGCACAGGTTCTCCGAACTCGTTGGCCGTATCAATCCAAAGCTGAATTGCTTCTTGGGCGTTCTTTAGGGCTAATTCCTGGCTTTCGCCATGGGCCATACACCCTGGCAACTCAGGCAGTTCAGCGATGAATACCTGGTCTTCGTCGCTCCAATATATGATGACCTCGTACTTGTACATCAGGAGTTGCCTCGTATCTGGTACTTCAGAATGACTGACCTGACTTGCCTCACCTGGTATGGTTTCGCCTGACCGTCGTCCCGTTGATGATGATGCCGTTCCTCGACCCCTACTTTGACAAATATGTAGTGGCTACCACGAGTTCGCTCTTCGAAACCCAGGTGGAGCAGCAATTGACGTAGTTCATCGAACCGGAGATTCCGACAGAAAGATCCGCTCAGGATGCGCCGTATCAGTCTATCATACCTACTGCTGACCATTGGCTGATGATACTTTAGGAGGCGTCATAAGATCGGAGATTATCGGGTACGGGCCTTCTTATCGGGCAACTTAAGGTTTTGCGAGGAAAGGAAAGGCATGGGCTTAATTTCGTGGTCTGACTCCTGCTCCGCTAGGACGCAACCTCAAGTAGTTGTTGACTCACACCCCCCGTATAACCCCCTCGCACATCTCCGCGCCCTGCACTATCTCGGAAATGACCGCAGTCTCGTTGGTGGTGTGGAAGGAGCGGACGCCGATGCCCACTGGAAGGGCCACAATGCCGTTCTCAAAGAAAACGTTGGCGTCGGATCCGCCTCCGGTGGCTTCCAGGCTGGGCTCCAGTCCGATCTGGGCAAGGGCCCGCCCCAACATGGTCACCGTGGGGTGGGAGGCGTCTACTTGGTACGCCTGGTAGGTGTTACGAATGTCCAGGTCGATCTGAGCGTCCGGGTGACGGATGCCTGCTTCCTTGAAGATTCGCCGGAATTCATCTGAGTAATGGTCCAGCTTGGTGTTGTCCCGGCTGCGTATCTCGCCGTCCATGAAAGCCTCTTCGGGAATGATATTTCTCTTCAGCCCACCGTCGATGCGGCCGACGTTGGCTGTGGTCTCGGCGTCGATACGTCCCAGAGGAAGTTGGGTGAGTATCTCGGCGGCGATCAAGATGGCGGATAGGCCTTTCTCCGGCTCCACGCCCGAGTGGGCGGCAATGCCCCGGATGTTGGCCGTCACCACGTTCTGAGAGGGCGCCGCGACGGAGATTCTATTGACCGCGCCTTCGCCGTCAAAGACCACGCCGGTTTTCGCGGTGATCTGAGGAAACTCGAGATTGTGCACGCCTACAAGTCCCCCTTCTTCAGCGCGGGTAAAGGCTACCTCGATGGGCCGGTGGCTGGCGCCGGCGTCTATCACTGAGGTCAACGCCTCCAACACGATGGTGAGCCCCGCCTTGCAGTCGCCGCCCAGGATAGTAGTCCCGTCGGAACGGAGAACGTCCCCGTCCAGCACCGGGCGGATGCCCCGGCCGGGCTCGACGGTGTCGATATGGGCGGACAGAAGCAATGGCTCGCCGTCTCCCGGTAATTTGGCGATGATGTTCTTGAAGCTGTCGTGGTAAATCTCAAAGCCCAAGGCTGCCAACCGGGCGCTTACTTCCCGGTCAATGTCATCTTCCTCGCCAGTGGGACTATCGATGCGTATCAGGTCGATCAATGTTTTAATCAGCCGTTCTCGATTAGCCAAAGGGACCTCCGATGTCAAAATGTTAGGGTAGAGCTGCCACAGCCTTGATCTCTACTAACAACTCCCCCTGCACCAAACCGTCGATGATNAGAAGGGTATTAGGAGGGTAGTCGCCGTTGGGGAATAGGCTGGGGAACAGTTGGGTGCGAGCGTCGAGGAATGGCTGTATGGAGCTTCTTCCCACCAGATAGGTCGTGAACTCAACCACGTTGGCGAAAGTTGCCCCGGCGCCGGCTAGGACGTGACCGAGGTTCTGAAAAACTTGTCGGGTTTGGGCCTCTACGTCCGGTCCCGCCAGATTCCCGTTGGCGTCCACACCCACCTGACCGGCGATGTAGACCAGGCTGCCGGGCGATACCTTTACCGCATGGGAGTAGGCCCCCAGGGGCTTGGGGGCGTTGGGCGGATTGAGGGTGGTCTTTTGCAAGTCTGGCATAGTTGATATCTCCGATTAAGGCTTATAAGAAGACGTCCTTGGGAGGACGATACTAGCCAACCATTATAAGGCACCCAGACGATGCCCGGAGAGGCCCTGCCCGCCTATAGAACTTGCAGGGGTTGTGGACTGACCTTGCCCGGTTACCCAGGCTCACCGGGGGTGGTATACTCGGCGGGATGGCGGCTGAACAGTCAATGCCCCAGGTAGGCGTGGGCGTGGTGTTTTTGCGGGACGGCCGGGTCTTTTTGGCCAAACGCCACGGCTCCCACGGCCAGGATACCTGGGCTTCGGCCGGGGGGCATCTGGAGATGGGCGAAGCCTTGGAAGAATGCGCCCGGCGCGAGGCCATGGAGGAGTTGGGGGTTACCGTGGGAGACCTGCGCTTCCTGTGCGTGACTAACATCATCGCCTATGGCAAGCACTATCTGGATATAGAATTTCTAGGTGATATTGGGGAGCAAGAACCGGTACTGGCGGAGCCTGATGCGTTCACCGAGTCTGGATGGTTTCCCTTGGCTGATCTGCCCCAGCCTCTGTTTGAAGCTGTGTGGTACGCGCTAGACAGCCTGGGCACCGGCCGTTATTACTACCCAGGGAATTGAGGAAACGATCTGGTTCTGATTTGTGTATGGGGACAGTAAAAATGCTGGGGTGAAAATATGGCGGCAACCAAGGGACGCGGCTTACTGATGGTGTTTACGGACGTACCCGAGGACGTGGAAGAGGAGTTCAACCGGTGGTACGACGAAGAGCACATACCCGAGAGGCTCTCTATACCNGGAGTATTGAGCGCCGCGCGTTACACGGCTCTGGAAGGCGGCCCCAAGCATCTGGCTTGCTATGAACTGACCGAGCCGGAGGCCTGGGAATCCGATGCATGGCAGCATTACCTGATCAACCCCACGGAATGGTCAAAGCGTATGTCTCCCAGCGTGGTGGGCGACGTCTACATCCGCAACCTGTACCGCCTGATATATCCGGACCCGGTGTCCGAAGAGACCGCCCAAGCCGGGATGGCGCCTCTTCTGTTGGTGGGCCGTATGTCAGTGCCCCTTGCCCTGGAGTCTCAGTTCAACCATGCCTACAACACCGAACGATTGCCCCTTTGTTCAAGTGTTCCCGGCTACATCCGCGGCCGCCGGTTCGAGGCCGTGATGGGCGANCCGAAATATATAACCGTACATGAGATGCAATCGGCGGACGTGTCGGAGAGCCCCGAGTGGAAGGCATGGGTTACGACCGTTACGCCCGACTGGTCGAACGTGGTTCGCCCTCAAATGATCCATGAAGCCGGGTCCCCGGGAATCTACGCCCGCAACGATTCAAGTAAGTTGTGAGAGACCAGGATTTCGCCCCTACTTTGACCCAAGTCTAACCATAAATGGCCATTTAATTAGCCCTTCTTAGGGCAGATTTTTCCCGGCGGGTGACGGTGGACATAACGAGAGGACTTTGGTACAAAAAAACCTCTCATTTACCCGTGAATCTGTTATAATACATACTAGATGTTGTGGGTGGGTGGCGTGTAGGTTCTCTAAGTTGTCACTTCTGTGCCCGCCTTCGATTATTCACATCTTTTAGGGATTATGCACATGCAGCAACAGTCNAGTTCTGACTACACTGCGAAAGACATCCAAGTACTTGAGGGGCTGGAAGCGGTTAGAGTCCGCCCTGGAATGTACATCGGCAGCACCGACCAGCGCGGTCTGCACCATCTGATNTATGAAGTCCTCGACAATGCGGTTGACGAGGCCATGGCCGGACACTGCGACCTGGTGATGATTACCCTGGACGCCGAAGGATTGATCACCGTCACCGACAACGGGCGTGGGATTCCCATTGATATCCACCCAGCTACCGGAAAAACCGCTCTGGAAACAGTGATGACTACCCTGCACGCCGGGGGTAAGTTCGGTGGAGGGGCCTATAAGGTCACCGGTGGCCTGCACGGTGTGGGCGGTTCGGTGGTCAACGGTCTGTCGGAACACCTTAAGGCGGAAGTCCGCCGGGACGGCTGGACCTATTCCCAGGAGTATGCCGAGGGCCTGCCACTGGGGGATGTGGAGAAGGGAGATAAGACGCAGGATCACGGCACGACAATCGCCTTCCAGCCGGACCCGAAGATCTTCCCGGACATTGAATACGACTTCGATACGCTGGTCAGCCACTTCAAAGAGATTGCCTTCCTCAATAAGGGTCTGGAGATTCAGTTTGTCAGTCCATGGCATCTCCAGCAGCGTGACGGCGACATAGAGCGGTCTTACTACTTCGATGGCGGCATCGCCAATCTGGTGCGGAATTTCAACCGGAACCGCCGTGTGATGCAGCAACTGCCCTTTTACTACGAGAAGACCGTTGACGAAACCATGGTCGAAGTGGCAGTTCAATATAACGACAGCTTCACCGAGACCGTGTTTTCATTCGCCAACTGTATCAATACCCAGGAAGGCGGGACCCATATGACCGGGTTTCGTTCAGCCCTGACCCGGGTTATCAACGACTACGCGCGCCGCCAGTCTTTCATCAAAGATGATGCGGCCAATCTGACCGGTGAAGACGTGAGGGAAGGGCTGTCGGCGGTAATCAGCGTCAAGCTCACCGATCCCCAATTTGAAGGCCAGACCAAGACCAAGCTGGGCAACACCGAAGTGCGAGGTATCGTGGATTCGGTGGTCAGTGAAGGCTTGGGGCGCTACCTGGAAGAGCACCTGCCCGAAAGCAAACGAATAATTGAGAAATGCCTCACATCCCAGCGGGCGCGCGAGGCCGCCAAACGGGCCCGGGAACTGGTTCAACGTAAGAATGCCATGGATGGTTCTTCGCTTCCTGGCAAGTTGGCCGACTGTGCCGAGAGAGACCCCTCCAAATCGGAGATATATATCGTAGAGGGGGAATCTGCTGGAGGTTCGGCTAAGATGGGCCGGGACCGCCATTACCAAGCTATTTTGCCGTTGAAAGGCAAGATCCTAAACGTGGAAAGGGTGCTGCAACAACCCGACCGTATCCTGAGTCACGAGGAGATACGGGCTCTGGTCGCCGCGGTGGGCGCCGGCGAAGGCGATGAGTTTGACATAGAAAAGATTCGGTACAACAAAATCATCATAATGACCGATGCCGATGTTGACGGCTCTCACATCAGGACCTTGATACTGACATTCTTCTATCGCCGGATGCAACCGATCATCGACGCCGGCTTCTTGTATATCGCTCAGCCGCCCCTGTACCGGATCCAAACGGGCAAAAAAGTGCAGTACTGCTACGACGACGCAGAGAAGGACGTTGCGTTGGAGAAGCTCAACGGCGCCCGGAATATACATCTGCAGCGATACAAAGGACTGGGCGAGATGAACCCGGATCAGCTGTGGGAAACTACCATGAATCCGGAAACCCGCCAGATGCTGCAAGTGGAGATTGAGGACTCTGTCGAAGTGAACGATGTCTTCTCTACTCTAATGGGTGAAGTTGTGGAGCCGCGCAAAAATTTCATTGCGGCCCATGCCCGCAGCGTGCAAAACCTGGACGTGTAGACCTCTGTATTTCTACGCCTTCTCCCGTCCATAACACATTGACTGTCTTTGGCAATTCCGACCCGTGCCAGGGGATACGGAAGGCTGCCGTCTTAGAGCCGGTTATTGATTTACGCCACAGGCTAATTTGGTCTTCGCCATCCCTTCGGCTGGCCGAAACCATGGAACAGGGATAATAAAGTAGTGTCTGGAGACCGGCTTCCGCGTGAATCATAAATCGGGGACTCAATACCAGAGCGGTGTAAATCATCCCAGTCCCGCGTGTCCTGTCGTTGGAAATTCATCCCAAGTGGTTTATAATGGGTCAGCCGTTTAAGATGCCTTTGGCTATTGGGGTAACCGTACCGCGAATCCAGAGGCCGGGAACAAGTCAGGAGGAATGAT
>PAJQ01000050.1 GCA_002710215.1 Chloroflexota bacterium | reverse complement strand
AAACAATGGGAGCCGTTCCCGGTGATATGGTCTTGCTGATGGCCGGCCCCGCCAGACAAGTGAACACGTGGTTAAGCGCCATGCGGGATCATATGGGTCAAGCCCTGGGGCTGGCCGACCTTCAAACATTAGCTTTCGCGTTTGTCACCAAGTTTCCTCTATTCGAGTGGAACGCGGACCGAAACCGATGGGACTCCTCCCACCACCCGTTTACATCGCCCGCGGAAGGCCAGGAAGGATTGCTGGAAGGGGAGGACTTGGGCTCCATCGATTCCAAAGCCTATGACCTGGTCTGTAATGGATCGGAGTTGGCTAGTGGTAGCATACGGATCCATCGCCGTGAGGAACAGGAAAAGATTTTCCAGATTCTTGGCTATTCAAGTGAGGACATCAACGAACGATTCGGCCAGATCCTAGAATCCTTCGAATACGGCGCTCCACCCCATGGCGGCATCGCCCCCGGCATCGATCGGTTGATAGCCATTCTCGTCGGCTCGACCTCCATCCGCGATGTCATCGCCTTCCCCAAAACCCAAACGGGAGCGGACCTATTGTTCGGCTCTCCGGCCCCAGTGGAACCGGACCAACTGAAGGAACTGGAGTTGCGCTTGCTGGGGTAACGTAACCGAGCGGGTAACTTCAAGATCCATCGCAATTTAGCGAGGCAGGAAGAACAAAAAACCGGTAAATACACCAAGAAGCCCGGGGATGTCCCCGGACCTCTTGGTCTTTTATTGAATCGGAGCACATCGCCTAGACGGCCGGTTGTTTTCTAGTCTTCTGGAACGTATTTACCCTGCCGAGCCGCACTGGTCAGCCTCGCCCGCGTGTAAAAAGCCAAGGCGGCTGCTTCCGTGTTCTCCGCCTTTCCCGCCCACGCGGATAGTGGAGCTCCCTGAAGACTTCTGCCAAAACTGAACGTAAGCTGCCAGGGCACTCCAAGCTCGGTTGTCTTCTGATTTATAGCATTGAGGTTTGCGGTAACCGAGTTATCTGGTTCGCCGCCGGAGAGGAAGACTACGCCGGGGACTGATGCCGGCAACACCCGCTTGAAGCACTCGATAGTTCTCTCCGCAACCTCTTCGGGATCAGCTCGATGGGCCGCCGAACCGCCGGAGATCACCATGCTGGGCTTCAACAGCATGCCTTCGAGAAACACCTTTTGTTGGGCCAACTGGTCGAATACCTCCCGAAGGGTTTCTTCGGTGACCTCGAAGCATCTTTCGATGCTGTGGCCGCCATCGCGCAGGATTTCCGGTTCCACGATGGGCACCAATCCTGCTTCTTGGCTCAAGGCCGCGAAACGGGCCAGGGAATGGGCATTGGCATTCAAACCGTAGGGAGTTGGGGTATCGTCGGCGATATTAATCACTGCCCGCCACTTGGTGAAGCCTGCACCTAACTCGACATATTCATTGAGCCGGTCCCGCAGACCGTCCAATCCCTCGGTGACCAATTCGTCGGGAGCGCTGGGCAGAGGGATAGTGCCTTTGTCGACTTTGATTCCGGGGATCATACCCTGGCCGGTAAGCACTTTTACCAACGGCGTTCCGTCAGCGCCCTCCTGGCGAATCGTCTCGTCGAACAGGATTACGCCGCTGATAAAATCAGAAACTCCGGCGGTGCGAAACAGCATCTCGCGGTAGTCGAGCCGGGTCTTTTCGGTGGACTCCACGTTGATGCTGTCAAACCGTCTTTTGATGGTGCCGCCGCTTTCGTCGGCTGCCAAGATGCCCTTTTTATCGGCAACCAGCGCTTGAGCGGTCTGCACTAGCCGTTGCTTATCCATCGATCACTCCTTCTTCCCACTTCTCTAGATTAATCCTGTATTAACAAAGGCTGCTAGCCGGCTCTAATCACGGCCACTGTTTCCTCGACGACATCTTTATTCCCCAAGATCAAAGGGGTCCTTTGGTGCAACTGCAGGGGGACAATGTCCATGATTCGCTCATAGCCCGTCGAAGCGGCCCCGCCGGCTTGTTCGGCCACAAACCCCAGCGGATTGGCCTCATACATCAGCCGGAGGCGGCCGTCTTTGCGGCTCTGGTCGGCAGGGTAGGCGAAGATACCGCCCTTCAAGAGGTTCCTGTGGAAATCGGCCACCAAGGAACCGACATACCGTTGCGAATACTTATTCCGGAGCAAGGCGATGGCCTTCTGAGTGGGTTCGTCCAAGACCTTGTTGTTGCCCTCGTTAGTGCTGTAGTAAGGACAAGTCTCGGGAATCTTAATTTCGGGATGGGTCAGGGCATAGGCCCCAGATTCAGTGTCCAAAGTGAAACCAAGGACGTTGTTCTTGGTCGCCAAGACTAACACGGTGCTTGAACCGTAGACGACGTAGGCCGCCCCGGCCTGCTCGCTGCCCGGTCTGAGCAAAGAGTCGTCGTTCACCGTCTCGCCGGGCTTCTTACGCCAGATCCCGAAGATGGAGCCGATACTCACCGCCACATCGATGTTCGAGGAGCCGTCCAACGGGTCCATCAAGACGATATATCCGTCGCCCGTGTCACCCTGTACGATAACCGGCTTTTCGATTTCTTCGCAACCTATGGCGGCGACTTGACCGGACTGCGAGAGGGTCTCCACAAAAATGTCCGAACTGGCCTTATCCAAACGTTGGACGATCTCGTTCTGGACGTTGGTCTCACCCGTCGTACCTAGGACGTCAGCCAAGGCGGCTTGCCGGACCTGCTGTTGGACCTGGCAAGAACCCTCGGCAATCGCCATGATTACCGCGCCCAGTCCACTGTTGTGGCCTTGTCCCATTCCCTCCGAGGTTAGGTATTCTTGTAGAGAAGTACGATTCGCTGCTACTACCACGCTTCACCTCCCGCGCAAATGTTGCTTCAGCCACATCGAATCTATATTCCTCTACCAACGGTAGCAAACTCCTCTAGCTGGCTGGCAAGCCCCCGGCTTCCGAAGATTATGCGGAATATTATTCCTTGGTTGCGCCACCAAGGTATAATATATTGCAAGCACTCTGTAAATCGCCGTCGAATATCCAATAAAGCTTTAATATTTTCCGAAGGAATTCAGCGATGAGCATTTCTCCTCAAACTGGGTCCAACCAATCTGAAGCAAGAGTCGATCCATTGGATCAGTTCGCTTTGGAGATCGCCCGGCGGAACAAGCTGGAAGGAGAAAGTTTGCAAAAATTGGCGAACATCTTTCCGGCAGGCGCTACAACTTTGCATAGAAAGCTCAAAGGTTGGTTGGAAGAGGGGCGCTTCGATCTGATCGACAAGTGGACCGGCCAACCAACCACTTCACAAGCCGCCATAGCGATAGATGAACCTTTGGGAGAGCGATTGGCCCGGGGAACCGCGATTCGGCGGGCCCGGGTGGCCCGTCTAACGGGTGTGGAAGCGGCAGCCGGGGACGACTACCGGATGCACGCAGCCAGCGAAAGAGGACAGGCTGCCTACCAAGCAGGGGATTACCTTCACCGGGCCCTGGGGGATGTTGCCGCCCGCTTTCTCAGCGACCGGCTGCGGCCGAATATGACCATCGGGTTGGCCTCGGGAAGAGGAGTAGCGTTGACTGTAGACCGACTGGAAGACATGGCGAAAGACCGGCGCGAATGGATGAGCGGCTATCAGGATGTCAGGATATTCTCTTTGAGCGGCGGCTCATGGATGGGGACTTGGGCGATGCCGTTTAACCGGCCCTTGGATGCCGATGCCAACGTTTTCCATTTGGGCACAATCTTGCACGTTTCTCCGGATATTCGAACATATGTCGGTTCCTGGCTGCTGGCGGGTGAAAGGGCAGCCGAACAAGCCAGCTATCAAGGGGTCCATCTTGATCTGGCGATCGTTGGGATAGGCCAACTCAATACAGGGCATCACTTTCTTCGGCCGGACGCGGCGCTGCAGCTGGAGAGCATGAGCAGTGCTCTGGCCACCATCCGCGAATTTCAAGACAAGGAAGGGGACGAGCAAGCCAGCATCGCCGACATTTGCCATGTCCTGTTCTATGTGGGCACTGGGCAACCCCACGATCGAGTGATCGAAGCGATAAACGAGTTGAATAGTGTTATGTCTACCCCTCCCAGGAAAACTTTGGAAAGCGCGGAGGAAGTCATTTTGGTCGCGGGTGGAGCACAGAAGGAAGAGGCCTTGTACCATTTTGTTATGGGGAATTGCCGTGATGCCCCGATTGATCCCGCGCGAGTTACCTTGATCACGGATTCCTGGACTGCAGACCGGATATTGGAGCGGGGCTGAATCCTTCATTGACGTCTTGACAAGATTCACCGCGCCAAGCACCGGTCCCCCTGTCAAAACCCTAAATTGACGATATAATAGAGGCCTACCATTGTCGAAACCATCGGCTACAGTGTATATTCAATATGGTTTCTCAGGTTTCGCCCTTGGGCGAAGGATCTGGAAACTCAGAATGGCCGACATGGAGGATAGGCTAAATGCCCCTCTCGGAGATTCCATTCTTGGAGATCATCTCGCTGGCGCTGGTCTTCATATGGACCATGCGGCTTGCCCGGACCAAAGGCCGTAATCCGTGGGCATGGTGCGGCGCTGCTTTGGCGCCGGTTTTACTTACCATGGCTACCGGCAACGGCTCTTGGCAGTTAATCAGCATGGTGCCCATGGTCGCCCTCCTCTTCATGAAGGCTCCCCGCCCTCAAAGAGGCCCAGGGCCCGCCGGGATTACCTGCCCAAGGTGTGAGGCGGACCATCCCCACGGTAGATACTATTGCACCAGTTGCGGTTGGGAATTGACGAAAGCCTACCCGGCAGAGGGAGCGATTGCTGAGGAAACCCCTCGCGTAACCACACTCACCGAAAGTTTGGAAACGGGAGGGGTAGGGGCTCCACCCACGGAGGCGATAGGGACCGCTTCTGCTCCTGTAGGGTCAACTCAGACCGATGAGCCGCCTGTTATTGAGTCACAAGCGGAATCAACTGTTGAAGAAGAGCCTCTAGCGCCAGACGTCCAACATGAAGAATCCCCAGCGGAAGAACCGGCCCCCGCACCCGTCCGTCCATTGGCGCCTCTGGTAATCCCAACTGCCGTAGGCTTGACCAATCGTGGGATTGAACGGCTCGATGAGGGGAGAGTCCAAGAGTCTATCGACCAGTTCACCAAGGCGTTGGCGATGGATCCCAATCACGCCGAAGCCTGGGAGCGGCGAGCCGAAGCCTACACCCAGTTGGGCCGGAACGACGAAGCGGAAGAAGACCGGCGCCGTCTGGCGGCTATTAACCCCGCCTGATCCAGCTCTTCTGACACTGTGGGTGACCGGCCCCGGCTAATCCACCTCTATATAACTCCAGGCGCCGAGGTTCGGCAAGCTCACCACGAACGGCAATCTTCCGCCCGACCCAAGCCGGTTGAGGGCCTTTCCCTTTCCGATAGTGATTCCACCTGCACTAAACAGCCATGATGTGATAGCCGGCATCAACCGGAATGATTGAACCGGTAATCCCGCTAGACAGGTCGCTGCAAAGAAACAAAGCCGTTTTTGCTACCTCGTCCATGGATATGTTGCGGCCCAGCGGCGCGGTCGCGGAGTGTTGCCTCTTCATGTCCTGAAACCCGCCGATACCCCGCGCGGACAGAGTGTCCAGCGGTCCCGCCGAAATGGCATTCACCCGAATATTCTGACCACCATGCTCTGCTGCCAATTGGCGTACTTCGTGCTCCAAAGCAGCTTTCGCCGTTCCCATAATGTTGTATCCAGGGTAAACGCGCTGGGACGCGTTAAATGTCATGGTGACTACGCTGCCGCCGCCAGGCATCAATGCCGCGGCGTGCCGCACCAGAGGCAGCAGGGTATAAGCGCTGACTTCCAGGGCGATGCGAAATCCTTCACGGGATGTATCGGAAAAACGGCCGGAAAGGTCCTCACGGTTGGCGAAGGCGATGCTGTGAACCAGAAAGGAAATCTCCCCGAAATTTTCTCCCACCTGATGGAAAACTTCTTCCACTTGGGAGTCATCGGTGGCGTCACAGGGCATGGTCATCGCACCGTCCAACGTATCGGCCAAATTGGTAACCCGGTCTTTGACCCGGTCATTCTGGTAAGTGAGGGCCAGCCGAGCCCCGGCTTGGGCGAGAATGCTGGCTATGCCCCAAGCGATGCTCCTATCGTTGGCGACGCCGATAATGACTCCGTTCTTGCCGGTGAGATCTATCGAATACAACCGGAATTACCTCCGAACGTCCAAGTGCTGTCCGTACCAATTCCCCGTTTGTCGAATGGCGTGCTCATGGGTAGTATATCGGAATCCAGGAAAAGCGCCGGCGAACTTGCTGCCGTCAAGAACCATGGGTTCCTCGAATTCATAGACAAGCTCGATCATTTCCCGTGCCACCGAGCCGAACATGCCCCGTACCCGAAAATAGCCCCGGCCCATGGCCTTCATTCTGGCCTTGGTGCCGGCCGCTTCGAACGCCATTCCTATGAACTGTTTGCCCGTTATAGGGCCCGCCCCAGGCACATGCCAAACCTGCCCGTAAGACGACTCAGTGGAGCCTAGGATACAGCAGGCAGTCGCCGCGTCGTCGATGTAGATCAGGTCATGGGGGACTTCCAATTTTCCTGGCCAGGCGGCGGTACTTCCGTCCAATGCTGCTTGGAAGATGGGACTCATCAACCAGTTGCTGACGTTGGGACCGTAATATTCAGGAAAACGCGCAATCACGACTTTTACATCGGCCATCAGATTGGCGTCGATGAGTTTTCGCTCCAGTTCATTGCGGAGCTGACCTTGCTTGCTGGTTGCCGCCAATGGATGGTCTTCATTCGCGGGCATCATGCGCAGGGGGCCGTAGCCGTAAACGTTTCCGGGGAAGACGAGACGTGCCTGCGCTTCCCTCGCCCCGGCCAATATGTTATCGGTTACCGCAGGCATCACGGTGTACCACTTTTCAAAGGGAACGTTGATGCAGTGGTATATCACGGTCGCGTTCCGGCACACAAGGCGAACGCTCTCTGCGTTGGCGCCGTCGCCGATGACGATATCGGCTTCGGGAGGTAGGACTCTGCGGGCACGGTCCACGTCCCGCACCACGGCTCGTACACTCTTGCCTTGTCCCGCCAGGACCCCGACGATCGCCGACCCCAACGCTCCCGCCGCGCCTATGACGACGTGCTTCTCTTCCATAGGCCCCTCTCCTGGCCGCCCGGGAGTCCGGCGGCCAAAATCCCCGAAATCGAAATCCCAATCACATGAAGGCCGGAGCCACCCGGTCTAAGAACAGTTCCAATTGCCGTTGCGGTTGGAAAGAAGCGAACCGGAGAATCAAAGTGTCCGCCCCCGCCTCTATGTATTCCGACATGCGCTGCGCCACACGTTCCGGGCCGCCGAACGGTCCCCAACGGGAACCCCAGATGTCGGCTCCGTAGTACTGAGTCAGAAACTTTTCGGCCTCCGCCTCTGCTTGGTTCGTGTCTTCGGTCATGTTCACCGTCAGGTAGAATACGTTCTCCAGTTGGCTTGGGTCCCGGCCCAGGTCAGCCGCCCGGCCACTAACTTGCTCCACAACCTGTTTATACTCCTCCGGAGTGTCAGATATCGAGATAATACCGTCGCCAAACCGGGCAGCCCGCAGGAACTGAGCTTCCCTCGCGTTGGCCCGCCAGTGGCATGCCAATAGGACCGGCGTCCCTCCCGGCCTCACCGGATTGGGGCCTATCGCTACCTGGTCTAACTGAAAGTGCTTCCCGGAGAAGGTTGCCTGGCGTCCGGCTCCCAACTTTCGAACGATCTGGACAATTTCTTCCAGGCGGGAAACTCGCCGTCGGGGGTCGATTCCCGCCGCCTGCCATTCCCGGCGTTGATCTTCGTTGAACGCGCCGCCAACCCCTGCGGCGACGACCAGCCGGCCTTTGGAGATTAGGTCGACCGTGGCCATGGTCTGAGCTAGGAGCACGGGCTGCCGTAGGGCCGCCAAAAGCACTGCGGTTCCTAAACGGACCCGCTGTGTCACCGCCGCCACCGACGCGAGGGCGGCCAGAGGTTCCAGCCTGGGTTTGGCGGTTAGGCTGTCACCAACCCAGACCGAATCTAGGCCGGCTGCCTCGGCCTGGCGTGCCAGATTAAGCACTGTTTCCGCGCTGTTGGGCGGCTCATCACCCAACAAGATACCCCGAGTCGGCAGCAGCACTCCAAGTTTAACTCGGCTGTTTGCCTGGTTCATTTGGTCTTTCGATCCGCGAAGCACATTATGGAAGAAATTCGCCCAAGCGGGTATCTCCGAATATGCATCACTCGCCGTCGGCCGGGTGGCCCACCAACCGTTCGATCAGCCCAGGTTCCATATGTTGGAAAGTTTCCAGGTCATCGGATATATCCAGGTCGAAGCCCAGACCAGGGCTGTAACAGATCGCCACGGAAACCTGCATCGCGGCCGCCGTGGATAGGTGCTTGCTGAAACTCCTAGTCCCCAATTCAGGCCGGAATGGCAGTCCCGCCGGAACCAGTATGGCGTTGGTCCCGCCGTCCCGCCGGGCCGGAGCCAGGGTAATGTTGGTGTTACGCCGGGATGACCGGAGCATACTGTGCAGATCGCTGGGTTTGAGGAAGGGCAAATCTCCCGCGATATACAAGGCCGCGGCTTTTCTAGTAGCCAATTCTTCGAATGCTTTACCCAGCGTATCGTTCAGATTCCGGCCCAATTCCTCCATCCAGATGCCATCGAAGTTACGGGCCACGTTTTTGATTCTCTCGTCTCCCCCAACCACCCAAAACATATCGATTGACGATCCCCGTATGGCGCCAAGGACCCTTCGTAGCATTCCCACTACCAAGTCGGCCCTTTGCTCCGGCGTCATGTGAGGAGCCAGCCTGGTCTTACTTTGGGCCAATGGCTTCATTGGGATGATGGCTACCAGATCGGACGTTTCTTCTCTCATGACATGTTGGCTGCCAAACCCATGATACGCTCCGCCAAGGCAACCTTATCAGCTTCCGTTTCCATGATTATATTTGCGGGAACGGCGGTGATACCCATTTCCTCTATGTCAGACGCCAGACCAGAGTCTAAATGGTCTATCAAGAAGGTGTCGGTTATACCACTGTACTGGCGGGCAACTGCCGCGCAGGACACGTCGTCGCCTAACTCTCCCATCATCTTGGCGGCCGGACCCCGCAACGCCGACCCTCCCACGATGGGGCTGACGGCGACGCGCAGGCCCGCGAAGGACTCCAATCCCTCTCTAACCCCTGGAATCGACAAGATTGGGCCAACGCTCAGGTATGGATTGGACGGGCAAAGCACTAGAATTTTGGCTTCTTCCATGGCGGATTTAAGGACCGGTGATGGCATGGCCGTTTCACACCCCGCGTACTTTACGCCGGTAACTCGGGGTTCGCTGCGCTGGCGAACGAAGTAGTCTTGCATGGCAAGCTCCCCGGCAGGAGTAGTCAAAAATGTGCGCACCGGTTGGTCGCTCATGGGTGCGATGCAGTGGTCCACTCCGAGCCGCGAACATAATTCTGCCGTTACTTCAGACAGTGTCGCCCCCTGTTGTAGTAATTGGGTGCGATGGATGTGAGTGGCCAGGTCCCGGTCCCCCAGGTTGAACCAGGTATCGACACCGTACTGCCTCAGCATGTCCAGCGCGTTAAAAGTATCGCCTACCAGACCCCAGCCCGTATCCGGATTGGCCAGGCCAGCCAGAGTATACATCACGGTATCCAAGTCTGGGGAGACATGCAACCCGTAGAAGGACTCGTCGTCACCGGTGTTGACCACGATTGCCAACTTATCCGGTGGCAATATTCTGGCGAATCCCAATGCCAACTTGGCGCCTCCCACACCCCCCGCTAGGGCCAGAACCTCTACCGCCATCGCAACCTGAGGGTAGGTTCTATGAGTAACCTGCATGCCGAACCAGGCTGAATCAGGACCTTTCGGATGGCAAGAGAAGCCATTTCAAAAAGTGGTTCGACAAGTCCGGCTTTGTCGCGAATCGCGACCTGCGGCCGGAGCTCACCATGAACAGTTGGAGTCTTGGGTTTCGTTCGTCCTGAGCCTGTCGAAGGACCTGGCATCCGAGCTTTGAAGTGCCTCCTAGGAGACAACATGTTCTTGCTGGGTATCCTTCCTGATCCGGTTGGGATGTTCGAATCTGAAAGAATCCATCTCCACCAACTTGCGGTAGGAGCCGAATATCTCTTCCACGTTTTCTCCAACCAGATCCAGCGGGTCGAGGACCTCATCCGCGTCATCGAAGACGCGGCGCGGCCCGTAAGTGGTGTATCTTTCCACGGGTATCCGCCCCGCTTGACGAATCATTTGACGGAACTCAGCGGGCCGCATCAGTTGGCCGTGCTGGGCGCCGGCGGATGTGGAGATGCTTTCGTTGATCAGCGTGCCGCCCAGATCGTTCACTCCGGCGTTCAACAGTAGTTGGGAGACTCGCGACCCCTCTTTAACCCAGGATGCCTGGATATTGGGTATCCAGTTATTCAGCATTATTCGGGCAATAGCGTGCACCTTTACGACGTCCATCCCGGTGGGCCCGGTGCGAACCCCTTCATCCAGTGACTTCATGAACATGGGGGCTTCAGTATGCACAAAACTCAAGGGCACGAACTCGGTGATGCCACCGGTTTGCTTCTGAATGTCCCGCAGCAGGTCGATATGCCGGACTATATGTTCGTTACTTTCCACATGGCCAAACATTATGGTAGAAGTGGTGGGGATACCCAACTCATGGGCAGTGGTTATAACTTCCTTCCACTGGTCTACGGTGATCCGTCCGGGAGATATCCGGTCGCGCAGGTCCTGGTCCAGGATCTCGGCTGAAGTGCCCGGAAGACTCCCCACCCCGGCGGCCTTCAATCCCTCCAAGTACTCCCGTATCGAGCAACGGGAGCGGATGGACCCATACAACACTTCCTCGGGAGAGAATCCGTGGATGTGGATATCGGGTAGTTCCTCCTTGATGGCTTCGCACAAGCGGATGTACAGGTCGCCTTCCATCTGTGGTGGCAGTCCGGCCTGGATGCACACTTCGGTGGCTCCGTAGTCCCAGGCCTCCTTGGCGCGGCGGACGATCTCGTTTACGGGAAGGAAGTAGCCCTCCTCTTGCCGGAAGTCCCGGCTGAAGGCGCAAAAACCGCATCGTTTGATGCAGACATTGGTGAAGTTTATATTGCGATTGACAACGTAGGTAACGGCGTCTCCCACCGCCCGGCGCCTGAGTTCATCGGCAGCCATGGTCATGGCGCTGTATTCAAGGCCAGTGGTGTCGAAGAGGATCAGAGCTTCCTCGGCAGACACATCCTTGCCTTCAAGGGCCTGGTTCAAAACCCTGCCAACCGCTGGGTCCACCAGGCCGATTAACGCTCCAACATCGGCGACATTGGGGCGGTCTTCCTTATTGGCCGGCATAACGTTGAATTCCCCCTTTGACGTAACCTTTATGATCCACCAAGCTCTCAACTTGGTCTGTTATCGAAGGGTCGAGGTACCGGTCTGTCTCCAAAAAGTACTCCGGATATATCGGAAGTCTGGGCCTGAGTTCGTGTCCCTCCGCGCCGGTACGTTCCCGCAACTGGGCCAATCCCGGCCAGGGAGCCTCGGGATTGACGTAGTCGATAGTGAGGGGAGAAACCCCACCCCAATCGTTGATGCCCGCTCCGATATACGCCTGATAGTCGTCTGAGTTTAGGTTGGGCGGGACCTGTATGTTCATATCCTGACCCATGATCAATCGGGCAACGGCCACCGTCCACAGCAGTTCATCCGAAGTAGCATCCGGCGCATCCTTCATGGGGGTGTCCGGCTTGGCCCGGAAGTTCTGAATTATCACTTCTTGGATGTGCCCGTGGGCGACGTGGAGCTTCTGGATTGCCAGCAAGGCGTCGATACGTTCCATCCGGGTCTCGCCTATTCCAATGAGCAGCCCGGTGGTGAAAGGAACTCCCAACTCCCCAGCGATCTCGATGGTCCGGAGCCGCACCCTGGGACGCTTGCTGGGCGCGAACTCGTGGGGGCCGCCTTCTTCGTACAAACGAGGGCTGGTGCTCTCCAGCATCAAGCCCATGGAGGGATTGTAAGGGCGCAGGGCCGCCATATCCTGGCGGCTCATCGTTCCCGGATTGGCGTGGGGTAGAAGGGAAGTCTCCTCCACTACCAACTTGCACATGGCTGTCAGATATTCCAGAGTGGTGCGGTAACCTCTGATAGCAAGCCACTCCTTGGCTTCGGGATACCGGGCTTCCGGGCGTTCTCCCAGGGTAAAAAGTGCTTCGGTGCAGCCCAGCCGCTGCCCGGCTTGCGCCACTTCCAGCACCTCTTCCGGTGTCATGTAAAGGCGCTCGCCCGCCTCACCGGGGTCTTGGCGGAAGGTGCAGTAGGAGCAAAAATCGCGGCACAAACGGGTTAGAGGGATAAACACCTTGGGGGAGAATGTAACCGTTTTGCCTTTGCCAATGTCCCGAATCTGGGCCGCCGCGTGGCAGAGTTCGTTCAAACTTGAACCGCTCGCGTCAACGAATACGGATGCCGCTTCCCCAGGCAATTCCTCCCCCGACCGGGCCGAGTCTAGGACTTCCTGTAAGGGAATGGTTGAGGCACTCATTAAAGGCGCGCCTGGTGTATCTGTTGAAACGTTCAACTCTCTCTAACTCGCTGAGTACAACACGTGTGGCGAGGATTCGAGCTTCGCATTATTCGTTAGGGTCTGCGGCGGCAGATGGTTCGCTACCCTATCCCTAGGTGGGCAGGAACATATTGTAGCTTTTCACCCTGACCCAAGCAACTATCGCCGTATCTATGGGCGCAAACAAAGAGAAGAAGCTGGTATGGGATCTGCGTGATTGTACGTCGGGATAGCTGGCAAATAATAACCGTGGCCGTTAAAGCCCGGCTAGACGGCCTTGGTCTGACGGCTCGGCTCGTTGATAGGTCTTGCCCAGGTACTCATAAGCCGCCCTGGTGGCCATCCGTCCCCTGGGCGTACGGTCTAAGAAGCCGAGTTGTAAAAGGTAGGGCTCCAAGACGTCCATGATTGTGTCGGAGTCTTCGTTGATCGACGCCGCCAAGGTTTCCAAGCCCACTGGTCCGCCGTCGAATTTGTCGATGAGACTGGATAACAGACGGTGGTCCGACTGATCCAAGCCCTTTTGATCCACGCTTAGTTGTTCCAATCCAGCCCGGGCTACGTCGCCCGTTACCCGGTTGTCCGCCATGACCAGCGCGTAATCCCGGGTACGTTTCAGCAGGCGATTGGCAATACGCGGAGTCCCCCGGGAGCGGGATGCAATCTCGTCCAGCCCGTCCAGATCGGCTTCCATTTCGAGGATCCGGGCGGACCGAGATACGATTATCTTCATGTCCGAAGGCTGATAGTACTCCAGCCGGAACACCGAGCCAAACCGGTCGCGCAGAGGGGCGCTGAGCAGCGAGAACCTGGTGGTAGCCCCCACCAAAGTAAAAGGGTTGATGCGGAGATTGACGCTTCGGGCCGCTAATCCTTTGCCCACCATCCACGACAGGAAGAAGTCCTCCATGGCCGAATACAAGACTTCTTCTACAACCCGATGCAACCGGTGGATCTCGTCGATGAACAGCACGCTGCCGGGTTGTAAGCCGGTGAGAATCGCCGCCATATCTCCGGCGCGTTCTATGGCCGGGCCCGAGGTAACGCGGATTTCCGAATCCATTTCTTGGGCGATTATGTGAGCTAACGTGGTCTTGCCCAGGCCGGGGGGGCCGTAAATAACCACGTGATCCAGAGGTTCGCCGCGTATCTTGGAGGCTTGAATGGCGATGCTGAGGTTGTCTTTCACATGGGCTTGCCCAACAAAATCATCCAAGCGCCGGGGCCGCAGAGATACGTCTATGTCGTCGGGCTGGCTTTCGCCGGAGATCAGCCGTTGCGCCATGTCGTCGCCCTCCACAAAACCCCCATCAACAACGCCGCGGCCAAGCTCTCAATGCAAGCACTAATTGAATGAGGCTTGGAGCGCAGGGAAAGGAGCAATCCTTTCGGCCTAATTCTAGGTTAGGGCTAACAGAGCGTCAAGGAACAATTGGCGCGGGATTTCTTGGGAATGGCGTTATGTAACGTTGGTTTTGGCCGGGGTTATCGCACCGGCCGGCCGTAAACTTCAATCTCCACTGCCCCGTGTTGCCCCTACTGCTGTCGGCGGTCTCAAAACGCAGTTTCTTTGCGGTGATTTCTACGTCAAAATAGTGCACCGAAGAGGCATCGGCCAAGTCGAATGGGCCAAATACCTCGCCCCGATCGGTAATCACCCGGAAGGAGGCTATCTGAGCCGACGTTCCCATGGTCCGGGTCCAAAACCCTAGAGATGTAACATGGGAATATTGAGCCAGTTCTATCTCTATCCATGCTCCGTTGCCATCTCCTTGAGACGACCATTGTGTCGATGAATTACCATCCAGGACATTGTTCGCGCCGAAGGACGAGTCCATGGATGGGCTGCCGTAATTAGAGCTTACACTGCTGACCCGGCCGCCGTTCTCCGCCAAGGCCAGGTTTTCACCCTGCGCATTCTGCTCCGGATCAGCACCGGCCGGCTTGGTCCGGAAAGTCAAGTCCCTATAGCCGTAAACCGTTCCATCGGGGCCGATGCCGCCGAAGGTCAGGTGGTAGATCGTGTCCGGCTCTAGACCGGTCAATTGAGGCCCTTGGTCGCTATGTCCCGTGCCGCCCATGTCAGAGTCGACGGCCAGCCTGCCGTAATTCGTGGTCGTCCCAAAAGCTACAGCGCAGGCCACGTCGACGGTCGTGTGCGCTGTGACCCTCGCGGAGTTGGACGTGATATCCACGACCTGAATCTCCGACTCCAGGATATCTGTCAAATCTCCCAAGGTCCCGGCGGATTGGGTAACGGGGAGAGAGGCGTCAATCACCGCTGGGCCGGCTACCGATGGAATGGCGGCTTCGAACGCCGGGTTCTTTTCCATTTGAGTGGTCCCGTCCTTGGCAGCAGAGGTAAGCGCTGGAGCCGGGGATGGGACTCCCGCGGAAGCACCAGGAGCGGCTTCCGGCTCATTGGGGTTGCTGATCGGGGTGATCTCCTTCGAGATTGCCGTGACGCCGGTTGCTGCGGGTTGTGCTTTCACCTCTGGATCTGAGGACGAGGCGCTGGATCGTTCTTGGATCTCCTGAGGACTAGCTTTCGGTTCAACACCGGCAGGAACAGGATTTCCACCGCAAGCTGCCGTTACAACCGCGACTATAGCGGCCAGTCCCAAAGCTAGGCGGCCCATCGTCATTGACTTTTTATGCACAATTTTACCTTCCCTATAGGAAATTCTTGCAGGCTGGCCGACGGTAAATTAATACCGGGCATCAACAATGGCCCAATGGGTTCACTACCAGGTTACATCTGTGACCCTCGTTCTTCCGGTACGGATCTCACCGTCCGTTGGATTACTATCCACATGCCTCCCTCAGGTAGCATATCCAAACAACTAGTCTGCCAATACTTAGGCGGAATAAAGCGAGGCTCGGTGCGTATGCGCATCGAGCCTCACTTTTCGCCCAGCGAAATGCATGGAAGCTAGGAATGGAAGACTGCTATGTCTCGAACTTCCGGAACACTAGGCAGGCGTTCTGGCCGCCGAAGCCGAACGCGTTGGAAAGGACCACTCGGACGTTCGACTGACGGGATTGGTTGGGTACATAGTCTAAGTCGCATTCCGGGTCCGGAACCTGGTAATTGATTGTCGGGTGGATGACGCCTTCGCTGATTGTTTTCAAGCAGGCCACCGCTTCCAAAGACCCCGACGCGCCTAGGGAATGGCCGATCATAGACTTGGTGGAGCTGATGGGAATCTGATACGCTCGATCACCGAACAGCCGCTTGATGGCCACCGTTTCCAGGGCGTCATTGAGTGGAGTGGAAGTCCCGTGGGCGTTGATGTAGTCGACTTCCTGGAGACCCACCCCTGCGTCTAATAACGCCAGCCGCATCGCCTCGGCCGCGCTGGCGCCTGACTCCTCAGGCTGCACCAAATGCCCGGCATCGGAGGTGCAGCCAAACCCGGCTATCTCGCCAACGATCACTGCATTCCGTCCCAGGGCATGCTCTAAACTCTCCAGAACCAAGATCGCCGAGCCTTCACTGGGAACGAATCCATCGCGGTTGGCGTCGAAAGGACGGCTGGCCTTTTCCGGTTCCTCGTTGTGGGTGGTCAACGCCCGCATAACCGCGAATCCCGCCAATCCCAATTGGCTGATTCCGGCCTCCGTGCCGCCAGCCAAAACCACGTCCGCGGCGCCCCGGCGAATCACGTCCAAGGCTTGGCCGATAGCCTGGTTTGACGAAGCGCAAGCCGTGGTGGCCGTAGCGTTATAGCCATGAGCCCCCAAATACCGGCTAACGTTGGCTGCGGCCATGTTGGGAAGGACCATGGGGAAGAAGAAGGGTGTCATGCGCATCCCGCCCCGTTCCGCCAATACCCGGCAGTTGTCCTCCAGAGTAGGGAAACCGCCGTTGCCGTTGCCCAGAACCACGCCAACCCGGTAGGGGTCTTCCCGTGAGATGTCCAGTCCGGCTGACTCCACAGCAGTCAAACCGGCGGCTACGGCCAGTTGAGAGAACCGGGCCATTCTCCTAGATTCTTTGCTGTCCAGATACTGTGTGGGATCAAAGTCTCTTACCTCTCCGGCGATTCGGCAAGGGTATTCGGTGGGGTCGCACAAAGTCATCGGCCCTATGCCCGGTTTGCCGGCCACCAAGTTGGCCCAGAAGGCATCAGGCGTCTGCCCCAATGGGGTCATCGCCCCCATTCCGGTTACTACAATCCTGGGTCGCTCAGATGTCACGCCTCATTCTCCCTGGTAGTGCTTGGTAGATCCGGTTTACCCCGGAATGGATCCGGGACTTTCGATTAGCTAGTCCTCAAATCAGCGGGCAACAGGTCCGGGTACAGCTCTGGCTCTATCCTTAAGATTTCTTCCCTGATTTCCGCGGCCACAAAGAGCGAACCCGTAGCCAAGATCAGATCTCCTTCATCGGCCAGATCCCGTGCCTGGATCAGCGCTTCGGCCAAGGAGGCGGTCTCCGTCACTTCGATGCCGTGTTCATTAAACAGAGATGATATCTGCGCGGGGGGCGTGGACCTGGGGTGGCGAGACCGGGATGCGAAAACCACCGGGTCCATCTCCGCCATCCGTCCCACCATTTTGGCGACGCTTTTGTCACGGGAAAACCCCACAACCAGGAACAATCGCCGGAAATTCATGTAGGACGCTAAGGATTCCAGCATCGAATCCATGGAATATTCATTGTGGGCGCCGTCGACTACAACGACAGGATCCCGGCCCAAAACCTCCATACGGCAAGGCCATACCACCTTATCAAAACCCTGCTGTATCGCTTCGTCAGGGATCGAGTGACCCCGATCTCGCAACGCTTCCAGAGCGGCCACGGCGGTGGCGGCGTTCTCCAACTGATATTTACCCAAGAGGGGAACCCTCAGCTCGTAGGTATGGTCGCGGCCTGCCACCGTCATTTCTTGGCCGTCGATTGAAGAAGGGCCGGGAGACCAGGTTACATCTTTGCCCACCAGGATAGGTGTGGCCGATAGCGAATGACACACATCCAGGATAACCGAAAGCGCTTCGGGTTTCTGGGGGGCGACTACAACCGTCCCTCCGGTTTTGATAATACCGGCCTTTTCCCGAGCGATCTCGCCGATGGTGTCTCCTAGGATCGCGGTATGGTCCAGGCTTATTGACGTGATGATAGACACATCGGCATTGACAACGTTGGTGGCGTCCAACCGCCCTCCCAATCCAACCTCGATGATTTGGAAATCAGTGTTGTTGCTACGGAAACATTGGAACGCCATACCTGTCATGAATTCGAAGAGGGTTACCGGTCCCAACCCTTCGTGCCGTCCGACCCACTCTTGATGGGGCCAAAGTCCTTCTACCAACCCGCTGAATTCCCCTTCGGAGATGGGGATCGTGTTTCTACGTATGCGCTCGCGAAAGCTGTGCAAGTGGGGCGACGAGTAAAATCCGGTGTGGTATCCGGCGGCGTGCAAGGCGGAGTCGCAGAGAGCCGCAGTGCTGCCCTTGCCTTTGGTGCCGGCGACATGGATAACAGGGACGGAGTTATGAGGGTCGCCCAACCGATGGAGCAAACGCTCCATCCGCCCCAGATCGAAGATCGCCTTCTGGCGGAGACCAACCGGGTGGTTACGCTCGTGGTCCACCAGGGAGAGCAAGAGGTCGATGGCGTCGGGATATTTCAATGGATGCCCCTCCCTACCCAGCTACCGGCAGCCCGGCTAGTGGTCGCGAAGATGGGCGGGCATAGAGCCCAGAGCGATCTTGACACCGTCCCAGAAGCCCACCGATCTAATGAATTCTATGTTACCCTCCAGCGGCCTCGGGGTAAACCCGAAGGTCTCTTGGACAATGCCAGGTTCGGCTACGTTCCTGATAGCAATCATCTTCAATTGGTCGGTGGTTACAGGGGGCCTAGACACCACCTTCTGAAGTATCGCCGTGGCGATGTACATCATCCATACCGGCACATGTAGGCGCAATCGTCGCTTGCCCAGAGTCCGGGCTATCAGCGAAATCACTTCGTTGTAGCTTAGCTGATCAGGTCCCCCAATCTCCACCGTCTTGCCCTTCAGGTCTTCCCGGTCCACGGTCAATGCCAAGCATCGGGCCATGTCAGCCACTGCGATGGGTTGAAAACGGTTTCTGCCTGATCCGGCCACCGGCACCACTGGTGTTGTTCTTACCAACCCCGCCAGCGTGTTGAGAAATTCGTCCCCGGGGCCGAACATTATGGAAGGCCTTACTATCGTATAGGACAATCCACTGTTTACCACCTCCTGATCTCCCCGCCACTTGCTATATAAGTAGGGATACCCGGCGTCATTGGTGGCGCCGAGAGCACTGACTTGTATGAAGTGCTTGACCCCGACTTCCTTGGCAGCCGTGACGACGTTGGCTACACCCTGCCGGTTGATCAGGTCGTAGGTCCGGTTTCGTGATTTTCGGATGATTCCCACCAGGTGAATCACCGCTTCAACGTCGTAGAACGCTCCAGCCAACGCTTCGGGATCGCTGACGCTGCCATAGTGGACCTCAACCGACCGGTCTGGGAACATACGCTCGTTGCCCGGGGTATGGACCAGGCAGCGGACGCGATGATGATGCTCCTGCAACTCCCGGACCACGGCCCGGCCCAAAAATCCAGTTGCTCCTGTTACCAACACCAGCATTACCGTATATTCACCTAAATGGAGTTTGAAACCAGCGCCCCGGAATACTTAAAGGTGCAACCCAAGAGGCAGGAGACCTACCGGCCTGGTTACTATAATATAGAACCGAAAATCGCTCTGCAATTTAGCCCGGTAAGTCGCCTGGGAATTTCGATACGAAGGACCACCACCTATGGCAGATAGCAAATTACACTTCGGCGCCGGTATGGCTCTTGGGGCGGCGGAGACCGCCCGCGAGGCTAGGTGGATGGAGGAGTTGGGCTTCGAGTACTTAGCCGCCGGCGAGCACTACATGCGCGGTAATCCGCCCGGTCCCACTCACGCCTCATTGCCGCTGTTGGGAGTGGCGGCCGGAGCCACCGATAATATCCGCGTTCTATCCTCCATCTTGTTGACACCCTTTTACCATCCAACCGTTCTGGCCAAGTTGACAAATACGCTGGACATCGCGTCGGGCGGACGGCTGACCTTGGGAGTAGGAGTCGGCGGCGAATTCCCCGTGGAGTTCGAAGCAGCCGGACTGAACGTCAAACAAAGAGGACGAATTACCAACGAATGTCTAGAGGTACTTCGCCGCCTGTGGACCGAAGAGAACGTGTCCTATCAGGGACGGCATTTCCGGTTGAATGACGTAACCGTCATACCCCGTCCGGCGCAAAAGCCCCATCCACCGGTCTGGGTGTCGGGACGCCGGGAGCCCGCCATGCTGCGGGCCGCGAAATTTGGCGACGGCTGGATGCCCTACTTTTACGACCCGGATCGATACCGGTCCAGCGTGGCTACTATCACCGGATTCGCCACAGAGCAAAACCGGGACCTGACCGATTTCCAGTGGGCTTATTTTCCCTACGTTTCGATATACGACACGGTCAAGGAGGCGGCGGAAGTGGCTGCGGAAGCCTTGGGCGGCCGCTACCTGTATGGGGGTGGTTTCAGAGACATCGTGGAAAAATACTGCCTACTGGGCCCGGTGGAAAGTTGCATCGCCCGTATTCAGGAATATATCGACGCAGGCGCCCGCCATATCGTATTCAGCGTCGCCTGCCCCAGGGAAGACCGTACCCGGCACTTGGAGACCATCGCCAAAGAAATCGTCCCACATTTTAGAGAACGTGAGGTTTGAGCACATTTCTAGGATATACAAGCCTACATATTGGCTGCTCAGAATTCACTACTTGCTGTTTTATTTGACTGAATCCGGTATAATACGGCCAAAGCTGGCACTAGATGCAGCAATTTCGCTTACTGATTCCGCCCGCGGGATGGCTCAATAAATCATATCCGCCGGGTTTTCTTCTTGGGTATTTGAATCTTGACACAGCTGGGCTCAGGTGGTGAGCCTTCGTAGGAGGGACTGTGGTAGTAACGTCAAGAATCAAGAAAGTCGTACTGTTACAACCGGCGTCTGCCGGTGGAAATTTTGAGTACATCGCCATTCCCCGTCAAGGGATGTTGTTCCTCTCGGGCGCTCTAGCCCAATGGGAAGGCGAATTCCTGTACGAGCGGGAAATCTGGTTTGAAGACCGGTGCGGTGTAATCGACCCCGATAAAGACCTGGAAGGCATTGACATCCTGATGGTGACGGCGCTAATCAATGAGGCGCCCCGTGGCTATCAGATCGCCAGGCAGGCCAAACAATATCATCCGGAGATTATTACCATCGGAGGCGGCCCTCAGATGGGACCGCTTACCGAAGAGGCCTTCGACAACGGTAATTTCGATGTTGTAGTGCAACGGGAAGCCGAGGATATCATCGGCCAACTGTGCGACCTGCTACTAACCCGCAAGCCAGGCGAGCGGGAGGCTTACCTAGACAAAGTGCCCGGCATTAGCTACCTACGAGACGGCCAATTGGTTCAGACTCGCCGGTCTGGCTTGATAAATCCCGACTTTGTGGAGTTGCCGGACTTCCGCTCCATCAGAGACCTGACGGCGGAGAACCCCATGGCCGGCGGCGTGATTGAGACGACCCGGGGCTGCACCGAAAAGTGCACCTACTGCCAAGTGATTCAGCAATTCTTGGGCTATCGGTTGGTGTCCCGGGAAACTGAGATCAAACGTCTGACTCAGCTGACGGAACTGGCGGCAGACGGATTGATTCACTCCAGGAACGGAAATTTCCAGGTATTTATCTCCGACGATCTGCACCCGCCGCCTTTGAGAGCAGTAAAATACCGCGACGAGCGGCTTGCCCGGTTACAGTCGTGGAAAGACCACACCCAAAACATGTACATGATTTGCCAGGCGCGGGCCGAGATTGGACAGGACCCCGAGCTTGCTACCGCCATGCTGGACGCCAATATCAAAATGGCGTACATTGGCGTAGAGTCTGACAACGCGGAAAACTTGAAACTGGTGAACAAGCGTCAAGAGCCAGGCCAGATGCATAACGACCTGGTGGCTCTCAACGATATGGGCTACTCCTTAGTAGCAATGACGATCATCGGTCTTCCTTACGATACGGAAGAAAGCATCATGGCATTGGCCGACTGGGTGACTCAGGTTAGCAGGTACCAGACAGTAAACTTCCTCACCCCCCTTCCGGCAACGTCTAACTGGGACGACTTGGTCCCGCTGGACGAAAACGGCGACCTTCTTGCCGAAGGGCAGATGAGGCCTTATCACCTATATACCGGACGGCAGTTTGTTCATTACGACGAGCGCTGGACCATGGCGGAAACCAGGGACCTGTTCGACCGGTATTCGGCCAGGCTGACCCCTGTGGACGACCTGTACCGGCGTATCTTCCGGATCCTCCGGAACTACCGGCTGCGTCTGGCATCCACCAGCCGTGACCTGGGAGACAGCATCACCGCCCGGTTGGCGGACGCCACCGAAAGCTTAAAGAGTTGGTCGGACCCGGTGTCAATGGCCGGGCGTGAGTTCGGCGAGAACATCTCCCAACGGGTGGGCGAACTGGCGGAGAAACTGCGGTCCGTGTCCCAGCCCCTAGCGAACGCACGCCGGGAAGTGGTGGAAAACATCGGCGCCGACATCAGCGAATTGGCCGATTCATTGAAGGACCTTTCCGGCCCGGTCAACGCCGGCAGCAGCGAACTTGCGGCGAGTATCTCAGGCCGGATCAACGACCTTACCGAAATGCTGAATACTGTGATGTCCGATTCGGGCCGCGGCAGGACCACTACCACAATCGACTAACTTAGTCCTGGCTCCGGAATCACCTGAAACCACCGGCGGCACCGGTGCTGAAGTGTTAGGGAGAGGCGGCTGTGACAGTCCATGTGATCCTGATAGTCCCTTTTACATGGCTGGCGTTAGATAATATGCCTGGATTGAAATGAACGAACTTCGCCGTGTATTTATCACGGGCCTCGGCGTCGTAAGCTCCTTGGGTCTGGACGTGTCCACCACCTGGGACAATCTGGTGGCTGGACACTCTGGCATTGACACCATCACCGCCTTCGACGCCGAAGCTTTCGATACTCACTTCGCCGGTGAGGTAAAAGGGTTCGACGCCGAGAACTACCTGGACCGCAAAGAAGCCCGCCGCATGGACCGATTTGCCCAGTTGGCTGCCGTGGCCGCGAAAGAAGCCTGCCAACAAGCTCATCTGGACCCCAAAGATGGAGACCCCTATCGGGTGGGCGTCATCATCGGCAGCGGAATCGGCGGCATCATTACGCTATCGCAGCAATTTGAGGTATTGAGCACGCGGGGTCCAAAACGGGTGAGCCCTTTTTTGATTCCCATGATGCTGGCCGACATGGCTTCTGCCCAGGTTTCCATGGTTACCGGGGCAATGGGCGCCAACTACTGCCTAGTCTCCTCCTGCTCCAGCGGCGCCGATGCTTTAGGGCAAGCCTGGGAGATGATTCGCCGCGGCCAAGAGGACGTGATGCTGGCCGGCGGCAGCGAGGCGCCGATATTTCCCATCGCCGTCGCCGGATTCAATTCCATGCGCGCCCTCTCGCGGTTCAACGAGAACCCTCAGAAGGCGAGCCGCCCGTTCGATGCAGCCCGGGATGGGTTTGTGATGGCTGAAGGGGCAGCGGTACTGGTTCTTGAAAGCCAGCAGAGCGCCGAAGCGCGCGGGGTTACGCCACTGGCAGAATTACGGGGATACGGCGCCACTTCCGACGCTCACCACCTAACCGAGCCCGGACCCAGCGGGCAGAGCGCCGCCAACGCCATTCAGTTGGCATTGAAAGCCTCGGATGTCCAGCCATCAGACTTGGATTACCTCAACGCCCACGGCACGTCCACGCCATTGAATGACCGCTCGGAAACGAAAGCCGTTAAGTTAGCTCTGGGAGAGCACGCTTACCGAGTGCCCATGAGTTCCACCAAATCCATGACCGGCCATCTTCTTGGAGCAGGCGGGGCATTAGAAGCGACGTTCTGCATCATGGCGATAAAAAACGGGACCGTTCCACCGACGATCAATCTAGAGACCCCGGACCCCGATTGCGATCTTGATTACACACCCAACCAAGCCAGATGTCAGCGAGTCGACGTGGCCATGAGCAACTCATTCGGCTTTGGCGGCCACAATTCCGTGTTGGTGTTTGCCAACCCAGACCAGAGAGGCTGACGCTAAGCTTATCTAGCCCGCCGTTGCCCCCGCCTCCCACTTTCCGCACCTTGCGTTGGCCTTACGAACTGGGCTTTGAAGACCACTAAGGGTATCGCTACCGCCATCACGATCAAGGCGATGATCTGCGCCTGATTCAACACGTCGAAGTAGGGTATCTGCTCGACGCGAAGGAAGCTCAAGAAGAACCTGCCCATTGAATACATGCCCCCGTACAACACAAAGTACATTCCATGAGGACGCAACCGGTTGCGCAGCGGCCAGATTGCAGCAAGCAATAGCAGATCGAAGATCAACTCATAAGCCACCGCCGGATGGGATGCCGGCTGTTGGTAGCCCGGGCTGGACGGGTTGGTGTAAATGAACCCCCAGGCTAGGTCGGTGGCCTTGGCAAAATGCTCCCCGTTAATAATGTCTCCAACTCTGCCGATGGCCATGGATATCAGCAACGCCGGGGTGGTGATATCGGCCATTAATCCAATCTGCGGCAGTGGAGCTTTGTTCGGTTCCCCCAGGAAAGGCATCACTTTGTATAGCGAACCCCACATCGCCAAAAACCGGTCCGAGTTTCGGATGATGACATACAACGCGCCGCCGGCGAATCCGCCTAATATACCGCCATAGATCGCGATGCCCCCTTGCCAAACGTACAACAGCCTGATTGGGTCGTGCTGGTAGATCGGACCCCAGAAGTCGATTATATGAACGACCCGCGCCCCCAGGATCCCGCCGATAATCGCCCATACGGAGATCGAATAGATGGCATCGGCCGACAGGCCCTGCCTGGTGCCCCAACGGACTGCCAGATACACCGACGTGGCCACCGCCACAAAGGTGAAGAATCCGTGCCACGCCAGAATNAATGGTCCGAATTCGATGATGTTGGGACCGAATGGGATGGAAATGGAGGCAAGGGCATACATGTTCTAGCTCNCTATACTCATAGAGTTGATAGATTCAGGCAGATACTCCCGGCGCCGAGCCGGGCGAGATCGTGTGTACAAGGTATACCCGGGCGCTTGAAGGTTGCAAGGCATGGGACACCCTCTGAAATTCATCTTCACTGGAAGGAAGGAAATACAACGCTGGGCCCGCGCCCGACAAGTGGACTCCCGCNCCGGTTGCCGACTCGATCCGCAGGCGTAGATCGTCCAACTCCGGGAACTCCTGGAAGGCCACTTGTTCGAAAACGTTATATTGCATATCTGCTACGAATTCGTCACCCCTCAGGATCTCTTCAAGCCGGTTGGNCCGCTCCCCGTCACTGTAATGCCCAGGCGTTAGACGTGAAAACATTCTCGATGTCTTGTCTGGAAACGTCGCGGTTGGGCAGATCAGCGTCACCGGGACCGATGGCAAAGGACGAATCGGTGTGACCAATTCCCCCCGGCCGGCCGCGGATCCGGTGCCACCCGTCAAGAAGAAGGCCACGTCGGAGCCCAAGCTCNCCGCGATCCGCGACAGTTCCTCGATGGTCAGGTTAAGTCGCCATAGTTGATTCAACGCCAATAATGTGGCCGCCGCATCGCTGCTTCCTCCTCCCAACCCCATGGCCACCGGAATATGTTTCTCCAGATGTATATTTACTCGTGGTTGTATATCACAGCTCGTGGCCAGGCTAACGGCGGCCTGCCAAACAAGGTTAGCTTCGCCGTTGAGGGAAGGGTCGTCGCATTGAATATTTAGGCCCGATGCCGGATGGAAAGTAAGGCGATCCGCCAAGTCGATGGTTTGGAGCACTGTCCTGACTTCATGGAACCCGTCGGACCGCCGGNCCAGCACCTCCAAGACGAGGTTCAGCTTGGCGTAAGCTGGAACTTTCACGATTATACCGCTCCCCGGACCCGCTCCTCCCAGCCTCTGTAGATCAACCCCCACTCGTCCAGGGTCAAAGTCTCGGCCCGCCGACGGCCGTCCAACTCCAAGTCNTCCAATAGTTCTCCCACTGTCGTGGGATGGACGCCCAAACCGTGGCTCAAGGAGTTTCGCAACTGCTTCCGCTTGGCGGAGAATCCGGCGCGGACCACTTGAAAGAAGGCCGATTCGTCGGTTACAGCTACTGCGGGCTGAGACCTGACGTCCAGCCGTACTACCGATGAATTCACCGACGGAGGCGGACGAAAAGATCGTGGAGGGACGTGGCACACGAGGGAGGGTTGAGCATAGTACTGGGTTGCGACCGATAAGATGCTCATTCCACCGGGTTTCGCCAGCATGGAGCGCGCAACTTCCTGCTGGACCATCACCACCAGCAACGCCGGTTTTGGCGCGGCCTCAAGTAGCCGGCGGACTATCGGGTTGGCGGCGTAGTAAGGGAGATTGGCCGCCACTTTGTAGGGCTTGTCCTCGCCCACCAAAGGCGCCAAATCTATCGTTCGGGCGTCGCCGTAGACTACTTCCAGGTTAGGGGGATGGTCAAGACGCGCCGGCAATTCAGCGGCCAGCACCCGGTCCATTTCCACCGCCACCACCCGGCCGGCCCGCTCAACCAACCGGCGGGTCAACACGCCCCGTCCGGGTCCGATCTCCAATACCTGGTCTTCGGGAACAAGCTCCGCCGCGGCGATGATTCGGTTGAGAATCCGGGTGTCGGTCAGAAAGTGCTGGCCAAGAGCCTTGCGGTGTCCTGCCCTGGATGGTCTGGTGGTGGAGTCACTGTCCCAGGGCTGGTCGATAGTATCTAGCGCGGGACCGTCATCATCTTGGTAAGAGACCGCGCACCTCTCTTCGACGCTGGCCACTAGGCATGTTCCGGGCGGTGACTCGGGTCAGGCGCTCCCACGGCACCCGCAGAGCACTGTTTACCGTTGCTCCTTCCGGCCTGGCGGAGTTCGCAGGTCTGCGCCGCGTGGGACCCAACCTTCAACATCACCTATCCGAAATATTGGCCTAATGGTCATGCCTGGGAGAGGCATTCAACCCCGCTATAGCGGATTGCGGGTACAAGGCACCGCTAACTCCCCGTCTAGCGCGGTCTCAANATNATGGTAGGCTAGCCCTAGCACCATGTCAAACACACATATAGCGCCGAACGTAGAAAAGTGTGTGGGTTACCAAACCCCGGTCGGTTGCGTTGTCCCTTACCTAGCCCGGTGTTAGAATTAGCCCGCTCTAGGAGCGCGACATGAAAGTTAGGACCGCCGTCATTCCCGCCGCTGGATTGGGCACTAGGTTCCTCCCGGTAACCAAGTCGGTGCCCAAGGAACTCCTGCCCATTCTGGACAAGCCAATGCTCCAGTACGTGGTGGAAGAGGCTGCGGAGGCCGGGATAGAACGGGTCATCGTCGTAACCTCCAGAGGCAAGGAATCCATCGCCGCCTACTTCCAAGCTCAGCCGGATTTGGAGGAGCGTCTGGCCGAATCCGGCGCTACCGCTTTGGCCGGGAAGGTTAGGGCCGCTGCGGAACTAGCCCAAGTGTCTTTCGTCATCCAGGAACAGCCACTGGGTTTAGGGCATGCCGTCTTGACTGCGGAAGAAGCGGTTGCCGGAGAACCTTTCGTTGTAATACTGCCCGATGACATCATCGCTCATAGCCCCGGCGTCGTCGCACAGATGCTGAAGGTTCACGAAAACACCGGGGGCGGTGTGGTGGCCGTCGAGCCGATGCCATGGGAACGGGTCCATAACTACGGAGTGGTAGACGCGACTCCCGTGGACGACCGCGTTCATCAAATTCAAGGGCTTGTGGAAAAACCCACCCGCCAAGAAGCCCCTTCCAACCTAACCATTGTCGGACGCTATATCCTGCCGCCGGAGATTTTCGATCATTTAAGGCGGACTCCCCCGGGAACCAACGGCGAGATTCAGTTGACCGACGCCCTCCTGCTCCTATTGACGCATCACGAACTTTACGCTTACGAGTTCTTGGGTACGCGCTATGACGGAGGAACACCCTTGGGCCTACTGCGGGCGTCGTTGGAGTTCGGTCTGGCGCGGGAGGACACCCGCCAGGAAGTCCTGGTACTGTTGAAGACACTGCAGCCGGAGTGACCCAGCCCAAGGGCCGGGGGCTTTTTCGATGCCGGCAAGCTTAGACCACGGAGGGAATATTGTTTCAGTTCATTTTAGCCATCCACATCCTAGCGGCGGTCATCTTTTTAGGGAATCTGATCACCACGGCGTTCTGGAAGGTACGCGCCGACCGTTCTGGCAACCTTGAAAATATGGCTATGACGTCCCGGGCCGTTCTGTTGGCGGACTACGTGTTTACCGGACCCGGCATCGCGGCTCTGCTTGTGACCGGCATCCTGCTGGCTGGGCTCAGTGGCTGGGAGCGGTTCCAAGAGCCTTGGCTGGGTATATCTTTGATGCTGTTGCTCGTTACCGCGTTCATCTGGGCCGGTGTGTTGATTCCTCTCCAATTGCGCTTGGTCAGACTATCCCAGGAGGGGTTGGCCGCCGGCTCGCTGGACTCCGCTTACTCCCGCACCAGCAAGCGCTGGTCGATGTTCGGTGGCATTGCAACGCTGCTGCCTATCGTCATTCTGTTCCTCATGGTCCTGCGCCCATGACCAGCCTCAGAGACCGCCATCTGGCAACGGCCCATGGTATCAGGGCCGACCTTTTGGAATTACTGGAGGGAATGGACTATTGCCTGGACTGGAAACCTGAGCCTTCCGTTTGGTGTGTCCGGGAAGTCGTCTGCCACTTACTGGATACTCCGCCCGGCGGGATCCATTCGATCGTGCGGGGAATCCTATTGGGAGAGCTGGAAGAGTATGACATTTGGGCCGGCCGGGCCAACATGACGCCGGAGAAGCAAGCCAAGGACATGGCACAGTTGCGGGATGACATCAACACCCTATTTCAGGAATTGGAGCAGGCTCTGGGTTCGGCGACCGACGAAGACTTGGCCGGCAAACCGGTTCTGGCGCATTTCAAAAGCCGGGAGGTCGACGAACAGCGAACCGTGGATATGCTACTGGAGCGGGGATTTGACGGACACTGGCGGGAGCACCTGAACCAGATCGGCGATTTGAGAGCCTCCCTGGGTTTTTCCTGAATCAGTCTTCCGCGCCGATCTTGAGCAGGGTCAGGAAAGCTTCCTGCGGAACCTCTACTCGGCCAACCATCTTCATCCGGCGCTTTCCTTCTTTTTGCTTCTCTAACAGCTTCCGTTTCCGGGTGATGTCCCCCCCATAGCACTTGGCGAGCACGTCCTTGCGCATGGCCCGAATGGTTTCCCTTGCGATGATTCGGCTGCCGATGGCCGCTTGGAGAGGAACCTCAAACAGTTGCCGGGGAATGGCCGCCTTCAGCCTTTGAATAACCTCTCGGCCGTGGCTAACCGCTTGGTCCCGGTGGAGTATCATCGCCAGTGCTTCAAGCGGCTGCTGATTGACCAACACGTCTACTTTTACCAACGAAGCAGCCTCGTATCCTTTAAGAGAGTAGTCCATCGAGGCATATCCCTGGGTACGGGACTTGAGTTGGTTGTAGAAATCGGCCAGCAACTCTACCAAGGGCAGCGTGTATTCCATGACCACTCGAGATTGGGCCGTATCTGAATCCACGCCTTCCCGCTGGACCATGCCGCCCTGGATATAGTCCATTTTTTTGAATTCGGACCGCCGGGAGTGCATCAACTCCATAATGACGCCGACGTAACGGTCGGGGGCAACGATAGTCAGGTCCAATACCGGCTCCCTAATTTCCTTAACTTCATGGGGAGGCGGGAGCTTGGAAGGATTGTCGATATTCGTGATTTCTCCGGTGGGGGAAACCACCTGATAGGATACGCTGGGGGAAGTAACAATGATGTCCAGGTCGTATTCCCGTTCCAGACGTTCCTGCACTATCTCCATGTGCATCAGTCCCAAAAATCCGCAGCGGAAACCAAAACCCAAAGCCGTGCTGTTTTCCGGCTCAATTCTTAACGAGGCATCGTTCAGCTGCAACTTCTCCAGAGATGTTCTCAGCCTGTTATGATCTTCGCCGTCGGATGGATAGAGTCCGGCAAATACCATCGACTTCAGGGGCATATAGCCCGGCAAGGGTTCCTTGGCCGGCTTGCTGTTATTTGTGAGAGTGTCGCCCACACTACAATCCCGGACATCCTTGAATCCGGTGGCGACATAGCCCACCTGACCCGCATAAATGGTGTCCACGGTTTTAGGGAAAGGCGCGAATACGCCCACTTCCAAGATTTCAGCCACTTTACCCGAGGACATGACTTGTAGACGTTGATCCCGGGAGAGTTGGCCGTCTTGCACCCGGATGTGCGCGATGATTCCTTTATAGGAATCGTAGACCGAATCGAATACAAGAGCCCTCAAAGAATCCTTTGAGATTCCCTTGGGGGGAGGTATGCGGGCCACCACGGCATCGAGAATCTCTTGGGCTCCGGTGCCTTCTTTGGCGGAGACGTAGAGTATTTCATCCTCGCGGAAGCCGAACACCTGCTGGAGTTCGCTGGCCACCCGATGGGGCTCGGCCTGAGGCAGGTCTACCTTGTTCACCACCGGAATCAGGTCCAGGTTGTAGTGCATCGCCAACAAAGCATTTGCGATGGTTTGGGCCTCAACCCCTTGGCTGGCGTCCACCACCAGCAAGGCACCCTCGGCGGCGGCCATAGCCCGTGACACTTCATAGCTGAAATCCACGTGGCCGGGGGTGTCGATAAGGTTTAACTGATATACGAGATCGTCTGGGGCGCGGTGGTGCATGGCCACCGCTTTTCCCTTGATGGTGATGCCGCGCTCGCGCTCCAGATCCATCTGGTCAAGGAACTGGGACCTCATGTCTTGGGCGCGAACTGTCCCGGTGATCTCCAGAAATCGGTCCGCCAGCGTCGACTTACCGTGGTCGATGTGGGCTATTATGCAAAAATTTCGTATTAGTTCGGGGTCCATGCTCTATCGATGGTATCACGAGGGGAATACGGCTACAAGGCTGGACCGTACAG
>PAJQ01000049.1 GCA_002710215.1 Chloroflexota bacterium | reverse complement strand
TCCCACTGGCGAACATAACATTGGTGTCCGGTGAGCTGGATCAGGCTACCGCGCTTTATGAACAGAGCCTCCGGGTGATGGGCGACATAGCCGACCGTCACGGTGTGGGCGCCGTATCGTTGGGAATGGGGTTGGAGGCGCATTGCCGCGGCGATACGGAAAAGGCCCGGACACTTCTTGAGGAGGCGCAAACCAAACTAAGGGAGGGTGGAGGCGGCCAAGGAATTTCCTGGCCGATGTCCAACGTTCTGGTTGACACTCACACCCACGATCTGCTGGCCGAGACGACGGAACGGTACGAGAACAGTCTGAACCTGCCACTAGGGGAGTGGGTGGAGATGGTTTGCTCCGATGGGGAGGCGTGGGTGGCCCGCGCCAAGTCTTAACTTTAATACGGGAGCCAACCAAGCCCGAGCCACAGGAGAGGCGGTTACCCCTGACCTTTGACGGTTGTTGGGCATTACTCAGCCCGTGGACCGCTTGTTGAAACGGGGTGGGTAATGTGGTTAAAGGTGATTTCGCGGAAATGTCCAAATCTCCCTAAATCCCCCTTTACCAAAGGGGGATTTAGTTGTTCTTACGGGACAGCTAGTTGAGATTGCTGGATTGGGACCGGTTCTCCTTGAACCATGTGGCGGTCCACCCACTGCATGGCTTCCCGGGACGTGGCACAGGCAGCCAACTCCACACGGTTCGGCCGGCGACCGAAGATGGTGTAGCAGATAGACCGGAATTCCTGGTGAATGACGTAGCCTCGATAGAATAAGTTCATGAATATTGCGTCTCCTTCCTCCGCCCCACGGCGTGACAAGATATAAGAGATTAGAAACGCATGTTCTAATAAAAGGACTGGAGAGTCAATGAGGAATTGTCAGTCAAAGGGACATCGAATTTAGCTTGCGACGTAAGAGACGGCGGCTCCCAGAATCGGCGCCATTAGAGAAATCCCCACTTGAAATCTTTCGAGTGGATTTCCACTGAGATGCAAAGTTTGTTCTAATGTTCGCCTTTTCGATAAAGCCGTTTCCCACTCAGGTTCGTCGATTGAGCCCAGGTGCGCCCATGCGGTAAGAATCCGCCGCCCTCTGTTGGTCAGTGCGGCTTGAGCCGGAACGAAAACCAGGGCAATCATAATAGAAAAATAGGCGCCGTACGCTACTACGAAGGATTTAGGGTAATTCTCGGTGGTAACTGCATCGATGTGCTCCAAACTTAGGTCCCGCAGAATACCGGTGGCTAATATACCTACACCGATTATCGCGCCGATGGCGAACAATGACCTGTCCAGGTAGGCTTTCCGTTGGGCAAAATCGTCTAGAACGTCTTGCATCGAGTTGGAGATTACTGAGATTTCTTGCGATGCTACCTGGACCAACAATATGACTAGGAAGCCGGCAAGCGCCGTGAATCCTGCCAGCAAGACGATGCCTTGGACTTTCCAAAAAAGATTCTCCAATGGCCAATCGCTGAGACCTTCGATGAGTACTTGCCCGATGACTACAGGAACCAGGAATAGTGCTATCAGCACGACGAGGTTTGTTAATATCCACCATCGGTGAGGGGAACGATGGGCCTTAAGGCTACACACGTAAGATGCGAGGCCCGGCATAGCCATTAAGAAGATGCCGACCTCCAAACTGATCACCAACGACCAAAGAAAAAAGTCGGGGTCATTGACGAAGGAATTGGCTTCTGCACCCTGATACTGGTAAGGATAATAGACGATAAGGACCCCCACTGCCCATCCAACTGCTCCCAAGATGATCGGCGTGAAAGCGATCTGCCGGACGATTGAAATCCATCTTGCCCGTTTGGTCATTGCGTCCATCCCCTGGCCAATCTAATAATCGACCGATAATATTTTAGGAGCCGGCGCTTTCAAGGAACTCTTGAATCGGTTTTGTTTCTTTGGCCCGAAGCCTGGACGTAGGCCGAAATCAGAGTTCTCCGTACAGGCGTATTCCTTTTCGCCGGAGGCTCGTTGGGTCAAGTTCAGCCGTCGGGAAGAAAGAGACGAAACTTAACCTAGCCTACCCCAGCCACCTTATGGATGTCATCACTATTAAGGTTGGCGATAAACAAGTTGCCGGAAGCGTCGAAGACGACACCGTGGGGGCCGCCGAATCCGCTGCCAAACGAAGTCACACTGCCTCCGGGAGTGATCTTCGATATCGTGCCTTCAGTGGGATTGGCGTTGGTAGCATATATATTCCCGGCGCCATCGGAAACGAGGTTCATTATGGCTCCGGTGAGGGTCACGAAAACCGCGGCGACTCCTCCCCCTATAGGCGCCACCATGACTTGGCCGGTTCTACTGCCTACATACAACCTTCCAGCTGGGTTAAAGTCTATTCCATCTGGATTATTCAACCCCGTAGCGTATATCGCCACATCACCGCTTGGGGTGATCTTAGACACGATACCCGCGTTGACCTGGGCCGCGTATATGTTTCCCGACGCATCGCCTGTTATGCCCCCGATCCCAGCGACGGTGGCGATCAAACTTTTACTGCCTCCACCGTTAATATCAAACCTGTATAAATTCCCGACAGTTTGACTAACCCAACCACCCACGAAAAGCTCCCCGGTTATCGGATCGAAATATATGTCTATTAAATCAACGCCCCCCAAAGCTACTGATTTAATCACATTACCCGCTGGGTCAAACATGGTTGCAATACCGCCAACCCTGTTAATGGTGTATATATTTCCACTTGAATCAACGGTGATCCCAGTCGGGTCCGTTATATCAGGTGCGAAAACGGTTACCGTGTGACTCGGGACGGAGGGCCCGGGTTCCGGCGTGGGGGTGGGCGTGGGTAGTACCGGTGTGGACGTAGGCGGCGCCGGCGTGGGTATGGGAGGCACGGGGGTAGAGGTCGAAGGAATCGGCTTGGGTGTCGGAGGTATGCGGGTAGGTGTAGGCGGAACCGGAGTACGTGTCGGGGGTATGGGGGTAGGTGTAGGCGGGACCGGTGTCGCGGTCGGCGGCATGAACTTGGGCGTAGGCGGCACCGGCGTGGGAGTGGCGGTTGGCGTCGAGACGGGCGTAGGCGCCGGCCTCGGGATGGGGGTTGCCGCAGCCGCAGGTACGGGAGCGGGAGTGGCAATAGGTACCAGAGTCGGTATTGGGATTGGCGTGGCCGAAGGCGTTCGGGTAGGGGTGGGTGTGGAGAGAGGTGTATGAGGAGGATTGTTATCGATCCGTTCGATGATTCTCTGGTCAATGAGCCGGGCAATTCTGGCTAAGTCATCCAAGTGGACCTGACCGCGCGGGCCTCCGGCAATCAGTTGGGCGGCTATCCGGCCCTGGGCAAACCACAGCATATAGACGTCTAGATTGATCGCGGCGGTCTGAACCCTCATCACGAAACCCGCTGCAGTATCGCCGATGGCCAGAAGGTCTATGGTCTCGACCCGAACATTGTCTGGGCTAAATCCGGCCCCTTCCGCGAATGACGGACCTGCCAGTTGGGCGAACAGCTGAGGGTCCATGGCTCCCATGACGACAACCGGCGCACTGGCATCGATGGAGGTGGCGTACAGCTCGACGGTGCTGCTGAGATTGCTCAACTGAGATAACCCTAGAGTGAAAAACAACCCCTTTGCCGCAAATTCCCGCTCGTATGCACGGAGGGCGTCGGTATCCTGGACGTAGCCGTCTACTTCGATGATGGCTCCGGGGGCTAGGTCCGCCAAAGTAGGCAATAGGTCGGGCAGGTTGTTGGTGTCGGTGGGGTCCGTCGCCACGGAGGTCGGAGTGCGCGCCGGGGTAGGGGTGGTTTCAGTGGTACGTGTCGGTGGTACGGAGGTCGGTGGTACGGCCGCGGATGGTGCGGCGGTGGGAGGCACGGCGATGACCCGCACCAGCCTCACTATCACAGTGTGGCTGGAGTTCATGTCTATCTTGGCGGACACTCCAACCTCGTCGTAGACCGGTCCAGCCCATTGATCAACTTGCCAGCCTTTCTTGGGTAATATATCGATGCTCACCGTGCGGCCACGCACATATCGCCCACCCTCGATGGGCGTGGGATTGAGAAGAACATCCGCTGCTCCAAGGGGGATCCGCTATAATCACCAATTCATGGGTGATTGTCATCGGCGTCGGCGTGGGTACAGGCGGCGGAACGGGGGTGGGAGCGACGGCGCATGCCACCCCGGCCAGAGACGCAATAATCACCAACGAGACAATAAGACGTTGCATTAAGGCCCCTTGTACAGAGTTGGCGCGTTTGGGGTTGGGGCAGATTCGTCTAAGCCCGGACACAGCCGCCGAAGTTATTATGCCCGAACCATCTAGGCGCCGGCGTTATCTAGGAACTCCTGCATGGGCTTGGTTTCCTGGGTGGATGCCTGCATGTCGCGAATCATGACTACGCCCTGCTCGATCTCGTCGTCGCCCAAGATCGCGGTGTAAGGGATTCCCAGTGCGTTGGCTTGACGCATCTGGCCCCGTAGCCCACGGGAGCCGCTGCTCAGGATTGCTCCCACCCCGTTAGCCCGCAGCCGGGCGGCCAACTCTAGTGCGGCCGGGCGGGCGGCATCGCCCACGTTGGCCACCAGGTACTTGGGAGAAGGTTCATTCGGCACTTCCACTCCGCCGCGCTCCAGATTCAAGGCCAGCCGTTCCATGCCGGTGGCGAAGCCGATTCCCGGTGTGGGCCGTCCGCCCAGTCCCTCGATCAGCCCGTCGTAACGGCCGCCGCCGCAGATAGTGGACTGAGCGCCCCCTTCCACGGGTTGAATCTCGAAGACCGTGCGGCTGTAGTAGTCCAGACCGCGCACCAACCGGTGGTCGATCTCATAGGGAATGGCTACGGCGTCAAGGTATCCTCTAAGGCTGGACCAGTGATCCTGGCAGGCTTGGCACAAATGGTCCGAAGACCGCGGAGCTTCATCTCCCAGAGCCCGGCAGGTCTCAACCTTGCAATCCAAGAGACGAAGGGGGTTGCGGTCCAGACGCTGCCGGCATTCGGCGCAGAGCTTGCTCTCGTGACCCCGGTAATAGTTCTTCAGTTCGCTAACGTATGCCGGACGGCATTCAGTGTCGCCGATGCTGTTGATCAGTAAACTGGTGTTTTTCAGCCCCAGGGTAATCATCAGCCGCCAGGCCAGTTCGATGACCTCGGCGTCCACCGAGGGATCGGCGTCTCCCAGCACTTCCACGCCGAACTGATGGTGCTCGCGAAATCGCCCAGCTTGAGGCCGTTCGTAGCGAAACACCGGGCAGAAGTAGTACATCCGCACCGGCTGTGGCAGGTTGTGCATGCCGTGTTCCAAATAGGCCCGGCAGACTGGGGCGGTGCCCTCGGGCCGCAGTGTCACTTGGTCGCCACCTCGGTCTTCGAAGGTGTACATCTCCTTTTCCACGATGTCCGTGCCTTCCCCCACCGATCGGACGAACAGGTTCGCGTCCTCGAACACCGGAGTGTCGATTCGGCCAAAGCCATATTGCCTAGCCAAGGCTACGGCCTTGGATTCGATGTATCTCCAATATTTTTGTTCCTGGGGGAGCAGGTCGCTGGTGCCTCTGGGCGCTTGGAACAAGGTCTTTAGTCTCCTTCTTGATTTGGTTGAGACGGCTCATTATAGGCGGAAGCAGTCCCGGTGGAAACCGCGACGATTCCAGTGAGGCGACGGAGGAAGCTAGACAACCCGGTCCGTCTCCATGCCTAGTAGTTGCTCCTCGGTTAGTCCGCCGATGGAGCACAGAATGTCACGGTTGTGTTGTCCCAACAAGGGCGGAGGGCCGGTGGGGGTGTCGGGGCAGGCGGTGAGGTTGATGGGCGTGTTGGCCGTCCGGAATGAGCCTCCCAGGGTGTCGCCGCAGTCGACGAACATCTTGCGGGCCTCCAAGTGGGGGCATTGGTCCAGGTCGGCGGTGTTCTGCACCATTCCCATTGAGTAACCGATCTCGATGAGCTGCTCGGCCACCTCTCTTTTCGACAAGTGTTGGGACCACTCCTCGATGGCGGGGACGATGTTCTCGAAGTAGAACTCGCCGCTGATACCCTTGCCCAGATACTGGGGGTCCTGGATCAGGTCTTCCCGGCCCAGGAGTTGCCATAGGGCGACCCACTTATCCTCGTCTCCGGCCCCGGCCAGAACCGCGTACCCATCGTTGGTTTTCAGCGCGAGTTGGGCGCTGAACATGTTCTCCCTGGCCCGGCTGCTGCTTTGGCCGGTTAGCTGGTACAGGGGCATGCTGCTGGTGGTGTGGGCCACCATACAGTCGTACATGGCCATGTCCACGTGCTGTCCCTTGCCGGTCTTGTGCCGGGCTTCCAGGGCCAACATGACGCCCAGTGCGGACCACACTCCGGGCACGGTGTCGCCGATGTTGTCGCCCACCATCTGCGGCGCTCCGCCGGGCGCTCCGGTGATCTCCATCCAGCCGCCCATGCCCTGAACGCAAGGGTTGTTGGCCGGCCATTGGGAGTAGGGGCCTTGCATATCCTCGGTATCGCCGTAGCCGGTGATGCTGGCGTAGATGAGGCCGGGGTTCATCTGGGAGAGGACGTCGTAGCCTAGTCCCAGCCTACGCAGGGCGCCGGGACCCCAGTTGTCCAGAAGGATGTCAGACTCTTTGACCATTTTCTCGAATGCGGATTTGCAGCGAGGGTCTCTCAGGTCTAGGGTCACGCTTTTCTTGTTGCGGTTGACGCCCAGGTATCTCACGGAGACTTTCTGCCCGTTGGGTCCGTCCTTGAAAGGGGTGTTGATCCGTGATCGATCACCGGCTCCGGGCCGTTCTACTTTGATAACTTCGGCGCCCATGTCGGCAAATATCATCGAGCAGAAGGGACCAGCCACTATGTGGGTCAGGTCCAAGACCCGGATGCCTTCCAGGGGTAGGGGTAGCTTTTCGCCGTTAGACGTCATAGTTAAACCTTTATTGACCGTCGGCAGGGATCTGGAGGCCCAGACCGGCGGCTATGTACCGTTTCATGTTCTCCACGTAGATGCCGGTGGGGTCTTCCAACCGCTTCTGGTGTTCTTCGGTTAGCGGACGCACCTTGCCGGGCACGCCCAGCACCAGTGAGTTGTCGGGGATAACGCTGTCGGCCAGCACCAAGGCGGACGCGCCGATGAGCACGTAGTTGCCGACTTTGGCGCTCTCCAGAACGGCGGCGTTCATGCCGATGAGTACGTTGTTGCCGATGATGCCGCCGTGAATAACCGCGCCGTGGGTCATCAGCACGTTGTCGCCCAGCTCCAAATAGTCGTCGGTATGCAGGACGCAGTTGTCCTGAATGGAGCAGGCTTTTCCGATGATTATCTTGCCGTAGTCGCCTCGAATCACGGCGCCCGGCCAGATGCTGGTGTCCTCGCCGATCTCAACGTCGCCGACTATATAAGCAGTCTCACTGACGAAACAGGAGGGGTGAATCTTTGGTGTTTTTCCTTCGAGGCTGCGAATCACGGGGACCTCCGGTGTTGCTGATTGGGCCTTTGCCCTTCCAGTAAAAGGATACACGGTGACTGGGACTATCACCAGAGGAACCTTTAGCCGTCAACTATTAGCGCTCCGGGGAAATCCCCCCAACCCCCCTTTACGAAAGGGGGGCGAAACACGTTTTACGATAGGAGACTTTTACAAGCCGAAGACTTCGGTGAGCCAGGCTAGGCTGTACTTGCAGGCGTAGGCGAAGGTGATGAACTTGATGGATTTGCCTACCCAGACGACGCTCAGGAAGCCCCAAAGAGGGTACCGGAGGGCGCCGGCGGCGATGCCGATGATGTCGAAGATGGGGTTGGGCACCAGCGAAACCAAGAACAAGGGAAGCCAGCCCCGGCGGCGCACCAAGGGCTCCAGCCGATTGTACAGGCGAGATCTGCGGGCCATGTCTCGTCCGCTGTAACCCAGAAAGTACCCGGTTAGCTCGCCCACACTCTCGCTGGTCCCGGCGACGAGACCCAGAAGCACCGGATTCAGGAATACGCCACCGGCGCATACCGCTCCCAAGGCGGGCACCGGAATTATCAGACCGGCGCTGGCGATCAGTGACGCAAGGGCCACTCCGCCATAGCCCGCCTGAGCTGGGGTCAATTGATCCCGCAGTAAAAGAGCGGTTGCCGAGGCGGCCAGGACGGCTAGGAGTATCCCGATCCGAATAAGGGTGCTGGGATCACGCCAATCCCACCGGGCAGGCGCGGAAAGGACCCGGACCAGGCTGTTCATAGAGAAACGGGCCCAGGGATGGACCCGCTCCGGTCATCCAGGCCGCCCTGAACAAATAGCGTCAACAGGTCGTTGAACTCGCCAGCTTTCTCCATGTGGGGCCAATGCCCGCACTGAGGGAAGGTGCGTACCAAGCATTGTGGGATTGCCTCTTTTATCCAACCGGCGTGGCTTACCGGGATGATAATGTCGTCTTCTCCCCAGAGGCACATCAGAGGAGAAGACACTTGAGGTAGCCGATCAAGAACCCGCCATCGCCGGCGAAGCCCCAGAATGTTAATGCTGGAGCGGATCGAATGGAGGGTGGAACTGGTGGAGCCAGGCAAAAACTGGACACGGGCCATTTCGGCCAGTACCTCGGCGGGTATTGAAGACGGCTCATGAAAAACTCGCTTGTTGATACCCATCAAGCTGTATATCCAGGGTTGGAAGAGGAACTCCCCTAAACCCGGCAAAGACATCAAACGTAACACCCAGGAAACCTGGCGGACGATTCCTCCGGGAGCGACCAGCGCCAATCGGCAGGGTTTCTCTGGATTCTCAAGAGCTAACAGGGCGGCCACAAGTCCCCCGGCTGAGTTACCCACCAACGAAGCCCTCTCCACTCCCAAGGCGCTGAGAAACTGACCAGTGAAATCGACAGCGGTGCGGGGGCCATAGTCCAGAGCATCCGGCTTTTCCGAGTCACCGTGGCCGGGCAGGTCTGGGGCCAGAACCGTGAACCCCGCGTCGGCCAGGGGCTCAACATTCCGCCGCCAGGTGTCCAGGGACGAACCCAGCCCATGCAACAGCAACACCACCGGCCCTTGCCCGGCCTCCACGTAGTGGACCTTGACCCCGCTAAGGGCGATTGTCTTGTGCTCCAAAGGAATTCCCCGCCCAGTGTATGGCCTCGTAGATTACTCTACATCGCCAAAAATCTTCGACATTCCGTACGAAAAATCGTCATCCCGGCGAAAGCCGGGATGACGGACCGGGTATCCAGACACTTACGAGACACTGAGCTCGGGTCAGCCGCCGCCGATCGGAGTCCCCAAACCCGTTCGGTGTGCCTACACCCCGTTCGCCCTGAGCCGCACCCTACGCCGTTTGGGCCGCCAGGACCTGGGTGGTTAATGTGAGGCCGGAATCATCGTCCGCGTCCACCACCACGTGGTCGCCTTCTTGGAGTTCTCCGGCAAACAAACTCTTGGAGAGGTTGTTCTCCAAGTGGCGCTGCACGGCGCGGCGCAAGGGACGTGCGCCATATACCGGGTCGAAGCCTTCCTTGGCCAGCCAGAGGCCGGCGGCCGGAGTGAGCTCAAATGTGATGTTCCGGTCTTGCAACCGGTCCTGGACAGCTTTGACCATCAGATCAACTACCCGGACGATCTGATCTTGGGTCAGCGAATGGAACACTATGGTCTCATCGATCCGGTTCAGGAATTCGGGGCGGAATGCCCGTTTCAGGGCATCGTTCACCGAATCCTTCAACCGTTGGTCCTCGGTGGCCTTTTCCTGGCCATCGGTACGGAAGCCGAAAGGCTGACGCCGCAGATTTTCGATGCCCAAGTTGCTGGTCATGATGATGACCGTGTTGCGGAAATCCACGGTACGGCCGTGCCCGTCGGTGAGGCGGCCGTCCTCCAATATTTGCAACAAAATATTGAAGACATCCGGATGGGCCTTTTCGATCTCGTCGAAGAGGACTACCCGGTATGGGCGGCGCCGCACCGCTTCGGTGAGCTGCCCAGCCTCGTCGTAGCCGATGTATCCCGGCGGCGCTCCGATGAGACGGGATACGCTGTGCTTTTCCATGAACTCCGACATATCCACCCGGATCATGTTGCTCTCGTCGTCGAATAGGAACTCGGCCAGGGCTCTGGCCAGTTCGGTCTTGCCCACGCCGGTGGGACCCAAGAAGATAAAGCTTCCGATGGGACGTTTTGGGTCGCTGATACCCGCCCGGGAACGGCGGATGGCTTCGGACACGGCGCTAACGGCTTCTTCCTGACCGATGATCCGCTGGTGCAGGCCGTCTTCCATGTTAACCAGCCGTTCGGCCTCGCCACCCAACAGCCTTCCGGTGGGGATGCCGGTCCACTTTGATACCAGTTCGGCTATGTCGGCTTCACTGACCACCATGTCGATGTTGCGTTCACCCAACAACCGCAGTTTTTCCTCTTCGTACTCTTCTTCCAAGCGGAGCCGTTCGGTACGAATCTGGGCCGCCACTTCGTACTCGGAGCGCTGGGCCGCCGCTTCTTCCTGGTCGGCCAGGCGCCGGATACCCTCTTCGGACTTCTTTAGTCCGGAAGGGAGGCTTTCGGCGTCGATGCGCAGCTTGCTGGCCGCCTCGTCGATAAAGTCCACCGCCTTGTCCGGTAGGTGGCGGTCCGCGATATACCGGTCGCTGAGGCGGGCCGCCGCTTCCAGCGCTGAATCGTCGATCTGGACTTTGTGATGGGCTTCGTAACGTGGCCTAAGGACGCGCAGTATCTCCACCGTCTCTTCCACCGTCGGCTCTTCCAAGTAGATCGGTTGGAAACGCCGTTCCAGGGCTGCGTCCTTCTCGATGTACCGCCGGTATTCGTCGGTGGTAGTTGCGCCGATGCATTGCAACTCGCCCCGGGCCAAGGCCGGCTTGAGCAGGTTGCTGGCGTCGATCCCACCCTCGGCGGCCCCGGCTCCCACCATGGTGTGAATCTCGTCCAAGAAGAGAATGACCTCCCCTTGGGCCTGTTTGACCTCGTCCACCACGGACTTCAGCCGTTCTTCAAACTCACCGCGGAATTTGGAGCCCGCGACGAGGCCGCCCATGTCCAGGGCCAACACCCGGCGGTTTTTCAGAGAGTTGGGAACGTCTCCGGCGACGATGCGAGCGGCCAATCCCTCGGCAATGGCTGTTTTACCAACTCCGGCTTCTCCGATGATGGCCGGGTTGTTCTTCTTCCGGCGGCTCAACGTCTGCATCACCTGCCGGATTTCATCGTCCCGGCCCACCACGGGGTCTAACTTGCCTTCCCGGGCCAGCTTGGTCAGGTCGATGGTGTATTTTTCCAACGACCGGTAATGGCTCTCGGCCCGGGGGTCGTCCACCCGGTGGCCGCCCCGCACCGTCATCAAGGCTTGATACACCTTCTCTTGATCGATTCCGAATTCCTTGAGAATCGCAGCGGAATCGCCCTGGGTCTCCATGGTGGTGGCGATGAATAGGTGCTCGGCGCCGATATATTCGTCCTTGAGCCTATCGGCCTCGCTCTTGGCGTTTTCCAACAACCGGGTTGCCCGGGGAGTCGCGTAGATCTGGGTGTTATCAAAGGTCACTTTGGGGGCTTCCTCCAGCATCTGATGGAGGCGAGCCTTAACCGATTCGCTTTGAATGCCCATCTCGGACAGAATTTCCTCCGGGATGCCCTGTTCCAGATCCAGAAGGGCCGTTAGGACGTGCTCCACGTCCCACTGAGAGTGCCGGTAGCGGCGCACCATCTCCTGGGAGTTATTCAAAACCTCTTGAGCTTGTTCAGTGAATTGTTCCGGTTTCAGTACCATGGGATTGTCTCCTAGACTACTTGATTGGGTCCGCGCCGGCGGTTGGATGGGCCGTTTTGGTCCCGCAGGCGGGTGACTTCATTGGTTAGGGTTTGGACGTCGGATTCCAATTGCTCGATGCGGTTCATCAGCTTTAGGGCGACTTCCGCCCCAGCCAAGTTGACGCCCATATCTTCGGTGAGGGTTTTGATGCGATGTAGCCGTTCGATGTCGGCCATGGAGAAAAGTCTCTGCCTACCTTCCGTCCTTGAAGGCGAAATCAGGCTCACTTTCTCGTAATAGCGAAGTGTCTGGGCATGAACGCCAACCATTCGGGCGGCTACGCTTATAACGAAGCAAGGGTTCTCTCTGAATTGCTGCTCGGATGCCATTATCAGGTCTCCTTTCCGGCCCGCAGTTCCTTAAATCTGAGGAACAGCTCTTGCTCCTCTGGGGTCAAGTCTGTGGGCAAAGTAACTTTGATGGTGGCGTACAGGTCTCCTTTGACATCGGGTACGTTAAGGACCGGCATCCCCTGTCCTGCCAAGCGGAACCGGCGGCCGTTTTGGGTCTCCGGTGGAATGGTGAGCGCCAGGCGTCCGGTCAAGGTGGTGACGGTCAAGTCGTTACCCAAGATGGCGTCCTCCAAGGAGGTTTCCACCTCCGTATAAAGGTCCCGTCCTTGCCGCCGGAATCGCGGGTGCTCTTTGACCGACACAACCAGGTAGAACTCTCCTTCCGAACCGCCGTCGGGGGCGAAGTGGATTTTGGAGCCGCTGTCGACGCCTGCCGGGAGTTTCACTTCCAAACGGCGTCCCCCGGGCAACCCCACCAGCCGCATGGCCCCCTTGTGGGCTTCTTCCAGAGAGATCTCGGCGGGATATTCGGTAGGCGGCGGTTTTGTTGGCCGTGGAGCAAAATCACGTTGCCCCATATCGTTAAACAGACCCTCGAAGATGCTGCCGCCCATGCCGGAGAAGGAAACCGAATCGTTGCCACCCTGACCGGACCAGCGGAACCCGCCCCGCCGTCCCCGTGCGGCCTCCTCGATGCGTTCAGAGTTGGCCCAGTTGTCGCCGTGTCTATCGTACCGGCGGCGTTTGTTCTCGTCGGACAGAACGCTGTAAGCCTCGTTGATCTGCTTGAATTTTTCCTCCGACGTTTTCTCACCGCCGTTCACGTCGGGGTGGAATTGCCGGGCCATGCCCCGGTAAGCCTGCCGGATGTCTTTCTGGCTGGCATTCNTGGGGACGCCCAATATGTCATAGAAATCGGCCATGGGATGCTCCTGTGTTACTAGACAACAGTATAGCTAAATTGANCGANNNGGTCAATGTATCTTCTTTAATACCTTTAACTTAAATTATNNGTATNNTATNAGNTTACTTGANAATANANACTCAAGTTNATATACTANGNTTTGCAAGGTAACGGAGGGTATACAGACCTAGCCGGAGCCGAAATTCACTTAACTTCCTTAGGAGGAATACAGGACATGTTACTACAGCGTTGGGACCCATTATTCGACTTCAGGCGAAGGCACTACACCACGGACCGTTTCGTGCGCGGATTTCCCCAAGCCGTGAATGGTGGGGAAACCAAGAGGTGGTCCATAGCCGTGGACGCCGTTNAGGAGGACGACAAACTGGTCGTTCGCGCCTCGTTGCCCGGAATCGCTCCGGAGGAGATTAAAATAACCATCGAGGACGGCGTGCTCANCATTGACGGTGAGACCAAGGTCGATGAGGAAGGAAAGGTAGGTAACTACCTGATCCGGGAGCGCCGCACCGGCTCGTTCCACCGCGCCATGCGTCTACCCGACACGGTGGACGTCGATCAGGCGGAAACGAACTACGATGAGGGCATCCTGACCGTCGCCTTTCCCAAGTCTGAGTCCAAGCGCGCCAGACAGCTCACCGTGACCAGCGGGAAGGCCGTAACCTCCGGCCAGGAGCCGAAGAGCGACAAGAAGTAATCCCCCGCTCTTCCCCTCCGGCGATCGGGGAGCGCTCCGCACGTTGGGGCGTTCCCCGATTGTTTTTTCGAAGGGAGGATCACCTAAATGCAGGAGGCAATTCAATGGTAACTCTAGACGTTAGACCTAAAGACGAAGCAGAAACAACGGTGGAAGCGCTGGAACCGGTGGACATGGGGATGGAAGAATCAAACGTNACGAATAAAGGTGGGGGCGAGAATTCCACCTGGTTTTATTCGATGCCGTTTCCAGGCGTGCGCTACTACTCTTTCGGCCGGCCGAATCCAGTCAAAACTCCGGGCAAGGTAGCCGCGGGGCGCTGATCCGACATGCGGTTTGCGCTAAGAGCCGCGCAAACCCTTAACGACACCGGNGCCGCTGGCTGACCGCTTGAGGGAAAGAATACCTGGGTGGCCTGACCGCCCAAAAAATAGGAGGGGAGTGTTAACACTCCCCTCCCTTCATTTTCCTGGGGAACTCCGAAAGAGATAAATAAACCGCGGAGTCCCCCGTGAGGAAGGCGCCCTGGGGGTCGGGCGCCTACGTTTGGGGAGGTGGGGATACATACTAAGATGCCAGCCGGAGCGAGTCCGCTGTTCCACTCCTCCGTCAGACTATACGTTTCCCAAAAGCATATGGATTTACCCACAGGAACCTAATTCAACGAGTTTTGCCCTTTCCCTAGTCAACCACGGGTCGGATAGCTTCGCAGGAACCGATGCGCGGTTGAGTGTTGAACCCGTAGGTGCTAAAATTCTAACAGCCACCTCAGGGTGCGCTTTGTTCCTGGCCTCACGTTCCCGAGTAGCTCAGCGGTAGAGCGGGTCCTTCAGCCGAAGGATTAACCACTAGGTTCTCTCCTGGGAGGACCGCCGCACATCATTNAAGCTCAGAAATGTTCTTTGTATACGTTTTACGAAATCCTCAAGGCCGCCTGTATGTTGGTTTCACGGAAGACATAGAGCGGCGGGTCAAACAGCACCAGGAAAATCAAGGTGGCTGGACGCGCGGTAAGGGGCCGTGGGAGTTGGCATACCACGAGGTATTTGCCAGCCGAGATGAGGCTCTGAGGCGGGAGAGGAATCTAAAACGTGGGAAGCAGAACCAGGAACTCCGGAACCGCTTGGGTCCAGAGGCTGAGATGAGACGTCCTTCCGGTTGAGTGTTGATCCAGTAGGTGCTAAAATTCTATCTGCCACCGTTGGGTGCGCTTTGTTCCTGGCCTCACGTTCCCGAGTAGCTCAGCGGTAGAGCGGGCGGCTGTTAACCGCTAGGTCCGAGGTTCGAATCCTCGCTCGGGAGCCAAACCGAACCGTACGCTGTATACAGATACGATACCAATCTATCGCCCCTCAACTTAGAGGAGGGGCATCATGCAAACAGCGGGCGGTTTCCCGGTTTTAATCAGAGCCTTTCGCTTGGCACTTGTTGTCGAGGGACTCAGGCCTCACACAGTCTACAACTACACAAGGAACGCAGAAAGGCTAGCCACCTACTTCCAAGACCGAGTACCTAAGTCGATTTCTGCCTCCGACATCCGGACTTACGTTGCTACCCTACAAGAACGCTTCGCTCCCAAGACCATCCACGAGGCTCGGCTCGCCTTGCGTCGCTTCTTCCGTTACCTCGTTAGAGAAGGGGAGATACGTCGCGACCCAACCAGCGACATGAAGTTGATGCGCTACCGAGTGAATCCTCAGCCAACCTACACGGAAGCGGAAGTAAGGCGCCTAATCGCTGTCTGTGACCAGCGTACCCGAGAGGGAGTCCGCGACAGGGCATTGGTGACCGTACTATTCGACACCGGTGCCAGGGAAGGTGAAATCGTGTCCATGGGGCTACCGGATTGGGAGCTCCGTACGGTATGGGTTGACGGTAAGACAGGGAAACGTCAGGTCTATCTAGGGGTGGCGGCCCTACAGTCGGTCGAGCGCTACACCAGGCGTTGGGGAATCATGGAAGGGCCGCTTTGGATAGGTAAGAAGGGGCAGTTGACGGGCTCGGGCATCTTGCAGATCATCCGAAGGCTGTGTCACCGGGCTGGGGTCGAACATAAGACCGTGCACGGGT
>PAJQ01000048.1 GCA_002710215.1 Chloroflexota bacterium | reverse complement strand
TTAATGGAGAAGGAGTCATTGTGGCAAGAGGCGAAGGGTTTGGAGGACGGGTAAGCCGATCGCACCCGGGCTCAAACCTAGATCGGGAACATACGCTAATCCCTGTCGTCCAGGTAACCTCCCATGAGGTAGGATGGCTCCAGGTAATAAAAGCCTCCTCCCATCAGCCGCTGGAACTGATTGGCTAGCAGGGAGATGCCCGGTTGCTGGCTACCCATCCTGCCGAACAACCGGGTGGAGAGTGGCCGCCGCGGTCGAACCCAGAGCGGCCGGGCGCGGGCATTGCCCAACTCGGCTGCGGTTTCCAGAGCCTCGGCGAACCCACCGAAATCGTCCACCAAGCCCAGTTCCTTGCCTCGGGTAGCGGTAAAGACTTCGCCGGTGGCCAGTTCCCGGACCGCCGGCTCCTCCAGCGATCTTCCCTCGGCTACCACAGCCACGAAATTGTCGTATATCTCGGTTAGCAGTCCCTGAAACTTCTCCTCTTCTTCCGATGTTGGACTGCGCCAGAACCCGGTCATGTCCTTAAGCCGGCCCGCTTTGAACACGGAGAACTCCACGCCCACTTTGCCCAACAGCTGTTCTAGGATGGGGCGCAGGTAGATAACGCCGATGGAGCCTACCATGGCGCTGGGCAGGGCGACCACCCGGCTGGCGGCGGAACAAAGGTAGTAGGCTCCGGATGCTCCGATACCCCGAACGTAGGCCACGATGGGTTTGCTCTCGGCCACCTTCAACAAACTATGGTGCAGGACTTCCGAGCCGGAAGCCGAGCCTCCTGGGGAATCGATGTCCAACAGCAAAGCCCGGTAGCGTTTGCTCTGGGCGATGTTGTCGAACAAACGCTCGTAAGCGGGTGTCCGGATCTGATTGCCGATCACGCCGTGAATCTCCACAACAGCGACGCCGGGACGCTTTCGGAACGGTAAAGCCATACCCTGACCTCTCCACGATTTAGATGGGTTCATTCTATCGCATCGACGGGCGTCCAAAGGGATTGGGTTTGGGNTGGGCACAAAAAAAGTAACCCCGGCCAGAATTTACTTGGCCGGGGCAAGCGCAGGTTCATCGTGCATTTGGGAAACCGGGTTTAGTCGTCGGCGGACGCCGGCTCGGCGATGCGGTTGTCCACCAAGTCGGCGGAGCAAGCCAGATCGCTGAGCAACCCCCACCGTGTCAACCAATTGTAGGTGTCCTCCACCATTTCGTCCGTATACACCGCCGGACGGGTGTAGCGCAGGCGGGGTAGGTGGAAGTCTTCGGGCGTCAACCCGCCGTACTTGTCGGCAGCCCCAGCGAAGCTGGGGTCGTCGATGAGATAGTGCAGGTACTTTCGCTTGTCCGCGTTGATCAGGTCTACGGCGTTCTCCACCGCCCGGTTTATCGCGGCGAAAGTCTCTTCGTCCATGTCTTCGCTGGCGTTCTCCGCGCCCAGGTAGTGGCCCTCGGCCACGGTCTTGCAGCCGAGCTTCTCACCCAGAGCGATCCAGGGCTCCATCACCACCGCAGCGGCCACCTCTCCGTTGAGCATGGACTCGAAGCGGTGAATCGGAGACCCGTAATGCACCAGTTTGATTTTCTTCACGGGCAGGTATCCTTCCAGCAATCGCAGTCCAACATAGTGGGACCCGGCGTGGAAATTTACCGCCACAGGTTGGTTCCCCAGGGTACCGGGGTAATTGTGGGGCGAGTCCGGTGGCACCATGATGGCCTGGCTGGCCACTGCGGAGCGCAACGCGATTATCCTGGCCCCTTGTTTACTTTCGTAGGCCCGACGGACCTGACCCTCTTCTCAAGCCCGGTAGATGGAAACCTGTCCTTGTTCGAAAGCGACGTGCCCCAGAATGGGATTAACGTCTTCCGGATTCTCGGTGTGCTCCACCGGGCCGGTCCTGATGGCCTTAACGAACTCCATGTCGATGCCCTCGGCCTCGAACAGACCGTTGTCTTTTGCCACCAGCCAAGGCAGGCTGAACACCACTCCGCTGATCTCGCTGACTACCTTTTTCATGCGTAGGTTCCTCGCTGAACGATTCTGAGTAATTGGGGCCAGTCTAGCATAGGAGTTCGGGCCTGTCGATTTGCCACGGCAAGGCCATCAAACCCCTAGCTTGACACCCCCCGGTGACCGACTTACCATCACCGAAAGCCTACGCCTGCAGGCTAGCAAGCACCAAGACTAGGAGAAAATAATGAACTTCGGACTGTTTATGATGCCTCTGCACCCGCCCCATCGTAGCTATGCCGACTCTTACGACCGGGACCTGGACTTGATCGTCACTGCTGACGGGTTGGGCTACCATGAGGTGTGGATCGGGGAGCACATAACGGAGCGCTGGGAGAACGCACCCGCGCCGGACCTGCTGATCGCTAAGGCGTTGGCAATGACCGAGAACATAATATTCGGCACCGGGGTAACCCTGCTTTCGATTCATAACCCGGTGGAGCTGGCCCACCGCATCGCCATGCTGGACCACCTGGCCCGTGGCCGATTCTACTGGGGCATCGGCGCCCGGGCCATTCCCACCGACCTACAACTATTCGGATTGGACCCAGCCAAGGGTGTTGAGGTGCGGGAGCGTTCCGCCGAAGTCCTGGATATTGTCTTGAAAATCTGGGAGTCTGAAGAGCAGTTCAGCTACCATGGCAAGTATTTTGATATTACTGCCCCCGAATTGGACCCGGTCCTGGAAAGAGGGTTGTACATGAAGCCTTACCAGCTTCCCCATCCGCCCATCGGTGTAGCCGCCACGTCGCTGGCTTCCGGTTCAATCAAAGTCGCCGGGGAGAAGGGTTGGATCCCCATGAGCAGCTCCAACCTGGCGCCCCAACACCTCCGGGGGCACTGGGAAGTGGTGGAGGAGGGCGCGGCCGAGACCGGACGTGAGCCCGATCGGCAGGAATGGCGTATCGGCCGGGATGTTCTGGTGGGCAAGACCCCCCAAGAGGCGAGGGAGCGGGCCCATGCGGTGCTGGGCCGGAACTATATCCAGCACCAGCTACCCAACCGGCAGGGCTCGGGGCTGTTGAATTCCTGCAAGATCGATCCTAACATGCCCGACGAAGCCGTGGATGTCGACTACATGATGGAAAATATCTGGATAGTAGGCGACCCGCAGGAGTGTGCCGATCGCATCCGCAAACTTTACGAAGAAGTGGGCGGATTCGGCACTTTGCTGGGAATTACCCAAGATCCCGAAGACCCCGAGTGGGAGCACGAATGCCTAGAGTTGCTGATGAATGAGGTGGGTCCACTGGTCGCTGATTTGAAGTAAGGGGAAGAGTAGCTTACCACGCCCGCTAGGCAGTTTTCTTAAACGCCGGTATCACGTGCTTGCCGAACATTTCGATAGACTTCATTACATCCGCGTGGCCCACGGTCTCCGTTGCCATGAGGAACTGGATCTGGTCCACGCCGGTGGCTTCGTGCAGCTTGACGGCTTCGATGCAACTCTCCGGGTCGCCCGCGACGATGACGCCACGTTCGGCCAAGGTGTCGGCGTCGAACTCCTCCCAGATCTTTTGGGCTAGGGCGCTGCCTCCGGACAGGTCAACCGCGCTTCCATTGCTTCCGTTGCCTCCATCCACTCCCTGGACTTCCACGTAGCGCGAGAAGTTTTGGGTTAGATGATCTGGCACGCCTCCCCATTGCTCCAACAGTTTGCTGTAAACGTCCTTCTGGTCTTGGACGTAGGGGCGTCCCGGCCCGAAGAAGGTCTTGAGCGACTGGGTGCATAACTCCCTGGTAGCTTTATTATCTTCGCCGCAAAGTCCGAAGCAGGAGCTGAGCCACTGGTTGTTGACGAACGCTCCCACCGGGTTGGCGTTCTTGATGGTCTCGCGGTAGGCACTGATATGGGGTTCTAGGATTGACGGCGCGGCGACTCCCAGGGCCATGACGCCGATGCCCTTTTCAGCGGCCAACTGGTATGTGGCCGGTTGAAGCGCCGCAACCCAAATGGGCGGATGGGGCTTCTGGTAGGGCTTGGGAAGTATTTCCCGGGGCGGGACGTTCCAGAATTTCCCTTCCCACTGAAAGGTCTCCGATTCCCAAATCTTGGGAATCATGCTCAACGACTCTTCCCACATGTCCCGGGTGAACCGGGGGTCGATGCCCATGCCCGTCTGTTCGTAGGGTGCGGAACGCCCGGTGCCGAAGTCGACTCTCCCATGGGAAAGCTGGTCCACCATCGCCACCCGCTCGGCTACCCGTATGGGGTGGTGGTACGGCAATATCACGACGCCAAAACCCAGGCGGATGTTCTTGGTAAGCCGGCTCAGCGCGCCGAAGATCACCTCAGGGCAGGGCGAGGAGGAAAAAGTGGTGAGGAAGTGATGCTCCACGAACCACACGGCGTCGAAGCCCATCTCGTCGGCCAGGATGCACTGCTCGATGGTCTCCTCGACGACGGCGTGGTCGTCAAGGGTGGGCCTTTGCATTTCATAAGCTAGAGAAAACTGCACGGATCAACCCCCATTGGTGCTCGTTCGTTTATTGGCCCCAGTGTATCGGCAAATCGTCCGCCGGGCAACCGAGGTTGGGAGGCTCTTGTGACCGGAATTATGATTTACTACCATAAAGTTATACTTTAATACCAGAAGTTATACCATGGCCAATAAGGTAGGAGAGAAAGGCCAGGTCGTCATCGACAAAGCGATCCGTGACCGGTTGGGCATAGGACCGGGTTGGTTGGCCATCCAGCGGATCGTAGACGATCACGTGGAGATTTACTTCATCACTCCGGAGCACAACAGGTCGTTGGCGGGTAGCCTGGCGGAGTACGTCACTGAAGAAACCAAGAATTTAAGCTGGGATGAAATTAGACATAGGGCCTGGGCTGCGGCTGCCGCGGATCAAGAGGGGATTGTAACGGAAGCTCATGACAGCCGCTCTTGATACGAGTTTCGTCGTTCGATATATGATGGGTAGCCCAGCGGACTCAGCCCGGCAGGCGTCAGAAGTGATCGATTCAACGGAGGAACTTGAGATTAGCGGGATTGCTCTTGCAGAGACAGCCTTCGTGCTAACCACGGTTTACCAGGTACCCAGAGGCAGGGCTGCGGATCAGCTTATAGACCTGGTTCGAAAGGAGAACATCTCGTTAACCGGGCTCACCAAAGACCTAGCGATTCAAGGTTTATTGATGTGCCGGCCCTCGGGCCGTGTCTCAATTGCGGATGCCCTCATTTGGGCTGCGGCGCGTAGTGGTGGATCAGAAGTGGTCTATTCTTTCGACCGCCGGTTTCCGGATGATGGGTTGGAAGTTCGTACGTCGGCCGCCGGGCCGTGATCCCGGTTGAGATTACGCCTGTTCGCTCAGTTCACGGTCTGGAGCATGCCACCGTCTATCACGACGCTGGTGCCGGTTATAAATCCGGCGCGGTCGGATGCTAGAAAGGCAATCAAGTCGCCCAACTCTTCTGGTTTACCCAGGCGGCCGATGGGTATTGCTTCAACAGCTTCCAGAATCACTTCATCGCTGGTGCGTCGCTGTTCTTCGGCCTTGGATTCGAATGTTGAGGTTAGAAAATCGGTCTGCACCGGTCCCGCGATCACGTTATTAACCGTGATATTGAACGGCGCAAGCTCCGTGGCGAGCATCTTGGTGTAGCCCACCAGTGCGAGCTGACTGGAAGCGGATAACGCGGATCCCTTGCCTGGTTGCTTAACCTGGATGGGCAGCAAATGAATGATGCGTCCCCACCGTTGCTGCTTCATGAACGGAATCACCTCCCGGGTTAGGCGGACCGCTCCCAGGAAGTTTTGCTCAAATGCGGCCGTTATGGATTCATCGTTGAATTCTGAAGGACGGCCGGGCATGCCGTGCCAGACGTGGTTGACCAGAATTCCGATCTGGCCGAAGCGGTTCATCGTGTCCCGAACTACCCGGCGAATATCCCGGGCCGACGACAGATCGGCGGGAATGGCCAGAACATGGTGCTGAGACCCGATGCGGGCCAACTCGATCTCAGTGCGGCGCAAGTCGGCTTCGGTGCGGGCCGAGATGGTAACACTGGCGCCCTCGTGAGCAAACGTCATGGCGATCGCTCGGCCGATGCCCCTGCTGGAGCCGCCGATTATGGCGACGCGTTCCTTTAACCCCAGATCCATGGCCTGATGGCATCCTTTGTCAGAGTAATTCGTGAAAGCATGGGGAAAAATTCCGTCCCATGATAGTCTTCCGGAGAGGTGCAGGCAAGACGGGCATTCGCCGTCCGCGTTGGAAATTCCCCTAGGATCAGGCCGGCCCGGATCCCACCGATATACTTTCTGACGGGCGGCGAATGGGGAAAGAGAATCGCCCTTTGGGAGCGGTGGGCGTCCCAACGCAGTTGGTGCCAAAGTGGGACCGGTAGATTTTGCGCTCTGGAGCCATGCTGTGCATCGGCCCGGGAGCACCCGTATCCAGTCAAGAGTAGAGCCTTTTTATCCAATCAGCGCAGGCTGGTTGTAATGGTAAGGGACCGCGATTCGCGCCTGTGGGCAATTCTCAGGCAATATGTATTACGGCTTTATTACCCGTGGCGCCGGAATCGGGATGTCAAATCACGGATTGGGCCATCAAACTTTGGACGTCGGCCTCGGAGTAACCCAAAGATTTTAAGATCTCCTGGTTGTGCTCCCCCAGGAGGGGCGGGTGCCGGTCGAGCCCGCCTGGGGTAAGGGAAAACTTTATGGGCAACCCCGTCTGCTTGATCGAACCCAGGGTGGGGTGGGCCATTTCCAGATACATGTTCCTGGCCAAGACCTGAGGGTCGGCGAAAACATCCGCCAAGTCGTTGATCGGACCGCAGGGCACGTTAGCGGCTTGCAGATCCTTAACCCACTCGGCCACCGGCCGGGTAAGAAAAATCTCTTGCAGCATGGACACCATCGCGCCACGATTGTTCACTCGAACGCTGTTGGTGGCATAGTCGGGGTGGTCCTTCAGGTCTTCACGTTCCATCCCTTGGCAGAACCTCTCCCAGATTCTTTCCGAACCGACGGCGACATTGATGTATTTGCCGTCTTTACACATGAACGCCTGATAAGGCACAAGGGTAGGATGGGCGGCTCCCATGCGCTTTGGAGCCTCGCCGTTGGCGAAAAAGAAGGCCGCTTGATAAGTCAGCCAGGCGACTTGAGCGTCTAGCATCGAGATGTCGATGTACTGACCTTCGCCGGTCTTGCCCCGGTGATTCAAAGCCGCCATTATGGCGAAGGCGGACCACATGCCGGCTCCGATGTCCGTGACGGCGATGCCGATCTTTTGCGGCTCACCGTCGGGCTCGCCGGTTATGCTCATCAGCCCACCTACCCCCTGCATGATTTGATCGTAGGCAGGGCGGTTGCGATATGGGCCATCCTGGCCGAATCCGGATATGGAGCAATATACAACCTTGGGGTTAACGGCCTTGACTGCGTCGTAGTCCAAGCCGAAGCGCCCCATGACACCGGGCGTGAAGTTCTCCACCACTACATCGATGTCCTGGGCCAATTTCATGAAGACTTCTTGGGCCTGTGCGTCTTGCAGATTCAGTGTCAGACTTCTCTTATTTCGGTTGATGGAAAGATAATAAGCGCTTTCTTCACCGATGAACGGCGGGCCCCACTTTCGGGTGTCATCTCCCGAACCGGGAATCTCCACCTTGATCACGTCCGCCCCGTTGTCTCCCAGCATCAGTGTGCAGAACGGCCCTGCCAGGGCTCTGGTCAGGTCAAGCACACGGATGCCATCAAGCGCCTTCATGAATCCTTTTCCTCCGTCCTCTCCGGTCCTGGCTTCAATCGCCCCGTGAGCCTGGCCGGTCGAAAATGCTCACCAATGTTAACACAGGGCGTTACGAGGAGGAACGAACCGAGGCCGAGGATGGGAGTTGCGAGGGTGGGAGGGAAATGGGGGAGCGGGGCGTCGGCTCCCAATCACCTTTGCCGGGGGAAATCTGGTAGGACAGTGGCCGTTCTTCGGCCGATGGTCCGGCACTCGTGCCCGCGAGATGCCGGACCATCGGCGGCCAGGTCAAGGAGATGGACTCATCTGCNCTTGGACGCCTGAGTTGAAGTCTATAGGGGTCTTGCCGGAACGATCGAGTCCGGCTTGGAACGTAATACTTTAAGCCACCGATTGAGCCGGCGATTCCTCGCCAATGGATAGGGTTTTGGCGAAGTGACGGCCGCCGTGGGATATCCGGCGCCGCTTGGTGCCTTCCCACTGGGGTAACGGCGGAGGCAAAGCCGCATCGGCCGAGATCTGCATAGGCTCTCCAGGCTGGCTGCAAACTTCCCGGTTCAGGCCGCATTGCAAGCAGGATACAAACGAACCGTACTGGTCCTGATCAACGTAGAGGTCGCCGCTGCAGCGGGGACAGCCTTTAAGCCAAAACATGATGGCCTCCAATAAAACCTGATTAAAACTACTTTGACCATATTGATGCCCGTCGCACCGGGAAAATAGGGTAACGGCACCTGTCAGACTACGGGTGAACTCCCTTACACAACTGTGCCGGAAAGGCCAGTTCCACCATGTCTATAAACACGCTGAATCCTTGAGGTTTGACAACAGATAGTGCCCCACCTAGACTTGAATCGCGCCCGTATCGCCTGGTTTCGAGACCCTTGCCCGGAAAAATTTATGGGATCGTTTATTCAACGTTGGAAGGAAATATGCGCAACAGAAAATTTGCTGCACCGGCCGTGGTTTCCGCGATTTTAGTAGTTGTCATNGCATTGACGGCTTGCGGTGGTGAGAAATCCCCAACACCCCTGCCGCCTACAACGGCGCCCGTAGTCCAACCCAATCCTACCGCGGCCGCCGCGCCGCTCCCCAGCCCCACGGCCGCGCCGGTGGAAGAAACCACGGCCGTTCCGGTTCCCACCCCAACCGCAACGGTACCGCCTTCGCCCACGCCCGCTCCGGCCGAATCACCCTCGCCCACCNACACCCCNGCGCCCGCTCCGACAGCGACGCCCACGCCAACTCCCGTCCCCACCGCGACCACTCCGCCGGCACCGCCGCCTTTTGACGGCACTTATATCCTCATAGTCAACCAACCCAGCGGCGAGTCCTATGCCGGTAAGACGATAATGTTCAAGATAGGAGGGAACGAGGCCAAGGAATCTGGCATCTGGGAGCAAGGCGGCGTTGACGAGTTGAACCTAACCGCGTCCAGGTCAGCCATGGGTAGTAGGCAACTTGTACCGATCCGTCCCACGGCCGCCGGCATGGGATGGAATGGCCGGGGAAGTCTGTTGGCCGCGCCATTACTACAGGCGCCGCCATTGGCGCCCCACGTGTTTGTAGGCACGGCATCTATCAACGGGAATCTGGCGCCTGAGGGCAGTATCGTTTCCGCTTGGATAGATGGAGTTCAAGTACCCGGAGCGGAGGCGCCGATAGAGGCTACTCCNGCCGCGTCTGGCAGTGGAGGCGGTCCGGTGGGGCAGGCCCTTGGCGTGATCGGCGACAATCTGGTGCGGGTTTGGAAATTTGACCCGGCCACCCAATCATGGACCTTCTACGACCCAAGGGCCGTATTTAGCAACTTCAATTCCATCAAGGAATTGTCGCCCGGCCAGTTCTATTACCTGGTAACGGCCGATGGGCAGACAGCTTCCCTGCATGGGCAACCGCGCACGTTATTCAAAGGCTGGAACCCATTGGTGTGGTAGGTAAGGATGGAGGCGGAAACTTATCCCGTAGGACAGAGACCCATGTGGGTGACGATTATCGAGTTGCCCGCATGAGGGGGTGACATGGTTTCACGTTGTTCATGGCCCAAGAGCGACTTGATGATTGAATACCACGACCGGGAGTGGGGTGTACCCCTTCACGACGACCGGCGGCTATTCGAGTATCTGCTTCTGGACGGCGCCCAGGCCGGGCTGAGTTGGGAGACCATCATCCAAAGGCGGGAGGGCTACCGGGAGGCTTTTGACCGCTTCGATTTCAAGGTCATCGCCGCTTATGGCGAGGATAAGATCGCCGAGTTGCTGAACAACCCGGGCATCATCCGCAACCGATTGAAGGTCCGTTCCTCCGTGACCAACGCCCAAGCTTNCCTGGACTTGCAAGTGGAATGCGGCAGTTTCGACACTTACTTGTGGGACTTCGTCGGCGGCAATCCGGTACGNAACGCATGGACCGGCCACGGCCAGATTCCCGCCAAAACCGAACTGTCAGACAAGGTAAGCGCCGACTTGAAGCGACGGGGCTTCAAATTCGTAGGGTCAACCATCATCTATGCCTTTCTCCAATCGGCGGGCCTGGTCAACGACCACCTGGTCTCATGCTTTAGATACCAAGAANTGAACTCCCTCTAACCAGTTCCTCGGTCCCAATAGGCCGGTACCATCGGTCTAAGCCCAAATCCTCAGCCTCGAACGGGGCATCCGAACCTACGGGCCTAATTTCGGTGATAGTGCTTGGCATTTTACCGAAAGATTGAAGGGTTTGCGTTGAACTACCGTAGTCCAAATCTCGTCCGGCCACCCAGGTCTACACCTGGTTCGATCGAAAATGAATCCCGAAACAGCGCCAGCTCGGAACCGGGTGTTAGCCGGAGCAGGGGTCGAAGATCCCGCCCGGCACGTATTACCACTGGTCACGGCAGAGAAATTCCGGTGGCAGTCCGGATTCGTCGATGATGCTGAATACAGTAAGCCTCAATAAAACGGCCTGAGTCTCGTAGAAAGCCCTCTGGAGATCCGGCGGTTCGAAGCTGAAAAAGCTTTCGGCGACCAGTACCTGATCAAAACATCCGCTGGAATCTTCTACCTCACTGNCTGGATAGATCAACCTGAGTGTCCCGCTAGGCGGCGAGTTCTCGCCGTAGACCTTTAGGCTGCACTGCGTCGCCGGAGGTGTCGTCGGCGTTGGCGGCAGAGTGGGCGCTGGGGTGGGTGTCGGAGTCGCTGTCCCCAGCGGCGTCGGCGTGGGGATTGGGGTGGGCGTTGGGGTTCCCGCCACCACCGGCGCGGGGGTGGGCGTAGGAGTTGCTGTCGGAACCGGCGTGGGAGTTGTAGGACCCGACGGCGTTGGTGTGCCTGATACCGCGTTCAGCGAAGTCATCGCCGAGGTGGAAGAGATCCTGAAAAACCCCGACGCCACCAAGGCCGAACTCGAACATGCTAAGAAGTTGGCNGAAGCCGTGAACAAGCACGACAAGGACAATCCTGAATGTGAGACCGGGACCGGCAGCAAGTCTAATACCGGCATCAAGACCGGCAAGAAGGGCACCAAATAAGAGCCGGCTGCTCATCGCTTGATAGGACCGCAAAAGGGCCGGCACAAATCCCGGCCCTTTCTTATTGACAGGCGCCGTCCTAGCCTATAGGTAATATTAAAAGCAAGTCCTCATCACCCTGCAATCAAAGCCAATATAGTGGTCTCTGATACTTGCTGAGGTCTCAGAAACTGGGATGATACAACGTTAAAAACGGGAATGGGAAAGGTGGTCGCAGAGGTATCGTCAAGAAAAAGTATGCCATGTTTGGTTTATTAAAGCCAAACCGCCACGTAGACCGATAGGTGGCTGTTTAAGGGAACTTCCAGATGGACAGCGCCGTCTTTCCGAAGATCCACTCCAGATCGTCCTGGCTGGCGAAGGGCATGTGCTCTTGGGGATAATGCAGGGCGTTGCTGTATCCTTCCCTGAGACTGACCGGCGGNTAGTCGCTGCCCCAAGTCATCCTCTGCGGCCCAAACGCCTCATAGGCCATGTCCATGAAGGGTGGGATGTCTTGATAAGGGAAGGGAGGCGGGCAGATCTCTCCGATACCGTGGATCTTGACGTAGGTGTTGGGAAAGCGGGCCAAGTTTAGCATCTGCCGGTATTGGGTATAGGGCGGTTCGGGCCGCTGNGTCTCTCCCACCGCCCAGACGCCCACTCCGCCAAGGTGCTCGATNACGATCTTCAGGCCGGGCAGGGCTTCCGCCAGGCTCCAGAAATCATGTGACGCAAACACCTCCGTTGGGCCGCCGACGCTAACTGACATCCCCAACTCCTCGGCTTTGCGCCAGATGGCCAGCGGGTCGTCACCCGGCGAGCGTTGAAAGTTCCGCAGCCGGATCGACTCGGCCCCTTCTCCGGACCATCGCTCCAAGTCGTTAAGGGCGTTGGGGCTGTCCACGTCAACCCGGCAGACCACGGAAAACCGGCCGGGGAACCGNCGCATGGACTCTATAACGTAGGTGTTGTCGACGGTGGTGGATGATTGCACCAGCACCGTTTTCTCAACCTGGTTATGCTCCATCTGGGCCAGCAGAATCTCGACCGGCTCGTACATGTGCAGGGCAATGTGGACGNGGCTGTCGACGATTAGCACTTTTAATCTCCCTTTTGGAAACCGATCCTATATCAAACGCGGCTTACGCGGGCGGGTGGAGCAATTCCNCTTTTATTGCCCGCCAAAGATACAGCGCCGCTCGAAAAGCGATGAACGACTTTTCCAGGTCCAAAACTTGGCGGGCTTCAAACTCGGGGGCGGACTTGCCGAACCTTACCGTCCAAGCCTCGGTTACCGGCTCTCCGGTCATCTCTTCCAGGGCCTTGGCGTAGGCGGCAACTTGCAGGGCGTATTCTGGGTAGANGCCGTTGCTGGTTTTCCAGTCCAGGGCCACCAGACTGCCCTCACGGTAAGCGATAGCGTCCATCGCTCCGGCGTAGCGGTACTTGGCCGAAAATACCATCGTCTCTGTTAGCTTGATGTCCAGGTGGGCGTCACGGCGCCATTCGGCGAAGTTGTTGACCACCAGCTCCATCTTGGGCGGGATCTGCGGCTCCATTCCCTGCACTATTTGATCGATGGCCACATGAGCCTGAGTGCCGAAGTCGGCGGCCTCGGACCTGACCTGCTCCGGCCGGCGCCGGGCTTCGGCAATCACCCGGGACACCCATTCCGGGGTGATTTCTTCTTGAGCCCCGGTGCGCTTCATCAAGGCGGTTTCCACCGATTCCAGCGCCATGTTTCTGGCCCAGGGCACCAGGGCTGGTTTGTTTATCACGTCCAACACGGTCGTCACCGACGGGAACAGTCCTTCGAACCCTTCAACCCGGTAATGGCGTCCGCCTGGGGCTCCGTCAACCCTTGTGATGGATGGAGTGTTTAGTAGCATGCTTTCGCCCATTACCTCATTCGGGTGCAGATAATCTGCTAATCCCTGCGCGATCTCTGGCGGGGCGCTTAAAGTGATTAAGATATAATAGCAGACCTGTGGCGCCGTTCTGGTAATCGACCGGCGCTCAGTGAGTATTCCATGAGGAAATGGNAAAACAGATTGCTACGCGAAACCGTTACATTTTTCCAAAACCAGCGAGGAATCACCGGCCTGNAAACGGCCATCGTTCTCATCGCGTTCGTGGTAGTCGCTTCGGTTTTCGCCTTTGCTGTGCTCAACACAGGACTTTTGAGCTCAGAAAAGAGTAAAGAGGCGGCGCTAGGGGGCCTGGAAGAAACGTCTTCGACCTTGAGCCTCCGTGGTCAAGTGATAGCGGACGCTAACTCCGATAAGACCGCTATCGACCTAGTGAAGTTCGTTGTGGCTCCGGCGTCCACCGCATCTGAGTCCGTCGACTTGTCCACCACCGGCAGTGTTATAACCTATCTTGACGAGAACCAGGGCCTCAACTGTGAAAACCCCCAGAGCTTCGACGGCGATGCCGACACCGCCGAGTGCTCCTGGTCCTCTAGTTGGTTGATCGGTTCGGGAGAAATCGTTGATCCCGGTGAACAGGTGGAAATTACGGTCACCCTCACCAACCTGACCCCTCTTCTGGCAGCGAAAAAGGAATTCACCATACAGGTCAAGCCCAGCAAGGGAGCGGTCGTCATAGTGACCCGGACGCTGCCCGGGGAACTGAAAGGCGTCATGAACGTCAGGTAGTCCGGAGAGTTANTCTGCCGTGTGACACGCCGCCTCGACCGTCCGGCAAAAGGACTATCGGAAGCTTTCGGGCTGGGGGAATAGGGCTAGCAACGGCGATACGGTGGTAAGGGTGCTCATGTCGATGCTGTCGATAGTCGTGCGGCCGCACATGCCCATGGTTGCGTCCAACTCGTCCCGGAGCATTTCCAAGACNGACAGGACCCCGTTCTCCCCGTCCACCGCCAGGCCCCAAAATAGAGGCCGTCCGACCAGCACGGCGCGGGCGCCCAGAGCCAGGGCCTTGAAGATGTCGGAACCCCTGCGGATACCTCCATCCATGTAGACCTCGATGCGTCCATCCACGGCCTCTACCACTTCGGGCAGCACCTCGATAGTGGCCAAGGTGGTATCCAGGTACCTGGTGCCGTGGTTGGAGACAATCACGCCCTTGGCGCCATGTTCGGCGCTTTGCCTGCCGTCTTCCCCCACCATGACTCCCTTGACCACCACCGGCAGCTTGGTGTTGGCCGCCAGCCAGTCCAGGTCCTCCCAGGTGGAGGCGGGGTCCCGAATGTCGCTGGGGCCGGCGGGGGCGTCGGCGCCGAACTTCCATGTGTGGGTAGANAGATCCAGATGGGCGTAGTTGGGAGACACGGAACCTACGTAATTGTTCCGTAGGTTGCGCTCACGTTTGGGCTTGATCTTGGCGTCCAGGGTTACGCAGAGGGCGGAGTATCCCGCATCTTCAGCTCGCTTGGCCATATCCAAGGTCAGTTCCCGGTCCTTGAAGAAATAGTATTGGAACCACAAAGGCCCGGTGGCCACTTCGGCCACGTCTTCCAGGGTTCGGGAGGCGTGTGAGCTCAGGGCCATGATTGTGTTCATGGCTCCGGCGGCCTTGGCGGTTGCCAACTCGCCATCGGGATGCGCGGCGCCGTGGTTGCCTGCCGGGTCCAGCATCACCGGGAAATCGATCTTGTTTCCCAACACGGTGGTGCTCAGGTCCCGCTGGCTGACGTCCACCATCATCCGCGGTTTCATCATGATCGAATCGAATACGGCCCGGGTGCGGCGAAGAGTTATTTCGTCGGTTGCCGCCCCAGCGATGAAGTCGTAATCGCCCTGGGCCAGACGCTCCTTGGCGATCGCTTCGTATTCGTAGATGTTTACCGGATTCGTGGTCATGACGTTCTCCTCTCAGCGGCGGGTATCAGGCGGGCAAGATTTAGGCGTGGACTCCCAGGAAGGAGCGGGTAGCCTCGATGAATTCTTTGGGCTTGTCCACGGTTACNACGTGGCCGGCGTTGGGGATGTCCACCGACGTGAACTGTTTACCCCGTTGTTTCATCTGTTCGATGGTTTCGTCGGACACCAGGCCGCTTTCAGCGCCCCGTACTTCCAAGATCGGGCAGGTGATGGACTCGATACCCTTCCAATATCGGGCTTGGAGCGCCGGATCGGTCTGGTCGGGCAGCGGAACATTGAACAGAGAAGCGTCGGCTTTCCAGGTCCATTGGCCGTCATCCCGGCGATACATCTTATCTTCGGCGTCCTTTCTCAGGCCGGCGTCGGAGGCCCAAGGATTGCTCTCGCGCATCCACGATATCGCGGCGTCCAGGCTGAGGAACTNCAAGGGAGTGACGGGACGGGAAGCTGCCCGCTCTTGCCACTGGGGGCTAGGCTGCGGGCTGATGTCCACGATGATTATGCGCTCCACCCGGTCTTGATGGTCCGGCGTGTAGAGCAGGGAATGCCATCCTCCCATGGAAAGACCGGCCAAGACGAATTTAGATAAGCCCAAAGCGTCTACAAAACCCGCCAAGTCCTCCACGAACCGGTCCCGGGCGTAGCCGGAGTCAGCCCATTGGCTGCCGCCGTGTCCNCGCTGATCCACGGCCAGCACGTGGTAGTGGGGGGACATCGCTTCCGCGAACTCGTCCCAGATGTGGGCTTGGCCGGTGTGGCCGTGCAGGCAGACCAATGGGGTCTTTCCATCCGTGCCCCAATCCAGGTACCGCAGCCGGACGCCGTTTACTATTACGAATTTTTCCTGGGCTTTTACGGTAGTCATAGGTTTACTCCTGTAAGGCAAATAATAGGGGATCACCTGAGATGGCGACGCCAGGTTATGTACCCCGGAATAGTAGTCGCTAATAGCCTCGCCGTCCAGCGGATGGGCAGGTCTAAGTCCCGGTAACCTAGGAAACTAGGTCCGCATTTAGATGGTCGATGCGGTTTAAGTATCGGACCTCTGCGCCTTCGCCGGCNTCCATGCTGATTCGGGAGATTGCGGTGTTGTGATGCCGGTAGTACATNTGCTCTTGAGAGATTTGACCNAACAGAGCCTTTAACAAGGCGTTCATGAATCCGCCATGGGTGATTATGGCCACCCTGTCTTCGTTCGGGGCCATCTCATGTAGCTCTTCCGCGACCTTGGTTGCCCTCACCAGTAGAGATGGCGGGTCTTCATGGCCCTTGTTCCACCATCCGGCGTCATTGAAACTTGGAGGCAGATGGTAGTTGGGGAACTCGGACAATACTTCGGACCTGGTCCTACCAGGGTAGCCAACCAGCCCCTCATCGCCACCGTGGTTCAGGTACATCCCGCCTTCTTCGTGGATGTNTACCCAGATCTTAGGTGCCAACCCCAGGGATTTGGCGATTGGCTGGACGGTTTGCAAGCTACGGTACATAGGACTGGTGAACAAGGCCGTGATGCCGTAGCCCTCACGCATTTGATACCTGGTGTTACCGGTGTCGGCAGTTATCCGGTCGTGGGTCTCTCCGGAANCCAGATGTTCAGCCAGAAGTTCGGCCTGCCGCTCACCCAGGTCTGTCAGCNGTGGGTCTACTTCCCGGTCGCGGATATCCGGGAGAGAATTGTTTGCCGACTGGCCGTGNCGAATGATAAATAAATCCATCTAGTTGGCCCGCCTTTACATAGAGGATAACGTTGGACCCGAGGACTCGGACAGGTAGCCTTCGATTCAGTTACCGGGGAATTGGGGGATAATCTGCCGGGCGAAGCGCTCCATGGTGGCAAGTACCGTGTCCACGGTTTCCTGGTGAAGTTCGGGGATGCTGTAAAAGGTGTCCATCACCAGGTGAGACACGCCGGCTGTGGCGAAGCGGTTGATCCCATTAATCACGCTGCNTTCAGTGCCGACCAAGGGCCATTCTGAATCAGCGGCGCCGTCCAAAATCTTCATGGGATGGCGGGCGGCGATCTGAATCTTGCCGGGGTCACGGCCGGCCCTTTCCGCCAACCGGCGCAAACGGGGCGCCCCTTCCTCCAGCAGTTGAAAGCTGGGGCGGGAAGGGTGCCAGGCGTCACCGAACTCGGCCGCCCTGCGGACGGACCTACGGCTGCCTCCGCCGACCCAGAAAGGAGGATGGGGGCTCTGCACCGGCTGGGGAAANGAGTTGATCCCCGAGAAATTAAAGTGCTTTCCCTCAAAATNAGGCCGGTCCGCCGTCCAGACGTGTTGGAGCACCTTAAGCACCTCGTCGGCGACGGCCCCCCTTTCCTCCCAGGGAGCGCCCAACGCCCGGTATTCCTGCTCCGCCGACCCGACGCCTACTCCCAGGATAAGCCGGCCGTTAGAGAGCTGGTCGACGGTGGCGGCGATCTGGGCCATGTGCAACNGGTTTCGGAAGGGCAGGATAATTATGCTGGTCCCCAGGGTGATCTGCTTTGTAACCGCCGCCACGTACCCCAACACGGTAAAGGGGTCGTAGTAGCCTAGGCCGAACCGGTCCACGTCCTGGTCGGGCACTGCGGTATGTTCGCTGACCCACACCGTGTGGAATCCCATGGATTCGGCTTCTTGGGCCACCCGCATGATTCCCTCGGCTGAAGCCACTTGGCGATAGTGGGGCAACATCACACCGAACTTCATAACCCGATATTCCCCCTACTAGGACTGGATGCTTTACAGGTTCATGGCCGCCAGGCCAACCCGGGACAAGTCTTCGTCGGACTGACCGCTGGGGTAGCCGCCGACACCGATGCCACCAAGAATAACACCATCCTGCATCAACACAAGACCGCCTTGGCCGTGAGTNAGGTTGGGGTCGCCCAAGTCGCTCATGTTTCTGCCCTGACCGTGGATGCGCTCGGCGTGGGCCCCGCTGTCCATTCCCACGATGGCGGACGTATAGGCCTTGCGGAGGGCGTGCCGCCGGCTAAAGATGCGCAGGTTGTCCATCTTGGCATAGGCTACCAAGTTGCCCGTGTCGTCGACGATGGCCATGGCCACCGGCTCGGCGGGAGTCTGCATCGCTTTGTCTATCATGGCGCTCATGGCCGCCCGGACTTGTTCGAAACTCAAAAANGGTTTGTCTGCCATCGGTTGCTCCTCAAGTTTTTATTTGCGCTGCCGCCAGGTTGATTTGGTGGCTTCACCGGCGCACTGGGTCATTATAAGCAGGCCGAGGTCGTGTGGACACTACCCATCCAGGGAAGGTGGCCCCAGGTTTAAGACAATATCAAAGGCCCCGAATTGTTTCAGGGGCCTGTTTTCGTGGCCGGAAAGATGGCATCGGGGGCGAGGATCAAACCCCCATGGCCCAAGGGTTGCCGATTAGAACATGACATTTCCCCCAACGTCCACCGGGTGATGCTGTTTTGTCAGTTTCCACGGNGAACTGATTCAGCAGCCTNNACACCGGCTCCGGCCCCCTGCACGNGCGATGCCACGACGTCAGNNACGGTAGTTGGATTTAGGTTGAGCTTTCGACACTTAACTCGTAATGTTCCCTGCTCGGAGGCCCGGCGAAGATATAGCCAAACTTGCCGATCTGCTCTTGATAATACCCGCTGGATTCGCCTGCTTCCATATCTGCCTCCGATTCCCAGACAGTGATGGAGAGGCCTTTGCCGCTGCTGGCGTCAGTCATCAGGTAGGCCCCTTGAAATCCCTTCTGAGCCTTGGCAGCCGGGACTACCGAATCCTTGTAAACATCAATTGCCTCTTGCATCTTGCCTGGTTGAATCTGGACAGTTACTGCTCTTACGTGCATGATTTCACTCCCTTTACTTGAGTTCAGCAGGGGTANTATGCCAAACTTGGCGTACATAAGGAAGTCACGACGCTGGACCAGTCCCTACGACAACGCTACGGCCAGCCCGCTGGTTCCGAGAGCCCGACTCCCCCGGTCACTCCCGTCTAGGGATCGTTCCGTCCCACTCGCTCAGTGGGGCGCAGTGCCAACGCCAATTGACGTCCGGAGGAGCCACTCGGGAGAGTGCTAAGCGGCCGTTGGCCCACCGCAGGGAGTCCCAAGAGCTAACATCCGTGGGAGCCCACGGAAACAGCCGGGCGAGAACCTTGGCGCATATGTCCTCTGGCGCCTGGAAGTCGATACCAAAGCCGCCCGCTATGTCCGCCGTGTGAAGCAGGATCTCGTCGCACGACATCCCGGCGAACCCGCTGGGGTCCGCCATGCCTGCTGGATGGTAAGCGCGCGCCGATGCCGGTGCCGCGCGAAGCACATGCTCCAGGATCGAGGCGTTAACCTCTACGGTTAACAGTAGCTCCGCGACGGTGAGTTGATCTCCAGCGCCACTAGCTCTCGGCAGCCGCTCATTCGCTTGGAGAGCCAATTGGGAGGCGTAGAATAGCTGAGCGTTGGGAATGTGTTCCAGCGTTTGACGGCACGACCATTCCAAACCGTCCGCCAGGATAGACCAGTCCCGGTCCACAACGCCGGAAAGCGCCTCACGGCAAGCCGCCGCAGCCGCCCGCACATCCTCTGGCCCCACTGTTTCATTCATCGCTATGACTCCTATATCTGTTGAGGTCGACTCACACCGGAGGTCCCAAAAAGGTTCGTGGATCAGATGCAGGCAGCCCGGCAAATCCAAAGGCCCCTGAATCCGCTCAGGGGCCTGTTTCTGTGCCTGTAAAGTTGGTGCCGGGGGCGGGAATCGAACCCACACACCCGCGAAGGTAGCGGATTTTAAGTCCGCCGCGTCTACCTTTCCGCCACCCCGGCCGATCCTTAGTTGGTATCGCCTTGCAATTACTGGACGAGGAAGTTTTACG
>PAJQ01000047.1 GCA_002710215.1 Chloroflexota bacterium | reverse complement strand
GCTCCAGGAGACGCCGCCGTCGTAGCTGCTGTAGACCTGTCCGTAGTTGGCGCAGCAGTAAATGTGGGACGGTGCTGCCGGGTCAATGGCGATCTGGAACATGCGGCCCGGCGGAGTGTCGCCCAGGTCTACTCGCTCCCATGTTTCACCTACATCGTGACTGCGGAATAAGGCTCCAGCCTCTTCGGTGCCCTGAGGAGCACCGCCACCCCCGGCACCGGCAGCGAGGTAGATGGTCCTCGGGTCGCTGGGATCCACCAGTAGCCCACGGCAGTACGACCCACCGGGAAACATCTCGCCGAATTGGACGTGTTCCCAATGGCCTCCCCTGTCCCGGCTGCGGAACATGGCCACCTGAGTAATGATGTGGACCGTGCCAGGGGACGCTGCGCTGACCTGGACGCCGTGGAGGTCGAGGGTATTGTTACGCACGTAGGGGCCGTCGATGATCGAGTCCCAGCTTGCCCCACCGTCCCGGCTGGCCAGCAGGCCGCCGACCTCGATGGCGCCGTACATGTCCTGGGGATCGGACGGGTCGACGGCGATGCCGATCACCCGTTTGCCCAAGGGAGGCATGTAAGTCGTGATGTGAGGATGTTGTACCCTGCTGGTGTCCATCTGGTCCCAGCTTTCGCCGCTGTCCTCGGACCGGTAGATAGCACAGGGCTCGTAACCGGCGAAGATCACGCCCGGATTGTTGGGGTGCAAGGCCAATGACCATACATCGCCTCGGTGGGAGTCCAGCGCTTGCCAGTGATCGCCCCGGTCATCGCTGCGGTACACTCCGTTTTGAGTTCCGGCGTAGATTGTCTGNGGATTCTGCGGATGTAGAACCAAGGCCCTCACCTGAGGNTCGTTTGGCAAACCATTGTTGATGGCCTGCCATTCTTGGTCACNGTCGGCACGGCGGTACATGCCGCCAAGGCCGATGTTCTCACCTTCGCCCCCCAGTCCCACGTAAACATATGTCGAATGGCTATCGTTTGCCATGGTGAACCTCCTCGAATAATCTACCAGGGATTTTCGTCCATTTGCCCGGCTTGTCAAGTGGTGTGGGGTGTTTGGATAGCGATCAATTATCCTTTTTAGTTTGATNTACCTCACAGGGCCACATGTTTGGCGAAATCTATTTGATCTGGGAAATTCCGATTTAAGTATGTTTACCAATTGACAAAATCAACACTACACAGTAAACCGTTCTTGTGCAGACGAAGCACAAGCTGAAGATGTGAGCCATGCCACAGATGGATGACAGTAGGGCGACTAACCCACTGACGGATAATCGAAGAGTAGAACGTCGGCTTGTGACGATCCTAGCCGCTGACGTCGCGGGCTACAGTCGACTGATGGCAAGAGGGGCTTTCGTCTCGTACGCGAGATGGAGTAGACTTACCGGCCTAACCAGACGAGTTGACGCTGAACTACCATCTGACTTTGGGCATCGGACCCCGCTCCACTTCCATGAGTTCTATTCCGAATAGGTCCTCGCCTTTGAGAAGAACGGTCTGTGTCCTATCGGCCCTGCTATGGCAACGATGCCCGGACTGCGGTAGTATTGACAACGGATTGTCCCCAAGCGAGATTTCCGGAGACTACCTGAATGAAGAACAAGATATACAGCAGCTTTGACCAGGCAGTGGAGGGCCTACCCGACGGCTCCACCGTCATGTTTCCCGGCTTCGGCGGGGTCGGACTGCCCCGAAACCTCATCGCCGCGCTACACCGCCAAGGCGCTAAAGACTTGACCGGCGTCTCCAACAACGCCGGCGCCCTGGACGATAAAGTCGACGTTGGCACCCTNGTGGAAGCGGGGCAGATGAAAAAGATGATCTGCGCCTTCACCGCCGCCACCCATCCGTCGCGCATAACCCCCTTTGTTCAGATGTACAACAATGACGAGATCGACGCCGAGTTAGTCCCCCAAGGGACCTTGGCCGAGCGCATGAGGGCNGCCGGGGCCGGAATCGGCGGCTTCTACACACCGTCCAGCGTGGGTACCGAATTGGCCGAAGGCAAGGAGCACCGCGAGATCAACGGCCGCATGCACGTGTTGGAGCATCCCCTTTTCGGCGATTACGCGTTCATCCGCGCTTGGAAGGCCGACACTTTCGGCAACCTACAGTTCCGCCTCACCCAACGCAATTTCAACGTGGTCATGGCCATGGCGGCCACGGTGACCATCGTAGAGGTGGAAAACGAGATAGTTGAGGCTGGGGAATTGGAACCCGACCACATACACGTGCCCGGAATCTACGTGGACCGGATGGTAACGATTCCACCTGACGGCATCTGGTACTGAGGCNNGCAGTCAGCTTTCAGCCATCAACAGTCAGCCCCTGCCCCGCTGAAAGCTGATCGTTAACAGCTAAATTTCCGGAGGATTTTTTATGGCGGAAAAACCTAAACTGGAACGGCAGGCCATGTGCGACCGGTTGGCCATGGAGTTCCAAGACGAGTGGATCGTGAACCTGGGAGTGGGCATGCCGACATTGTGCTCCAACTACGTTGACCCCAGCCGTGACATCATCACCCACTCGGAGAACGGCGTGATCGGCTACGGGCCTCTGGCTGAAGAGGGCAAGGAGGACGGGCATCTGGTCAACGCCGGCGGGCAGTTTGTGACCGCCCAGCCCGGCATGTCCATCCTGCACCATGCCGACTCGTTTGCCGTGATCCGGGGCGGTATGGTGGATGTGACGGTGATGGGGGCCTACGAGGTGGCCGNGAACGGCGACTTCGCCAACTGGCGGATCCCCNCCCGTAAGGGCGGCGGCATCGGTGGGGCAATGGACCTGGCGGCCTGCGCCAAGCGGGTGTTCATCGCCATGGAACACAATACCCGGGAGGGCGGGCCTAAGCTGCTCAATCGCTGTACCCTGCCCATCACCGCCCCCGGAGTGGTCAAGCTACTGGCCACCGACCTGGGACTTTTCGAGATCACCCCCGAAGGCTTCGTGCTCCGGGAGCACGCTCCCGGCTGGAACCCCGAGGAGATTCAGGAGTTGACCGAGGCCAAGCTGATTATTCCGCCGGACTTGAAAGAGTTCCGGTTCAGGGCTTAGGTTTACAGGGCGTCGGGCTCCGTTGACATTACCCGTTCGCCCTGAGCTTGTCGAAGGGCTCACCACGAACGGGTTGTTAGGCTCACCACGAACGGTACACCTACGGGGGACCTCAGCACAGCATAACGTAGTCTAAGCCGGACTAACCTCAGAAAAACGCGGTACCGCCGTTGGCGTGGATGGACTGGCCGGTGATGAAGCCGCCGTCGTCGCTAACCAAGAACATGACGGTCGCCGCGATCTCATCCACCATGCCCTGCCGTCCCAAGGGGATGCGGGACGCGTCCGGGGGGCGGCTCTGGGGATACCACTGGGGATTCTCCCGCGAAGTGTCGATGCTGCCGGGTGAGACTACGTTGACCCTTATGTTCTTTGGGGCGAACTCGGTGGCCAGGCTCCGGCACATGCCCACCAAGCCCATCTTGGCGGCGGAAACGTGGGCCCGCTCCGCAGGGCCCTGGAAAGCCCCGTCTCCGGTGAAGAAGATGATGCGTCCGTATTCGTTCTTTACCATGGACGGCATCACGGCGCTGGTGCAATAGAAAGCGCCGTCCAGTACCACTCCCCGCACGTTCTCCCAGTCTTCCAGGGTAACTTCCAGAAAAGGCTTATGGGGACGGATGGCCGCGTTGTTGATCAAGATGTCGATCTTGCCGAACTCGGCCATAGCCATGGACACCATGCTGTCTACCTGCTCTTTGCTGGCTACGTCGGCCAGGATGGGCAGCGCTTTGACGCCTAGGGCGCGGGCCTCCTCGGCTACCGCCTCCGCTTCCTCCTGATTGGAACGGGCGTTAACCACTACATCGGCGCCCTCTCCGGCCAATTTCAAAACTGTAGCCCGGCCTATGTTACGGCCCGAGCCGGTTACCAATGCTACTTTGCCATCCAGTTTACCCAAGGGTTCCACCTCCTGAGAATGCGAGAGTTTTGATATAAAAAACCGCGATTATGAATCGCTATTCAATATTGCCAGGCGCGGGCGGATTATAGCACTTAAGACGGGTCGATCCGGAAGAGAAACACCGAAACCCACGATATGTTCTGGCCGGATCAATCTAGTACTCGGTCACCTTCAATTTGAGCCATTGTCATTCCGAGCGTAGCGAGGAATCTAAGGTTGGCTGGTCCAGCTCGCATGAGATTCCTCACACGCCTCCGGCCGTTCGGAATGACATCTTTAATTTTAGAGATGACTGAGTACTAATAAACGAACCGGAGCTCAGAATGGGTTCCTGATTCGCCTTGGGTTCGCGCACAACGTTGACAGTTATCCTAGCCACCATTACACTCCCGTTCGATAAAGTTGACACGGAAGTTGACACGGTTGCCTACATTCGTCCATCTGGGTGAGTCGAAATACTTACAACCGTCATAGCATAAGTAATGAGCTGGACCGCTTTACTTTACTGGTTACTGCGAAGACGCATCCGTTCCACTTGGCCGCTCCTGGTAATCACCTCCTTCGGCATCGTCAGCGCGGTCACGTTGATGGCCGTTGGAGCGGGTTACTCACGGGTATTGGCTGAAGGGGGACTGCGTCATACCTTAGCTTCGACTTCCCCCAGGGTGCTGAACGTCCACCTGATAACCCAGAATCGTCCCATCGGGGCGGCGGATTACACTCAACTCCGATCGGCGGTGGAAGGAATCGCGGAATCTCGCCTGGGATACATGATCCGGAGCATGGGACGCTACGGGATCGTTCAAGGATCCATCCGGTTGCGCACCGTCCCGTCGGACGGCCCTCCGTCCTTGGATGCGCCGATCGGGCGCCCCTTCTTTCTCACGGGGTTCCAAGAGCACTCGTCCCTCGTAGCGGGCCGCTGGCCTGTGGGGACCCCGGTGATCAGCGACGACGGTATTAGCATAGAGGCGGTGCTGGGAAGGGTCTCGGCCCGGCAAATGGGCATCAGTGTTGGTTCACAGGTAGATCTCTACCCGTTTATCAATGACGAGAGCCAGCGGATCTCGGTCACCATAACGGGCACGGCAGATCCCAACGATCCCAGCGAAGAGTATTGGATGAACGGCCCGTCTTCTTACTTTGTCACCCGGGACGACGGCGGTCCGATCCTGCTCCCGATCTACGTCACCGAAGAGACATTTTTTGATGGAGTAGCAGCCAAGTACCCCTCCATGGTGGGCGACTTTACATGGTTCCTTTTCTTGGATACGACCGTGCTTAAATCGTCTTTGGTAGGGCCGACCCAGGATGCTATCAAAAGGTTGGAGACGGACGTTAACCGGCAGTTTCCCCGCTCTTTGGTCCTTACCGGTCTGAAACCGGCGCTCAAGGAATACCGGCAGGCGTTGACCCTGGCCCGGGTGCCAATTTTTGTGTTCATCTCCCTGGTAGTCCTGGTTGTAATCTACTTCCTCATCATGGTTATGGGGATGCTGGCCCGCTCCCAGACGGACGAGTCCGGTATTCTGCGCAGCCGGGGCGCCAGTATCTTGCAGGTCAGTGGGATCCTGGCTGTGAGCGAGGGAATCATCGTTCTGGCCTCAATGATTATGGGGCCGTTCTTGGCCCTGCTTATAGTACGGTTTCTCCTGGCGCCGACAGTTAATCCCGTCGGGGGGACCGGAAGCATCCCCGTGGTCCTGTCATCGGATATGTTCCTGATGGGGGCCATAGGGGGGGTGTTAAGCCTTATTGTGCTGTTGGCCTCCAGCTTCACCCGGGCCCGGTTGGGCATAGTTGAGTCCCTGCGCTCCCGGGCTAGGCCGCCTACTCTGCCCCTTTTGCAGCGGTATTACATCGACATTTTGGCGTTGTTTGTCCTGGGTTTCCTGCTGTGGGAGATCCGGGGCCGAGAGGGATTTCTGACCCGGGACCTGGCAAGTGGGGAAGTAAAAATAGATTTCCTGCTGCTTTTCGGCCCTGCGGTGGTGTTGGTTGTCGTGGCGGTCGTCGTGCTGCGAGTGTTGCCTTTGGTGGTCCGTCTAATGTCTTGGTCCGCCGACCGGCTGGCTCCGGCCTGGGTGTCCTTTCCACTGGCCCGGTTCGCTCGAGACCCTCTGCCCCATGGCTCGTTGGTTATCATCCTGGCGCTGGCAGCGTCCCTGGGGGTATTCGGCGCCTCGTTCCAGCCGACTTTGTCCGTAAGCCAGACCCATCAAGCCCTGTATTCCGGTGGCGGCGACCTGTCGATGTCAGGGCCTTCCTTGTCTAGTCGAGATGCCAAAACGTTGGAAGAGCATGAAGCCATCCGGACGTTCAGCCCCATCGTAAGAGAGTCAGTGACACTATTGGATGTTCTGCCGGGCGATTCGGCTACCTTAATGGCCGTGGATCCCAAGGTTCTGCCGGATATCGTGTGGTTTCGGGAAGACTTTGCCGGCAAGAGCTTATCGGAACTGATGGAGCTGCTGCGACCCGTTTCCCTACCGTCTTCCAGTTTTGGTTCTGGAATCTTGGTCCCCGGCGACGCTACAAGGATAGGAGTGTGGGTTGATCTCACCGGGTTGAACAGCGGGACTCTTGTTTCGGACCTGAACCTATGGACTCGGATCTACACCAGCCAAGGAATATTTCATAACTTGTTTTTGGGAGAAGTATCCAAGGCCAAGACGGGGCTCTCAGCCCGCAACGCTAGCGAGACCGGAGCTGAATCCGGATGGACCTACTTAGAAGAGGAAGTTAAGGACACCGTGAATCCGTCGGGCGAGCCTTTGCGGTTGGTTTCGTTTTATCTAAGCCGTAAATCTTTCGCCCGAACCCCGCCTGGGACCATCAGTTTGGACGATGTCACTGTCAAGGGTCCTTCCAGCCCTCCCGGCGGCTTGGTCGTAGAGGATTTCGAATCTTCCGGCGGGTGGGCGCCGCTGGTGAACCAGGGCCAGGCTCCTGATGTAGTTGAGCGGGCGACTACGGCAGCCCGGTCAGGCAACGCCGGACTTAGGTTCACTTGGGAGGAAACATTCAAAGACGCGCCACGGGGTGTCGTGGTTCCGCCTGACCCCTTCCCACTGCCGGCTATCGGTGGACCGAACTTCTCCGTGGGTCAGATAGTCCGGGTCAAAGCGGGTAGAAAATTAGTCCCGGTGGTGATTCGAGGAACTACGGACTACTTTCCGACGTTAAACGCGTTAACCCGGCCCTTCATGATTGTTCCCCTGGAGCCCTATAAACAATATGTGCGCCGGACGTCCTTGGAGAGGGTTAAGGAACCGAATGCTTTCTGGGCGTCCGTACAGGACGATGCCGACCGCGTCCAGGTGGTAGCATCTTTGCACGAGAGGATCGGCGCCTTCGTCTCCATCAAGGACCGCGACCTATTGGTGGAAACGGCACGTCGAAACCCCCTAGCCGGAGGCGGGTGGAACGGCCTTACGTTCCTGAGTATGACCGCCATTACGGTTGCTGTGTTGCTCACCCTTGTGATTCACTCCTTGGTGGCGATCCATACCGGTAGGGTGGACCTGGCGGTTGCTCGGACTTTGGGCTTCTCCAGGCTGCAACTGGCGCTATCCCTGGCGCTTGAGCGTGGGTTGACGGCGATATTCGGTTTGGTGGTTGGCAGCGTAGTTGGAATCTGGCTAAGCCGGTGGGTTTTGGGATTTATGGACATCGACGCCCGGGGAAGTCCAATCATACCTCCGATGGTGTTGGAGGTGCAAGATGGGCTGGTTGTGGGCGCCTTGGGCGGCCTGATTGCGGCCACGTTGTTGGGGTTGCTGGTCGCGGTAGTGTTCGTTAGGCGGCTCAACGTTCCCGATGTGTTGAGGACTGGAGAATGATAGCTCTTTCACGCCTGGGATACATAATCGCCGTTCGGCGAATCGTCTCCGCTTGGTGGCTGGAGTTGGTCCTCTTCGCCGGCATATTGCTGGGAGTTTCCCTGTTAGCCAGCGGCGTGATTTTTTCCAACATGCTGGCCGAGGCTGCCCTGCGGCATGCCTTGACCCAGGCCTCTCCAGAGGAAGCCAACGTTTGGGTAAGGGTATTCAGCGGTCAAGACGCGCCCCCTACTACCGAGGGCCGGGCGGCCTATTACCGGTCCGGCTTGGATTTCGCTGAAAAGAGGGTGTCCAGCCGGTTACAGCCTTATATGAATGACCAAGCCCGGCTCATCGAGACGTCGACCTTTTTTTTCCAGGGTCATCCCCAGCTTGAGTTGGCCAACGACATTCGGCCAAGGGGAGAAATCAAATATATGACTGGTCTTGCTCCGAAACGAAGCAAGATTCTGCGAGGGCGTTGGCCTTACACCGGACCGAATGGCGGTTCCCCAGTCCCTGGACAACCGCTGGAGGTTGCGATAGATGTCTTGGGGTCTGAATTGTTAGGGCTTGATGTTGGCGCCCGAATGGAGGCTGTGCCTGCCGGTTCTTTCGCCGATCCGCCTCCTATCGAAATTGATATAGTCGGTGTCTTCCAGAGAGACAATCCGGATGACGAGTTTTGGTACGGGACCAAGAAGGCCTTCAGCTTCCATGACGACAAGTGGACTATCGTTCCTTTGTTCACCACTGAAGACGCCATTCTCCGCCAGGTTTACGCCCTATATCCCACGTTGTATACCGACGTCACATGGTTCTACTATTTGGACCGTGAGGCTATAGAAGCCGGGCATGTTGAAGATATTTTAGATGTCCTCTGGTTGGTCAAACACGATGTGCGCACCAAACTCAATAATTCCAGTAGCGGCGTAAGACTGAATAACGTGTTGAACGACTATAAAGAGCAACTGCTCTTGGCCCGGATCCCGCTGTTTCTGATTTTGTTCATGATTGCCGGGATCCTTACATATTTTCTCGCCTTGATCACCGGACTGGTGGTCAAGTCCCGGGCGGTTGAGATCGCCATGCTCAAAAGCAGGGGGGCCACCTCGCTGCAGGTGGGATTGCTGGCCGTGATCGAAGGGCTGATATTGAGCGTTCCGGCCACCGTTCTGGGCCCCTTATTGGCCCTGGTGGTGGTCCGGGTCCTTGGGCAAGTGTTCTTCGGCCTGGGAGGGAGCGAGGATCTGGCTACCGTGCCGGTGGTCCTCTCCTCAAATGCCTACTTGGTGGGGTTGGCGGGAGGCCTGCTGGGGGTAGTGGTGCTAACCGGCACGACCCTTATGGCGGCTCGTCAGGGAATCGTCGAGTTCCGGCAATCGGGGGCTAGACCGGCGCGGACACCCTTTGTGCATCGCTACTACCTAGATATGCTGCTGCTGGGACTGATCGTTCTTCTGTGGTGGCAGCTCCAGAATCGGGGCGCCTTTCTGGTACGCCCCTTGGGCAACCAAGGGCTGGAGATAGACTATAGCCTGCTGGTGGGACCGGTGCTGCTCCTGTTGGCCGTCGGTCTCGTGGTGATGCGGGTTTTTCCCATAGGGGTGGGACTGCTGGCCCGGATCTCCGAACCGGTTGCCCCGGCTTGGCTGGTTCAGGGATTGCGCCACGTTTCCAGAGATCCCGTGGTGCCCGGTTCCCTGGTCGTGCTGCTGATGTTCGCTACCGCGTTGGGCTTCATCGGCAGCGCCTTTTCTTCCACGCTGGAACGGAGCCAGAGAGACCGCGCGCTTTACGCCGCCGGAGCCGGACTGAGGTTCGAGCACGGTGGCATGGCTCGTCCAACGCCGCTTCAAGGCCTATCAAAAGCAGTGATGGAAGAGGGTTTAGGCGAGTGGGCGGTTGAGGTGCAACGGTCCAGCGCCCACGTAACCACCACCGGGTTCAGCACCAGGGGAACATTGCTGGCTGTAGAGGCGGACAAGTTCGCCAAAGTAGGCTGGTACCGGCCGGATTTCGCCAGGGNCGGGACCTTGGAGGAGCTGACCGCCCTACTGGCTCCGGGTTCCCAGGATAGACCGGAAGGTATCCTGCTGCCTAAGGAAGCTACGTCTCTGACAGTATCGGTGCAGCCAAGCCGGCCCAACTCCAATCTGTCGCTACGGGCCCGGTTTAAAGATGTCAACGGCTACCACTTCGATGTGCATATCGGCGATCTGGGTTTTCGAGGCTGGCAACGGTTAGAAGGAGACATCGTGCCGCTTCTTACCCGCGGACGAAGGTCCCAAGACAGAGAAGGCTTGATTCCTATCACGCCACCGCATACGTTGCTCTCTCTTCAAATCACGGGCCGGCGGGGCNTACCTGACCCCGGCGCGATGTTTTTTGGGGAGTTGGGGGTTAACGGTCCCAACGGCGCCGAGATAGTCGACGGTTTTCACAGTCTGGATAATTGGCAGATAATTGAAGACTACGCCAAGCCGGGACTGTACGGNCTGGAACCCAGCGAGTCGGTGGTGCTGCCGGCGTCCGCTAGTTCGGCTCGCTATAGTTGGGCTCCGGGTAGCATCGGTTTGCGAGGTATCAGGCCCGGACCGCCGGAACGGCCGATGCCAGCCTTGGTGAGCCAGCCTTTCTTGGAATTGGCNGATGCGGAAGTGGGCGACGTACGAACCGTGGGCCTGTCAACTTTCTCCCTGCCGGTGGAGATTAAAGCCGTCGTAGACTACTTTCCCACGCTCGACCCGGCGGAGCGGCCCTTTGTGGTGGTGGACCTGGCAACCTTCATCCGCCAATCCAACTTCCACAGCCCCAGGCCCACCGGTGGTTCCAACGAATTGTGGGTGAATCCCGGCACTTCCGGCGGGGACGCCAGTGCTATAGTCGATTCCTTGGAAAATAATGGCNTGCGAGCCAGAAAAACCATCGTAGCCTCGGATATGGTTCTGAATAATGTGGACCAACCTCTGGTTAACGCCGGTTGGGGGGCTCTTCTGGTGTTGATGTTCCTGGCGTTGGTCCTGGCCAGCGCCCTGGGTGTTATGCTTTTCTCCTTCATCGACACCAAGGAGCGGCAAACCGAGTTCGCTTTGCTCCGTACTCTAGGGACTTCTAGGATCCAATTGAACGGAACCGTTTGGTTCAGCGTGTTCTTGGTGGCCATATGTGGTGTTTCCCTGGGCACCCTAGCCGGATATTTGATCGGCGTCAGCCTGCTGCCGCTGATGGAAGTGGCGGAAGAGGGCGCCAAGGTTACTCCCCGGATGGTCCTTGAGACCAACTGGGTAACGTTGTCCGTGTCCTATATAATTCTGGGCGCGGTCACCTTGGCCACGGTATTATGGTTGATATGGTTTACCGCCAAAATGGAGATACATCAGGTTCTGCGCATCGGTGAAGGTTAAATCAAGGCAATTCTCGGGTTTTCTCCCGGGATGGCGTAACGACGACAGAACTCGCAGGCATCAACGCAGAGGAGCGATTTGGTAACGACACAAGGACATCCAGAAGACTCCGGCATCCAACAACCGGAACAGTTAGGCCTGGAACGGACGGAGCCGCTTTACATAGAGTGCCGAGACCTCTTTAAGATCTACAAGCGGNCCGAANTGGAGGTCGTTGCTCTACGTGGTCTNGANCTGGANGTGGAANCCGGGGAGTTGATCGCCATCATCGGNGCCAGCGGCAGCGGCAAAAGNACTTTGATGAACGTTTTGGCCGGCTTGGACCGTCCGTCGGCGGGACAGGTGCGGGTCGGGTCNCGGGACCTNCTGGACATCTCCGACAGCGAGTTGGTGATGTACCGGCGGCTAGACGTAGGGTTCGTTTGGCAAGCCACCGGCAGGAACCTGGTNCCCTACCTGAANGTTGTCGATAACATCGAGTTGCCNATGGCNATGGCGGGCACGTCCACNTCGGAACGGCGTANCTGGAGCACCGAGCTTTTGTCCTCCCTGGGTTTGGGNGACAAGGCCGGCCGTCTGCCCTACCAACTNTCCGGCGGCGAACAACAGCGGGTGGCTATCGCCGTCGCTTTGGCCAACCGTCCGAACCTTCTACTGGCCGACGAACCCACCGGCGAACTCGATACTCAGACCGCCGGAGAGGTCTTCGAAATGCTTCGGGAATTGAACCGGACNTTNGGTGTNACCGTTGTGATGGTCACCCACTACCCCGGCGTTGCCCACTTCGTCGACCGGGTGGTCAATATNCGGGANGGNCGNATAAGCTCGGAGAGCTACTCCAGCCCAACNTTCCAGCGCCAGGGAGACCGGGTGGAAGAGGAGTACCTGGTGGTGGACCGGGCGGGACGGCTCCAGCTTCCTCAAGAGATGACGGAGNAGTTCGGGGTGGGTGGATTGGCCAAGGCCGGTCTNGAAGACGGCACGGTTACCATCAAGCCGATTGGCGACCGGCCACGCCCCAGCCGGGGCAATTACCGAAGGGAGAACCCGGAGTCATGATGGGATTCCGGGACTCCGGACCCCGTCCGGAGAGCATTATATCGACCGAAGATTTGAGCAGGGTCTTCGGTAACGGCGAAACGGCCGTGACTGCGGTTAACGCCGTGAACTTGGAAGTGCCCCAGGGGGANTTGATGGCGGTGGTTGGCCGGTCTGGATCGGGTAAGACCACTCTGTTGAATCTGCTGTCGGGGTTGGACCGGCCCACCAACGGCAAGGTTATGTTCCAGGGACGGGACCTTACCACGTTAAGCGAGTCCGACCTAGTGGAGCTTCGACGCCGCAAGATTGGGTTTGTTTTCCAGTCCTTTGGCTTAATGCCCCTGTTGTCCGCTCAGGAGAACGTAGAGTTGCCGCTCCATATCAGCGGCGTTTCTTGGAGGGAGCGCCGCCGCCGTGCCATGGCCTCGCTAGATCTGGTGGGCCTGGGTTCCCGGGCGCGGCACCGGCCCTATGAGTTGTCCNGTGGCGAGCAGCAGAGGGTATCCATCGCCCGGGCTTTGGTCACCGGTCCGGAAGCCATCTTTGCCGACGAGCCTACCGGCGAACTGGACACCACCACGGCTTTGTCCATCGGGAGCATCCTGAAGGACGTGGTTAAAGAGAGTAAGGCAACGATAATAATCGCAACCCACGATTTGACACTGGCCGGGATATGCGACAGCGTGATACAGATTGCCGATGGAGCCTTGGGTGAATCACCCGATCTACGCCCCAGCGAATCTCGTTAACGGTTATTCCCGTAGCGCTCATGCCGTTCGAATCTGCATCCTTTAGCGCGTCGTATGATTCAATGACGCTGCCATGTTAAATTTTTCGTGAGTTCGACTTTCCCACAAAGCATGAGACTTCTGAAAACCATTCTGGTGACCGCATTAATTGCNNGCGGCGCGGGACTTTTGGCCGCTTGCGGCGGCGCCGGTGAGCCGCAGTCCACGGCCATCCCGTCCTTATAACTACTGCTCCGGCTCAACCTGAAGTCGATCCCACGAAGGGTGCAGCCCAAGATGCTACTCCGACGCCATTACCCATCGCTACATCGACACCNGCNGCGCCGCTGGATCCGACGTCTGATGTACCAACGGTTCCTCCAAAAACTGCCACCGCCACCGCCACTCCTGTAAGCCCTCCTGCTGCCACGAAACCTACTCCCGCGCGGCCTCNCACCATCGCGCCCGCAGACACGCCGGTTCCCACGGTCACTGAAGCGCCCACGGCGGCACCGCCGCCGTCTTGTTCCCACAGCGATCAAAGCTNGAATGGTGGGGCTAGCCGCGTAGCCGTGGATTTGTCGGGGAATTCCATGGCCCGATTCCGGGTTCGAGAACAGTTCGCCCGAGTAAATCTGCCCAACGATGCCGTCGGATAAACCCGGCAGGTTAGCGGGTCGCTGGTGTTTGACGGCTCCGGCGCGGTCGTGGCCGGCCAGTCTAAGATCACAGTGGGCCTGCTCTCCTTGCAAAGTGACGAAGACGATAGGGACGAATTCTTGCGGACCAACTCGTTGGAGTCGGAGAAATTCCCCTTGGCGGAGCTGGTGGTTCGTGAGGCGCCGGGAATGCCGTAGCCCATCCCATGCCAGGGAGAAGCGGTGTTTCAGATCGCAGGGGACATGACGGTGCATGGTGAAACGGTGTCGCTGACTTGGGACGCAACTGTCTAGTTCCATCCCGACGGCGCCAAGGGCCTGATGACGATTAACTTCCCTTTCAGCACCTTCGATATGAAGAAACCAAAAAAGCTCTTTTTGCCGTCGGTGGATGACGACATCAGGCTGGAGTTGCAGTTCGACGCACCCATCACCGCAAGCCCCTAGAAGTCTTGATTTGGCATTCTGGAACGGGTTGACAGCCAACTCCCGGCAGCTACAATTAAGAAACCCTGGTTCGAATTGATACGAGAGGAATTACATGATTACCAAATTCGATAGTCTTTTTGCCGGGCACGTGGACATGGACGACGTTGGATATGCGGGCACCGCCGTCAATGACCGCTCTTTTTCCGATGAACACCTGACCACGGTGTTTGACAAAGCCGAAATTATCGCCACAACGCTGGACCGGTTGGGCTACGACACCTTCTGGATGGCGGAACACCACTTCCAACCGGAAGGGTATGAGTGCATCCCCAACTTACTGATGCTCCAAGTCCACCTGGCTCACTTGACCAAAAATATCAAGCTGGGCTGCGCGTTCAACATCGCTCCCATGTGGCATCCCCTGAGGCTGGCTGAGGACTATGCCACTGCGGACATCTTGACTGGCGGGCGGGTTATTTTTGGTGTCGGCCGAGGCTACCACACCCGGGAGGTTGAGACCTTCGGAAACCCCCTGCTGGACCAGCCGGCCAACCGGGAGCTGTTTGAGGAGCAGGTAGACATAATATTCAAGGCTTTCAACGAAAGGTCCTTCTCCCACCACGGCAAGTACTACGACATCCCGCCCCACATACCCTACCGGGGCTACGAACTGTCGGAAATTACCTTGGTCCCTCGCCCTCGAAACCTGCCCGTGGAGTGCTGGCAGCCCATCCAAGGCGGCACCCAGCGAGCGCTGGACTTCATGGCTAAGCACGGCATCAAGGGAATCATCGGCGGCGGCGTGGCCGAGGGTGGAGTCATGGACGCCACCATGGAAGACTACCGGGCCGCGCTGGTCCGGGCCGGTAGGCCCGACGCCCAGCTGGGCGAAGACCTCAGCGTTGGTTTCCACTTCTTCCTGTCGGAGACCGTGGAGAAGGGTATCAAAGACTCCGCCAAGTTTTATGAAGAAAACGTGAAGATGTTCGGCCCCTTGCGGCTGCATCGCGGGCTGAGCGAGCAGCAGATGTTGGACATCGCCGATCCCCGCCGGGCGCCCAACGCCGGCCTTCCGACCATGGACGACGCGGTGAACAACGGGGCGGTCCTTTGCGGTCCGCCCGACCGGATCATCGAACAGCTCAACGCAGTCGCCGAACGCTACCCCGGCTTAGACCGTGTGGGAGTCAGCCACCCTGTGGGCACGCCACAAAGCGTGATCTTAGAGCAGTTGGAGTGGTTCGCCAAAGATGTAATGCCGGCGTTCGAGGGCAAAGTGGAAGCCACCGTCCCCGCCGACTAGACGTACCGTCTGGACGTGGGGAAATCCCTGGCCCCTAGAAACTTGGGGCCGGGGATATTTTTTTGTTGGGCAGTCCGCCAAGCACGGCATGATCGTCGCGCTGCCGGGCCGCCGTTGACACTCAAGATGGCTGCCATTACACTCCCAATCAACCAAACGGTCCCTCCCCAAAAGGCAGAGGAACATGAGCGAAAGGCACTCTGATCTGGCGACTCCGGCCGAATCTTTGGGTCCACTTCTGGACTCCATCGACCTGATGTACGAGACGGGCTGGACGGATGGGCTTCCAGTGGTCCCGCCCACCCGAGACCGAGTCAAACAATTTACCGATGTTCTTTCGCCCCGTGATCCCGGCGAACTGATCGCTGAAATACCTCCGTTGGGTGGGAACGCGACTATCGAACGGGTGGCGGTAAACGCCGTGATGGCTGGCTGCTTGCCCGAATACCTGCCGGTGGTGGTCGCCGCCATCAAAGCTATGGTCGACGACCGATTCAACCTGCGGGGCGTCCAGTGCTCAACCGGGATCCACACCCCATTGGTCATCGTAAACGGCCCCATCGCGAAAAAACTCGACATCAACTCGGGCTACAACTGTTTCGGCCAGGGATGGCGGGCCAATGCTACCATCGGCCGGGCGGTGAAGCTGGTCCTGGTAAACCTGGGCGGGGCGTTCCCCGGCGAAACTAACAAGTCCACGTTTGGACATCCGGGCAGCTACACCTACTGCATGGCTGAAGCCGAGGATGCCAGCCCCTGGGAGCCCTACCACGTGGAGATGGGATTCGCAGCGGAGGACAGCACCGTCACGGTGTTCCCCGCCGAAGCGCCCCACAACGTCATGTATCACGCGGCCAACTCTCGGGACTTCCTTACCGTGTTGGCCGATACCATGTGCACCCTGGGCAACGTGCAGATGTACGTTATGGGCAGCACCTGTGTCGTCCTGGGACCGGAGCATGCCCGCATGCTGTCCGAAGACCGATGGCTCAAGCGGGACATCAAAACATTCCTCTTCGAGCGCGCGCGGAAGCCCGTGAGGCTTCTGAGGCATGGCGGACCACCCGTAGGGGATTCGCAACGTTCACACCTGTGGCCCCGGTTCGTGGACGCAGACGACGACGATCAGATGGTTCCGGTGGTTCGCCGCCCGGAGGATATCCACATCTTCGTTGCCGGCGGCGCCGGTGGGCCGCACTCGGCCTATCTGCCAGGCTGGGGGTCGCGTATGGTAACCGAGAAGATTCAGGAACCCTGAGGAGAGATTCATGGTCAATACACCCGGCGAACGGGTTCAGGACCAGTTGCGGCGGTGGGATATTCTAGCGGCCAATGATCCCGGCTCCAACTCTAAGTGGCAAGCGGCGGCCAGGCTTGGCAGTCTGCACGGCAAGACCGGCGGCTTCCTGGGAAACCGCAAGGACAACGCCAATCCCCTTCTCTTGGCCATCAGAGAGTTGCTGGACAAGCAGTTCGAACTCTCCGACTCTCTGGTCATCGACAAGTTTATCTACTCCAGGCCGGCCGCTGACAACATCGTCGATGCTTTGTCGGAGAGGTGCGACTTCGTGGTGACCGCCATCGCCGATTGAGGCTCCTGCACGTCGTGCAGTGTGCACGACGCCATGTCCCTGGAGAATCGGGGCGTTCCCACGGTGGTGATTTGCACCGGCCCCTTCCTGAACTCGGCCAACCTTCATGCCCGTGTATTTGGCCGCTCGGGTTTCCAGCCGGTGGTGATAACCCATCCGCTGGGAGGATTAAAGTCGGAACTGGTCATTGAGAAGGCCGCTGCAGCCGCCGAGCAGATC
>PAJQ01000046.1 GCA_002710215.1 Chloroflexota bacterium | reverse complement strand
GTTATTCTGCACTGGCCTGGTAACGAGAGAGAAGTCCTGCCCTGGGCTTACGTGGGCATCCACGAATCGGCCATTGCTTTTTTGTTGTATCGTGTAAATCCCTCCCACAGGCGTCAGAATCCATTTCTGTGTGTCGTTATTCTGCGCCGATCGGGTAACGAGAGAGAAGTCGTTCGCTGCGCTTACGTGGGCATCCACGAATCGGCCATTGCTCTTTTGCTGGATGGTGTAAATGGTGTCACGCACGGATGTCAAGATCCATTTCTGAGTGTCGTTATTTTGCGCTGGCCTGGTGACNAGAGAGAAGTCGTTCCCCGCGCTTTCATGGGCATCCACGAATCGGCCATTGCTCTTTTGCTGGATAGTGTAGGTGTTGTTGCCCACGGGTGTCAGAATCCATCTCTGTGTATCGTTATTCTGCTCTGGCCGGCNNACGAGAGAGAAGTCGTTCCCCGCGCTTTCATGGGCATCTACTAATCGGCCATTGCTCTCTTGTTGTATGGTGTACGAATCATCCCCTAAGGGTTTCAAAATCCATCTCTGTGTCTCGTTGTTCTGTGCCGTTCGAGTAACGAGAGAAAAGTCGTTCCCCTCATTTTCATGGGCATCCACAAATCGGCCACTACTCTTTTGTTGGATGGTGNACACCCCCTCTTCCAAGGTCAGTGGAATCGTGATTATTGGATGATTCGTGTCATAACGCGGCGGAGCAATTACTGACGGGTCTCTCGAGTCCTTTACTNCTTGCTCGTTTTCAGGCGGAGCCCAAGGGCGCAATCCGGAGCTACCGGCCCAAGGTTCAATTTTTTCGACGATTATTGGGTCGTTGGTTTCGTTGCCGTAGACTTGATCTGGGTCTAGTCGCCATTCCTGGCCGGGCATGGTCTGCCATATGGCCCACAGACGGTCGACGTTTGAATGCAACAGGAAAACAAAGGGGTCTTCAAACGCGGTGTGCCCGGCACCGATCGATCCGCCAACATAGCCATGCACTCCGTTGTGATTGCCTTCAATGCTGTTTCGGAACGTAGACCATTGCTGATTCTGAGGTACGCCGTTCGACGAGTTGATAATGTCGCTGTCCGATGCGACTGCGGGAGGTGACGGCGCGGCAGCGCCGCCGGCAACGTTGCGCGTGATGGGAGGAAAGCCAGCGAATGGATTGCCGATTGGGTTCGAAGCTGTCCCCATGAACTGTTCGGTCAACAAGTCGACAACACCTCCCTTCCCATCACTCGCCGCGCGTGGATCTTGTGTCCAGTCCCAGTAATGCAGGGAAACGTCCGGGTCGATCNCCTGCAAAAGTCTTTCAAACCGATTAATCAGCTCCCTGTGCCAGGGCACGAACGACGGCCCGCCATGGACGTGAGNCGCCTCATGGATCTTGTCCTGCTTGATCCATTTGGAAACGCCGTCTGGATAGAGATTATTATTAAGCTCGACAATCGCATCACGAAGATGGTTTCGCTCTTCCACTGACACATGTGCAATATTTCTACGAATGCCATCTCCAAGGGCCATTATTCTTCTCCCTTTACTTTGATATAGAGTTGAGNGGTGGACAAATCCAACGTAATCTGCGACCTTACCATCCGNCGCAATAAGAATTCATAATTCTGACAGTGATTTGACTAGCCTCGATATAGCCGCATGATAGGGACGCTCGGCAGCGGAATCTAGTCGATCAACTGAACCGCTGATTGCATCAGTTACTTCAAGCCGGANAGCTCAAATGAACTGATACAGGATNTGGGTCACCAATAGGTCACCAAGCTGCCGAACCTGCCAAAATCTCCCTCGAGAGAATTACTGTAAAGCGTATCGTTGGCTGGGGCGAAACCCTCGTTGAAGAGAAATCTATTCACATTGGCAATGTGGNAGGTTTCAGTAATTTGCTCGAACGGACGCCGCGTGCTCGTGGGAAATACCGGGCGTAGACCACAACGAGAACATGGCAGACCACCAATTGACCAATGAAATCCTCGACCAACGTCCGTTTCTTGAAACCCCAACTAGCCTGTGTCCTGGCGCTGCCGAGAGCCATCACTATTCNACGATAGGCTAGGTTAGTTTAGCCGATGTCCGTCGAAATTTTTGCGATGTCCTATCGGTCACTCCCGGTAGGTCCAGTAGTCTTTCCTCTTTCCACGCCGAAATCCCAGATTGTCTAGCTTTTGCTCGAACTTGGCAGCGGACCAAAATTCGGAGGCGCCACGCGGCGTTTTGAAGCCGCTTCGTAGGCTGAGGCGATCTTTAGGATGATGTCTTCCTTGCCGGGGTCGGTGCGGAACACCAAGGAAAAGGGTAATCCCGGCTCCGGGATGGTTGTTGGTACGTTGGAGGGGACGGATAGGTAGCGGGTGCCGTCGGGGCTGAGCTCGAAGACTGGGTCGTAGACGGTTGTGACGTAGCCCGCTGGGATTAGGACTTCCGTCAGGCCCGCGTTTGGACCGTTGAACGATTCCAGACGCAGATTCCCTGAGATTCCGTGCTGGCTGGGGCCGCCGATCTTGGCCGGCGGAAAGGGCGTATGNAGGCGGACCAGTGCGTCTAGGTGATTCTCTATCAGCACCATCATATCCACCCGGCGCAGCAATTCACGCAGCATTATCCGCTCATTTACGCCTTGACGCTGCCCGTGGGGATTGCGCGGGTCGGTCACTTCTTCCCAATTCTTGAAGGCGGCGCGATGGTCGTCGCCCCAGAACTTGGACCGCTGGTTGAGCGTGGGGAAATCGACCAGNGTTTCGGTGAAACCCAGCTCCTTCCAGTCGGCGGCGCGGCGCGATAGGTACTGCGGGATATGATATCGGAACGCCATCGCCAATTCCTGCTGTTGGACGGAGGCGATGTTCAGGTTCAAGGGCGTTTCTATNCGGTCGTCCGCCAACTCGACGAAATAGTCGATGGGCTGCATCGCGCCCGAGCCAAATACTTTTCCGGGCATGAATTCGGTGGGAAGGATGGCCGCCGCGAACTCCTCGAAGAGGGGTTGTCCATCGGGCCCCAGCCGGAATANCAGCTCCGGCATGAATACTGGGACCAGACGGGCCAAGGCGCGCCGGAAATCCGTTTTCATGGCCGCGATTTCCGGGTCCCTTTCCCAAAGAGGGTCGGACGATTCCACTAGCGCTGCGCCAAGCTGGTCACCGAGAACCGTCTTGATTTCCCGTGCGGCGGCGGAGACGATGGGCGTCTCGGTTTTTGAACCGGCCGGGAAGACCATGGACTCCCGAATGATACCGATGCGGATACCCTTAAGTGAGCCGGGCGCGCCGGCCATGGATGTGTGGCTGGCGAAGGTTGTGCTTAACACGGACGAGCGCGGCACGGTGGTAAATGGGTCGCGGGGGTCGTAGTAGCCTTCGGATGGGTCCTTCAAGGCGTCTAGGACTTTAGCGCAGTCGCCGATGGTGCGGCAGATGATGCCGCTGCGGTCGCAGTATATGTCGGCGCCGATGGCGCCCCCGTCAAAGCCGATCAGCGACTTGTGGGGCAGAATAAGCGCCACCGAATTGTGATTTGACGGTCCCCGGGTTGACGCTCGTGTTTCTTCCCCNAGGCTGGCCATAACCATGTTAGTGCTGACCGACAAAGCAGAACCCGAGCTTGATCCCAAAGACGCCGAACGGGTGGTGTCGTAGGGGTTGGAAGGATTGCCGGCCCAAGTGCTGCGCTGGTACCCCAGCACCGACGGCAGCACTTTATCAGGATCGTTGCGGCCACCNGGGTCCCCGGCCCGTCCGTTGTACTCCGTGTTGACCGCCTTGGCGAAGATGATCCCGCCTTTTTTCCGCAGCTGCTCCACCAGCACGTGATCCCGTGCCGGAAAGTCGATGTCGTAATGCGCGTCACCGCCACCGGTGGAGCGCATGTCTTTGGTGTCGAAGGGATCCTTGAAGGAAAACACCACGCCGTACATCGGCATCTTTTCCAGGTCGGGGTTGCTTCCGTAAGCCGCGTCTAGCTCGGCTGCCCGCTCTAGGGCGTCGGGCATCAGGCGGAAGTGTTCGCAAACCGGAGGCGCTCCGGGGGGAAGGGGGCCCTCGCTGACATGCCGGTCGAAGTCTCCTTTGCACGTGACCGACCGTTCGCCCCGTATGTTGAGCGTGGCAAGGGCGTTTACCTGTCCGGCGTTCGGTATCCCGGCAATCATTCCGAATTGCTGGGAAACTGTGGGATCGGATGAAGTCGGCTCCATGCGGCCGTATTCCAACGGCGGGCCTTGGTATCTGTCGAGATCGGGCAAGATGGTCGAGGCTTTGACGGATTCTGTCGGAAAGCGTAAGGGCTGCCTCCCCCGAACCACGCCGGGGGCTTCCGGAACGGCCGCTCCATCTTCGGTGACCAGCATGCTGGCGACACCGTTGTAGGCCCGTACCCGGTCTAAGTATTGCCGCACGATTGCTACACACGTCGTCCGCCCCGACTTTATCGCCTCGTGCAACTCGTCAATCGTCGTTTCCATCAGGCTAAATGTCTGGCTCTGTACCTTCAGTTTCTCTGTCATAGCGTTGCCCNCCTTGATCCGCCCTCTATGGCTGCCTCTGTCGTCCGGGACTAATAGTTGCGGTTGCCGGTGATCCCACAAGCTTAGACTAGCACCAGCGTAGAATTGTGAAGCAATGGCGTCAAGCTAATAAACCATTTGGCGGTGGGGTGAATTGGTGTTCGGCCGAATGCGGCCAAGCAATCAGTCGTCCGTGGCTTCCAGTGAGGGAGTGGATGCAACGGGGACCGGAGGGTGCGCGAAATACAACAGCAGCGCCGAAGCCAGGAAGCAGCCGATAAAGATGGTAAATGCGAACTAGTAGCTTCTGGTGGCGTCGAATACAATCGCGGCGAACATTGGGCCACCAATCTCGGCTACAAGGAACACCANGGATTACTAGCTTCTCCATACAAATCCAGCACACCCTCGATCCTGTTCTGCAGGTCAACCCTCACGGTAGTACTCCATTTCGAGATGCGTGATCTGCCCGGCGCCCATTAACCATCTGAGGGTGTTCTTGAGCTTCGTCTGTTGTATGNAGAGGTCATGCTCTGGATATACGGCCGGCGCATGATGAGGACTCTTGAAGTAGAAGGCCAGCCACTCCTGAATCCCGCTTAACCCGGCCCTCTTCGCTAGATCCATAAACAGAGCCACATCGNGCACTAGTGGTGCGGCAAGGATGGAATCTGAGCATAGGAANTTAACTTTGATCTGCATACGGCCACCAAGCCAGCCAAAGATATCTATGTTGTCCCAACCTTCTTTGTTATCTCCGCGGGGCGGGTAATAGTTGATACGGACCTTGTGATAGGCATCGGCATAGAGGCTGGGGTACAAATGGGGCTGCAGGATGTAATCCAAGGCACCAAGCTTCGATTCCTCTTTCGTCTTGAAGTTCTCAGGCTCATCGAGAACCTCACCATCCCGGTTGCCCAGTAGATTCGTCGAAAACCAGCCGTCCACGCCGAGCATCCTTGCCTTGAGCATTGGAGCTATTACCGTTTTGACAAGCGTTTGGCCGGTCTTGAAGTCCTTCCCGCAAATTGGGGTCTCTCCATCGCGTGCCAGCTTCTCGAGAGCTGGGACGTCGGTAGTCAGATTCGGCGCGCCGTTGGCGAAGGGAACGCCCTCCATCAGGGCGGCGTAGGCATAGATCATGGACGGAGCGATATCTTCATCGTTTTCTTTGAGCCCGCCTATGAAACTCTCAATGTCTTGATGCACATCCGATTTTTTAACGAATTTTTCGGTAGACGCACACCAAATCATCACGAGCCGGTCGCAGTTGTTGGTGGCTTTGAAGCGGCGGATGTCATCGCGAATAGCGTCGGCGGCTTCGAACTTAGTCCTAGCCGCCTTTGTGTTGGTGCCCTTGATCCGCTTGACGTATTCGCTGTCGAATACGGCTGGCATTGGCTCGATGCTTCTCAGGAAGTCCGCAATGGGGTCGATATCTTCATACCGGTTCAGGACTCCGCACTTCAAGGCGGCTTCATATGCGTTGTCGGGAATCGGGTCCCATNCGCCGAACACAAGCTGGTCTANGTCTGCCAGCGGAACAAAATCCCGTATCAGGGGTGTCTGTTTCTCCGGCCGATTGCCAATCCTGATCGTGGCCATCTGAGTGATCGATCCAACAGGTTGCCTCATGCCGCGCCGAATTTGCTCGACACCGGCGATTAAGGTGGAGGAAACGGCGCCTAGGCCCACAAGCATAACGCCGAGCTTCCCATCAGCTCGCTCGATTGACGGTGATTTCATCGTGACGAAATCCTTGGGCTCAAGTGCAATGCCTTGCTCGCGGGCGAGCTGCATCAGTCGTTCGTGCCATTGCGATGGGATCCTTCCGGTCTTCGCCCAGTGCTGCACGGTGCTCTGGCGCTTTCCNAGAAGGGCTGCGAGTGAGGACTGGTTGCCGAAGCGGGATATTATTAACTCGGCAGGGTTCCGCTGATTTTTCATGACGAGGATGATAACGAAAAATCGTTATACGTCAACCAGCAAAGCCCAGGCTGGCGCTACTCGTCCTCTGTCGCCGGGTACACCTGCCTGCCGCCCACGAAGGTCTGCGTTACTTTCATGTGGCGCACCTGATCGGGTGAGGAGGCCAGCGGGTCACGCTCCAAGCAGATGAAGTCCGCCGCCTTGCCAACTTCCAGGGAGCCCAAGGTTCGCCCCATTCCGAGGATCTCCGCAGACCCCACGGTATACGCCCGCAGCGCCTCGGCGATGGAGATGCGGTGCTGGGGACCGATGATTCCTGCTACTTCGGTGTCCCGCGTGGCAAATCCGTAAATATTTAGCCACGGGTCGTAGCCGGTGACCGGGGAGTCCGTGCCGGCGCCCACCAGAGCTCCCGAATCTATCCAGGCGCGGGATGGAGTGCAGTCCGCCGCGCGCCGGTCACCCCAATAGGTCTGCATGTTACCGGCCAAGCTGTAAACCAGGGCGTGTTGCAGGGTCACGCCGATGCCCATTTCCAGGGTCCGCTCCATGGACCGGTGAACCGGCGTGAAGGCGTGCTCCAAGGCGTGTCCGCGGCCTTTGGTAGACGACTGGGCGTTGGCTGCCTGGAACGCGTCCAAGGCCAATTCCAAGGCGGCGTCGCCGACTACATGTACACCAACTCTCCAGTCGATGTGGTGGGCCTCTTCTACTATGGCTGTAAGGTTTTCTTGGCTGGTAAATGGAAAGCCCTTAAAATCAGGATTGTTAGCGTAGGCGTCGTAAAAGTAGCCGCCTTCCACACCACCGTCCAAGGTCACTTTCAGACCCCAAATATCTAACCACTGGTTGCCCCCTTCACTCTTGGATGCCAAACCTTGGACCCATTGCCGCCGCTCTTCCGGTGACATGCCAAGATCAACCCGCCACATCAGCGAGGCCCTGATCGACTTCTCCTCGGTTATCACTGCCTGGTAAGACTGAATCTCTTCGCCGGTTAATCCAGGCTCTCTCACCCCGGTAATGCCGGCCTGGTTGTAGGCTCCGATACCGGCGCGGATAGCCGACCGGCGGTCTTCCTCGCTTGGCTGGGGCAGCAACCGGGCGAGACTGGAGAATGCCGGCCTTTCCAATAACATGCCGGTGAGCCGGCCGGCGCCGTCTCGTATGAATTTGCCTCCCGGCGGGTCCGTGCTGTCAGGCGAGATTCCCGCCAGTTTCAATCCCAAAGTGTTGGTGACTACGACGTGGCCTCCCCGTGGCAGGTAGACGGGATGATCGGGTGCGGCCCGGTCCAACTCCGCGGNCGTGGGCATCCGGCGCTCCGCCAAATTAGTTTCGTGCCACCGGCTGGAGCACAGGATCCACTCGCCGGGCGGCGCTTCACGGACGCGTTGTTCTATAAACTCCAACAGTTGATCTATCGACCGGGCTCCGTGGAGTTGAACGCGGTTCCAGCCCAGCGCGGTACTTAGAAAATGGTTGTGGCTGTCGATNAGGCCGGGTATTACCACGGCGCGTTCCAGGTCCAACACGGGAACCTGACCGGCCATGGAGAGAATAGACTCGCGGGAACCGATGGCGATGATGTTGCCGTCTCGCACCGCCAAGGCAGTTAACNCATTTTCAAAAAAAGGTTGAGCTTGCATGGTAATCATGCCGGCGGCGTTGATGAATACCCCGTCCGGTCCGATATCTCGCGCCACGGTTACCTTCCTTGCTTAGCCAGGGGGTCTTCCGATGGATGACTATCTGGGCGGTGGAGGTCGTCTGGACGCGCTACTACCCCAAGGTTTCTACGGTGTGGGCTTCCAGCCAATTCCAATCTAGCTCGTAGCCAAGACCGGGCCGGGTTGGCGCCTCAATCACTACTTTGTCGTTGAGGTGTATGTCATCGACTAGCCCGAACTGATGGGCGGCTTGGGGCATCCAGTATTCGAAGTAATCGCAATTGGACACCGAGAAAATGACGTGAAGGTTGGCGGCGTTCAAGAGAGAGTTGGCTGCGGTGCCAATCTCGCAATTCATCCCGAAGCCTTCCGCCAGCGAACAAAGCTTCTTCAATCCGGTGATGCCCAGTTTTTGGGCCGTTCCTCGGACCAATCGCGTTGATTGGTTTCTGACCATGTTGGCGGCATTGAAGAACTGATTGGGGTTTTGGTCGCTCATGCAAAGGGGCACGTCCAACCGCTCGGTCAGCGATTTGATGGCGTCCAGGTCGTAATGGGGAACCGGGTCCTCGAACCAATGGAACCCGTTATGGTCCAGGGCTCTGCCAACGTCAAGAGCTTTGCGGTAATCGTAGCCGCAATTTGGGTCTAGCATAAGCCGAACGTCCGGCCCCACCGCTTCCCGGACCAATGTCACCATATGTATGACGTCATGGGTGCTCATCACGCCAGGGTGTATCTTGTANGCGCGAAAACCCCTGGATACCATTTCACGAGCTTCTTCGGCATACCCTTCAGGCGACTCATGCCGAGGTGGATATGTACCGTAAACTTCGGTCTCGTACCGCTGAGTGCCCAAGAGCTTATAGATGGGAAGCCCGGCGGCTTTTCCGGTTATATCCCAAAGGGCGACGTCTACCGGGGCCCATGTTTGATTGGTGATGCCCCGTCGGGAGCCCAAGATTGGCAGGCGATTCCATAGCCATTCCCGTTCCGAAGGCTCCCGGCCTAGAATCTCTGGTTTCAACACATTCAGTATTGGGCCAAAGAAAGAGCGTCCGCCCCCTCGGAATCCCCCTATGTAGCAATTCCCTTCGATGCCATCATCCGTAAGGATGCGCAACAGCCCTTGCTCCACGGTTCCGGCGAACCGCCCCAGGTCTGAATCCAGGCCGGTGTCCGGAATCTCCCGCCTTATCACGTCTATCTTTATGTCAGTGATTTTCATGGTTTCTTAGTTAATNCTTTGGCAGGTGTGGTCGATTGCCTGAGTTACANAGAAGTAGATAAGCTTTGGGCAGGGCCGGCAGCCGNCGGCGAACGGCGGGCAAGTTCGGAAGGCCTCCGAAACCCTTTAGGACGGGATTGCGCCTAGCTGCCGCATCAAACCGAACATATCGTAGTTATGCCAACGTTCAACAAACTTGCCATTGGCGACTCGATATATCCAGATTCCCGACCAAGTGACTTCTTGACCAGTGGGTTGGACACCTAGAAATTCGCCCTTATGCGTTCCCCGAAACGTTAGGCGCGCGACGACTTTGTCTCCCGAAGCGATGATGTCCTCGATGNTCACGTGGATGTCGGGAAATGCCTGGCGGCGGGTTAGGATGCCGCTCTTGACGGACTCCGGGCCATGCTCGCCGCCGTACGGCCCCCTGCCGACGTAGTCAGGGGCGCATATCTCGTCGACAACGTCCAGTTTGCCCTCGTTCCAGGCTTCGTCATACATACGCCGAACGAGTTTGGTGCTTTCTTCAATCAAAAGTCAGTCCCCGGGATGGCTGACCACCATCAGAACAAATGAACCCGTAAAATTGAGTGGTCTAAATCAGGCCGGCTTAGCGCAAGCTTTCCAGCTGGGCCGCCTGGCTGGATATGCGATTGTCGTGGTCCGAGGCGAAGCGCTTTACTCCTTGGAAGATCGACTCGGGGTCCAAGTGGGCCTCGGTGATTACGTCGGACTCGGTCCCGCCGGTCAGCCATTCGTCGTGCCAGTCTGAAACCAGCGAATACTCGTCTGTCAGGGGACCGGCATCCTGCAGGGGCCAGACGCGCCGGGTGCCGGTGCTGACCACCATCAGGTCGTAACGGGCCTCGGGAGGTAGAACCGAGTTCCGGTACTCCTCGGGCTGCCGATGGAACAGCTCTTCGCTGATTGCCGCAATCACTTTAACGTTCAGCCCCTCTTCCGCCAGGCGAGGCAGGACGGACACCAGATTTACGGTGGAGGATGATCCCTGCGAGATTACATAACCATGTTTTGGCTTGCCCGGCTCAAAGTCCCTTATGACGTACATGCCCTTGGCTGCTGCCTTGAGGTCTTTATCGGCGAATGTATTGCGGTCCGCCACCGGGAAGTCGGGCCTGGCCACCTCTAGAACAATGACGCCGACCTTTGGGTCCCGCGCCGCGATCTCAACCGCGGCGAAATACCCGGCGGCCACGTCGTTGTAGTCCCAGAAACTCAGGGTTATTACCTGGTGTCTGGGGAACAACTTCCACACTTGAGGAGAAAAGATGCCGAAGTGGGTGCGGGCGTCGGCGGCCGTTTCCGGGCCGGAATGGCCGGCCAGGATGTTCAACACTCCCACCCGGAAGGGGCTGTCCTGGTTCTGCTGGCTCCANACCCGGGCCGGGAGATACATCAGGGGCGTAAATGCCCCGTAGGTGCCGCTCAGGGCCCAAAGTCCGATGTGCTTCNCCGGGTCCAGGGATGCGGACTGGCCCACCAAACCCACGGCCGTGGAGGCGTTTCCCGCTTCCTGAATACTCGCCTTGAGCCGGGTGCCAGCCGGGTTATCCACCGGGTCGTAGTGGCCCCAAAAAGACCCACCTTCAACGTTGATGGAGTCCGACAGATCGGCGGCTACTGTAATCAAACGGTTGCCGGTGACGTAGTTCATCCACTTGATTATCTCGGATATGCCCCGGCGGGTGCCGCGGACCCTGCCGGGTTCTTCAAACAAAGTAATGGTCGCTTCCTTCTCAGCTCTGGATACAGGGTTCCGGATGGTGACTTTCTGGGGTTCTATCGGCAAGTTGCCGACGCCCAGTCGAGGGTCGAGGAATGGGTCGGTATTGCGATCGACACGCAAGGGCAATTCGTCGTTAACCGAGTCGCCGATCTCCACCAGCCGCTGGGCCAACCAGTCCCCCAGGCCATCCTTTTCTAGGACCGACATGGCGACGTCGATGTTGTGCTTGAATTGGATCAAGCGTTCCCGGTTATCGGATACCGCGCCATCCCTGATGCCTTGGAACTCGACCCCGAAGCGCTGTTCGAAGGTTGCGGCCAAGGCTTGGAAGTAATCGCCGTTCATGGCGAATGCGTAGGGATGACTGTGGTAGCTGACGATCTGCTCGCCAAACCCGGGAATATTTCCGTTGTCGGCGGCGGGCCACCAGCCCTTGACCGTGCGTCCGACCACGATCATGGGCCGGTTGTCCGCAGGGTCCCAATCCTCCATGGTCTTGAGGACGGCTACCACCTGATCGTAATCATTACCGTCGTCCAACGCCAAAACGTTCCAGCCGTAGGAGGCCCATTGGTCTTGTATCCGGTAAGCGTCGTACGCCGGTTTGATCACGCCGCCGACCAACTCGTCATCAATTCCGGCGTTGTTATACGAGAGTAGGATCCTTAGACGCTTGCCGACCTGCTGGGCCACCGCTGTGGTTTTCATTTCTTGGGCATGGCCGGAGGTCATGGCGAATTCGCCTTCGATAGCCAGAATCTTCAGGCTATCCGGCGCACCCATGATGTCCCAAAATGCGGCCTTCCCCGCAGCGGTTGCTATCCCTATTCCAGAGGGCCCTCCATTAACATCGTTGGTGACGTCCGTCGTCTCTGCGTGCCCTGCCAATGACCGAATGCCTCGAATCTTGGCTTGAGCCATCAGAGGATGATCTTGGAGGTTGTTCTGCTCCAGCAGATTTTTCAGTGCCCCGGCCCCGCGGCGGAAGCCTAGGGCGTCAATGGACAGCATCGCCAGTTTCGGGTCAACGTGAAACCGGCCGTCACCTGACTGGGNATGCTTGCGGGCCATGGCCTCACCCATGATCATCCAGAGGGCGTAGGTGACCGGTGCGTTATGGCCTCCCGCCAGCATGAATTTGTCGGCGTAAGGGTGCTTGGGCCGGCGATAGTCAAAGCGGAGTCCGCCCAGATCGGGGCCGACCAAGTGTGATGCGACGGTATAGGCGGAGTAGGCTAGAGGGCCGCCAAAGTGCCCGGTTTGGGCGTAGTTGCCCAGCAGGACCAGAGTCATATCTGTTAAGAACCCAATGTCTTCGATCCGCTGCTTGTCATAATCCGGTAGAGACACGGAACTGCCTGAAGTTTGGCTAGAGAGGGCCACGCTGTTGACTGTTGCCGTCGCCGGNGATTTCGTGCTTGCCATTCGCTGATGCTCCCTCGGAATAAATGATGTTGAGTTGATTAACCGTGAACGTCTATCGGACCGGCGCCTTGGCCCAGNGATGATTCATATCGGGTTGTAGGGGCCGCTATAGGTGAACCAAAGGAACCAAATCCTTGTTTGGACCTTGAGGACACCGTCTTCGCCGTTGTCGAGTGGGAAAGATTGACGGTGATACTCCGGCCCATTTGACCGACATTCTACCATCCCGAACGGGTCTCTGGACTACCGAAATCGATNAAATTGGAAACAACGACGTGCGGCCACTGTGATGGCGACTCGACATGATGTGGGGCGTCTGAGGGAAATTGGCGATGGAGCCGTTGCAGTGCCTACGACAAACCTGCATAGTGCTGGCCGGGTTGCGGCGGCCAGGGCATTTTGCGAATCCTGAAGTGAGGAACCTACCGGCTGCAGTTAGACACGAAGAGTTGATCCAAGTTGGTCAAAGGGAGGGGTTAGGCACTGGTTGTACGTTTAGGAGGTATCCACAACGACGCCTCAGTTGAATTTTCGAACTCCCGAACTTCGTCGCATATCTTGCACACACCGCGGCTGGTGTGACCGTTAGCGGCGTCGATGACCCAGTGGTGGGCACAACGAGANGAGATGAAGCCGGTGAGCCTGTTGCGGTTTTCCGCGGACGGCGCGACGCCTCGATATACCCAATCTTGGGCAGTCTTCAGCGGCACCTCCAGTTCCAGGGCAAACTCCCGCACGCTTAAGCTCTGTTCGCCCAACCAAGACTTTAGGTCCATCATGCTGCTTATTTTACTACGTTTTGCCGGTTTGTGGTGGATGCCGCCTATTTTGATTGATCGGGGGACTGGGATGGCGCTGATTCGAGCCTGGCATCAAGGGTTTAATCGGGCTGCTCTTCCGGTCTTGACCGGCCCTTAGAATCTTTCAATGGAGATATCATGGGTTTGCTATGGGGGCCGCCAAAGAATCCAGTGACGGATCAAAGACCCAAATCTGGGTGGCGGCGGGCAGGTCTTCAGGGGAAAAAGCAGTAATGTGGCGCCCCAATCGCTTCACCCCAGGGTGCGTCGCCAGCCAGCCGTCGGGCGGCAATAGGCCCGCCGAGTCTGGTATCAGTNCCGGGATCTGATAGTGCATTGGAATCACTACCTTGGGACTCAGCCGGTCGATGAGCGAGTCCACTTCCCGGTAAGTAAGCAGATGATTGGAATCGTCCACGGTGACCATTAGGACATCCACTTCGCCTACCGACGCGGCCACATCGTCGGGCCAGTCGGCCCGGTTGTCGCCGATATGCAGAAATCGCAGGCCGTCGGCCTCAAACCGGAACATCACGTTAGGGAAGTTGGGCGTGTTGCCTCGCGGGTTGGAATGGAAATCCCCGATGCCCCGAACCGAAAAATCCCGGTAGCAGACCTCCCCTGGCATGCGGAGCAGGGAAGCGGTCTCCGGCAAACGGTCTGCGGCGTCGTGGTCGAAATGGGCATGGGTTATCAGGCCCAGGTCGCAAGGGATGCGCGGAAACATACGGGTGAACCAGTAGCGGTCTTCCCGGTTCCGGTAGGGGTCAACCAGCACCCTGGCGCCCTGGCTGGTCTCCCACAGGAAGGCACAGTGGCCGTAATAGGTGACCGTAACCTGCCCTTTGGGTTCAGCCATGGTAGATGTTTCCGGGCCTCAGAGCGATCAGCTTAGTCCGATATTTCCAGGATCATCTCAATCTCGATGCAGGCCCCGTTGGGTAGCGAACCCATCCCCACGGCGGACCTGGCGTGAGCCCCGGCGTCACCGTATAACTCGCTCAGAAGGTCGGTGGCCCCATTGGCGACCAAGGGTTGCTGGCCGAAATCGGGAGCGGCGTTGATCATGCACAGCAGCTTGGCTACCTGCTTCACCTTATCCAGGTCACCGATCAAGGCTTTCACGTCNGCCAGACAGTTGAGGCACGCCTCTCGAGCCGCCTCGTAACCTTGCTCCACGGTTACCTCCGCTCCCAGCTTGCCCCTGTGCGCCGGTCCCGGCGTGTGCCCACCGACGAACAGAATGTTGCCNACNCTGACCGCCCCGGCGCGGCCCGGCGGTGGGGTCCCGGCGGCAGGTAGCTCCAGTCCCATCGCTTTCAGTTTGTTCTCTATTTCCATGTGTAAAACTCCTCTATTCGTTCGCATTTCAAACATCGGTGGGAAGGCAAGGAATCGCTAAAACNAAGTCCTTTAGAAGTTCCAAGTTTACACCCTCATTGGCGGTCCCGCCCAGGACCCAGCGTTGATTGCCTACTTACCAGCCAGGTTCCGTGTTTATGTGATTGATTTCTTGCTGGACAACCCAGCACCTCCAACGTAACATTCCTCCATACCCAATCCGATGGCCTCAAATCCATCAACTTCCGGTAGTTGCCGCATGGCAGAGTATCGTCCCAACAGGGACATAGCCCGCATTTTCGTCGGACGCCGGCGTGAGATGGCCGAGCTAACTTCGGCCCTGGATGACACCCTGTCTGGCCAGTTGCCGGCTGCTCCACTCCGGAGACTCCCTGGCCGCCGCCAAGACCGTGGCCTCTTCCGGTGGGCTAAGCTTATTCCAGGGAATCCGGGTACTGGATGTGGAGCTGTCTTGCTTCCCTTGCAGTGCACGGGCCC
>PAJQ01000045.1 GCA_002710215.1 Chloroflexota bacterium | reverse complement strand
AGGCTTCCTCAAGGACGGCGGTAAGCTCTGCCGTCTCCCGCCGGCGGCCGACTAGGGCTCCACCAAGTGGCCTTGCGTTGACGGAGGGTTGACCGGGTTGGGGTGAAGAATCGGCCATGCCTTTAGCTCAATTCGCCAATCTCTTGGAGTGGAAGGACTTACCTTTGCAGACGTTAGTGCAAATCAGGGTCAGGACGGGGCTTTGGACAGTTTCTCTCCCGACGGATTGGAGTGTAGCACCGAAGCAACGGCCCATCAACGTCACGATTATCTATGAGTGAGCCAAGCCGACTCTATCTTGAGTCAGCGAAATGCTAACCCGCCGGTCTTGGTGGCGGTGGACGCCGGTTCAGCCCGGTTTCTGGGCCGCGAAGAGCCAGTAACCCAATTCACCGTCTTGGACCATCTGACGAAGCCTGGAAACCAACAAGGGGGCCTTGTCCAACATTTCATCCTGCCCATCGGATGGCCGAGCCAGGGACTGCCACGCCCTTAGGGCACCCATCTTATTTTCCACGTCATCTAGTATCTTGATAATCTCACCGGAGGCGTCCTCCGAGTGGATCGAGTCCAAGCCGCCGTCCCGTAACAACTCCTGGTATCCCTGCACGTCAAGCGCGTTGGTCATGCACAGGAGCTGTCCCAGGGTGCCGTCTAGTTCCGATGGCAGGCTGCCGGTGGCTAATACCACGTCGCTTAGGCCGAACCTGCCACCAGGCCGCAGCAGATCGGCTATCTGCCGGACCGCCGCAGGCTTGTCCGAGAATAGGCTTATTGAGCACTCGCTAAATACGGCGTCGAACCGTCCGGAGCGTAGCGGGATGTACTCCGCGTCACCCCTAACAAAGCAGGCGCCGGAAGCGTTGGATTCCAACGCCGTATCCCTGGCCTGGGTGACGGCGACGGCGCCAAACCCCACCCCAATCACATTGCAATGGAAAACTCGGGACACGGCCAAGGCGCTGGAACCTCGCCCGCTGGCTAAGTCGGCGACCCAATCGCCGGGGCGAATGGCCATCAGCCGGCCCAACCGGTTGGTCAGCCCCAGCCCTCCGGGATGCAATGTGTCGCCGAATACTAACCGGGCCAAGTCCGATTGGTACAGATCGGCGCAGCAGACTTTAGCGGCTGCTTGGTCCGTTAGATTCAAGTCAAGTCACCTTTCCGGAGTGTGAATCCAAGTTACCGCAGTGTTCGCCGCTTTGGCAACTGTGGGCCTGGGCGGTGAATAACTATACTTTCGACTGTAACTTGACTGGGCGGGCAGATTTAGCCTGTTCGATGGTCAGTTGCTCGCGGACCGATTCCCGGTATCCCACCGAGTTGTAGGCACAAAAAGGTATGATTCTACCGTCGGGCACTATGATTCCCACGCAACACTTCATAACCTGTTTCACGCTGAAAGTGTAAGCGTCCAGAAAGTCTTTGATGGCGATCTGGAAGATGTGGTCTTTCAGATGGGAGAGTTCGTATCCCAGATCCATGCCGGGACCACAAGCACATTGGAAATCACCGGCCGCTTTTTCGGTGCCAGGCACGGCGGAGGCCGACCATAGCCCTTCCAGGGCCTTTTGCACGTCGGCGGCGTTGGGTGGCTTGGGCAGGGCCCGGTTGGTGATGTAGTCCAGATATTGGTCGATGTCCAGCATCCGTGGCAGNGGCACAACGTTGTCGCCGTCGACGAAAACGTAGGAGTTGACTTGGCATGTGGGGAAGCAACAGGGCACGGGAACGAAGTCTTCCAGCACGAACCGGCCGTTGGTCTGGTCAACGATGCCGTGGATCACGTCGGGTATCGTGACTCGTTGCATCGGATCGAATTCTATGTGCCGGCCAACATGGGTCACCGGCTGCAACACAACGCCCCGGACCGCCGGGTGTTTCAGCCCGAACTCGATAATGGGTCCAACTTCGTCTTCGTTTACTCCTCGCTCCACCGCCGCTACCAGAACGGCGTNCAATCCGGCGTCGTTCAGCCGGTCCAGGGCGCGCATCTTCAGGTCAAGCAGATCCTCGCCCCGCAGGGTTTGGTAGGTTTCCGAGCGTAGCCCGTCAAACTGGAAGTAAACAACCGGGTTCAACTTGGCCAGGCCCTCCAAGAAACGGTCGTCCTGGGCGATACGTACGCCATTGGTGTTTATCATCACCTGGCGGATGCCCCGGTCCTTGGCTGCTTGGATCATGTCCAATATTTGGGGATGGATGGTCGGCTCCCCGCCGCTGAATTGGATCACTTCCGGGTNGCCTTCTATCTCCACGAACCGGTCGAGCATCCCCTCTACCTGTTGCATGGTGAGGCTATAGCCGATTCCGGCGTTGGCGAAGCAGACGGGACAGCTTAGGTTGCAGGCGGTATTGACCTCGATGAGGCCCAGNCACATGTGTTGCTTGTGCTCGGGGCAAAGACCGCAGTCCAACGGACAGCCGTCTTTAACCTCGGTGCTGAATTCCAGGNNGATGGTGCCGGGCTTGTTGAACTTGATGGAGTTGACGTACATCTCGGCGTCGGAGCTGATGATGCCCTCGAACCAGCCGTGGGTTGGACAGCGCTTGCGCATGTATACCTTGTTGTCCCGGATGATGATTTGGGCGTCAATCACGGTCTTGCACTCGGGACAGATACTGCGGGTCAACTCGTGAAAGATGTAGTCGGCGTCTTGCTTCACCCGTTTTGCAACCTTTTCCAATCCGGCCCTCCTGTAGTATTTTTTGAGGCGAACCCGCGTGGCAGGTACGCTGGGCGCTCTAGTATACTTCAGATGCCGCGGCCCGAGATAAGATGCATGCAAGCTCGGCGCCCGCGCTAACGCAGCGGTAATATTCTTGAATGGTGAGAAGTATGGTGGGTAACACGAATCCCCTTCCCCTGTTCGGCATGGTTGTTCTGGACCTGTCTCAGATATTGGCGGGTCCCGTGTGCGGGATGATGCTGGCCGACATGGGGGCCGACGTGATCAAGGTGGAGAAGCCCGACGGGGGCGACGACAACCGCCGGGCGGGACCTCCTTTTATCGGTGGGCAGGGCGCGGGGTTCATGGCCGCTAATCGCAACAAGCGCAGCTTGGCCTTGAATCTACGGGACGAGTCAGGACGGCAGGTGTTTGAAAGGCTGCTGGAACGGGCCGACGTGGTGGTGGAGAACTTCCGCCCAGGTGTGATGGAGCGCCTTGGTATCGGCTACGAGCGCCTCTCAAAATTGAAACCTAGCTTGATCTACTGTTCTATTTCCGGCCACGGCGGCACCGGCCCTTATAAAGACCGGGGCGGGTTCGACCTGATAGCCCAAGGTATGAGCGGCCTCATGAGCATCACCGGGGTNCCTGACGGCGTGCCGGTGAAGGTTGGTGTCCCCATCACCGATATTTCGGCGGGCATCCTGGCGGCCAACGGTGTCTTGTGCGCTTATATCCACGCCCAAAAGACGGGCCAGGGGCAGTTGGTTGACACATCCCTCCTGGAGGCGGGTATCGCTTACACCATATGGGAATCGTCGGGATATTTTGCCGACGGGGAGATACCCGGTCCTCTAGGGTCGGCCCACCGGGTTTTGGCTCCCTATCAAGCTCTGCGGACCAGCGACGGCNACATCAACATCGGTGCGGCCAATCAGCGTACGTGGGAGCAGCTTTGCCGGGCCATCGGCCAGGAAGAGTTGATCGAGGACCAGCGATTCAAGGAGCCGGGAGACCGCAAAGCAAGGGAGGGGGAACTGGCCGATTTACTGGAGGAAACTTTCAGAGGGGAGTCCACCGCATACTGGTTGGAAGCCTTTGAGAAAGTTGGCATGGTAGCCGGGCCGATCAACGACATCTCTCAAGTTTATGAGGACCCTCAGGTCATCGCCAGNGAGATGAAGGTGGACCTGGAGGATCCGGACCTGGGTACATTACATAACATCGGCATTCCAGTAAAACTGTCGGCCACGCCGGGCCGCATCCGCCGCCGGGCCCCGATGCTGGGCGAGCATAGCTGGGAAATATTGACCGAGTCGGGGTTCGCGGAAAAAGAGATTGAAGAGCTATTCGGCTCCGGCGTCGTAGTTGATGGGCGCAGTTGATGCATAGAGTTCACACGCGATGTAGCGTGAGTGCATGACGTTACTATCGCCAGCCGCGCTAGCCCGTTTGGCAGGAAACGCTCCGTGGGCCGCTTCGCTCCATTACCGGGATTTCAGGCTGTTATGGGCTTCCACCCTGCTGTATTCCCTGGGCACCGGCATGGAAAACGTGGCTGTGGGTTGGCTGATCTTCGACATCACCGGGTCGCCGTTCATGGTGGGCGTGGCCTCGGCGGCCAGGATGGCGCCCTTCTTCTTTNTGGGGCTTCTTTCGGGAGCGATGAGCGACCGGCTAAACCGCCGGGGATTCCTGATCGCCATCAATCTGATCGGCGCGATCGTGGCTGGGGTCATGGCCCTTATGCTCCTGACCGGCGAGACACAGGTTTGGCCGGTCATTGGGTTGGTCGCGGCNGGCGGGTGCGTTCTGGCATTCGCCCTCACGACCAGGCAGGCCTATACCTACGATATCGTTGGCCCTTCGCACGCGCTGAACGGTCTGTCATTGGCTGCCATCGCCATGCAGGCGGGAGGGATCGTTGGTTCCTTGGCGTCAGGCGCGCTGATAGGAGCTTTCGGTCCTGGCTGGCAGTACCTGGCCGTGGGNGCCAGCTATTTCGCGGCCACCGCCGTGCTGCTCGCCACCGGTCCAATAACCACGGCGATTAACGTGCATCGCGAGTCCATCCTTAAAAACCTGACCGGCTACTTTCGAATNATCAGGGAAAACCGTATCTTGCTGGCGCTGATGTGCCTCGCCTCCATCACCGAAATCTTTGGATTTACTCACATGACGCTGCTCCCGGTGTTCGCCAAAGAGGTATTGTTTGTGGGACCGGTGGGTCTGGGAGTCATGACCGCCGTGCGGCAGGGTGGCGGTTTGATAGGACTGGCTCTGCTGGCCAGCCTGCGAGATTACCGGCGGAAGGGNATGCTGATGTTCGTGATTGCCGGGGCCTTTGGATTGGCACTGATGGCCTTCTCGGTGTCGTCTAACCTGTTGTTCTTCCTGGCGGTCTTGGCCGTGGTCAATGCTTGCGCCATGGCCGTGGACACTCTGTACAAGACATTGATGCAGGAAAACGTGGCTGAAGAAGAGCGGGGCCGCGCCATGGGATCCTGGGTCCTGAGCATAGGGACAGCCCCNGTGGGGCACCTGGGTGTGGGCGGGCTGGCGGGTTTCCTGGGAGCTCCGGGGGCGCTGTTGGTGAACGGAGGTGTCTTAGCAATCGTAAGCCTGGCTGCTGCCATTGGTCTACCCAGGCTTAGACGATTGCCGTGATCCGCTCTACGCGGAGCGTTGGTGAGTATCGGCCTACGTATCCCGCCAAGGCAACCCGTCGGTCTGCCGNAGGAAGTCGGCGATGAGGGCTGGGTTGGCGGCGATGATTCCGGAGGTCTGCAGNTTCGCGGGTTTTCCTTGTCTGTCGACTATTTGGCCACCGGCCTCGCTCACCTGAACAAGTCCGGCGACGATATCCCAGGGCGATAAGGAATTGTGGAAATACATGTCAACTCGTCCGGCGGCCGCGTAGGCGACACCCAGTCCCGCCGACCCCAACAAGCGAAGGCTTAACAGATCGGGCCAGATCGATCGAATCATGTCGATGGCCAGCCCAGCTTTCTCATTCACTTGTCCCAGGTCGCAACATAATAGCGCTTCACTTACCGCCGGTCTTTCAGAAACTGAGATCCGTTCGCCGTTAAGAAATGCTCCCTTGCCCCGTTCCGCCGAGAATAACTCATCAACCATGGGGTCGTAGGTTACGCCCAGGACGGGGTAGTCGCCTTTGGACAGGGCGACGATGGTGCAGAAGTGGGGGATACCCATGGCGAAGTTCCGNGTGCCGTCGATCGGATCGACTACCCACTTGTAANGCGAGCCTGTGGTAACGGGCTGGGATTCTTCGGCAAGGATACCGAAGTCAGGGAATTCCCGGTGAACCAGTTCTAGGACTGCTTTCTCCACCGCNACATCCACGTCGGTGACGATGTCGTTTCTTCCCTTAAAGCTGACCTGCAACGTGGAATTGAACCGGTCGCGAATCATTCCTCCCGCCAACCGGGCAGCTTCCAGAGCAACGTCCATGGCGGACCTGCCGGAGGTGGACAAGGGTAATTGTTCAGAGGGGGTCTGAGTCATCCCGCGAAAGTCCTTACGCCGTCAGCGACTGTCGCTGAAATAGCTAATGGCTGACCGCTGATAGCTGACCGCTACCTACGCCAGTCCCATCTTGGAATAAACTTCTTCGATAGTTTTCTGGGCTATTACCCTGGCTTTGGCCGCGCCGTCGGCCAGGATCTCTTGAANGTACCCGGGCCGCTGCTGTAAGGAGTTACGCCGCTCGCGTAGTTCTGCCAGATAGTCGTTGATGCTGGCCGCTAAGTGGCGCTTGCAGTCCACGCATCCTCGTTGGGCGGTAACACATTCATCGTAAACCGTGGTTACCTCGGCGGCGGGGCTGAAAGTCTTGTGCAGGGCGTACACGTTGCACAGGTTTGGGCGGCCTGGAATATCCCGGCGGGTGCGTTGCGGGTCGGTAAAAGCGGTCAGCACCCGCCGGGTTGTCTCCTCGGGCGTGGCGGCCAATTCCAGGTGGTTGTCCAAGGTCTTGCTCATCTTTTGCTGGCCGTCCAGACCCACTATGAGAGGGTCTTCAGTGAGGTTGGCCTGGGGTTCAGGGAAAATCTCGCCGTAACGGTTGTTGAAGCGGCGAACNATCTCCCTGGCCAGTTCCAGATGAGGCACCTGGTCTTGCCCCACCGGGACGGTATCGGCCTTGTACAGGATGATGTCGGCGGTCTGCAGGATGGGATAACCCACCAGACCGTAATTGACGGTTTCCTCCGTCTCGCTCATCTGGCGGACTTTGTCTTTGAAGGTGGGGACGCGCATAAGCCAGCCTAATGGCGTAACCATGCTTAGCAGTGAGTGCAAGGTCATAACTTCGGGGACGTGGGACTGAACGAAGACGATGCTACGTTCAGGATCGATGCCGGCGGCTAGCCAATCCAGGACCATGTCCTCGATATTCGGCCGAATCTGGGCCGATTCATCGGCGGTTTCGATGGTGGTCAAGGCGTGAATATCGACGGCACAATAGATACAATCGTACTCTTCTTGGAGCTTTACCCAGTTCTGTAACGCCCCCATGTAGTTGCCCAGATGGAGCAAACCGGTGGGACGCATCCCAGAAAAAATGACGCCCTTTTTACCTTGGGTCGGTTCCTGACGTACAACCATAGCTCGTGACTTGTGTGTTCCTTTATATCAAGATTGGAGCGCGAAATAGTCGCGGTTAGAGCCTGGGAAGTCTAGCACAATGGCATCAGAAGCATCAAGGTTCCTAAATCTTCCGGAACATTAACAGATGACGGAGGACAAGACTATGGAGGGTGNGGGGTGCCGGGTCTACAGATCGGAGAGGCCAGGCGTAAGAAGGTTATTGTTCCGGCTCCGAATCCAGCGTCCCTCCCAGTTCGGTAAGGAACGCCTCAATCTCGGGAGATAAGCTCGGCGTAGGCTCCGTTGCTTCNTCGGGCTTGCCATCTTCCGAGTCCAACTGAGCGTCGTAGTGAGCTTCCATCTGCTGAATCAGGTCTTTCAGTTCAGTGTTCCGCTCGATGGTGGCGCTCAGCTCGCGATACTGCCGCTGCCCACGGCGCACCGGGGCCAGATCTGAAGGAATCGCTTCGTAGACAGAGGACAGAACTTCAATCATGCGGGAGGCGCCGGCATAGTCCTCTTCCAGTTGCACGTATTGAGGCAGGTGGACCATGAAGTTGATGGACTCGATCTCCGAACCGTCCACTCCCTCGGACAGTAGGTTCATTATGGTGGTGGGGCCCTGGTAGTTGCTGCGGCGGACCCGGAAGTTGGCCACGGGCTTTATCTGTTTCACGTCTCCCAGAGTGCCNGTAACCAGCAACGGCCTGGTGTGGGGCACGGCATCGTACATTGCTCCTACCCGGCAGTATCTTTTGACTTTGAAATGGTGNATCAACTCCATTATGGAGTCGGTGTAATCTTCCCCGTTGGAGTGGGGCTCCAATAGGTGAAAAAACAGATAGTCCGGCCCATTTTCCGTCTTGGCGTAACGAATGATGCTGTTGGGTATCTTGACTTCGCGGCGGCCGTCAACGTTTTTCATGGTGGGCCGGTACCTGGTGAAGTCGAAGAAATTACCCGGCCGGGCCAATTTGCCCAACTCCGTGGAGCCAAGGTACCTTTCCAACCGGTTCAAGGTCAGAGTGCCGACACTTCCAACGTCCACCCAAGGGCGAATCATCGCGAAAACGTGGGGGTCCCGTAACTCGGGGACCGGCTCGTTTAACTCAAAAGCACCTATACGCATAGCTACATATTGCCAGAAAATGGGCACATTTTCAAGTCCCGTTTAGGCGCGGCTACCCTTTCTTACGATGGGATGTTATCGCAGGACACACATGGGTTGTCGATCTGGCTGGGCTAATGCCGGATTGATGTCTTGTCCACTGTGTTAGACTCGCCATTCCCCGGTTATCCATTACCGACCGAAGGATCGTGATTCATTGGATATAGCTTACCTTGGATAGCCCCAGAGAACAGCATCTAAAGGTGAGTCGGTCGCGCATCGGGCAGTTTTTGGCCGCTTTTAGATACTCCGATTTTCGCGTCCTGTGGATCTCCACGATGTCCAACCAACTTGGACAAGGCATGCAGCAGGTCCTTCTAGGCTGGCTGGTTTTCGAAATTACCGACTCGGGAGCGATGGTGGGAGCGGTATTCGCCGCTCGGTCCGCTCCCAACCTGGTGGTGGGATTTCTCGCCGGATCGGTAACTGACCGGATGGACCGGCGGCTGCTGATCCGGGTGTCTATATTGGGGATGACCCTGGTCGCGGGGTCCATGGGGATACTGGCGATCACGGGGAATCTGCCCGTCTGGGGGCTGCTCCTCGCCACGGTGGCTCTAGGCGCCTTCCAAGCCTTTTACATGACGGCCCGGCAAGCCTATGTCCTGGACATCGTGGGCTCCGATGGTGCGCTAAATGGTATCGCGTTGATCTCCATGGCCCAAAGGGTAGGCGGAATATTCGGTGCCCTGCTTGCTGGAGGGGTTATTCAACGATGGGGACCCGGCCAAGCTTTCTTCGTGATGGGGGCGGGCTACATCGCCGGATTACTGGTGCTGTTTTGGCTGCGCCGGGCGGGAGCTTCGGTGCCGCGAGAAAGGGAGGCGCTGTGGCAAAACTTGGTGAGCTACTTCAACGCCCTCCGGTCCAACCGGGCGTTGGCCGTCTTGATGGTCACTACTGCGGCGGCGGAGGTATTCGGGTTTTCCCACCAGGTGGTGTTGCCGATACTAGCCAAAGAGGTATTGAGCGTCGGGCCGGCGGGACTGGGACTGCTAACGGCTTTCCGGTTCTTCGGTGGCGCGCTAGGGGTCTTCGCCGGCGCCGCCATGGGGCTGGTAAAGCGCCAGGGACTCTTGTTGCTGACGTTTATGGCCCTGTTCGGAGCGGGCGAGATATTGTTGTCTCAATCGCCGAACTTCTGGTCGGCCTTGGTATTCGTCACGCTGATTAACATAATGGCCACCGGAACCGACATCCTGCACCATACTTTGCTGCAGTTGAGCGTGCCCAACGACCAGAGAGGACGGGCCATGGGCGCCTGGATCGTCGGGATAGGCATGGCGCCCATGGGGCAACTGGAGATAGGTTACCTGGCCGGCCTGACCAGTTCCCGCATCGCTTTACTCACCAACGGTCTGGTGCTGGCCATCGGGGCCTTAGTCCTTGGCATAGTGATGCCCCGGATCCGGAGACTGTAAGGGAGACTGACGGAACGTGCCTAATAGGTTAGGCGTAAAAGGGACCTTGCCCAAATCGAGCATATCGCCGATGCAGCGGTCAGCTGCCGCGGCTCGCTGAAAGGGCCGGTCCTTTCGAAAACTGGTGTGAACGCGCCCTACCGTATGCCTAGGAAGATCTTCTTATTCTTGGAGATCCTGTACCGCAGGACCAGAGCCGCTCTGCGTCCGCCCGTTGGTTATTACCGGCTGGCCTTCGGTCATCGCCGCGATTTCCGCTTCCGGAGAGTTGACGGCGTGTTGGAGCACGAATTTGGCCACGTCGCGGTACAAGGGCTCGGACAAGTCGCAGCCTTTGAGGAAGGCGAAGCCCGGCTCCATCTCTTCCAGAAGGTCCTTGACCCGCATGTCGCCGTGGCGCGCCGCCAAGGCATAAGCCAAGCCCCTGGGGTCCCGGTCCATGGAAATCTCGTGCTCTTCGCCTTCCTCTACTTCAATCTCGTAATCTACCCGGTCGGCAATGGCCATAGATTCGGAGGCTTCTTTACGGTAGCCGTCCAACTCTTTCATTACCGTGTAAAGGGCCTGGACCGCCCGGCCGGCGGATTCCAGGAGATCCGGCACACGGGTCTGCTTTTCGGTAGCGGCACGCATCGATCTCTCGACAACTCTCATGGCTGAGTTTTTAGTCTGTTCCCGCTCCTGCCTTTTTTGCACCTTGGCCTTTTCCAGGCGCAGCTTAGGCGCCTCTTCGGCTACCGGTTGGAGCCGCAACAGCTCTTCTTCAGCTTCTTCAGCCTCTCTCAGTCTTGAATCCAGGGAGGAGTCAAACCCACTCAACATCACCCATCTCCTTTAGTTCGTACAGGTTGCCAGTTTGTTGATTCAGTATCTCGGTTGATTCGGGGGTACGTTTAGCAGGGGCCACAAACGTGGCATACCGGCCAAGGGAAACTTGAATAAATATTGCAGAGGTAATATACCTTGGCCGGTCCTATTGGTGCCTACGGTCTCCTGAGCGAGTTTTGAGGATTTTGGGACGCTCCGCCGATTGTTGGCCTCCGGGGAGCGCGGATAAAACGGCTCAGACCTCTGTCCCTTGACCACGAATTCATATTCCAATAGACTCGGTTTTTCCGTGATGGGCAACTACGGATGCCAAGGAATGACGAAGAAGACTAGGCAGCGGAGCAATGGATACTGAACTCCGGTTCGTGGTTGATGTGAACGTGGGGCGTCTGGCCAAGTGGCTCAGAGTGATGGGCTATGACACCCTCTTCCCCAAAGAGAACGGCGACAACCAGTTGGTGCGCATCGCATTGATGGAGAACCGAGTTCTGGTGACCAGGGACGCGGAGATCGCCCGCCGCCCGGACGCCCGGACGGGGCAGATGGAGGAGACGCTCATCGAGAAGGACGATCTGCGCAGTCAATTGAGGCAGCTGGTCCGGGATTTGGAGCTGGACCTGCCCAGCGGCTTTTCCCGCTGTGTTCGCTGCAACGAGCCCTTGCGCCCCATCGTCAAGCAGGACTTTGTAGACCGGTTGCCAACCTACGTAGTGCTGACTCAACCCAAGTTTTTCGAGTGTCAAGAATGCCGCCGGGTTAATTGGCCGGGAACCGACTGGACCAATATGATGTCCGAATTATCCCAGGTGTATCGGGAGGCGTCGTGAGCCGCAAAGCCGCTTTTATCTACGAGGAGTCCATGTCCCGCCACCAATTGCGCGGGGATCACCCCATGCGGCCGGTACGGCTGCAATACACCTTCGATCTTCTCCAGAGTTACGGGGCATTTGACCAAAACACTTCCCTGCTGGTGCCGCCGCGGCCAGCCACCGAGGAAGAATTGAGGATGCTTCATACCGCGGAATACGTAGCAGCGGTGCGGAGCTTTAGCCAGGGCCGTAGCGGGTACGAACCCGGCCGGTTCAATTTCAGCTCCCAAGGAGACAACCCCATGTACCGGGGGATGTACGATGCCGCCGCGTTGAGTTCCGGGGCATCACTGGTGGCGGCGGAGATGGTGGCCAGCAAACAGGTGGATGTGGCTTTCAACATTTCCGGTGGGCTCCACCACGCATCCGCCGGACATGCCTCAGGATTCTGTGTGTTCAACGATCCGGCTTTGGCCATCAAGTATCTGTTGGAGCGCGGTCTAAGGGTAGCGTACCTGGACATAGACGCCCACCACGGTGACGGGGTACAAGAGGCGTTTTTCGATGACGGCCGGGTGTTGACCATCTCCATCCACGAGTCGGGCCAGTACCTCTTTCCAGGCACTGGTTTTGTACCGGAGTCGGGTGTCGGGAGCGGCGAGGGATATTCGGTGAACCTACCCTTATACCCTTACACCGGCGATGAAATTTATCTCTCGGCGTTTCATGAAGTCGTTCCACCCCTGGTCAAGGCATTTGCCCCCGATGTCTTGGTGACTCAACTGGGGATCGACACTTACCACTCCGACCCGCTGACGCACCTGCAAATCACTACCAGGGGATACGTGGAGGCGGTCAAGGAGATATCCCGGTGGGGAATTCCCTGGGTGGCCTTGGGTGGCGGGGGATACGACCTTAGCGCCGTGGCCCGGTCGTGGGCGTTGGCTTATGGGGTGATGCTAGACGTCGAATGGACCGACGATTTGCCGGCTTCTTTTCTGGAGCAAGTCGGGGGCGGGACTTTGAGGGATACCATAACCCCAAACGTTCCGGACAACGTGCGGCTAGAGGCACAAAGTTACGCCGAAGATAGCGTGGAACGCATTAAAGAGCGGGTATTTCCAACACACTCTCTGTGATATTTAGCGGTCCCATTGGGACCGCTAAATCAGGGGATTGAAGACAGTGTTAGGCCGGTGCGGCTAGTTAACTTGGTGCTCTCGGCGCAACAACTCCTTGGCCGCATCGCCAATGTTGGCTTCGATAGAATCACGCAAAGTCGAGTAAATCGCTTTGTTGATCGCGCCCATTAACCAGGCTTCAAAATTTGGATCCGTCTGATAGCTGCCTTTCAGCGTAATCAGACGCTGCAACAGACTTAGATAGTGATATTGAAGAGGCGTCAAATCCTGATCGATCCCCTCAACCACCCCTGTCATCCCGCTCTCAATCACTTCTTGGTCTGCACTATCTTGCTGTGCGCTCATTTCCTCTCCATCAGCTTAAACCTAAGGTTTGCCGGTTACGAGGTCTGAACTGTTGTCACAGTATAACAGATGTAACACCCTGGCAAATATGGTGGCAACCCCATTATTTTACCTATGTATTAGACTTCTCTGAACTCGCCTTCCACCGTGTCGTCCTCGGGCGGTCCTTCTTCCGGTGGCTCAGTGCCTTCCGGCGGCTCCTCGGTGGGGGTTTCCGCGGCTTGGCTATAGACGGCCTCTCCCAGCCTTTGCATAGAGCTATTCAAGTCCGTCATTGCAGTTTGCATCTCGGCCACGTTATTGGCCGCCAGGGCCGTTTTCAAGGTGGCGATCTTCTCTTCTACCTCGGTTTTCAGGTCCTCGGGAACTTTATCCGCGTTGTCTGTCAGTAGCTTTTCGGTGTTGTAGACCAGGGAGTCGGCCTGGTTGCGGGTTTCTATCTCGGCCCGGCGCTGTTGGTCCTCGGCTTCGTGGGCCTTGGCCTCGTTGACCATTCGCTCGATGTCTTCTTTGGAGATACCCGAGCCGGACTGAATCACGATTTTTTGTTCTTTTCCGGTGCCCTTGTCTTGGGCCGACACACTGAGGATGCCGTTGGCGTCAATGTCGAACATTACTTCGATCTGAGGTATGCCCCGGGGCGCGGGTAGCACACCGTCCAGCATAAACCTGCCGATGGATTTGTTGTCGGCGGCCATGGGCCGTTCGCCCTGTAGAACGTGTATGTCCACGCTGGTTTGCCCGTCGGCGGCAGTGGTAAAGGTCTCGTTCTTGCGGGTTGGGATAGTGGTATTACGAGGGATAAGTTCGGTCAGAACGCTCCCCAAGGTCTCCAGCCCTAGGGTTAGCGGAGTCACGTCAAGCAGGACGATGTCGCCAACGTCTCCGGCGAGAATGCCCGCTTGGATGGCCGCTCCAAGGGCCACAGCTTCGTCCGGATTTACGTTGCGGTTGGGTTCCCGGTCAAATACCGCTTTAACTTTCTCCAATACGGAGGGCATCCGGGTCATACCGCCCACGACTATCACTTCATCGATGTCGCTGGAACTCAGACCGGCGTCGTTCAAAGCCTGTTTACACGGCGCCTCTGTCCGATCGATCAAGGCGCTAACCAGTTGCTCCAACCGGGCACGGCTTAGGGTCTTAACCAAGTGAGCGGGTCCGCTGGCGTCAGCGGTGATAAACGGCAGGTTGATCTCCGTCTCAATAACGCTGGAGAGGTCAACTTTGGCGCGCTCCGCCGCATCCCGCAGGCGCTGGAGGGCCATCCGGTCTTTGCTCAGGTCGATCCCCGTCTCTTGACGGAACTCTCCGATCAGCCATTCGAGTATTTCCTGGTCGAAATCGTCGCCGCCCAGATAGGTGTCGCCGTTGGTTGACTTCACCTCGAATACGCCGTCGCCCATCTGGAGAATGGTGATGTCGAATGTGCCGCCGCCCAAGTCGAAAACGGCGATTGTGGCTTCAGTCTTTGATTTGTCTACACCGTAGGCCAAAGAAGATGCCGTGGGCTCGTTAATGATGCGCAGCACCTCCAGGCCGGCGATGGTGCCGGCGTCCTTGGTGGCTTGACGCTGAGCATCGTTGAAGTAAGCTGGGACGGTAATCACCGCCTGAGTGATCGTTTCACCAAGTTTTGCTTCGGCGTCCTGCTTGATTTTCTGCAGGACGAAGGACGAGATTTGAGCGGGCGCGTGAGCTTGGCCAGCCATCTCCACATGGGCATCACCGCCTTGTCCCTGAACTATCTTGTAGGGTAGCCGGTTGATAGCGTTCTGCACTTCTGGGTCGTCGAATTTTCGGCCCATGAGGCGTTTGACCGAAAACAGGGTATTTTCCGGGTTTGTGACGGCCTGCCGTTTGGCGACTTGCCCCACATACCGCTCTCCGGTCTTGGCATTCACGGCAATCACCGAAGGTGTTGTCCTAGCTCCTTCGGCGTTCTCCACGATTATCGCCTCTCCGGCTTCGATCACGGCGGCTACCGAATTGGTGGTTCCAAGATCGATGCCCAGGACTTTAGCCATCTGATTTCTCCTTTCCTTGCTTGTTGTGTGACATTGATTTGAGGTTTACCGGGATACGATCACCTGAGCCGGCTGAATCACCCTATCTTGAAGCCGGTACCCGGATCGCACCACCTCTATGATGTGGCCGGCCGGGTATTCGGTACTCTCGTCGGTGCCCAGCGCCTCGTGCTCTATGGGGTTGAACAAGTCACCTACCCCTTCGATGAGTTCCACTCCTTCCGACTCCAGCAGGCTAAGTAGTTTGCGCTGAATCAGCTTGATGCCTTCCAGCCAGGAATCGGCGGCGCCGGCCTTATCCGAGTGGGAAATGGCCAGGTCCAATTCCTCTTTTACCGGTAGCAACTTGGTAATTAGGCGGGAGTTGGAGAACTTACTTAGGGAGATACGTTCCTCGTCGGCGCGGCGCCGGTAGTTGACCAAGTCCGCTTGGGCCCGCTGGGCAAGGTCCAGATTTCGGCTCGCCTCTTGCTGGGCTTCTTCCAGGTCTTTCACCAGGGCCGGAACCTGGTCCTCCAGCGGCAAGTGGCTGTAATGGCCGCCCACTGCTTCGGACTCCTCCGGCCCTTCGGGGGGTATCTGCCATTCACTGTTTTCGTTCGTCATTCACTTTTCTCTTGGAGCGATGGATGGAACCGGCAACGGCACTTCGAATCCTCGCCTTCAGTCGTCTACGGGCAGGTCCATGGCGCGGAAAAGGGCGGCAAACTCTTGCTCCACGGCCTGTTGCAGATGCGTTCCTTCGGTGGTGGCGGAAAGCCTTTGGCGCAGAGCTAGCAAATCGTCGACCATGCCCAGCGCGAACTCCACGCCGGCCAGGTTGAGTCCCAAGTTGCCCGCCAGGTGCTGTATCAGGCGGACCTTACGTATATCGTCCCGGGAATAGAGACGCAACATCCCTAGTGTACGGCCCGGCCTGATTAAACCTAGCCGCTCGTATTTCCGGAGAGTTTGAGGGTGCATGTCCAGCAGGCGGGCGGCCACGGAGATGATGTAAACACCCTCCATGTGCATGGCCTGCTCGGGCGTATCCTCCCGGTCTTCCTCCCGGATCCGGGCTACTTCGGAGTGTTGAGGCCGTGGCGGGGGCGGCGCCTGGGGTGGCAGTTCGTTCCCCGTAGCCCCCTGCGGTCTGGACCTCTGGTACATCTGGTCGTTCTCCATGTTTCTGGGCCGGCGCCCGAATCAGTCTACGGAAATTGACGGCCCCATGGTTGTGGCGCCTGGGAAATTGGATTCTGGTTAACGAATCCAATCATGCATGCAATTCGTAATATTCCCGTAATACAAAATGTTACATAATGCGGGACCGGCCCCGGACATCTATTGATTGCCGGAAAGAACTTGCTATCGATTTTGGCCAGCGCTGACAAATGTTGTCCAAGTTCGTATGATACAGCTTGATACGAAGCGTGTCAACATCTATAATGCGCATTGGGTTACGTGTACTACAGATCTGGCCCAGTGAGGAGGTGAGCTGTGATGATCAACTTTAAGGTATGTCCCAGATGCACGGGCGACCTGTATCTAACCGAGGACGTCTTCGGCAAGTACGCCAGCTGCATACAGTGCGGGTACATGAAAGACATTGAAGAGCCCCGTAAGGTGAAGGACCCCATGCCCTACGCCGACGCGGACTCGAAGGCGAACGCCGCGTAATTAACCTGGCGGACGGCAACCGTCCGCCAGGGTTCGAAGGTCCACGTGCGGTCCGGCGGCAAAACCAGCAGCGGCCAGGCTAGAATCAAGGCCGGGGTGGTCTAATGGGTCAACTCCGGCCAGAAACGCTCCTCTTTCCATGGGTCGGCGTTGTTGTTGTAGCCTCGCTGCTCCCAAAACCCCGGAGCATCCTCAGCTATCAACTCGATTCCGTTGAGCCATTTGGCGCTTTTCCAGCCATAACGGCTGGGTATGATTAGCCGCAACGGCCAGCCATGGCCCTCTCCCAGCGGCTCTCCGTCTTGCTTGTGGACGAGGAGACCCTCTTCCATGGCCACTTCCAAGGGCAGGTTGGTGGTATACCCACCGAAGCAATGGGCCATCACGAACTTGGCCTCAGGTTTGGGCTGAGCCAGGGCCATCAGGTCTGGGAAAGTCACCCCCTCCCAGGTGTTGTCCAGGGAACTCCACTGGGTAACGCAGTGGAAGTCGGCGGTGACGGTGGTCCAGGTCAGCTTGGTGAACTGATCCCAAGTCAACTCGACTTCTTGTTCAACCAGGCCGAACACACGGAACTTCCACGTGTCCAAGTCTACTTTCGGAGTGGAGCCGTAGGTCAGGACCGGAAACTTGTTGGACAGGAATTGTCCCGGGGGGACCCGGTCTCCCATGCCCTGGTCCGGAGCATCCTTGAGCTGGTCTGGCCGTTTCAAGCAACACCTCTATAACGGGTTATCGGAGCCCAGCCACGGTTACGATTACGTCCGGTGATCCATGGTGTCCATCGGTTCCCTGTATACCCTAGGGGACCACTTCTATCGTCCCGGCGGGACCGTTTGTTATCTCGCCGACTACGGCGGCGATGGGAACTCCCTCGGCCTGCAGTTCAATCAATAGCTGATTCAGCTTGGACCCGGGGACCGATATCAGCAGCCCTCCCGAGGTTTGGGCGTCACAGAGCAAGATCTGTTGTTCATCGGTTATATCTGAACCCCCCGGAGCCGTATCCGATACGTTTTGCAGGTTGCGATGGGTTCCACCAGGAACAACCCCCTGCTTCAGCAAGTCCAATGCTCCTGGGAGGATCGGGACATTGTTGAAGTGGATACGCGCGCCCACATTGCTGGCTCTGACCATCCCCCTGAGGTGCCCCATCAGGCCGTAGCCGGTAATGTCTGTGCAAGAATTGACCCCAATCTTCATCATGGCCTCGGCGGCCGCCCGGTTCAGGGTGGCCATGGTTTCAACGGCGTTCTTCATGACGTTAGGGTCCACTTTCTGCTGTTTGGCGCCGTTGGTGATGATACCGGTGCCCAATGGCTTTGTCAGTATCAGATGGTCTCCGGGTTGGGCTGCAGCGTTGGATACTTGCTTGCCTGGCTCAATCACGCCGACCACCGAAAGGCCGTATTTGGGCTCGGCGTCGTCCACCGTGTGTCCGCCCACGATCAGGCATCCAGCCTCGGCTGCCTTGGCGTAGCCCCCGTTGAGCACGTCGGCCAACATATCCTGGGCCAAGTCCGCCGGGAAGCCCACAACGTTCATGGCCAGCAAGGGCTTACCGCCCATGGCGTAGACATCGCTTAGGGAGTTGGCAGCGGCGATGGAACCGAACTCAAATGGGTCGTCGGTAATGGGCGTGAAAAAATCCACGGTCAGGATCAAGGCCGTGTCGTCGTTGATCTTGTAGACCGCGGCATCGTCTCCCGTGTTATTTCCAACTAGCAGGTCGGGATGGCTGATCTGGGGAAGTTTACTCAGGACCTGACCCAGGTCCTCAAGACTAAGCTTGCCCGCTCAACCGGCGCAGTGGGATAGCTCAGTCAACCGGATTTCGCTGCTCCGCATCAGTACCTCTCGTTAAATAAGTTGAGAACATTATATCACCGGCCAGCTTGGAGGGGCGGTTTGGGGGAGGGTGGGCCGCCCCTCATGGACGTGAAAAGGCCCTCGGCATTGCCGGGGGCCTTTATGTGGGTAATGATAAAACCGTAGGTTACCGGTGTGGGTTCGGGTCTACACGGCGGTTGGCTCAGCTACTCCGTTGCCGTAGGTGGTCTGAGGGACATCTTGCTGCTCGCCCAGTTCTTGAACCCGGCGTTTCATCTGGTCCAGCCTGGAAAAATCAGTGATCCCTGAAACCAGGGTGATGGCTGACAGGTATTTGCTGCTCCGGTCCGGATAGTCTCCGTAGCGGACCTTGCCCACCGTGGTCATCTCTTCTAGGCGGGACTTGCCTTTGGCGATCGCCTGGGTGAACAGATGCTGGGGCCGCCCCTTTACGATCAACGCGGCGGTCCTGGCGCCGCTGACATCGCAGGGGAAAGTCAGGGCCGATTTCTCCACGCTTCGCTCGATGATGCTCTCCAGTTCATGGGTGCCGGGGTCCATCTTTTTGCTCCAGGGCCGGGACTTCAAGTTGATCTCTTCTCCGCAGTATCCGATGGTGGATATGTCCCCGATGTTGCCCATGGTCGCGGTGATTTCTGACGAACTGAACACCTCTTGAGGCGAGGGCCTGATCTCTCCCGCGCTCAACAAGGTGGTTAGCATCAGAGCAAGATTGTGGTTTATGCGCTGGAACGACTTCTCCACCGATTCGCGGGACACTATCTGCTGTTCATACTGTTGATTGTCCACGAGCAAGATGTTATTGAAGTAGTGGTTCCATAATTCGAAGCTTTTGACGGTATTGGAAAGGATCAACGCCTCTTTTTCTGAAGGCATGCCGGTTACTGCCGGCACCACGCCAAGCCCGTATACCGGTATGTTCTTGTAGATTCGTTTGAGCTCGTTGGCAAGGACAAAGGCACCTCCGGCTCCCGTGCCTCCGGCCAGACCGGCGGCGATCCAGAAGGCCTCCGGGTCGTGCCGGCGTACCAGAATTTCGATTCTATCCATGATCTGAGATAATGCCTTTTCGGCCACGTTGGCGGCCAGTTCTATGTCGGCGCCGACTCCCCGGCCTTTAAGGATGTATCTGCCGATCAGAACTTTTTCTCTGACGTGGTCCAAGCCCACAAGATCTGCCTGTTCCGTATTGATGGCGATGGCGCTATAGAGTCTCCGGTCCACCTCCATCATTGTGTTGGCTAACTTTCCACCGGCTTGTCCGAATCCGATCCAAAGTACTCGCATCTTCAACAACCTCCCCATCTTATGGCGCCGACAGCCAGGCGGCCATTTTTAGGCCCTGTCTAGTCCGGACGCTTCTAATCGTCGGTGATTCCCCTTGTCGGACCGGCTATCCTCATGGAGTTCCAGTCCCTGTTTTGAAGTCCACCTTGATGGCCGACCTGATTTACCCGCGAATCCTGGTAACCGGGGTTTCGCCCCGGCCGCCGTTGGTGTGACTAATAGTCCCTCTCGGCTTCGACTATAGAGTTTTGGAAATCTTTGACTTCGCGGCAATTCTGACAAACCCCTTGGCTCAACGGACCTTCCGCAGCCTCAATTATCCAATGGTGGCGGCACTGCACGATGGTGGAAAATTCCACCGGCTCCAAGGTCATCTCTTGTCTCACCATCATTTCACTTCCTCCTGGCGCCATCCCGTTCTGAAATTGAATATATTATTGCAAGCTGACCTTATCGACAGCGAGCGGCTTATGTCAACGATTTTCAAGGTCAACTTTGAACAAATTTTAAACTTCTACCAAATAAAGAATTGTATTGCGTGGCGGAGAGACAGACATTGAGCGCTGGGCCGGTCCTATTTATTAGCGCGGTTAATCCGTCGGCGGCATAGAGGAGGAAGGTTATTGGCAACTTGGTGCTAACGATTGGCCGGGTGACGCGGGTTTATGCAGAGGACACGATTTGCCTGAAGCAAATAATAGCGGCGCAAAGCGTGGCTCAGGACGGGGCGGCGAAGAGACGCGGCTGCATAGATCCTACAGAACCAGAGCGGGGTTTGACCGAAATGGGCGTAATTTCCTCCAGTGGTTTTCCCAGGCCGAACATCCGCTTCAAGCGATCTTCTTGCCGGCTTAGTCAGGCCGGTCTAGTCTAGAAGAGCTGCCGGCGCCGATTGGGGTGGACGGGCGATCAAGGCGGCGAAGCTGCCCAGAGCGAAAGCCAAGACGAACACCGAAAATGCCAGGGTGTAATCGCCCTGAAGGTCGTAAAGTAGACCCGCGAGGACCGGTCCTCCCGAACCGGAAACGAATTTGAAAGGGAACAGGATCCCTCGGATGGCTCCTTGGGAATCCCTCCCGAAATAGTCGGACCATGCCAAGCTGCTGACGAAAGATTGGGCGCCTCGGGTCAACCCGTAGACGGTGGCAAATGCAAACAGACCAACCGGAGATGATGCCCCTATCAGGATAACGATTCCAAGTGCGCCTCCGGAGTAACAGATAGTAAGGCAATAACGGACCGCAAGGCGCTCGGCTATCAAACTCCACAAGGGCTTCGCCAAGGTCTGAAGCAGGTATAAGTAGGTGATCGCGGCGGCGGCCAGTCCGATGGATATGCCCTGGTCGGTTATATAAGAAAAGAGATGCAGGTTGACGCCAAATATTGCCAGGGCCGCCAGGTTGGTGCTGGCTACCAATAGCCAGAAAGCCGGCGTGTGAACAGCCTCGTTTCGAGTAAGAGAGACCTCCATCGGAGGCATCGTCCTCTCTTCATGCTGCCGGCCGGCTGCGCCGTCGGGGATCATCCCATAGTCCTCCGGCCTACGCCGCATCAATGGCGCGGCCAAGGCGCCTAAAACGGCGATGACGACAGCGACTGCTATCCACGCCTCCCGCCAGCCAAAGTGCACTATGAGGAAGGCCAGAGGTATCGGCAAGGCGATACCCGCCGCCGACATCCCCATTGTGGTAAAGGCTATCGCTCTGGCCCGGCGGCGCACGAACCATTTGGACACGGTAGAGTCGGCTGTGAGATCGCCCAATGCCACCGCCCCCAGCGCCAGGACCACTCCGTAAGCGGCAAACAACTGCCAAGGACTATGCACCAGGGCAAGGGACCCGGCGCCGCCGGCCAAAGAGACCGCTCCGAGAAACACAAAGATCCGGGGCCCGTACTTGTCCACCCAGGGACCCATGAAAGGTCCCACTAGAGCCGCCGTCGCCCGGGCCAGCACGGTGGCGCTGGCCAGCAGACCCCGCCCCCAACCCAGGGATTCAGCCATGAAGGGAAAAAAGATACCGAACGCGACGACCAGGGTCCCGTAGCTCAGGAAATGGGAAACAAAGGCTCCCACAACCACGGCCCAGCCGTACAGACTTTTGCTATAAATGTTCAAGCTTACTTTGTTCTTGAGTTGAAGCCGGAGTCATCGACATTCCTGCCTGACGGACGCATTTCCGGGTGCTTCTCGCCCAGACATTCGGATTAGCCATTGTGCCATCTGCCGATTCACCGAAGCAAGCGACTGCCGGAATCCTTGGTAGGACTCGGGAAATTATGAAACAGCGGAAAGGTATCGGGAAAGTTCAAAAACATCTCTTGCTGGATTATCTGGTGGAACAAAAAATTAGCATGCCAAACCTTGACCAGACCTTCCTAATGTCTACCGAGCTAGTCGGCCGTGTAGCTCGATTAAGTGCGTAACACCATCCAATATACTAAGTATATGATTATTTGTAGTTCATGGTTGGCGGGGTACGTTAACATTGATATTGTATTGGAGGAATCGCTTAAGCTATAGGGGGTGTTGCAATGGCAATGGTCTTTAATTGCAGCGAATGCGGTTTTTTGGCGGTACAGCGGTATGAACTCGAAGATCATTTCGCGTCGACGGGGCACAGGAACAAGTCGTTGATTGCGCGATTGTTGAGTATCTTCCACCGCTAATGTTTCCGGGATAGAATAATCCCGCGATCGCCCTGCCCGGTTTCCGATGGACAGCCGGAAGTCTCCAAAAGGCGCTGGAAAGCGTCCGATAGTTCCCTTGTGGCTCGCGGCAGGTTGGAAGCATCGTTGGTGTGCGAAACCAAGCCCCAAGCTAAGCCCGAGGATGGCTAGAATCCGGCCGCGGACGTTATAATGCCCCAATTAAAATAGTTTTCTCGAGGGGTGAACCCGATGAATTTTCCGGCATTTTTCTTGCTGGTACTGATAACGGCCGCGTTAGTTTCGGTCATCGCTTGCGGTGGCGCCGCTGCACCCACTGAGGTCCCTGCGGACATCCCAGCCCCTTTGGTTTCTTCATCTGCTCCTGACATCCCTGAGTCCGCAGGTGCGGATTCCGTAGCCAAAAGCAAGCGTGCCCGGCCCCACATCAGTACAATTGGCGATGAACTGAAGTTCGACAGAGCCAGACTGCAGGAAACGGCAATTTATTCGGTGACGGTAACCTTCACCAACGCGTCCACCGTCAACCAACACAACTGGGTGCTGGTCAAACCAGGGGAGAAAGACGCCGTAGTTGCGGCCGGCGCCGAAGCTGGCGCGGCCAATGGCTGGATTCAGCCCGATGATGACAGGGTGATCGCCCATACCGATTTACTGGATCCGGGCGAATCCGGGGAGATCAAGTTTAAAGGTCAAATTGGGGGGATTTACGAATTCGTCTGTACCTTCCCGGGCCATAGCGCCACCATGTTCGGGGAATTCAAGTTCTTGCAATCAGGGCAGAGATAGCGACAACGATTTTGGGCTTGACTCGGAGGCAAAACCGAATCAAGCTGTAACCATCTTTTGAATCGGGGGTTCTTCAATGTATACCACTGACATGTACGAGGGCATGCTGGCAGAAACTACTTCCATCCGCGGTCACAACGGTGACGCGATAAACGCCTACATCGCCAAACCTCTGGGTGCGGGGCCGTTCCCTGGGATGGTGTTGATCCACCACGCCCCCGGCTGGGATGAATGGTACCGGGAGGCGGCGCGCCGTTATGCCCACCACGGCTACATGACCATATCCCCCAACTTGTACCATCGGGACGGCGACGGGGAACCCTACGAGGTGGGCGCCAGGGTCCGGGCTGCCGGGGGCATCCCAGACGCCCAGGCGCTGGGAGACCTGGAAGGGGCGATGCAGTACCTTCGCGCCTTGCCCAACCTCAACGGCAAAGTGGGCATCTTTGGTACCTGTTCCGGAGGACGCCTGTCTTTCCTCTCCGCCTGCCGGATAAACGGCTTTGACGCGGCGATAGAGTGCTGGGGAGGCCGTGTCGTCGCTTCCGGGGACGACCTGACCGATAACCAGCCGGTGGCGCCCATAGACTTCACCAACGACTTGAGCTGTCCGCTTCTGGGGCTATTCGGCAACGATGACCAGGCGCCGACGCCGGAACAGGTGAACCAGCACGAAGAAAAGCTGAAAGCGGCTGGCAAGAACTATGATTTCCACCGGTACGACGGCGCCGGCCACGGTTTCTTCTACTACCATACGCCGAACTACCGCCAAGAGCAGGCAGTGGACGGCTGGAGCAAGATCTTCACCTTCTTGGAGGCGAACCTGAACTAGCCGCTTTCGATTTTCCCTGCACCGGTGGCCGAATGTTCCGACCATATAGTGGGACATCCTCATCAGTAGCAAAGCAGAAAGAACCCCAGGGTCAACCTGGGGTTCTTTCTGCTTTCCATCCTGATTTCATACCTTGGCTGAGTGGGATATTAATCTTGCCGGTTGGCTACGGGCGATGCAGGTTGTTAAGCCAGGCGAACCTTCCGGGGTCCAAGTCTTTCCCCTTGAATCCTGGGAAATCCGGGCCGTACCGGTAAGCCCGGAAGACCGTGTTGGAGCGGCCGAACCGGGCGTCATCGCCGAAGAAGGGGTTCACGTATTGCCAAACGATCTCGCCTTCGTTAGTTACCTCGAAAACCCGGCCTTTCATGCCCTCGCATATAACAGTGTTGCCATTGGGCTGCCGTTGCGCGCCGCTGATGAAAGAACTGAAGAAATCCCAGCCCGGCTTGGTCTTGTACTCCCACTGGATCTCATTACTTTTGGGCTCTATTTCGATGATCCGGGAAGAGGGCATTGGGGCGGAGACCGAGTGCCAGCCGTTGTCGAAGATAAGCACGTTGCCGTTTTCCAGCAAGTTGGGGTCGTGCTGGTGGCCTAGTTCTCCCCGGCCCCACTTCCAGACGAAATCTCCCGTGCTCTTGTCGATGATTCCAACGGTGTCCAGCAGCCGGAAGCTGGTCATGATGTTGCCGTTGGGAAGTACCTCGCAGGTGTTGGTGTGGGTCCACTCATCCCGGTGGTGAAGGGGGCAGATAGCATCGGCCTCCGGGTCCAGGTTCTCGAAACCGTGCCACTCCCAGACGGTTGCTCCGTTGGGAGCTACTTCACGGAAATAGTCGCACCATAGTCCCTTCTCCGTGGGCCCGGCGATGCCTCCCTGGACCTTTTTCTCCACGTCGGCCGGCACCTGCTCCCATCCCAAGACCATGGTGTTGCCGTTGTCCATACGGCAGAAGTCGTGGTGTAGCGTATCTTCAACGTACTCCCACACCTTATTTCCAGCCCAGTCGATCTCCATGATGATGCCGCCCCGGCCGCCTATCTCCACCGGACCCTTGTTGGTCCGGCCGGACATGAGAAGGTTACCGTTCTCCAGCAGGTATCCGTAGTCTCCTGGACGGTAGGGAAGCTCCCATCTCTGGACGACGTTGCCACGCATATCGATCAGATAGGCGTCTTGGGTTTGCATCGGCGTGAAAAGGGTATATCCCAGGTAGGCTTGCTCCGGCTTGTATTCAGAAAGTCCAAATGGACCCATCGATTATTACTCCTTGAAAAATTTCCGGTATAGGTTAGCACAAGCCCCTCACGGTGAGGAAGGGAGGTGGAACGCCAGGAACGAGCCGGCGCCGGTATCCGTCTAACCCTTCTTCCAGAACTGCCACCAGTTCTTTCGAGGTATCTCTTCCGGAACAACGGGTTCGGTGGGTTGTGCTGCCGGAGCAGGACTGGCGGTTGCAGCCGATTCAGAAACAGGCTCCGGAGATTCGCTGGGTTGCCCGGAAGCGTCAGGACCAGCAGTTGCACCCGAATCAGTAGCCGCCTCTCATTCGCGGTCGACCGTAACGTCGTATACGCCATGAAGCTCCCACGGTCTAAAAGCTTCTACAAATTCCTTGGCGTCTTCGATGGTGTCGAAACCCTTCTGGGAGCGGCCGGGGTCGTAGCTAAATGTCTGAGCGTAGGCGTCGATACCACGCTTGGTATCGCGGTACCCCCCAATTGTCTCTTCCTGCCCCTCTTCCTCGCTGAGGATCAGGTTCTGTCCCCTGTTAACGTCTTTCCAATAAACGCTCATTGGTTGGTCTCCTAAGGTTTAAGGATATGACAAACGGCGCCCATTGACGGACACCGTATAGATTGATGCTTGGGCGGCGCCTAACGGTTGGAACCACCTCTACGACGCCAGGTCAAACGGTTGGCGACTCGATATATTGTACAGTGTTCCGCTTTTTAGGAGACAGGGGAAAATGTCTACATCCGATGCTGGGCGCGGGAACATACGCTAACCGGAGAGGGTTGGAAACGGCGATAGGCCTAAGGCACTACGGCTGGCTTACACGATTCGCAGATAGCGTCCCGTCGTTACCGACGTTAGCTACCACGGCTACCTTGGCGGCACTTTCGCCGCCAAGGATCTGAGTCCGGGATGTTGGATCTGAGTGTCCTCAGTTGCCCGGCCCAGATTTAACATCCAGTAATTACCTGATCCTGCTCTTTCCGGAGTCTGGGGCTGGAGAACCTTCCGGTTCTGCGGAGCCAGTCATGACTGTTCAATTGAGACTACGTCGGCCGAAGACTACTGTCGTCGTCTAATTGCCACTTGACAACGATTTGATTACCCACCGTTGTGTGTCGTTATTCTGTTATGGCCGACTAACGAGGGAGAAGTCGTTCCCCGCGCTTTCGTGTGCATCCACAAATCGGCCATTACTCTTTTGCTCGATGGTGTACGTATCGTCGTCCAATGGTGCTCCAAGTACACGGACGCTCTTCTCAAGGAATGGACTCGGGGTCAAAATCCATCGTTGTGTTGCGTTATTCTGCACTGGCCTGGTAACGAGAGAGAAGTCCTGCCCTGCGCTTACGTGGGCATCCACGAATCGGCCATTGCTCTTTTGCTTGATGGTATAAATGGTGAAACCCCCTCCCACGGGGGTCAAGATCCAGCGTTGTGTGTCGTTATTTTGCGCTGGCCAGGTGACTAGAGAGAAGTCGTTCCCCGCGCTTTCATGGGCATCTACTAATCGGCCATTGCTCTCTTGTTGTATGGTGTACG
>PAJQ01000044.1 GCA_002710215.1 Chloroflexota bacterium | reverse complement strand
AGCTGGGACGAGCTGGCCGACTGGCGGTAGAAAGTTGTTCTCTCTCCCTTCAGAAGGGGTAGAGTTAGAGAGGGGTCGCCCCGCCAATCCACGCGAATCCCATCACTTTGGGGCAAAGAGGCAAACTTGGCAGAAGTAGTCAACGTGCGGCTTCTAAAGGCCGGGGACAAATTACAGGTTTCCCATGGCGCCACGGTCGTGGTGGTTTCCAACCCATTGGACGGCGTTTGGATCTTCGCCCGTTACCTCGCCTCGCCCAAAGACCCTTCCCTGGAGGGCACGGAAGACATGATATTTGCTCAAGACATCATAGAGGTCCTGGAAATATCGGGAGACTAATGCTGGACGTGGTTCGACAGGCGCACTAGGAACGGCAAGGATCCGTTTTCCCGTTCGTCCTGAGCCTGTCGAAGGACATCCTTTCTGGATATTGAATGTCCTTCAATCAAAACGGTAAACCCACGCTGACACCGACCCAAGACGTGCTCCGGGCGGCCTTTGCCGCGGGGTTCCAGTCCATCGACGATGGGTATACCTTTTACGCAGGCTTCGACTCCCACCTAGAAAGCAATGGTTACGCCAAGCGCGACGATATCCCGTGCACCTGTCCCGACCATGGGGGGCACGGCCATATGCCCGAGTGCCGTTGGGTCAAGGCGTAGGGCTTTAAGAGTCCTCGCCACCGCGTCCCATCGTCATCGTATAATGTGCCCGAATCCCGGCCCGATCGCGACAGAAATCCTAGGAGGCAACAATGGCTAGAGAACTCGTGGACGGCGGAGAAGCCGTCTTAGAGGCGTTCCGGAATTTAGACATCGACTACATAATCGCATCCCCCGGCTCGGATTGGCCGTCGGTATGGGAGGCACTGGCCCGGCAAAAGATAAACGAGGCCGACGGACCCCGTTACATCGACACCTGGCATGAGACCCTGGCCGTGACCATGGCCATGGGCTATACCCGGGTGACCGGCAAGTTGCAGGCCGTTCTGTTGCACGCCGGAGTGGGACTGCTACAGGGTTCCCTGGGCATTCACGGCGCCTACCAAGGCGAGGTGCCCATGCTGGTCTGCTCCGGTGAATCCATCACCAATGGTGAGGATCCCAATTTCGATCCCGGCGGCCAGTGGTACCGGGGGCTGAACGTGGTTGGCGGGGCAGACCGGTGGGTTGAACCTTTCACCAAGTGGAGCAGCCACGTATCCACCCACTTTAACCTCTACGAGTCGATAACCAGGGCCGGCGAGATGGCCCAGCGGCTGCCCAAAGGTCCGACCTTCCTCGACATCCCCATGGAAGTCATGCTCCCCGCCTGGACTCCTCCAGCGAGAATGGGCAAGATTCCCGCGCCGCCGAAAACCCATTCCGAAGCCTCTGCCATAGACGAGGTCGCCCGATTGTTGGCCGGAGCGTCTTCCCCGGTAATCATCACCGAATCCGCCGGACGGGACGTGGAAGCTTTCCATCAGATGGTCAGGCTCGCGGAATTGTTGTCGATACCGGTGGTGGAATCGGGCCCTGGCTACGCCAACTTCCCCAAGGACCATCCCATGTACCAGGGGACCAACGTAAACCGGTTCAAAGACACCTCCGACGTGATCCTGTTGGTGGGAAGCAAGACCCCCTGGTATCCGCCGTCCGCCGGCCCCGCGACGGGTACGGTGATCTCCATCGATGAGTATCCTCTGAAAGAGCACCTGACCTACCAAGCCCTTCACGCCAACATATACCTGGAAGGCGACATAGGCGTAACCGTCAAGCTGTTGGCCGACGCCGTGGAGTCCAACGGCGGTCTTAACGCTGGGGCGATCTCAGCGAGAAAGACCCAATGGGAGGCCGAGCACGACAAGGCAACGGAAAGTAACCGCGCCGCCGTCGAGGCGGCCAGATCCAAAGGCCCCATCGACCCAGTATGGTTATGCGCCGCTATCAGCGAGGTGATGCCCGACGACGCCACCTACGTTGAGGAAACCATCACCCACCGGGGCGCCATCCTGCGGCACATCGCCTGGAACACCCCCCAACGCTACTTCCACCCCAATGGCGGACTGGGCCAAGGATTGGGCACGGCCCTCGGCGTCAAACTTGCCAAGCCAAACTCCCCGGTAGTCGCTCTGATGGGCGATGGCTCCTTCCTTTACAACCCCGTCGTCCAAAGTTTCGGCGTGTCTGCCGCGGAAAACCTGCCCATCCTGATAATAGTTTTCAACAATGGCAAGTATGCCGCGATGCAAAATCTGCACTTGCAGTTCTACCCCGAAGGAATAGCCGCTAAGACCGGGATCCACCACGGAGTGGACATCCCCGGCCCCAACTATGCCGACCTGGTGACGCCCTTCGGCGGCCACAGTGAACGGGTGGAAGACCCCGACGAACTCAAGCCGGCTCTGGAACGAGCCTTGGCCGCAGTAAACGGTGGCACCACCGCGCTGGTCGACGTGATCGTGAGCGACTAAACTCAAGCCGGAATCAAACCCGCCGCTCACCATCCAAACTCCCCCGTGCCCAATTGAATAGCCTGGGTTCGGGGGATTAAATACTTTCGTACAAAGTCCAAATTCCGGGTAGACACCAAAATTCAAACGATTGTCCCTCCACCCTTGAAGAGGAAGGTTAGGATGGGGTGATACCCCTCACCTCAATCCTCTCCCACAAGGGAAGAGGAGGCAAATTAGCCCCAGTATCCTCAACTCAGACCGAGGCATTGTCAACAGTTCGTAACCAACCAAAAAGGAGCCCCTTCATGCCATCTGAAATATCGTCCGAAATACCCTCGGAAGCCCAGGTATTGGAGTGGATGGAGACCCTATCCAACTGGGGCCGCTGGGGCGGCGACGACCAGATGGGCTGTCTGAACCTGATCACTCCCGCCAAACGGCAGCAGGCGGCAAGTCTGGTGCGGGATGGCGTTGCCGTTAGCTGCGCCCGGCCCATTGTCACCGACTTGACGCCCGACATCTCCCATCAGGTCCAGCGCTACATGGTGGACAGCGGTGAAGGACGGGATACCGACCCGGAAGAGCGCCGCTTAGTGCGCCGGGGAGCGGCCGAATTCATTGGCATGGTATTTCACGGCCGGACCATCACTCACATCGACGCCCTATCCCACTACTCGTGGCGAGGCAAGCTGTACAACGGCAACCCGGCCAGTCAGATAACTTCCCGGGAGGGCGCCCAGACCCACTCCATTGAGGTAGCCTCGGACGGTATCGTCACCCGAGGTGTGCTGTTGGATATCCCGGCGGTGCGTGGCGTCTCCTGGGTGCCGCCGGAAGAGCCGGTTATGCCCCAAGATCTGGAAGCCGCCGAGCGGGCGCAAGGAGTGCGAGTCGAGGAAGGGGACATTCTGCTGGTGCGCACCGGCAACTACCGCAAGCGGCTGGACATGGGGCCGGTGCCCAACACGGAACCGGCCACGGCCTGCCAGGTAGCGTGCACTCCATGGTTCAAAGAGCGGGGTGTGGCCATGCTGGGCACGGACACCTCCAACGACTGCCAACCCAGCCACTACGCCACCATTACCGCGCCGCTGCACACCGTTTCTTTGGTGACCCTGGGCATGTGGCTGATCGACAACGCCAACCTGGAGGAGCTAAGCCAAGCCTGCGCTCAGCGTCAGCGGTATGAGTTCATGCTGACCTTGGGGCCCTTGCGCTTGCGGAACGTCACCGGTTCTCCGGTGAATCCAATAGCCCTGTTTTAAATCCCGGCTGAGGCCACCTTCCCGGCCTTGCCTTACGACAGGCCCGGAATGAAGGGCTTCACTATCGACAAGACGATTGAGGCCGCGAAGAGCAACGCTCCCACTATAAGCACGGTGAACGCCGGTGCGGCGAATCCTTGGGTAAGTTGCTGGCCGAAGGATAGGACGAGGTCGCTAATCAGATTGACCGCGGGGCCTGGAATACCCGGCGCATTTGCGGTGATCTGGTCTACCCCGGTTATCAGCCAATCCACCACTTTAGATTCGAGTATTTTACCCAAGATAAAGAAAAGGCCGCCGGACACTAACAGGCAGATACCGGGCCATCGCATGGCAGCGCTCAACTTGGGAAGGTGAAGAACGGCCAACAGAATGGCGCCGCCGTACAACATCAAGGGCGCCAACGTCCCTCCCAACGCTCGGTATTGGACAACCAACGCCTGTATCTCGGCCACTTGCCCCCTGAAGCGTTGTTCGCTCGGGGGAGGTAGGTTGGGCACAGCCTTAGGACCGCTGCTCACGACGTCAAATCCGCGACCCAAGGAGACGTTGCGACCAATCAAACTGATAAGGTCTAGCCGGTCACGCTCGTCCAACCGTTCACGGATCTTGGCGACAACATCGTCAACCGGCGGCTCGAACAATGGCCTGGCCGCTGCTTTTAACACTCCGTGGGTATCCCCGGCGACGAACGCCGCCCGGATGTCGTCCGTGGCATTACCCAACGCTTGGGTTGTCCGGCTATCCAAGGTGTCGTCGGCAAACAAGGCTGGGAAAGCTGAGTCGAAGATCAGCACGCGGCACGGCTCGGCAATTACCTTGATGGATGGCAAGGAAGCTGGAACTTGGCCTCCAGCCAGATTCCGGAATACTTCTTGGTAGCCGTCACCAACACTCTTGACGGTACCAGGATTACATTCAGCGGGGCCGGGATCCGCTTCGGGAATGCCGTCTATGCGGCGGTCAACGTAGTCTAACAACGTGGGTTTTATCTTATCTATCGCCGGCCCCATCTCCAAGTAAAGTTCCAGAGTATCCGAGTCTTCGTTAAGATATGCCATCGAACTTTGAATCGCGCCCTCAACCTGCGTCTGCAGGTATTCCGGAGGCAGCAACCCACGGACCAGTCCCACAATATCCTCGGGACTCACTACTTTGACGTCCCCAAGAAGTTCTTGAACTTTGTCTTTCGCCTTTTGGTCCAGTAGAACATCGTCGTAGATGCGGTTGTAGGTATTCTGTTCCGCGATGGTATCGGTATAAAAATCGGCGTTCAGTAATTTGTCGACAATATTATTCCCAACCAACGTCAGCAGGAGTCCGGCGAAAATGGCGATACCCAGGATCGGAGTCGCCACGAATCGGAGAATCATTAATGGCAGGCCCATAACTTATGCCAACCTCCCGGTCCTATTGGTCAAGAGTTAGTACTTTAAGCTTGATTAAAAAAGTACAGTGATACGGGGCGGAACAGGCGCCATCCGCGATCATCGGACTGACGCCAGGCGTGAAACAACCCCGAATACGTCCAAATATCCGGCATTTATGGGATTGTAGCGTAGCAACTTGCTTAAATCATGGCCGCAACGAGCGCTGATAAGGTCTTCAGATTGAAGGCCAGCAGACTGGTTTTAGGAAGGCCCTCGATAGCAAAAGGCCCGGCTAGTTGGGCCGGGCCTCGCTTGGAGTCCATTGAGGATGAAGGCGGAGAGTGACCTGTTACTTTCGATTGCCAACGATACTCAAAATGAATATGAACAGGTTGATCAGATCCAGGTAAAGCTTCAAGGCTCCGATAGCTCCTATCCGGCTGACAGCGAGAGTATCTCCCTGCATCACGGCCTCCGAGGTCATCTCCTTGATTTTTTTGGAATCGTAGACGGTCAAGCCCATGAAGATAATCACTCCGGCAAAAGACACCAGCCATTCCAGAGCAGTGCTTTGAAAGAACACGTTGGCGAAGGACGCTAGTATCAGGCCGAAGAGTGAGGCGAACAGGATCGGCCCCAAGCTTGTCAGGTCTCGTTTGGTGGTCAGGCCCGCGATGGACAACCCAGCGAAGATGGATGCGGTGGCCGCGAAAGCCAATCCAATGGTCCCTAAGTCGTACACGACAAAGATTACCGACAAGGTCATGCCCATCATGCCAGCAAAGAGGAAAAAGAGTCCCAATGCCGTTGCTGGAGACAGTTTATTGATCGTCACTGAAATTAGTAACACCAAGCCGATCTGAGCCCCGATAAGCCCGAACACGATCAGGCCATTGCTGAACACCGCCTCTTGGACTTCAGGGTTCAAAGCCACCACCATCGCGACGACGGTGGTTAACACCAATCCGCCGGTCATCCACAAGTAGACCCGGCTCATGGCGCTGATAAAAGCTCGATTAATCTCCTCTTGTAACGCTACTGATCCACTTCCGAATAGTTGGGTATCCATTTAACACCTCGTATACTTCCACGAATATTTTTCCACGAATTTATTTCCACGCCAAATAGGGAATCGATACAATCTGTGGGAATCATGGAATCAGAGGGAGGCAGTACGGACTAAACCGTGGAGAGTCATTCACATTATAACATTTATTCCGTGGCGAACCGGCTGAAGGCCATAAAACGGCACTCTTCAGGCGGCTTATCAAGGTGGCGTTCGGGGGCCTTCATTGACACGTACATAGGCTCGTGATATGTTTCACATAGTCTCAAATTTGCCAATTTTAAGGGGGAACTACCATGCCGGTGAGCATCGCCGTCCTGGCCAAACAGGTCATCGATCCAGAGATGCCCATGGCCGCTTTTCGCATCGGCGCCGATGCCAAAGCGGTTGTGCCACCGTCTAACATTCCTCCCGTTGTCAACGGTTTCGACGAAAACGCCGTGGAAGCGGCCCTGCAGATCAAGGATTCTCAAGAAGCCTCTATAACTGTCATCTCCACCGGCACTTCCTTCGCCCTGGACGTAATGAAAAAGCCCCTTTCCATGGGCGCCGACGAGCTGGTCTTGTTGCAGGACGATGCCTTCGAAAATTCCATCGACAGTTTTTTCACCGCCCAGTTATTGGCGGCGGCGATACGCAAGCTGGGCGGGTTCGACCTAATCATCTGCGGCAGGCAGGCATCCGATTGGGACAACGCCCAAGTCCCGTTGGGAGTAGCCGAGATCTTGGGTCTTTCCTGCGTCTCATTGGGCAAAAAGGTGGAGATTAAGGATGGCAAGGTCTCCGTTGAACGAATCACCAACGACGGCTATGAAGTAGTGGAAGCCCCTCTCCCGGCTCTGGTTACCGTGAGTAACGAGTTGGGCCAACCCCGCTACCCCACTCTGCGGGGTATCATGGCCGCCACCAGGAAGCGGCCTACTATCTGGACTTCCGCTGATCTAGATGCCGACGCCTCCCAACTGGAGCCCAGGGTCACGCTACAAGAACTGTTCGTGCCGGTGCGCGATCAACAATGTGAAATCATCGAAGGAGATGACGCCGCCGATGCCGGAAGGCAACTGGCGCTGAAACTCCGCGAGGCCAAGCTGATTTAGCCAGCGGTCAGCTCTCAAAGAACCATCAACATCCAAAGCCGGAGGTAACATGGCGGACGAATCGGGCGTATTGGTACTGGGTGATTCACCGGACGGCGAGCTTAGCTCCACGTCCAGAGAACTGCTGACGGCCGGCCGCAAAGCAGCCGACGACCTGGGCGAAGAGTTGTCCATCGGATTGCTGGGCGACACGTTGGACCAACCGTCCCAACAGGCCATCAGTTATGGGGCCGACAAAGTCTACGCTGTTACCCATCCCCAATTGGCCCAATACCAAGTGGACCTTTACCTAGCCGCGATGGAAGCCCTCTGCCGGGATCTGTCTCCCCGCGTCGTATTGATCGGGCGGACCAATGAAGGAAGGGAGCTTGCCCCTCGGCTGGCGTTCCGGTTGGGCGTCGGATTGGCCCAAGATTGTCTGGAGATATCGGTCGATGCCGGGTCGAAGACCCTGCTGGCCAACCGCCCGGTGTATGGCGGTAACGCCATCGCGGTGGTCCGGTGCAACTACTCTCCTCAGATCGCCGCCATCCGCCCTAAAGTCTACGAGCCCTTGGACCCTGACTCCTCAAGACAGGGCCAGGTTGTGTCTTTCCCGGTGGAGTTGGACCCCTCCCAGGCTCGTTGCCAAGTGGTCGACGTGGTGGAAGAAGCGGCCGAGGGAGTGAAGCTGGAAGATGCGCGTGTCGTGGTCTCCGGCGGTCGCGGTTTGGGCGGACCCGAGCCCTTTCAGGNCCTGGAAACCCTGGCCAAGCTGTTGGGCGGCGCCGTGGGCGCGTCCCGGGCGGCGGTAGATTCGGGCTGGGTCCCTTCAAGNTACCAGGTTGGCCTGACGGGTAAGACCATTACCCCTGAGGTGTATATCACCGTTGCCATCTCCGGGGCCAGCCAGCACATGGCGGGCTGNTCCGGCGCCAAGGTNATCGTCGCTATCAACAAAGACGCGGAATCCAATATCTTCAAGGAAGCCCGTTATGGCGTCGTTGGGGATTGGGAGCAAGTGGTTCCCGCGTTCACCGAGGCGGTCCGCGAACTGACCCAGAGCTAAACACATAACAAAATTCCACGCTGTCATTCTTTCGTCGCTCCGCTCCTCAGAATGACAGCGTGGAGTGGAGATTCTTCGCCTCGCTCAGAACGACGCGGCAGGGGATGTGTTATAGGCTAGCGATTAGCAACTGGAGGGGTAATACCATGCTGAGACCTTCCGCTTCCAAAGCGACACCCGAAGAACTGGAAGGCTTCTACCGGGACCTGGGGACCTACAGCACCGCCGCTCTATGGACCCGGCAAGAACAGGCGCTGGTCAACGAGCCCAAGAGTAAAGCCCTACCCTACCTATGGCGTTGGAAAGAGCTGCGCCCCCAAGCNATGCGGGCGGCGGAACTTGTGGGCACCGAGGACGCGGAACGACGGGTATTGATGNTGCTGAACCCCGGCTTAGAGGGCCGGATTGCCACCACCAACAGCCTGTTTTCCGGCCTGCAGATCGTCATGCCGGGAGAGTCGGCCCGCGCCCACCGGCACACGCCGGCGGCTCTACGATTCATCATCGAAAGCGACGGCGGCCATACCACCGTCGAGGGCGACAAGATACCCATGCTTCCCGGAGACCTGGTGTTGACCCCCAACTGGACCTGGCACGACCACGGCAACACCACCGGCAACCCCATCATCTGGCTGGACGGTCTGGACTTGCCTTTGACCCACCTGCTGGAGGCCGTATTCTTCGAGCCCTATCCCGAGGACATCCAGCCAATCACCCTTCCCACCGATTCTTCCCTGACCGCCTACGGATCCGGCGCACTGCGTCCGGCCTGGGAAAAACCTCAGAGTACTTATTCGCCGCTGATGCACTATCCGTGGGACAAGACATGGTCGGCGCTGCAGGGCTTGGCCCCGGTGGCAGACGGCAGCCCCTNTGACGGAGTGGTTCTGGAATACACCAATCCCAATTCCGGCGGACCGGTCATGCCGACAATGGCCTGCCATGCGCAGTTGCTGCGGCCCAGCGAAGCCACCAAGGCTCACCGCCACACCGCCAGCGTCATCTACCATGTGGTTGAAGGGGAAGGCTATTCAATCGTTGACGGCCAGAGATTGGATTGGAGCGAAAAGGACGTTTTCTGCGTTCCTGGCTGGGCTTTCCACGAGCACGTCAACTCGTCGGCCGTTAATCCCGCAGTGTTGTTCAGCTTCACCGATGCCCCCGTCCTGCAGGCCTTGAGCCTGCTACGGGAACAACCCCATCCCCAAGAACACCAATAGGCGGCCGGAACCGCGTCAATGGCGGCCGGTTGACTGACCGAGTCAGCCCGTCAACGCTCCAAAAGTGTCATGTTGAGTCCGCCGAGGTGGCAATGTCATGCTGNGCCAGCCGCAGCGGCGAAGCATCTGGGGTGGGGCACCCTCACCACCCACCAGATTCCTCCCTGCGGTCGGAATGACACTCGATTCTCGTAACTGGCCCTAGAACTAGGACGACACAAGAAACCTTTAGGGGCACGGCTAGCCGTGCCCCTAAACCAGTGGTGAAACCCAGATTCATTCCAGAATAATGTTATCAATCAGGCGGGGCTTGCCCAACTGAACGGCCACGGAAACCATGACGCGCCCCTCAACTATGTCTAACTCTTCCAGGGTTTCGGCGTTGGCCACACTAACGTAGTCGATCCGTTCGATCAACCCTTCGCTCTCCAACACCAGTCTGGTCTCCGAACGGATCCGACTGCCGTCGGTGATCCCCTCCTGCCAAAGTCTTTGCGCCAACTGTAACGCCCGGTAAACAACCGGCGCGGCCCGGCGTTGTTCCTCGGTCAGATAAGCATTGCGGCTGCTGAGGGCCAATCCGTCGCTGTCCCTCACCGTGGGGACCATCACTACCTCCACATCTAGGTCTAGGTCACGAACCATCTTGCGAATTACTGCCGACTGCTGCCCGTCCTTCTGCCCAAAATAGGCCCGGTCGGGGCCGACGATGTTGAACAACTTAGCAACCACCGTGGCCACTCCCCGGAAGTGACCGGGACGATGCTCCCCCTCCAGCCGGTCGCCCAGTCCNCCAACATCCACCCAGGTGTTGAAACCCGGCGGATAAATCTCTTCGACGCCGGGCGTGAACACTAGGTCAACTCCCTCTTCCTTGAGCAAAGCCGAGTCCCGTTCCAAGTTGCGGGGATAAGCCGACAGGTCTTCCTGGGGTCCGAACTGGGAGGGATTAACGAAGATCGTCGCCGCGAGGGTTGAGTTATTCTTCCTCGCTTCCTTCACCAAAGCAATGTGGCCTTCGTGAAGCGCGCCCATGGTCGGCACCAAGCCCAGGGGACGCTTGGCTGAACGGCAGGCGGCGGCCATCTGGCGCCGGTTTTGGAGGACTTGCATGAAGACGCCGTTTCTCCTTGGAGACCGCTACTTGACCTCGACCCGCGGCCGAGCGGCAAGGGGGGTTGGGCGGGAACCTATTTAGGGCAGGACAGTCAGCTCTTCCAAGATTGCCTCGTCCATGCCAAAGCTTTGCTTGCCGGTGGGGAAAGACCCGCATTCGACGTCCTGGACGTATTGGGCAAACGCCCCTTTTATTGACTCGGCCAATTGGGCATACTGTTTCGCATGCCTGGGCACAAAATCGGTGAACAGACCAAGCATGTCGTGGAGTACCTGGACCTGTCCGTCACACTCAACTCCAGCCCCAATGCCGATGGTAGGCACGGTCAACTGTCTTGATATCAGACCTGCCAGAGGAGTCGGCACCAGCTCCAAGACGATGGCATAAGCGCCGGCATCCTCCAGGGCTTTGGCGTCACGCAACAACTTGGCCGCCTCTTCCCGGTCCCGGCCCTGCACCCGGTATCCACCAAAGGAGTTGATGGACTGGGGGGTGAGTCCGATGTGGCCCATCACCGGTATGCCGCTCTCAACCATCCGGTGTACAGTATCCGCCACGTTCTCGCCACCCTCCAGCTTTACGGTTTGCGCGCCGCCTTCTTGGATCAATCGGGCGGCGTTGGTGAGTGCCTGGGATTGGTCTATGTGGTAAGTCATAAATGGCATGTCGGCGACGACCAGCGCTTGCTTGGCGCCCCGGACCACGGCTTTGGTATGGTGCAGAATGTCATCAATCGTCACCTTGACCGTGGACTCGTAGCCCAGCACCACCATGCCCAGGCTGTCGCCAACCAGGAGTATNGGTATCCCGGCTTGATCAGCCAGGCATGCTGAGGTGTAGTCGTAGGCAGTAACCATGGGTATCTTTTTACCCTCGGCCTTCATCTGGCCGATGTCNCTGATGGTCACCTTTGCCATGCTTGTTACCTCCGGACAGTTGGGTATGCCGATGTTCGCCCTGGGGGAACGACCACCCTCAATCCCCCCTTCTAAAGGGAGGAGGCTTGTTCGGATGTCGTTTGATTATTCGATGCCTATATAGTGGTCGACCAGTTCTTCTATGGCGGTCAATTGGCTTGGGCCCAGGCCGTGCCCTACCGCCAGAGGCAGGGAAGCTCGGGCCAGATTTCCGTACAGGGACACCAACTCCGGGGAGCGTTGAAACAACGACTCTAGGTGGGAGCGTAGAGTCAAAACATCGCCGCGGATGGCCGGCCCGGTGGCGCTGGGCAGCAACCCCTCTCGCGCCACGTTTCCCAGGGTGGCGGATGCCAAAGGCATCAAGGCTTGAATCGCTTGTTCTGGGGAGAAGCCCATCGTTTCCCAAAGGCTCACGGCTGTTTTNAGCAAAGCCACCAGATAGCCGCACCCGAACACTGCGGCAGCGTGATATAGGGGGCGGTCTTCACCGGAGATGGATACGGAATGTCCATCCAAGTCCTCGGCGACACTGTGCAGGTAACCGCCTATCCACCCTTCACCGTCTACCGCGAAAGTTACCCCAGACAGTCTGGCCGCGGCCTCTTCTGGGGAGGCCAGCCCGGCAAATGTCTGGAAGGGGTGGAAAGCTCCGGTCATCGCGCCCTGTTGGGCGGCGGACTTCAGCAACTCGATGGATGCCCCGCCACAGCAATGGACCACGCCTTGGCCGTAACGCCAGTTCACCGACCTAGTTACCTCTTCGATAGCCGAATCANGAGTGGTTATAAAGACCAGGCCGGAGACATCTGACAGCGCTTGTGCCGAAGCGTATACGTCGCATCCGGGAATACGGTCCGCCAACCACCGGGCCGACGCTTCAGAGCGGCTGTGCGCGCCGGCAACTCGATANCCCCGCTCCGCCAAAGCCAGGGAAAGTCCCCTGCCCAAGACCCCGATCCCGATGAATCCGATATCCAGGTTTCGGCTAGCCATGATTAATCTCGCCGATGGACGGCGCCCCGCCGAGGCCGGTAGCTGTTTCCGCGGCCCGCAATACCGCCCGGGCGGTGACCTCGACTGAAGCGGCGCCCAATGCGGTAAGGTCCGAAGTTTGGGGACCNTGACCGGTGGCCATGGCGAACATGGTGTCTCCGTCCCTCATGGTGTGACAGGGCCGAATCGTCAGGGCCAAACCGTCGTGGCTCAATCCCGCCAGATGGTTGACCTCCTCCCGGCTCAGCAAGGCGTCGGTAGCCACCAATCCGATGGTGGTGTTTGCCATGGACGGACCTTCTTGGCTGCCATCGTCTTCCAGAAGAATCTCCATCGGATCCTCGAANCCGCCGCCTTCACGCCGGGGTCCGGCCATTAACCGCCCCGTCTTATGGTCGTACAGGCCGCCATAGGCGTTAACAGCCACGACGGCGGCCACCACCGCGCCGCCGGGGAGCCGCAGGCTGGCGGAGCCGATGCCGCACTTGACCGCCGACGCGATTCCTCTGCCTTTGGCGACGGTTGCCCCAGTCCCAGCTCCGACGCTGCCTTCATCCATCGGACCGGCATCGGCCGCCAGGCAGGCGGCAAGACCTTCTTCAGGACCGGGACGAACGTCATGGGTAACCAACCCCAGATCGAATAGAATGGCCGCCGACACTATCGGAACGATGGCCGGTCCGGCTTCAAAGCCAACACCCTGCCCTTCCAGGTACCGCACTACCCCGGAAGCGGCGTCAAGGCCGAACGCGCTGCCGCCGCTGAGGAGGATGGCGTGGACCCGGTCCACTCGGTGGGCCGGCCTTAACAGGTCGGTTTCCCTGGTTCCTGGGGAGCCGCCTCGAACGTCGACGCCGCCCACCGCTCCTTGGCGACAGATAATCACGGTACAACCGGTGGCATGGNCCCGGTCGGTGTANTGACCGGCCTCCAGCCCTTTGACCGAGGTGATGGTGTTATTCACCCAGCCTCCCGGGCACGCTTGTCCCTACGCATATGCGACCTGAGGCAAACAAAAGGAAAGCCCCGACGCAGCGGGGCGCAAAATAAACAACACTTTCGATTTTGGCCGTCTCGGTCGGCATAGGATCCCAGCGGCCCACCAGATTGCTCAGTCTACGACTGATGTCGCAGATTGCTTGGTGCTCGCCCCCGCTACGGGTGGGCGGCAACCAGATTGTAAGAGGGGTCACGGAGAGTGTCAAGCAGAAGTGCGCGTTGTCAGCATACGCGCAGCCTTAGCCTCTTCGGCCTGTGACAACGGTGAGGGCACGTCAAGCCGTGCCCCTACACGGGTATCTCTGTAACCCTCCCCCAGAAACATACACCCGTCACCTTGAGGCCCGCGTTACATGGTTCAATAGGCGAAGGGGAATGAAGATCATAACGATCGCGGAGATTCCGGTGAGAATACCGATGTAGTAGAAGATGGAGCTCANACCACCCGCGCAGGGCCGAGAGAACCCAGGACATCATTTTTATATAGATACCCTTGATCCTGCATGGTTGCTACAGGCCGGGCTGGCGTCGTTTCTCCCAACCGGAATTGCCGAACATCCAGGCCTTCATCCCGTCCCGTTAAGGATTGCGGTGGAAAATGGGATACTTGCAGCATTGGTGTGGATTGGTGTCACCGGATATGCCCTTTGGCGGTGGCCGGGTCAAAAAACAGTGCCGGATTGCCGAGGCGAGCCGAGGTAACCAGCCAGTGAGCCCAGAAANCGCCGTGAGANGGCTCTCAGCTCGATTCAGCCGGTTTTCGGCCTTCGCTCTGCTTAGTTTACCGGACTACTATTCATGGATGGGCCACCATGGCGGGTTCTGGTGACTCCCGATCGGAATGAGGGTTAAGAGATGAGTTTCAGTTTCGGGGCTGGGATGTTTTGTTTTATGCCCTTACGGTGATCTTAATTTTACGGTGCCTCTTACCGCTCGATTGCTTGGGATGCTAAGAATGGNTCTGGTGCCTACTAGTTTGCCTGGGNTTAAGCGATGACGGTTTTTATAGAAGGCCTCNGCACTCGGTTAAGGCCACTGACGAATACCGATATAGGGCCGAGATATTTGGGGTGGGTCAACGATTACGAAGTGACTAAGTATCTCGTCGGCCTCTTATTCCCGGTAACTGAAGGCGATCTTGAGGGTTNTCTAAGCCGGTTTGAAGACAGTAAGTCCAATTTTGCCTTTGCGATCATTGACAAAGAATCAGACGTCCATATAGGCAACGTCACCTTGAATCACATAAATTGGATTCACCGGACTGCCGATACCGGTATAATGATNGGCGATAAAAGTTTCTGGGGGAACGGTTACGCTTCGGAAGCCTGGGCCTTAGTTGTTGACTATGCGTTTAACCGGTTGGGACTGCGAAAGCTGACCGCCGGTGTGGTATCTGGGAACAGGGCTAGTTTGAAAGNGTTGCAGAACTTGGGATTCGTTATAGAGGGAGAGTTCAAGGAAGAGGTTTTTATGATGGGAGAATTGCGCGACGTGTACCGATTGGGCTTGATACGGGGCTGGGGCAACCAACCGAGATGCCACACAATACAGGAAATGATGAAAATGAAATAATCGGACCTATTGGACTTCTTGGAACACCGATAGATTCGTGGCATTCTCAATCCTCCAAGCCGTTGTAGTGCCTTGATGGTAGATTTCCGTTAACCAAGGAACATTAGGCAAGTCCGCCCACGGGTTCTCGTAATCCAACAACCTGTAAACGCCGGGCACCCCAAGATTCTCCCCATTGCACCAGGGGAACTTCCCTTCAATCAGAATCCACTTCGCCCTCAGTTCTTCCCGCGCCGCCCCGGTATCGCATCCGGATATCCACCCCAGCAAACACCGTACCCGCCGGTCATCTTCGGCAAAGAACGCCGGCGGTTCGACGTTGCAAGTGGTGAAAGTTGGTGATTGTGTAAGAGCGCTGACCCACAGGCTCAACCGGAACGAATTGGTGATGATTCCCNCGCCGGGGTGGTCCCGTTTAATTTTTCCAGTATCTAGGCCGTAACCGGGGATATCATCGCAGACTTTTCCGACTCCCCGTATGCCTGCATGACGTAGCCGGTTAGCATGAGGGTTGCCGCCGCGATACTTAAACTGACTGGAAGTTCGTCGGTTTTTACCGTTTGAACCACAGCAAGGCGAAGCGCCGCACCGCCCAGCTTATGCCGACAAAGAAGGAGATCGACATAAGGTAGCGGGACCGGAAGAAAAGGTTAATCGCGGTTTCATTGTAGGACAAGAACACGCTCAGAGCGCCCAGAACCACGCCCAGAGACCGGCACTGTTTCTTGCCATCCGAATGCGCAGAAGGCAACGTCCGTAACGGCAGACAGATCCACCGCGGCCGTAACCCGGTTAGTAAATCAAGAACCGGGGCATTTGACGCCCTTGATTGGTGGAAGCTCCCACCAGGGCGTAAGCGATGGCGGACCCGGGTAAGAATCATCCCCCACTGGCTCTTGAGGATGTCCACCAACGCTCCCCCGNCCAAACTGACCAACCCGGAACCAACCTGCCTGATGCTGAGCAGCGTTGCTACTTGGGTATAGCTGAGACCNAGGGATTGGGCGATGACCGGCATGAAGACCGGAAATCCTTGATCGTAAAGGTGTGAGACGCCGTGCTCCAACGAGAGACTGGCCAGGATGAATCCACGGCTGCGCCCGCGTTGCAAGGGCGCCTGCGCTACCTCATCCATATGTTGTCCATTGTTCTCCTAATAAATAATGTGTGCTGGATGAATAATCAGTGCTTGCATTTCCCTGGGTGACTCTAAGATCAAGTNCCCTCTTTGGCAAGAACGAAAACAGAACATGAACCCGTGATTTTTAATGATACGAGGAGGAGCCTATGGCTCGGGCGTGACCCCTGTGCTATGCTACCGCCTCTGGCGACGCTCAGGATAATCGCGATAAGTCTCATCAGATTGACAACCGGCAACTTACCGGCGTACGGCGGGAATCCCGTTTCCAGTTTGGCCTAAGCCCGTTGAATGACCCGGCGGCTGCACTTGGAGGTGGGTTGTAGGCCGGTTAAGGAGGAGTTTTACGATGTCTTACCCAGGTCTCAACCTAGACGGACAAGTAGCCCTGGTAACCGGCTCGGCTCGGGGCATNGGTGCCGCTTTGGCCATCGGGCTGGCCCAAGCCGGAGCCGATGTNGCGGTCTCTGACATACCTCAAAAGCTAGATGAAGCTAGAGGAATCCAATCTCAGATCGAAGGGTTGGACCGGACAAGCGCCACCTACGCGCTGAACGTGCTGGACCTGGCCAACATCCGGGAGTCCGTCGCGGCCGTGGTTCGGGACTTCGGGCGGCTGGATATCTTGGTGAACAACGCCGGCATCCGCCGCAGGCAAGCGGCTCTGGAGGTCACCGAAGAAGACTGGGACGCCGTGGTGGACACTAACCTGAAAGGCGCGTTTTTTTGCGCCCAAGCTGCCGCCCGGCCCATGATNGAGCAAGGATATGGGCGAATCATCAACATCTCTTCCCAACTGGCGGTGGTAGCACGGGAAGACCGGGCTGCCTACTGCTCCAGCAAGGCAGGCGTAGCCAATCTGACCCGGGTATTGGCCTTGGAGTGGATNAAATACGGCATCACCGTCAACGCCATCGGCCCTGGCCCCACCACAACGCCCGGCTTGCAGGAAGCCGACCCCCGGTCACCCTCGGAGGTCCAGCAAGACATGTCGGCCAACATGCCATTGGGACGGCGGATGGAGCCGGAAGAATTGGTGGGAGCGGCCATCTATCTGGCCAGCCCTTCGTCATCAGCCACCACGGGGCATCTGTTGATCGTCGACGGAGGGTGGACAGCGATTTGAACGAGCTGACAGCTATCAGCCGTCAGNTTTTAGGAGGTAGACGATGAGCTTGGAGGACCTGGAACGCCGGCTTCAAGTCCTGGAGGACGTTGAGGAGATCAAGCGGCTCAAAGCACGTTATTGCGCCTACTGCGACGACAATTACAACGCCGAGGCCATCGCCGGCCTCTTCACNGAAGATGCGGTTTGGGACGGTGGGATCCGGGGCAGAGCCGACGGCCGGGCGGGGATCCACGACTTCTTTGTCCGGGCGTCCCAACGACTGCCCTTTGCGATACACATGGTAATGAACCCGGTGATTGAAGTGGACGGCGATACCGCCAGCGGCTCCTGGTACCTGTTCCAAGCCTGCACTTACGCCGAAGATGATCAGGCAGTGTGGGGCTCGGGCAGATACGACGAGGAGTATGTCAGGATAGACGGCGTTTGGATGTTCAAACACCTGAAGCTGACGTCCTTTTTCTGGACTCCCTTCGACCAGGGATGGGCCAAGACCCGATTCTCTTAGAACTTGCTTCTCTAAAATCAGCGTTGCTAACCCCGTTCGCCCTGAGCTTGTCGAAGGGTTCTCCCGCGAAAGGATGGTTCGACNGGCTCACCACGAACGGAAGATTCTAACAACNCTTTCCAAAACTAGAACTAGGATTGCACGCCATGAACCAGATGCAGGATATGGTTGCTGTCGTCACCGGGGCCAGCAGGGGGCTGGGCAAAGCCATCGCTCTAGAGTTCGCCGGGGAGGGGGCCAGCGTGGCCATCTGCGCCCGCGCCAACTCACCCACCGGTTTAACCGGCACCATGGATGAGACCGCCCGGGCGATTCGCGACGCCGGAGGCGAGGTCTTCCCGTTGGTCTGCGACGTGACCGACGACGGCCAAGTCCGGGAAATGGTCCGGCAGGTCGAGGAGCGCTATGGGCGCATAGATGTACTTTTCAACAACGCCGGAGCCATGGTCCTNGGAGAGTCTATCCTAGAGATAGACCCAGCAAGTTGGGACCGGATCATGACAGTGAACGTGCGGGGCCCCTATCTCTGCTCCCGGGCAGTCCTGCCTATAATGATGCGCCAGCGCCGNGGCAGCATCATCAACATCGGCTCCCGCATGGCCGACGACCCCACGCAAGGTGGCGGCGTTCTGTACAGCACCAGCAAAGCGGCCGTTCACATGTTCAGCTTTTGCTTGGCCGATGAGGTGCGGNAATACAACGTCGCCGTCAACGTGCTCTCGCCTGGTAGCCTGCGCACCGAAGGCTCGGCCGCGATACCTTGGACCCAGCGGGACTGGCATGAGCGGGTTGAACCTTCTGAGGTAGGCCCGTCCGCGGTCTACCTGGCAAAGCAGGACGCCCAGTCATTAACCGGCCAATTGGTCTTGCGGGCGGAGTTCGGAAAAACGTGGGGGATGTAGCTTTCAGCTATGGGTAGCGATTGACATCGGTCGTGGCAGTNAATAGAGTACCGGAATAGTGAGTATCGCCTCGTTGCCAATCGCGTCGTGAATCGTTCAAATGGAGGATTGAAGACATGGCTACTGTGTTGGATCACACCATCGTTCCGGTCAAGGATAGAGAGAAGTCCGTGGAGTTTTACACCCGGATATTTGGGTTCGACAACCTGGGGGAAGTGGGCCCTTTCCTCGCCGTGAAGGTCAACNACACTCTGAATTTTGACTTTCGGGAATCGGATGACTTCCGCAGCATCCACTACGCGTTCGCCATGGACCACCAAGAGTTCGAAGACGCCTTCGCCAGGATCCGGGAATCCGGGATTTCGTACGGCGACAGCCCCCGAGAGCAGGAAAACATGAAGGGGCCAGGGATGACCGCCGGCGCTAAGGGGATGGGCAAAGCCGTCTACTTCAAGGACCCTGACGGCCACCTTTTGGAGATCAAGACCTACTGAGGCCTGGGGTCGCGGTCTCGACCCACCACCCCTCTCTAATTCCCCCTCTCTAGAAGCNGAAAATTCCCTTCCCCTCTATGGGGGAAGGCTAGAATGGGGTTGGACCGGGCTTAATCCGAAGGTACGTCGGCGTGGAGATGGCCGTCCTGCACCGTGACCTCATAAGACCACATTCTGGCGTTGGGGCCGTTGATGCATTCACCGTCTTCAGGTTCGAAGCGCCAGCCGTGATCGGGGCACATGAAGCAAGTCCCCCAATCGACNATCTCCCCTCCGTGGTGGGGGCAAACGTTGGACAGCAGCTTGTACCCTTGCTTATTACGCACCAGGAAAAAGGAATAGTCGCCCCANTCGACCTGTGCGGGGAACTTTTCAAAACCCGTTTCAGGACCCAAGTCGATCATATTNTCTCGCAGCGTACAGATTCGTCGTGGCGTGGCGTGGCGTGGCGTCTGGACCGTTGGTAGTATAACCAAGGTGGGTTAGTACCTCAAGGCTGTTTGGATCCCTGGAAAACCGAATCGGGCATCAGGTCTCCATATAATTCTAACCGGCCTCTTGACTGATCGGCCGATTTCCGGGAGTATGGGGCAATCACACCCTGTTGTTTTTAGCGGGAGGCGAGCATGCCCGACTTATCCAAAGACGAAGTGGTAGCTCTTGGCCACGCGGTGGGCCTGGAGATCCAAGACCCGGAGCTGACCGAAGTGATGTATAGCCTCAACGCCCTCCTGGAATCTCTGGATCAGATCAACCCGCCCGGTCTGGATAGCGTGGAGCCACTACCAATCATCCTGCCCCCGAATAACCCCTCAGCCTAGCCGGCGCCCGGCCTACCCTAACCGGTTCAGGCCGCGGCTTTGGTCAAAAATTATTTGGTCTATTCCTACCATGCACCAGTCTCGGAAGGAGGATACCGATGGTGATTCAAGGTAAGGTCAGTCCCGAGGATCTGGAGCGATTCTACGCCTCCACCGACCAGGCAAGCCTGGCGCCCGGATGGCTCCGCCGCGGTGAAGAGCGGCCCACGGTGGTTCCTTTTCTCTGGAAATGGTCCGAAGTTGAACCGTTGGTCATGCGAAGCGGCGAGGTGGTCACCCCGGACCGGGACGTACAGCGCCGGGTCCTGCGCTTGGCGAATCCCGCGTTGGGCCATGGCACCACCCATACCATATCGGCAGCGTTGCAACTCCTCCTACCCGGTGAGTGCGCCCCGGCCCACCGCCACACCCCCACGGCTATCCGTTGGATTTTACAGGGGGAAGGCGTTTATACCACCGTACAGGGGGACAAGTGTTACATGGAACGCGGTGACCTTGTTCTCACACCGTCCTGGACTTGGCACGATCACAACAGCGAGGGCGAAGCCCCCATGATTTGGCTCGACGGTCTCGATACCCCGTTGGTCCACAACCTGCACGCCACCTTCTTTGAGAACTACCCCGAGGACGAACAGCCGGTTACCGGAACCGGAGAGTCGATTCAGAAATACGCTTCCGGGGCTTTGCGGCCCGCCTGGGAAGACACCAAATTGCCTTATTCTCAACTATGGCACTACAAATGGGACCGGACCTACGAAGCCCTCTGGAATCTGGCCCAGGTAGATTCAAGCCCCTTCGACGACGTGGCCATGGAGTATTCCGACCCCACCACCGGTGGATCGGTATTAGCCACCATGGCCTGTTGGATCCAGCTGATTCGTCCCGGCATCCACACCAGGGCGCACCGGCACACCACCAGCGCCGTCTACCATGTATTTGAAGGTGAGGGATACAGCATCATCGACGGCCAGCGGTTCGATTGGAGCCGGGGAGACCTCTTCGTAGTGCCGTCCTGGTCGTGGCACGAATTCGGAAACGATTCCAGCCAAGAGGCCATACTTTTCTCCATCCAGGACAACCCGGTCATCAAATCCTTGGCCCTTTTCCGGGAAGAAGCCTACGAGGAAAACGCTGGCCACCAGTCTGTTACTGGAAAGTTCTCCGGCCTTCAGCGATAAGGAACCTCTACCATTCCGATCTAAGGAGTTAGGACCATGCCAGACAACGAAAGCCAAAACCGCAGAATCTATGTGGGATTGCAAGAAGGCGTTTGCGCCGTATCCGGACAGGGGGAGACCTGGATCTGTAGCGATGTCACCCCCCTGGCCCACGCCGCCGCCCGGCTTACCGCCAGCCCGATGGTTGGAGGAAGGGCCTACCTGGCCGCTTACGAGGCCGGAGTTTACCGTACCGACGACGGTGGACAGACCTGGCGCCATCTGGACGCCTACCCCAGCGATTACGCCCACAGCGTGCAGGCCGACTCCAGCGACGAGGGAAAAGTGTACGTTGGCAGCGAACCGGCGTCCATATATAGCTCTTCTGACGGCGGAGATACATGGGAGGAGTGCACTGGATTCACGGCGGTGCCCGAGTCTAGCCAGTGGGGATTCCACGCACCGACCAGGGACTCCCACGTTCGAGATTTGAGAGCGGCCCCTCACGATTCCAGCAACTTGTACGCCGCCATAGAGGAAGGGGGTATGGTTCGATCCCGGGACGGCGGGGCAACCTGGAAGCAACTGCCAGGGATCCACGACGACGTTCACTGCATCGGACTCAGCGGCGCCAGGCCCAAAAGCGTCTACGTTGCCACGTCCCGGGCGCCCTATCGCACCGACGACGAGGGCGACAATTGGGAAGTGATCAACAACGGCCTGGACGGGCGATACGCTTTGCACATAGCCGCGGCACCCGACAACGCCGACGTGGTTCTGCTGACGGTGTCCGCCAACGCACGGCGGGAGAATCCCCAGTTCTACCGTTCCACCGACGGTGGCCGCAACTGGAAGCTGATCGAGTCGGTGGGCCAAGGCGAAGATATGGTGGTCTCCTTTGACTGGGACCTACAATCGCCGGGCACGGTGTACGCCGGGACGGAGCCGGGCCAGATCTTTTGCAGCGGGGATCATGGTGAGACCTGGCGGCAACTACCGGTAAGCCTGCCCAAACTGGCCGTCGGCGCCATGGTTGTGGCATCGGCCTGAGTCCTAACCGACTTCCAAGACAAATACGTAGGGGCGTCCCGATTCGTTCGGGACGCCCTTTTTTATCTCCTATTTCCCGCTTTGCTATTCCGGGTCTACAACTCCGGATACATGTCAGGCATCAACGCGTCCCGCCACTCCACTCCGATCGGCACAACGCTTTCGATGGCCCGCACATTGTAATAACTGGTACCCACTCCGGGTGGGTCGCCCCCATCGGCGACAGTCCTTGACGCCTCCAGCAACATGCGGCGAGCCGCCACGATGGCCATGTCGCTGCGGGTCAGGTTTTCCCTGGTGCGGTCGACTATAGGCCCCATGCTTTCTTGAACGGCCACATCCTGGGCATTGATTCCTTCGATCCCGGTAAAAGTCTCGGTCTTCTGGACTTGTCGATCTATGAGCCAGTCGTTGCCGATATTTCCTTTGGTTCGGAAATCCGGCAGAATGTCCTCAGGCCCCCTACCGTAGCCCTGTTCGATCTCCCGCCATTCTTCTTCGGTTATGGGTTCTTTCCCAAAGCTATAGATGAAGTTGTAGATCATACAATTTTCATCATCCATGGGTACCCACATATGCCCGGCAACGTGGGGCTTGGCCGGCTGGCCTTGGTACCCCGCCGCTTGCCGGGGACGAAATTGGTGGAAGGGCATCACGTAGTGGTAGGCCCGAACGTAGTTGCCTTTCTCCCCCAGAGCGCGGACGCCCACGTACCGGTATCCGTAGTCCGTGGTATCCACTTCCAGAGAAGGCGCGCTTCCGACCACGAAGTTGGAGTTCACCGCAATGCCAGCCCGGCCGGTATTTGCCGTTATTGCCCGGTGCAGGATCGGCGCGTGAGCGGTATCGACCCCTCCCTCCAGGCCTTGCAGCCAATTGCACTCCTGCCGGTTTTTGGACACGTGCCGGTGCGTGGCTTGAACCTGGGTCCACTCAAAATTGGGCGGTGGCGGTATTCGGTCTTCAGGCCCCAGGTAGGCCCAAACAACCCCGCCTGCCTCCACCGTGGGGTATGACTTGGTCCACATCTTATCCTTGAAGTCGCTGTCAGGCGGTTCGTTCATCATGTCCAAACACCGCCCCTCAACGTTGAACTTCCATCCATGGAACACACAACGAAGACCGTGCTCTTCGTTTCGCCCCAGGAACAACGACGCCAGCCGGTGGGGGCAGAATTCATCCAACAGACCGATCCGTCCGCCGGTATCGCGGAAGGCCACCAGTTTTTCTCCCATCAGCTTGACCCGGACCGGAGGGCAATCGGCGCCGGGTATCTCCTCGGACAGAAGGGCCGGTAGCCAATAACGGCGCATGACATCGCCCATGGGCGTGCCTTGGTCCGTTTGGGTCAAAATTTGGTTTTCATCCCTGCTGAGCATAGCCCTTACCTCGGGTTAGGATGTTCGCCGGCCATGAAAAAACGCCTAAGGCGCGGTACTAAGATCCCCCCGTCCATCTTAGTTCTAAAGAAGGTTGGGGGGATCAAGAATATATATTTCCAAAGACCCTTGTCAGGCCCCGATATTACACAAGCCGTTTCCGACGGGGTAGCTGAAGGTTCTAGGAACTGAGCACCTTGCCTTCCGCGTTAGCCTCTTCGACGAAACCGGAGATCTGGGTCCAGCGGACGTTAGAGGCATCATGGGCCAAACCGATGGACTCGCCGTGGGAGCTTTCAAGGCCCAGTGGGTGGGACACCAACTCTATAAGATTACCGTCCGGGTCGTTGATGTAGGTGTAGTGCTCACCGGTATCTTCGCGCGTGCCTTGATATGGGTCTGCGCCCCCGGTGCCGACAAACGAGCCTCCGCCGGACCTGGAATAGGAGACTCCCAGGGAATCCAAATGCGCCAGAGTCTCGTCCCAGTCTTCCACTTCCACCGCGAAGTGTACTTGAGGCACCGGGATGAACGCCTGGGTAACAGACGTGTGAATCTCGGCGGTTCCGATACGAAGTTGAAGCTGGCGTTTATTCAGCGCCGGCCCCCGGTCCAAGAACTCGGCGCCCAGAACTTTTTCGTACCATTCCCGAGTCTGCTGGCGGTCTGTGATCTGGATGTTGATGTGGTGAATCATGCAGATTCTTGACATGGCGCCATCTCCTATTTTCATTGAAATACGCGACGNAATACGCGACACCGGTGCCATTATCTTCCAAACCGCCGATCCAAGCAAATTCTAACCGTATCAACGTCTTCCTTTCTTTTCCCAGGCCACGAATACGTACCGACGACTCATCAGCCTTCGGGTTGACAGCACATCTGATTCTGTTACCTTGCTTGCCAGGCTAACCTAGCCGGTGGTATAAATACTGAGATCGGGTCAGAAAAAGNATTCGCAAGATTNTCCATNNCATTNCGTCACNCNATGTCCNTAATCTCCTNATNNAGAGGANCNGNNATGNGTTCTNCNATCTACTANGANTATCTTGATAACCAAAGCACTTATCCTCTTGGGCTTGATGATGGGCTTGTCCAATTGGAACAACTCACCGTTCGTCTACGGGCAACAACCACCGGCCCACATCTTCCAGGGCAAGGTCACGGTCAACGGTCGGCCTGCCCCAGACGGGACTGGTGTAGTAGTAATCATCGATGGACGTCGAGCGGTCGACCGGGGAGCGCTAGTGAAGGCCGGGAACTTCCGCCTTTTGGTGCCGCAACAGGCAGGAATGTCCTTCGCCGGCAAGACCGCGGAATTCCGAGCAAAGGTGCCAGGCGGACAACCGCTTAAGTCTGACCAGACCGTCGTCTGGGAGCCCGGCGGGAAGACACGGATTGACTTGAATTTCGGGAGTGGTGGACAACCTAGCAAGCCAGGTGTACAAATCCCGGGAGCTCCGGGAATGTGGAACCTGGAATGTATAGCTAGAGTCCTCGGGCGCATGCCTGCGGGGATAAAGGATACCACCGACGAAGAACGGCTGCGTATGACTCGAGAATGCATGGTCAGCGGCCAGAACCAACCCGGCTCTCCCCGGCAACCCAACCCAGCGATCCAACAGACTTCGCAAGAACTTCAGAACGCTCGCCAAGAACTCGAGAATTGGAAACGCGAGAAAGGTCAACAAGTTCAGCAACAAGTAACAGATCTACGAGGGAAGCTGCGGGAATTTAAGCAAAGTCTAAATCAACCTGGGCAAGATAAAGAGCTGGAACTTAACAAGTTACAATACCAACGAAACCTAGATGAATATAAACAGGCTCAGCAAGACTGTAAGAGCAACGAGCGCGTCTGTAGGAGAATACCCGAACTAGAGATGCAGGTTCGACAAGCAGAGCAAAACATAGAAAGACGCGAAAGAACGGCGGTTGAAGACCGTCAACGACGCTTAAATAACCGTGAAAGGGAGACCGAATCGCGCATACAAAGCCTCGAGAGCAACTTCGCACGGGAACTCCGCCAAAAAGAAGAGGAATTGAGACAATTAGAGCGCCGATTGCAGGAGACAAATACCCAACAGCGCCGCCAATCACAAGAGCAACGCGAACGGCAGCAGGAGCAGCAGCGCAGACAGGCAGACACCCAACGGCAAAGAAAAATGGATGAGGAACGTATGCAGGCGGAACGGAAGCGTATGGAGGGCCAGGAACAGAGGCAGAGGGAGGAGATGAAGCGGCAAACGAAAATGGATGAAGAACGGATGCAGGCGGAACGGAAGCGTATGGAGAGCCAGGAACAGATGCAGAGGGGCGAAATGGAACGGAAAAAAAGATTGGATGAAGAACGGATGCAGGCGGAACGGAAGCGTATGGACAGACAGGAACAGATGCAGCGGGAAGAGATGGAACGACGGAGGAAGTTAGATGAAGAACGGATGCGGACAGATCGGGACCGTCGTCCCAGGTCCCTGCCCGGCGAAGGTGCGCCCGGCACTCCGTTCGAAACCGAAGACAAGAAGAGCGGCCGGGGATTCTTCTCCAACAACGCCGTCGGAGGACTTGGCACGGCAGACTCCATGATGGACCCGACTATGCTCGCGGTAATCGGTATCGTGCTTACCCTCGGCGCCACGATGCTGCAGATGGTTAAGGGGGGTTAGCTCATGGCGACAGTTGTAAAAAGGGGCTTCGGGAGCAGGCTCGGAGACAACCTAATAATCGGTTTGTTCCGCCGGCTATTGGTCAGCGCGATTCTTGCTACACCTTTCTTGCTGTTCGGGGCGTACGGATTGTTGACACAAACCCAAGGTGTGGAATTTCTCCAGGGTTTCCAAGGCGTCCAAGGCGGCGAGGTGGCTACGATTCCCCTATGGGCCTCTTTCGTCATCCTGGTGGTCGGGGGAGCTCTCATGGCTATTGGCCTCTATATGACTTTGGCAGGGGTAGCCCCAACCCCGCCCCTATCACCCGGGGAAGAAGAGTTAGTGATGCGCCACCCCACCATGAAGCCTGCCTACGCCAGGTTAATATTAAGCATCCCCTTCTTCCTGGTTGCGGGCTTCATGGTGACAGCAACGATGTTGCCGTACGTATATCCTTTTGTCTTGTTCTTGATAGGGTTGTATTTCTTCTTCAAGGGGGCCATGCGGTACCTCCGCAACTTGCATATTACCTACACCGTCACTGACCGCAGGGTTGTACATATGTACAAATTCCTGTGGCTGGACACCAAGGAAATTCCGGTGAGCCGAATCATCTCCATTTCAGAGGCCCGGAACTTCTTCGAAATCCTGACCGGACGAGGCAGCGTAGTAGTGGCCAGCGGTATCGGGAAGCGGCAGGTAATTCGTATCGAAGAAATTAATGATCCTGGGCCTGTTGCCGAAGCCCTTAGATCTCTACTGCCCTAATCTTGCCCTGAACCGCGCCCAATCATGCCGATTTCCGCGCTGTGATTGCTTCGGTCCGGGGAATGCGGCCGTCTCGTCCTTCCGTATCTGCAAAACCGTCCGGCCAGCCTATGAATGGCTGTCCGGTCACCGCCGTTAACACTTGATTACCGGCCTGTTGACATGGGTTGGACCGCGCCGTACAATCGGTCACACTTTTAGCCCATGGCAGGTTTACGCTTTGATGAGGCGGACCCAAGTCTGTAACACCCTCTCCATCGCCCACCCCATTTTGCAAGCGGGGCTGCCTTGGGTATCCAACCCGGAATTGGTTGCCGCCGTGTCCAATGCAGGGGGCCTAGGAGTGCTTCACCCCACAGCCGGGCTGGACGTTGACGGCGACCTTGTCGCCAACCTTCAGGCCAACATTCGCCGGGTACAGCGGCTAACTTCCAACCCCTTTGGTATCGCCTTGTATCTGCCCAATCCCAGAATAGAAGACATGATTGAGGCCGCCACCCAAGACGGAGTCCGTATCGCCATCACCTATGGGGGAAGCCCAGCCTTATATACGGGTACTCTGAAGGATCATGACATTGTGGTACTGCACCAAGTGTCCACGGTACGCCATGCCCGGGGCGCCGAAGCGCAGGGTGTGGACATCGTGATAGCCGAAGGATTTGAAGCCGGCGGCCTGCGGGGTCCAGACAAAGTGTCCACCATGGTCCTGGTGCCCCAAGTAGCAACATCGATCTCCATTCCCGTGATCGCCTCTGGGGGAGTGGTGGATGCTCGCGGGGTAGTGGCCGCCCGGGCTTTGGGCGCCCAGGGAGTGCAGATGGGCACACGCTTCGCCGCTACCCAAGAGTGCATCTCCCACCAAAACTTCAAAGAGGCGATTGTAGCAGCCATCGACAGCGGTACGGTCATCGTGGGTGGCGATCGCTGGCCCACCCGGATACTTCGCAACGGCATGGCTCTGCGCATGAAAGAAGAAGGACTATCCGGACCCGATAACGACTTCGAAGCCTGGGAGCATGAGTTGGGGATGGCCATGGCCCGGCCGGCCATGCTTGACGGAAACCTGGAAGATGGGATCGCCTACACTGGGGCCGGAACCGGACTGATCTCCGAGATTGTCAACGTGGCCGAAGTGTTCAAAGAATTGGTGGACGGCGGTCAGGCCTTGGCCAAACAACTGGGGTAACCTAGCTCCGGACTAAAGGCAGAACACGCGGCGGCGCGCCTTTGCTATCGGACCCTAAGGAGGTCCGGAAACTTCTCGCTCCACCAGCTGTTCAGCGTGACGCAATATCTTTTCTTGCCTCTCTGGTTCCACTCCCCGGCTTTCGAGGTAAAGACGCAGCGCCTCCATCGGCTGGAGGTCTCTGGCGGAATCGGCGTCCAAGCGCGTCCGGCGGTTCTCTTGAGGCGTCTCCCGGTTAATCGCCGCTATGTAGTGGGCCGCGCTAAGGGCTTCTCGAATGTCCGCATCCCTGAGCTGGGCTTCCACTTCCGCGGGCAACGTAACCCTAACCCGCACCACCGCGCCGGCGACGTCCTTCCGGGCGATAGCCCGCACCACGGCAGAGGTCGGATCCGGGTCGCCCAAGGGCACGGTAACGTCCACCGTGACGAACCGCCGGGCATCGAGCCGATGAAAATTGAAATCGGCTAACCGTTTTCCTTGAGGCGCCGCCGGGTCGAGATCGACTACGCAAAACCCCTTATCGTCGCCCTCCTCGGAAAAATCCACCCTTTGGAGGCTGCCGGAGTAGGCCATAAATGGGTTTTCATTTCTCAAAATCTGGTGCTTATGGATGTGGCCCAGGGCCACGTAGTCCACTTGAGGCCGGCCGATGTCGCCGGCCAGCAACACGTGGTCTTGGCCCAGCATCATGGATCGTTCAGTACCCACGGTAGCCCCATTTACCGTTACATGCCCGGTCAATATGGCCGGAATCTCCGGGTCCAAGGCCTGGGCCCTGGCGTAGATCGCTTCAGTCATCCGGTTCTGGACCGCCTGCCGCACCTCTTCAATGGTTAGGCCCCGGGATTCTTCCCGGCTCAGTATCCCGCTGCGCCGGGGCCAGGGAACGGCCATAATCTGTAACGGACCGGACTTGGTTGGTATCGAGTAATTCTGGAGGTTGCTTCCCACCTGCAGGTACGGCACTTGCAGGGTTTGGAAAATCTCCACCGCCGTGGCCCGGCTCACCGCATTGGGGAGATCGTGGTTGCCAACCAACAAGAAAGTGGGAATCGCCGCTTCCGACAGGCGGGCCAGGCGTTTGGCAAATTCCCGTTGATGGGTCTGGGAAGGATCGCGGCCCTTATACGCGTCGCCCGCTAGAAGTACCAGATCGACGTCTTCCGTCAGGGCGTAATCCACCACTTCATCCAACGAGGACAAAAAGTCGGCCAACCGGGTTGACAAACCGGTCTCGGGGTCGGTCTGTCCGTAATTCTCGACACCGATGTGCAGGTCGGAGAAGTGCAGAATACGCATCAATCACACCTGATTAAGTTGGGGAGACCGGCCTCCTCGCCAGATTTCAAATATACAGGAACCGCCTCTTCATGGGAATTAAATTCGGGAGGGGCCCCAAAGTTGACAACCATGGCGGCGGTTCCTAGAATCAAACTGAGACGAAAAGTCTAAATATAAATCATCAGCAGACAGCAAGGTGAAAATTTATGACTTCTCCGAAACAACTTTTCTCCCTTCAGGAACTGGACCTAGCGCTCGACCAGATCGACAGTAAGACAGCTGAGGCGGAGAAAGAGGTGAGCTTAGGGGCAGCATTGAGGGGATTGGAGGAGGCATTTCGGGAAGAATCACAGAGCCTTGAGGAATTCCAATCGCTGATGAAAACTCGGCGCGTGGAAGCTGAAACCCAGCGAGAGCGGTCCACTCGCTTGGATGGACAACTTTACGGTGGCGAGGTGACCAGTCCATCCGCGTTGGAGAGTTTGGAGCAAGAAGCTGCTAACGTTCGAGCGCAGATGGAGAAACTAGACCTGGAACTCGCCGAACTTTCATCGCGCACTGAGGAGTCCCAGAACAAGTGCACCGAGATGGAGCAACGATTGGCGGAAAACCGCACTGCCTGGGAATCCCGCCAGTCCGAACTAACTGAGTCGTTGACCCGGCTGTCATCGGAACGGGAGGGCATCGCCAGTCAGAGGGGTGATCTGGCGGCCACCTTAGACCCAGCCGGAGTGCAGCAATACGAAAAACTTCGCAACGCCAAAGGCGGGCTGGCGGTGGCTAAGGTCTCAAGGGGCCTTTGTCAGGCCTGCCGCATGGCTCTGCCCACGCAACAACAACAAAAGGTGCGCAATGGCCGCCAGACCGTTCTGTGCAGCACCTGCGGCCGGATCCTATTCCTCACCTAGCTTCCTTTCCGAATACCACGGGATTTCCAATTATCCAAGTCCTCGATCCACTCGAGTCTGCCCACGGGCGCAAGCCTGCCCGTTGGTGGCGTCTCCTTGACCCTTTCAAAATGCGTATGCTACAGTCAAGTTGGAGAGGGCAGGTATACTGGGTGGCCGCCGCCCCGTCCTTCGGTGGAAGGATCGGGGGGGAGGAAAGTCCGGGCTCCACTGGGCAGGGTGCTGGGTAACTCCCAGGCTTCTAAGGCGGCAGCGATGCCGCCTAAGGGGACGGATAGTGGCACAGAAACATACCGTCCTTCCTTCACTGGAAGGATAAGGGTGAAATCGGACGGTAAGAGCGTCCGGCCGACTGCGGTGACGCAGCGGCGGCTAAACCCCACCTGGAGCAAGGCCGAATAGGGGGACTATGGGCGCCCGGCCCGTCCCCGGGTTGGCTGCTTGACCCCGATGGCAACATCGTCCCGTTCGCGGGAGCCCGGCGGCATCAAATGCCATCGGGAGGGCTAGATAGATGACCACCGCCCCGCAAGGGGTTACAAAACCCGGCTTACAGGTCTACCTGACCCTCCCCACTCCCCCACTCTTCCGGCACGGCGCCGGGCGCCGGCATGTGCGTTGAAACCGTCCAATGGAGTTGATGAAACCACCGCCAACAATTATCATGGTGTCTGGGTCTTAGCGGGGTCCGGCGCCGTTTCTCAGACCCATCTCAAGTTAGGAGGCAACCACCGCCCGTGTACCTGGATATGCATAGCCACTCCGTTTCCTCGGACGACTCCCGGGCCACCGTGGAACAGTATCTGAAGTGGATAGGGGTGCTGCGCAAGCGGGGCCACGTGGTGGACGGCATCGTCCTGACGGAGCACCGCAAGTTCGACTTCGACAAGGACTACTCGGCGCTGGCGAGTCAGTACGGCGTGGTGGTGCTCAAAGGATCTGAGTTGGACACCCGTTACGGCCACGTCCTGGTCTACGGAGTGACCGAGCCTCTGACTCGGGAGATAGACTTTTCAAA
>PAJQ01000043.1 GCA_002710215.1 Chloroflexota bacterium | reverse complement strand
AAGCTATCCGTCCTGGGTTGCGATAACCGCAGTGGAATTTGGTCTTCGCCTGCAGATGAGAGTTCGGCTACCCGGCGGCCAGACCCCGTAGTTCTTTGGCTTTGTCCGGCAGTTGATGGGTAGTCCAGGTGGCGCCGTCATCCAACGTTCCGAAGACTTGGCCGTCCCGGGCGATGCAGTAGATGTGGCTGGGAGCACGAGGGTCAACCGATACCGCCATCATGGTGGCGTTGGCGGTGATTCCCCGGTCGACACGCTCAAAGGTTTTGAACAGGTCCCGGCTGCGGTACAAAGCCCCTTGGGAACTGCGGGCGGAAGCGCCGATGGAAACATACAGGGAATTGGGGTCGGTAGGGGCTATCCGCAGGTCCCGGGTGTAGGTTATGGGAGAATACTGGCCGAACTCCACGGGTATCCATTCCCTGCCCCGGTCGGGGCCGATGAAAGGCCCTTGGCGAGTAGTGATGTATACCGTGTGAGGAGTGGCGGCGCTGCACTGAACGCCGTGCAGGTCCAGGGTATCCTCGCTGGGAGCCAAAGAGCCGGTGATCTCGTCCCAGGTGTCGCCGCCGTCGGAGCTGCGGATGACACCGGCAACCTCCAGGGCAGCGTACATCTCGTCGGGATGGCTGGGGTCTGCCGCCAGGGCGATGACCCGGGTGGGGAAGGCCATATTGCACTCATTAGAGCCCATGGTGGCGTTCAGTTTCCGCCAGGAATCCCCATCATCGACGCTACGGTAAATCTCTCCTGGCGCGGTCCCCAGGTACATTACTTTGGGTTCCCCAGGGCGGAAAAGGAAGGTCCACACCGGCGCCCCGGAACTGGGGTAATCCAGCCGCTCCCAATGGCCGCCCCGGTCTGTGCTACGATAAGGACCGTCCTGGGTGCCCACGTATACCACCTCGGGATTGTCAGGGTGGATCGCTATTCCAGGCACGATAGGGTTTGCCGGCAGTCCGATGGTTAGCTCTTCCCACCGTGAAGAGCTGGGGGATAATCGGTAAAGGCCACTGGCTTCGGCCCCAACGTATACGTAGGTGTTGTTGCTTGCGGTTGTCATGATTGTTATCTCCTCTCGGAGCTTTCAGCCATCACCTATCAGGAGGTTGCTGATCCCTCCGGCGCCATCTCTTCCAGGTCGAAGCGGTATTCCTCAATCACCGGGTTGGACAGAAGTTCCCGGCACATCTCGTTGACCAAAGCCTCCGCCTGGGACCGGTCAGGGTTGTCGATACGGACCTCCAGATATTTTCCTACGCGAACGTCCGTGGCGGCGGCAAATCCCAGGTTCCGCAATGTAGCCAGCACAGTCAGCCCTTGCGGGTCGTTGACCGTGGTTTTCAGGGTTACGTACACCTTGGCGAGATACAATCGTTACCTGCCTTGAGACCACTCAACCGGCACCCTCATCCTAACCTTCCCCCGTCGAGGGGGAAGGAATCAGTGAATCCTCCGGAAACTCCTCCGACAGTGGAAGGGATGAGCGTGGCCATTATTGTGGGGGACGAATCAGTCAAGTTCCTGCTCGCAGAAATGAATCCCCGTGAATGGAACAAACTGTAGCAATCTACGGAATCAAGACTCTTGGATGTTGAGATTCCGCCCGCATCCGAATTAGCAAGGCCTCGAGGTCCCTGTCAGCTCCTTTTCCGGCCCCAAGGCATCCGAGTAGGTCTCGAAGAACGTCTCTATTCGATCTTTGTCCACTCCCTGCATGGTATCCAACACGCCCCATGCCGCCAGAGCGACCGTCCCAGAGGGTATCTTATCGTACGAACGAGCGACCCCCCACATGGCGCTCATCCCGACGCTATTAAACGCATCCTTAAGTTGGTCCACTTCTTCAACTCTGAGCAGATTATAGCTGACCACTATGTGACCGTGTTCCAAATTGTGGACGATTTGCTCGTCGGGCAATCCTTCCTCGTAAAATCCGCAACGGGCGGGCCCTGTCCAGTGGTCGCCTGAGGTAGGGGGTGATGTGTTGTAGTCGACTGTCCGGGGTTCTACGTGAGCGTTGAGGCCACTCGGTCCGGTGCCCATCAGTTCTTGCTCCACTCCCACACCCTCTACATATTCGCCGCTGCTGCTACCGGCAGGCGAGGGCCTCTGGAAGTTAATACCCCCCACGGCGAAGCCTCCAATGACCAAAACTGCGATAATGACGGATGCCGCTACGTACAGTTTATTGGCTTTCTGTCTCCGAGGCCTGGTAATGGGGACGGCTGCCACCCTCTGGCCCCTGCTTACAGGACGGCCTCGGCGGCGGCGATGTTTAGATTCGGGCACTGGATCGACCTCCGTTGATGTTGTCTATAGCGACTCCCCTGTAATCAGGCGGTACGCTTCGAGATACCTATCAGCCGTCTTGGCTACGATGTCATCGGGAAGTTCCGGAGCCGGCGGATTCCGGTCCCAGCCCTGCTCCGTCAGATAGTCACGAACGAATTGTTTATCAAAACTGGGTTGAGATTTCCCCGGCTCATAACCCTCCATGTCCAAAAACCTGCTGGAATCCGGGGTCAGTAGCTCGTCGATGAGGATCAACTGCCCCTGCAAAAGCCCAAATTCCATCTTGGTGTCGGCCAAGATGACCCCTCTCTCTCGAGCGAAGTCGTGGCCGAATTCGAACACCGCTTTACTTACGTCCTCTAGGCGCCGGGCTAGATCTACCCCCACCATGGCGACAACCTCGTCATCGGACATGTTCTCGTCATGGCCTATCTCGGCCTTGGTTGTAGGAGTGAATATAGGTTCTGGGAAGGGATCTCCCTCCACCATTCCCGAGGGCATCGGTTTGCCGGACACCGTGCCATGGCGCTGGTATTCAGACCAGGCGGAGCCGGTGATATACCCCCGAATCACGCATTCGATGTCGATACGGTCGGCCTCTTTAGCAATCATTGCCTGGCGGGCCACTTCCGGAGGAAGATTGGCCATCAGGCTGTTTGTTTCACCCAGGGAAGGCGCATCGGGCGCGTCGGCCAAGGCTACCAGATGGTTAGGGATAATATGTTTGGTCTGATCAAACCAAAACCCGGAAATCTTATTGAGTACTCTGCCTTTGTCGGGAATACCCGTGGGCAGAACCACATCGTAGGCCGAGATACGGTCGGTGGTAACCATCAGCAGAAGATCGTCGTTTATCCGGTAGGTATCCCGCACCTTGCCCCGGTGAAGCCTATTGGGTAGCTGAGTTTCGATTAACATCCGGCGTCACCCGTTCGACCAAGAGACATTCTCACCCCTCCCTTGCCCTTTACGTTGAATTTAGATCGGACATTCGATGATTGCTGGCCGGGCCGGCAAAGGTCCAAAGTGCCTTGTTCTATTTTAGACAGTAATCTTGGCTGGCAACAGCCCCAATCGTTGGAAAGTTTCATCTACGTAACGAGTGTAATATCCGTAGTCGAACAGTTCGTCCAACTCGCTCTCGGAAAGGTACGTTGCGGTCTCTTGGTCGGATTTGATCAACTGGCGGAAGTCTTCCCCTTGGTCCCAGCCAACAGCGGCATTTCTTTGCACGATGGCGTAAGCGTCTTCACGGGCCATTCCTTTGTCCACCAGTTCCAGCAACACCCTCTGGCTGAAGATAAGCCCCCGGCTGCTTTCGATATTTTCCCACATCCGCTGGGGATAGACTCGCAGGTCGCGCATCACCCGGGTGAAGATGCTGAGAATGTAGTCCAGAGCCAGACAAGCATCCGGCAGGATGATGCGCTCCGCCGACGAATGGCTGATGTCCCGTTCCCCCCAGAGAGCAACATTTTCCAACGCTGTGACGCTGTGGCCCCGGATTAATCGAGCCAGGCCGCAGATCCGTTCAGAGAGTTCGGGGTTCCGCTTGTGGGGCATGGACGACGAGCCTTTCTGTCCTTCGTCGAATGGCTCCTCAAGCTCGTGTATCTCAGTGCGTTGCAGCGACCGTATTTCCGTTGCAATCTTCTCCAGCGAAGCCGCGATGAGGGCGAGGGTGGAGATGAAGTGAGCGTATCGGTCCCTTTGGATGATCTGGTTGGATACTGCCGCTACCTCCAACCCCAACTCCTGGCAAACTCGGTCTTCAACCGATGGCGGCACGGTGGCGTGAGTGCCCACGGCGCCGGAGATCTTTCCCACTCGAACGTCTTCCAAGGCGGCCATCAACCGGCCGCGTTGACGCCTCATCTCATCCCACCACAACGCAACCTTCAATCCGAAGGTCACCGGCTCGGCATGCACTCCGTGGGTCCGGCCCATCATGATGGTGTCTTTGTGCTTGACTGCCTGGCCTTCCAGGGACTCGATGGCCTCGTCCAAGTCCTGTAGCAGCAACTCCCCGGCTTGGCCCAACTGGAGACCCAACGCTGTGTCCAGCTTGTCCGACGAAGTCAGCCCCAGGTGGAGCCACCGTCCCTCCGGACCGAGACCCTCGGTAACAGATGACAGGAAGGCGTTCGTTTCGTGGCGCACCACCTCTAGAATCTCCATCATCCTGGCGTGGTCGTACTTGGCTCCCCGAAGGCGTTCCATGTCTTCCTGAGGTATCACTCCTTCCTGGGTCCAAGCCTCGCACACCGCCAGTTCGACCTTCAGCCAAAGCTCGGCCTTATTTTCGTCAGACCAGACACGCTTCATGGCGGGCCGTGAATACCGGTCGATCACTATCTAGCCTCCTCAACATCACTATGTTCAGTCAAAGGACCAACTCCGTTCCGGGCCAACCCACCGGTTAACTCTTTAACCGCCTGGAGTACCCCGCCGAAGTCGGTGAATGGACGGAACGGGATCTCTTTTCGTTCGCATTCGTCCGCCAGTACCCGGTGGGCAAATACCAGATCGGCTCTGGCCGCGGCTTCAAAGTCCGACATTCCGTCACCGACATAGACGATGTAGTGTCCCTGGTTCCGGTAGCTGTCCACCACCACGCCCTTGGAATTACCCAGTTCCTCTTTCCCTGGAACAGCGTACCGATACTCGTAATTTATTCCCTGTGCATCGAACCGGGTGTTTACGGCATGGACCGGTACAGAGCCACAGCCTTCCTTCTCCAATAACGCCTCGATATAAAAATCCAACCCTTGGCTAACCACGGCCAGCGGGACCTGCCGGTCCTGACAATAGCGCCACATCTCCTTGAAGTAGGGACGAAGGCTGGCGTTTTGCTTCACATAACCCTGCATGGTTGCCCGGCCGGCCTGGATGTTGCGGAAGGTGATCTCCTGGTACTGATTGAGGGTAAACTCCCCTTCACGGAATCGCCTCCGCACGTCCTGCCAGGTTGGGTCTCCGAACTTGGTAAGGAGCATCTCCGCTACGTTTTGGACGGCGGCGGTGTCGTCGAAATCGGTTAGCACGGCCGGCCGGGGGTTACTGTTCACGGAGTCCCTGCCGGTACTTTTCATAAGCCTGCCTAATCGCGTCATACTTCAGTCCCAGAATCTCCGCGGCGAAAAAGGCGGCGTTGCGGGCCCCCCAGGCTCCCACGGCCATGCAGGCCACCGGTATTCCCGGCGGCATCTGGGCGGTGGCCAGCAGAGCGTCCATTCCCTTTAATTCGCTGGAAGCAAGCGGGATGCCGATAACCGGGATGGTTGTCCAGGACGCCAGAACGCCCCCCAAGGCCGCCGATCCTCCGGCGGCGGAGATCAGGACCTCTATCCCACGGTCCCGGGCAGTTGTGGCGTACTCCTGAACCCGTTCGGGAGTTCGGTGGGCCGACATAACCCGCACTTCATAGTCTATTTCCAACTGCTCCAGGGTCTTCACTGTCTCCTGGACCACCGGCTCGTCACTGGCGCTCCCCATGACAACTCCGACTAACGGCAAGACAGCCTCCTTTGAAACCTAGTAGTCAGCCCAAGCGCTGCCAAGTTATAGCTCCAACTCCTCACGGAACGCCTGCAATAGCGCCGGTTCCATGGCCTCCCGCTCGGCCCGAACTTCAATTCCGTTGACCTGCACATATGTACCGTCATCGGTCACCCCCAGGTCTATGGCAAGTTCCCGTTCACCTCTTTCTTCCCACGTGAGAATCAAGGCGATCACGTCGGCATCTTCTTCTTCAAGGCCGGCGTCTTCGTCACCGTCGTCTTCCTCGTCGGACTCCCACGAAACTATCTTCTCAACCGTCCCTTGCCCATCCAACAACGTGGCATTCATTTCGGCCAATAAATCGGAAACTGCCAAAGATTCGGCCAACCGGGACAACTCGTCCCGCTCTTTCTGCATCTCAGCTTCATCGGCTGAGGTCTGACTCAACCGTTCCGCACGAACGCCAGCCAATTCTTGCTTTAACTCTGACAAGGAATCCAGCCACGCCATTATCACACTCCATCAAACGCCAGTTGAATTTTGAGTCACCGAGTAAACAAACTCGTCCACGGATTGGAAATCGGCCAGTCCCAATCGGCCACGCACTACATTCATGGCTTCCAAAAGGTCCATGTAACCCAACCCTAAGTTTCCCTTCCGGAGATCTTTAGGGTAGACGCCGAGCTTACGCAAGGCACGCTCCCCATGAGAACTCCAAAAGGCGAACAGCCCGGGGTCCCGCACGCACAGGATATAGGAGACGAACTCCTTGCCGGAACCTGCCAGATTGTATGCCCCCACGGCTGAAGCCGATTCATCAAACCTTTTTTCCAGACCCAGGGAATCGTAGAGAAGAAAATCCAGGGAATCCCGCATTTCCTCCATCGGGATGGCCTTGAATTCCCGAGTATGCCTGCCGCCCGATGCTCGATAGATGGCCTGTGCTTGGTCCGCCGTAAGAGACGGAATACTTTGTTCGTCCAGCCACCCAGCGAACTCGCCGGCCCGCTGCCAACGCCGCTTTCGATAGGCCTCCAGCCGTCCATCGATGAGGGACTTCTGATAGGCGTCCCGGCAACCTAGCCAGTCGGCGCCGCCGGATCTGGTAGCCAAAGCCTTGTCCTTGCCTCCACGTCAGCGATGTCCCCGCGGTAAGATGCTCCTTGAAAGCCGATGCTCTGCACTCTATGATACGCCGCATCACGAGCCTCTGCCAAGGATTCACCGCTGCCAACCACGGTGATCACCCGCCCCCCGCTGGTCACCACCCGGCCGGATTCTATCCGAGTGGCGGCGTGGAAAATATTGGTATTCTTTTCATCGGCGTCCAACCCGGTGATCTCGAATCCGGTTTCGTACTTCTCCGGGTAGCCAGCCGAAACCATTACGACACCGGCGTAGTTCCGCTTGCTCCACTCCACCGGCGTGTCAGCCAATTGACCTTCCAGGCAAGCGGCCATGATGTCCAGCGGGTCGCCCACCAGCAGGGGCAATATCACCTGGGATTCTGGGTCCCCGAACCGGCAGTTGAACTCCAACACCTTGGGTCCCTGGTTGGTTAACATAATGCCGGCATACAAGACCCCACGGTACGGGGTTCCCCGCCGGGCCAAGGCGTGAATAACCGGTTCCATTATGGTACGGGTTATTTCCCCGGCCAGTTCCTCATTCCAGAAGTCCGGGGGAGCGAAGCTACCCATCCCTCCGGTATTGGGACCTTCGTCGCCATCACCCAACCGTTTATAGTCGCATGCCGCCACCGGAGGCGACAGTCGCTCCCCGTCGCTGAAAGCGAAGACGCTGACCTCTGGTCCCTCCAAGAATTCCTCGATCACCACGGTGTCCCCGGCGCCGCCAAAGACCCGTTGGCTCATGCAGGCCCGTACAGCCGACGCCGCCTCTTCGAAGGTGCGGCACATGAAAACGCCTTTCCCGGCAGCCAATCCGTCGGCCTTGATTACCGTCGGCTCAGAGTGCTTCTCCAGAAAGCTCAGGGCCAGGGTCTCATCTTGGAAAGAATTGAACTCAGGACAGGGCACTCCGGCCTCCCGCATAAGCTCCAGGGCAAACCCTTTACTGGATTCGATCTGGGCCGCCGCTTGGGTGGGACCGAAAGCAGGGATTCCGGCGGCGTCCAACCGGTCGACCAGTCCGGCGGCCAAAGGCTGCTCTGGTCCCACCACCACCAGATCGATCCCCAAACCCTTTGCGTATTTGGGAATCGCTTCCACGTCGCCGGGAGAAACGTTGAGGTTGGTGGCGATCTGGGCGGTGCCGCCGTTTCCGGAGGCAACCCACAAGGCGGTCAACCCGGGACTTTGCCGCAATCGCCATGCCAGAGCGTGTTCCCGGGCTCCGGAGCCGACGATAAGGACCTTCATCCTATTCCCACTCGATGGTACCCGGAGGCTTACTGGTGATGTCGTAGACCACCCTGGTTACCCCCGGCACTTCGTTCACCATGCGGTTGGACATGCGGGCCAGAACCTCGTAAGGAAGGCGCACCCAATCCGCGGTCATGGCGTCTTCGCTGCTCACGGCCCTTATCGCGCACACATAGCCGTAGGTCCGGTAGTCTCCCATCACCCCAACGGTGCGGTTGTCGGTGAGGACGGCGAAGCTCTGCCATATCTGACCGTACAAGCCGGCCGCCTTGATCTCGTCGATGACGATCCAATCGCAGGCCCTCAGCATGTCACAACGTTCAACAGTGACTTCCCCAATGATTCTGATGGCCAACCCCGGGCCGGGAAAGGGCTGGCGGTATACCATCTCCTCGGGGAGGCCAAGTTCCAGGCCCACCTTGCGGACCTCGTCTTTGAAAAGGTATCTCAGGGGCTCCACCAGTTTTAGCTTCATGTCATCCGGAAGACCGCCCACGTTGTGGTGGGTCTTGATGCGAGCCGAGGCGCGGTTCTCCGGGGTTTCGCTTTCGATGACGTCGGGGTACAGTGTTCCCTGAGCCAGGAAGTCGGTTTGGCCCAAATCTGAAGCCGCCTCTTCGAATACCCGAATGAACTCTTCGCCGATGACTTTGCGTTTCTGCTCCGGGTCGATGACTCCGGCAAGCTTGCCAAGAAACCTGTCGCTGGCATCCGCGTAAACCAGATTCAATCCCATGCCTCGTTTGAAGGTGTCCTGCACCCGCTCGGCCTCTTCCAGCCTGAGCAGCCCGTTGTTGACGAAGATGCAGGTCAACTGTTCGCCGATGGCTTTGTGGAGCAGCATTGCGGTAACCGCAGAATCAACGCCACCGGAAAGGGCGCAAATTACCTCGCCATCTCCCACCTGCTCTTGGATACGTTTGATGGAGTCGTTGACGAAGTTGCCGGGCGTCCACGATTCCCGGCATTTGCAAGCCTGCACCAAGAAATTCTCTAAGATTGACTGGCCAAGAGGAGTGTGGTTGACTTCCGGATGGAATTGCAGGCCGAAGATACTCTTCCCATCTCCCAGTGCGGCCACTGGGGAATTTTCGGTGTAGGCCAGGCTACTGAACCCAGGTGGAAGAGCGGTGATCCGGTCTCCGTGGCTCATCCACACCTGGAAAGTGGGGGGCAACTCCGTGAATAGGGGGGCCTCCCCCCCGTTCTGATGGAGCACCGCCGAACCGTATTCTTGCGCTTGACCTGGAACTACTTCGCCACCCAGTTGGTGGACCAGGGCTTGCATGCCGTAACAGATACCCAGCACGGGCAGATCACGTTCGAAGACCCAGTCGGGTATCCGGGGAGCGCCCGGGTCGTAAACGCTGGCCGGGCCGCCAGAGAGGATAACGCCCTTGGGGTTGATGTGGCGAACCGTCTCCCAGGTGCTGGAAGCGGTAAAAATCTCGGAATAGACTTTGAGCTCTCGGATGCGGCGGGCGATAAGGGGGCTGTACTGAGAGCCGAAGTCGATGACGACTATGCCCTCATTGACTGACTGAGTTTCGCTTTCGGACTCGGAAGCCCGTCCCTCGGCAATCTCTAGGTACGCGGACACTTCCAGATCGTCGCTGGTAGCTACCCTCCGGCCCCTGGGCAACTTCCCTTCTGTCGTAGCAGCACCTCCTCAATCCACACAACTTCTACTCTATGGTGACCGTTCGGGCCTATGATGACCGTTCGGGGGACCGCTTGGTGGATGATATTATAACCATGAAATCCTGGGGAGTATAGGCGTGGGGATTGTCATAACGTCATGACCAATTTTATCAGGAAGGGTGAAGACTGTCACACCGGTCTTGGGATACCCAAAGTAGGTCTCTGGAATGTTTGGACGGATTAAATCCTGGAGCATCAGTTGAACACCAGAAGCCGGTTGATCGAGCTTGAAGAGGCGGTTCGCTCCCTCAACAGCGGCGGAGTGGTGGTATTCCCCACGGATACCCTTTACGGCCTGGGGGCCGACGTCTTTTCTCTCGCCGCCCTCCAGCGGATATTCTCCATTAAAGGCAGGCGGGCGGACCTGGCATTGCCGGTATTGGTGGCCGGTTTGAACCAGGTCGAGGCGGTCGCACAGCCCATGAGCGCCGAAGCCCAGCGGTTGGCGGAGCGCTTCTGGCCCGGGCCACTGACATTGGTGATGCGCCGGTCCCCTGATCTGCCCGGCTTGGTGACGGGAGGAGCGGATACGGTGGCCGTGCGCATGCCCGGACATCCGGTCCCCTTGGAGTTGGCCCGCCGCCTAGGACGCCCCATCACCGGTACCAGCGCCAACCGTAGCGGCCAACCGGACCTGCTGGACCTGAGCGCCTTAGAAAATCAGCTGGGCAACTTGGTAGATCACATAATCCAAACGGGACCGGTCCCCGCAGGCACAGCTTCTACCATCGTAAATGTCACCGGCGATACTCCCCAACTGCTTCGAGGGGGAGCCATTTCGTTGGAAGAGATCCTGGAGGCCGCCGGGTAGGTTCTGGTAGACTTTAAGCCAAGCCAAGATTGCTGAATCGAGAGGCGTGATCCCAGTGCCGATATCCCAATTCGAGCCCCATCTGAATGCCCTGGAAGCGGAGATGAAGGATGTCTTCGCTTCCCGAGAAGGTTTTCTGTACGATCTGCTCCGCTACCACATGGGCTGGACCGACCAACAGGGCACACCTCAGGACTCGCCTCCCCGCCTCCACTTTCAGTCGATGCTCACCATGGTCTGCTGCCAAGCCCTGTCCGGAGATTATTCCGACTCCCTTCCGGCGGCGGCCGGCATAGAATTCGTTCACAACTACACCCTGGTCCACGGAGATGTCCAGTCTAACCGGGCGGTGTCCGAGGACCGGCCCAGCGTCTGGTGGGTCTGGGGCCCGGCGCAAGCCATCAACGTAGGCGATGGGTTGCACGCCCTGGGGCGCAACACTATAATGCGCCTGGCCCAACGGGGCATTTCCCCGGAGCGGGTCCTTCCGGCCGTCACTTCCCTGGACAAGGCCTGCCTGGCGTTGTGCGAAGGTCAGTACATGGACCTGGAATTCCAGGAAAAGTTGATGGTCACCAGCGCCGATTACCACGATATGATCGGCCGCAAGACCGGGGCCTTGACTGGGTGCGCAACCGAGTTGGGCGCCATTGCCGCCGGAGCAGACGACAATGTCCGCGCCACCTACCAAAAGATGGGACAAGGCTTGGGAATGGCCTGGCAGATCAGCCTGGATATCGCGGACTTGTGGGGGAGAAGGGACGACGGGATGACCTCCAGCAACATCTTGAACAAGAAGAAGAGCCTGCCCCTGATCTACGCCTTGGAAAATTCCCCATTGGCCGATAAACGGGCATTGGGCAACGTATATATGAAGCGGGTGCTGCAACCCGAGGACGTTACCCAAATGATCGGGATCCTCGACCAAGCCGGGGCTCGCCAGTTCGCCGAATCCAGAGCCCGCGAGCTTGCCGAAGAAGCGTTGAGCGGAACCGGTCTAGCTGCTGAAGGATTAGGGCCGTTGCGTGATCTGACAAACTGGGCGTTGGAAGGGAACGGCCATGACTAAACGCGGCCTGACCGGTCTGGATGTGGCCGGCAAGCGGGTGCTGGTCCGCGTCGACTTCAACATTCCCATCGAGCAGGGCATCGAAGCCATCGCCTCCTACGACCAGCGCCTGCGGGCCACCTTGCCCACCATCCATTATCTGTTGGAACGAGACTGCCGTGTGATACTTTGCTCCCACCTGGGACGGCCCGGCGGTAAAGTTACGGAGGAGCTGCGGTTGGCCCCCGTGGGAGACCGGTTGGGCTTTCTGCTGGACAGGCCGGTTAATAGCCTCGACGATTGCGTCGGGCCGGGGGTGGCGACCGCCGTCGCGGATATGGCTCCCGGCGACGTCGTTCTGCTGGAAAACCTCCGCTTCCACCCCGGCGAAGAGAAAGACGACCCGGGATTCAGCCGGGACCTAGCCGCGATTGCCGATTGCTTCGTCATGGACGCATTTGCCGTTGCTCACCGGGCTCATGCCTCTACCGTGGGGTTGCCGAAACTGCTTCCATCGGCCATGGGATTGTTGGTGCAAAGAGAAGTAGAATCCATGGGCCGGGCCTTGGAGTCGCCGGAGCGTCCCCTGGCGGCGCTGCTGGGCGGGGCCAAGGTCAGCGACAAGATTCTGGTGTTGGAAAACCTGCTGGACAAGCTGGATCACATTTTCATCGGCGGCGGAATGTGCGTAACCTTCCTGAAGGCCCTTGGGACCAATACCGGCGCATCTTCGGTGGAGACTGACCGGCTGGATTTCGCCAAGGAATTGATGGAGCGGGCGCAGCAACGAAATATCCAGGTGCATCTTCCCGGCGATCTGGTCATAGCCGACTGTTTTGGCGACTACGGTGAAGTCAAAACCGTTGCATCGGGACAGGTGCCCGACGATTGGTTCATAATGGATGTAGGAGACGATACTGCGAAGCAGTTTGCCAGAGAATTGGCGGCGTGCCGGACCGTCATCTGGAACGGGCCCATGGGTGTGTTCGAGATTCCCCGGTTCAGCCAGGGCACCAAGGTAGTCGCCCAAGGGATCGCCGAGGCGGAGGGGGTTACCACCGTGGTTGGCGGCGGTTCGACGGCTGAAGCGGTGGAGGAGATGGGCTTGATGGACCGGATGACCCACGTATCCACCGGCGGCGGGGCATCCCTGGAGTTTCTGGAGGGCAAAGAGTTGCCGGGGATTGCCGCTTTGCCAGACGCCTGAAAAAGGGTACACTTTTTGTCACTTCGACTCGGCGATTCCGCATTCGGACGGGAGGGGATGCAAGCATGATCGACCAGGAGGAACTCCGAGACTGTTACACTTCTACACCTTCTAAGATCGTCTTATTAGTTGTGGACGGATTGGGTGGATTGGCGCATCCCGACACCCGTCTTTCTGAATTGGAAACAGCCCATATCCCCAACCTGGACGCCATGGCCCTGGAGAGCGCTTGCGGCCTTACGACACCGGTTTTGACCGGAGTCGCGCCTGGTAGCGGACCTGGTCACCTGGCCTTGTTCGGTTACGACCCTTTGAAACACATGATCGGCCGCGGCGCCCTGGAAGCACTGGGCATCGACGTGGCCCTCGAACCCGGGGACATAGCCGCCCGTGGGAACTTCTGCATGGTTGACGGTGACGGCCTGCTCGCGGACCGGCGGGCCGGCCGGATTCCCACCCAGCTTAGCGCCCCCCTCTGCGAGCGTTTGGACAAAATCGAGATCGACGGAGTTCAGCTTGACGTCTTCCCCGTGCAAGACTACCGGTTCGTGCTACGGTTGCGGGGCGAAGGTCTTTCCGAGTTCATATCGGAAACCGACCCTCAGGTAACCGGCGCGGCGCCCCTGACAGTGAAACCTTTGGCCCCCGGGGCAACACGAACCGCCGCCTTGGTCAACGAGTTCGTGGCCCAAGCTGGCAAGCTCCTGGCCGAGGAGGAGCGAACCAACATGGTACTGCTACGGGGCTTCGCCCGGTTACCCGATCTGCCGCCCATGGGCGACGTCTATCGACTCAACACGGCAGGGATCGCAGCCTACCCCATGTATCGCGGGCTAGCCGAGGTGGCGGGAATGAAAGTGATTCCCACCGGCCATACCTTTGGCGACGAGGTGGAAACCCTTCGGCAAAATTACAATAACCACGACTTTTTCTTCATCCATTACAAGCCGGCCGACGCTGCCGGCGAGGACGGAGACTTCGACGCCAAGGTAAAGTGTCTGGAGGATCTGGACCCGTTCATTCCCCAGATAAGGGAGTTGGAACCGGACGTTTTCCTGGTGGCCGGAGACCACTCCACCCCGGCGATCATGGCGGCCCATAGCTGGCATCCGGTCCCGTTCATGCTCCATTCCAAGCTGACCCGGGGAGAGGGAGTGCCGGGATTCAACGAGAGGACCTGCGCCCAGGGCTCTGTTGGCAGCATCCTAGCCACCCAGGTCATGCTCCTGGCCATGTCCCACGCCGGTAAGCTGAACAAATACGGTCCTTAAACATCATCCAATGTAATGGAGGCGGGCGCCATGCCGGTCCCTACCATAGCTGGCAACTGGAAGATGAACACCACTGTCCACGAGGCTACCCGTTTGGCCACCGGGGTGCGTGACGGCCTGCGTATGTCGTCAGGGGTAGAAATCGTACTATGCCCCCCTTTCATCGCCCTGCAACCGGTGCGGGACGCGGTGCAGGGTTCGCCGATCAAGGTCGGGGCTCAAAACATGCATTTCGAGGACTCGGGGGCGTACACCGGGGAGGTCGGACCCCTGATGTTGCAGGGGTTGTGCGAATACGTCGTCTTAGGCCATTCCGAACGACGTCAACTGTTTGGCGAAACCGACGACCGGGTCAACCGGAAAGTCAAAGCGGCATTTAAACACGAATTGCAGCCCATCTTGTGCGTCGGTGAGACCTTGGAGCATCGGGAGGCAGGGAGAGCCGGAGCCGTGGTAGCGCAGCAACTTCGAGACGCCCTCTCCGGGGTACAAGACATAACCGGTCTCTTGGTCGCCTATGAGCCCGTATGGGCCATCGGCACCGGCCAAGCGGCCACCCCCGAGATCGCCGCCGAGATCATGGGCGGCACGGTATTAGCGTCCCTAACTGCCCTGTTCGGCCAAGCCGCCGACGACGTGCCGCTGTTATACGGGGGCAGTGTCAACCCGGAAAACGTCGGCAGCTACTTGCGGCTGGGAGCCATCCACGGCGCTCTAGTCGGGGGAGCCAGCCTGGACGCGAACCAGTTCTTGCGGATCATTCAGGCAACAGCCGAGGCCAAGTTGTAGAGAGGCGACCGGTTTTGTGTAGGCTCAAAGGCTGATACCAAGCACGTTGCGCTCAAAACCTCCACCCCTAGTCTGCATCGTCGGTCCCACCGCCGTAGGCAAGACTAGGCTGTCGGTATCATTGGCCCAGCGCTTTGGCGGCGAGATTATCAACTCCGACAGCCGGCAGGTCTACCGGTACATGGAGATCGGGACTGCCAAGCCGACCTCCCAGGAACGCGCTCAAGCTCCCCATCACCTTCTGGACATACTAGACCCCGGCCAAGATTTTGGCTTGGGATCTTTCTTGTCCTTAGCAAACCAAGAGATTCAGGAGATCCTCGGGCGTGATCGCTTGCCCATGGCCGTTGGAGGCACGGGTCAATACATATGGGCGCTGGTGGAAGGTTGGCAAGTGCCTCAAGTCGCTCCTGACCCCGAGTTTCGCCGGGCCAAAGAACTGGAGGCGGAGGAACAGGGTCGCCTCGCCCTCTATCGAGAATTAGAGAGCATCGACCCCCAGCGGGCGGCCCAGTTGGACCCCCGGAACCTTCGCCGGGTCATTCGAGCTTTGGAAATCCACCACTCAACTCAGTCGCTACCCTCCAGCTACTCTTCCCAAGGCGAGCCGACGGTTCGGCCACTGATTATCGGTCTCAACTTGGATCGTCAAGAGCTGTACGCGCGCATAGATGAACGCGTTGACATAATGATGGAAACAGGGCTGGAAGAAGAAGCCAGGTCGCTAGCTTCCATGGGCTATCCTCTCGGCAAAGGGGCCTTGGCTAGTCCCGGTTACCTGGAGATGGGCCTCTATCTGTCGGGAGAGATCGGGCTTGACGAAGCGGTGCGGCGGACCAAGTTCCAGACCCACCGCATGGCCCGGCGGCAGCACACCTGGTTCAAGGCTCAAGACCCCCGCATCCACTGGCTCTCCGCAGCCTCGTCAAATCTGGAAGCCGAGGCTGCGGCCCTAGTTGAAGGCTTCTTAGCCGGCGGCTAGGCTGTGGTAAAATAGCCCCGCACCTCAACCGTATTCTAGGCGAGGAAATTTAGGCCGAATATCAAGATGAAGTTCACCAAGATGCATGGGGCCGGCAACGACTATCTCTACATCGACGTCCGTGACCACGACGACTGGAGCACGGACTGGCCCCGCCTGTCTCAATCGATGAGCGACCGTCACTTCGGCGTGGGCGCCGACGGCATCATCCTGATCGAAGATTCCGGCATCGCCGATCTAAAGATGCGGATGTTCAACGCCGACGGCTCCGAAGGCGAGATGTGCGGCAACGGAATTCGGTGTTTCGCTAAGTACGCCATCGACCGGGGAATCGCGTCTCCGGCCTCCCACGGTCTCGAAGTCGAAACCTTAGCGGGGGTACGCACGGTGGTCCCGATCTACGACGGAGACCGCATCGTCAGCGCCAGAGTCGCCATGGGCGAGCCATTGTTGGACCCGGAGGACATCCCGGTCAGCTTGGACCCGCAATCGGGATACCCAAAAGGTCCGGTGACCGGCTATCCTCTAGCCGTGGACGGGATGGATTTAAGCCTGGCATTCGTTTCCATGGGTAACCCCCACGCCGTCACGTTCCTAGAGCAGCCGGTGGGGGAGTTCCCCTTGCACGCCATCGGCCCCAAGGTAGAGCACCACTCCATATTCCCCCGCCGGGTCAATTTCGAGACTGTTAACGTCACCGGACCGGGTAAGCTAACCGCCCGAGTCTGGGAACGCGGGTCCGGAGAAACCTTGGCTTGCGGCACCGGCGCCTGCGCCATCGCCGTGGCCGCCCGTCTGCTGGGTCTGGCGGACGGACAAGTTTACATAACACTTCCAGGCGGAACCCTAACCATAGATTGGGACGGCGAAGGAGAAGTGTATCTGGAAGGCCCCGCCGAAGAGATTTTCAGCGGGGAATGGCCCGGCTGATGAGTAGCATAGGAGCCAAACGGCTCACCTTCGAGAAGTGGATGGCGCTGCCTGAGACAAAGCAGCGATACGAAATCGTCGACGGGGCGATGCTAATGGCCCCTGCACCAACCGCAGACCATCAATGGATTATGTTCGAGATCTCCGTACGCCTCAGGAGTTTCGTCAACGAGAGAGACCTGGGCGTGGTGCCACCAGCACCGGTGGATCTGCTCATTCAGCGGGAGCCGCTGCGCACCCGGCAGCCAGACATCCTGTATCTTAGCGCCGAGCGTACCGGCATGAGAGGGCGATCTCAGTTGCGAGGAGTGCATTTTCTGGAAATCCCACCTGACCTGGTTGTGGAGGTCCTTTCCCTCAGCAATTCCCGCCGGGACACTGATGAGAGACTGGCAGACTACAAGAGAATCGGTGTGCTTGAATGCTGGCTGGTCAGCCCCGAAGCAGAGACGATTGAGGTCTTGCGCCTATCACCCGGCGAATCTTCTACCGAGGCTATATTCGGTGTGGACGGAACGCTGATTTCGGAAGTCCTCAGCGAGTTCACCTTGCCCATTAGGGAGATCTTCGGGTAGCTTCTATAGCTTGGGAAGTCCTACCGAAGACGTGGTTAGCGGAGAACGGCAGGTTTAACTTCAAAATAGAACCAGTAATAGATAAGGTGTCGAATAGATGAAATTTTCTGACCGACTGGGCAAGCTGGCCCCCTATCCCTTCGTGGAAATCTCAAGGATCATCGCGGAAAAAAGGGCTGCTGGGGCGGATGTGGTCACCTTCGGTATCGGTGACCCCGATATTCCCACTCCCCAGCCCATCATCGACCGGCTGCTGGATGCGTCTCAAGACCCGCCCAACCACCGGTATCCGGAAACAGACGGATTGCCGGAAGTCCGGCGGGCCATCGCCCACTGGTATGAGCAGCGGTTCGGGGGCCAACTGGACCCGGACAAAGAAGTACTGCCCCTAATCGGCGCCAAGGAGGGCATCGGCCACGCCGCGTTCTGCTTCCTAGACCCCGGCGACGTTGCATTGATTCCAGACCCCGCCTATCCCGTTTACGGCGTGGGGACCATGTTCGCCGGCGCCGAAAGCCACATCATGCCGCTGTATGAACGGAATGGCTGGCTTCCCGAATTGGACGCCATTCCCGGCCCAGTGGCCGACGCCGCCAAGCTGATGTGGCTGAACTATCCTAACAATCCCACCAGTGCCGTCGCCACCCACGAGGACTTGGCCGCAGCCGTCGCTTACTGCCGGGAAAAGGACATTGCCCTCCTCCACGACGCCGCCTACAGCGAGGTCGGCTACGAGGGCTATAGGGCCACCAGTTGCATGCAGGTGGATGGAGCCAAGGACGTAAGCCTGGAGTTCCACTCCCTGTCCAAGACCTACAACATGACCGGTTGGCGCATCGGCATGGCGGTGGGTAACGCCGAGATGATCCGGGCGCTTTTCCAGATCAAAGCCAACCTGGACTCGGGGATCCCCCAGGCCATCCAGCAGATGGCCATTGAGGCCCTTACCGGATCTCAGGACTGCGTGGACAGTAACGTGGAGATCTATCAGCGCCGCCGGGACCGGGTCATAAAGGCCCTGAGGACTTTGGGTTTAACCGTGGATGTGCCCCGGGCCAGCCTGTACATCTGGGCCAGAGTTCCCGAAGGATTCACCTCTGCCGAGTTGGCAGCCAGGCTGCTTGAGGAAACGGATATTGTAGTCACTCCCGGCTCCAGCTACGGACAATACGGAGAAGGATACATCCGCCTGTCGTTGACCACACCGGACGAACAGGTGGAGAAGGGGTGTCAACGGCTTGAAAGCTGGAAGATCCCGGCGCCGCAGGGCGGCTGAACAGGCCGCCGAGGAGACTGCCTCGCTAACGGTTGAGTCCGAACGGGCCATACTGGTGGCGATGGAGCTTCGGAACAAGCGCAGCCAGTGGAGCCTGGAGGACACCCTAAGGGAACTGGCTTACCTGACCGAGACCGCCGGGGCAGAGGTGGTCGGGCAAATCACCCAGCGGTCCGACCGCTTCGCCCATACCTACGTGGGTAAAGGCAAGGTTGAGGAGATTAACGAACTGGTGGCCCAAGAAGAGGCCCAAGTTGTTATCTTCGACGACGAACTCACCCCCACCCAGCAACGCAACCTGGAAGCCGCCCTGTCGGTCAAGGTCATCGACCGCACCGCCCTGATTCTCGACGTATTCGGCAGGCACGCCCGCACTTACGAGGGCAAGCTCCAGGTTGAATTGGCCCAACACCAATACCTGCTGCCGCGCTTGGTCGGCCAATGGTCTCACTTGGAGCGTCTCGGGGGTGGAATCGGGACCAGGGGGCCGGGCGAAACTCAGTTGGAGACCGACCGCCGCTTGATCCGGCGCCGTATCCAAAAAATCACTCGGGAATTGGAAGGCGTGCGCCGCCGCCGCACCCTCCAAATGGGACGCCGCAAAAGCGCCAGCATTCCCATCGTCAGCTTGGTGGGCTACACAAACGCCGGCAAAAGCACTCTATTCAACGCCTTAAGTCCTGCCGGGGGAAGGACCAAAGTCGAAGCCGCAGATCAACTGTTCTCCACCCTTGACCCGGTGACCCGGCGCGTCAGACTGCCCTCCGGCGGCCCGTTGCTCTTGACCGACACCGTCGGTTTCATCCAAAAGCTGTCGCCCACCGTGGTAGCCGCCTTCCGGGCCACCTTGGAAGAACTTTCCGAGTCCGACCTTTTGCTTCACGTGGTGGACATAACTCATCCGAAATCCTCGGAGCAAGCCGACGTGGTGGAAACTACGCTACGGGAATTGGGCTTAGAGGATAAACCCCGGTTGCTGGTGTTGAACAAGATGGACCTCCTCCCCGAGGGGTCCGATGGGAACGGCACGCCGACATCCCTGGGACGGCAGCATCAGAACAAGGTCTTTATATCCGCAGCCAAGGGCTGGAACATGGACTCGTTATTGCAAGAGATCGAGGCCCAGCTGATGGCCATAGACAAACCCTTGCTGGCCGTCGGCGGCCCCGCCAACCACTGATATTAAATAACAGACCCAGCAACAAAGCGAAGACCGCGGTAACAAAAGTAATTGGGGTTGGTTCGCACAAGATACGTTATGTAACTTAATGACAGATACGCACGGTCGATTGACATAATCAACCCATTGCCAGGCGTGACCTGGGCGTGATTGTCAATGTTTACTGTCACACGTCGAAAAGATTCATAAAATCATTTATAATAAGCTTACTCTACCAAATACTTCGTGTTGATGAACATAACACGGAAAAGATGTTCTCCGGGGATTGTTCGGTTACAGGGATAAGGTCGTTTACAATTGCTGGGCCCCGGGTACCGTTATGTCATAGGTGATAATCGAAGGACTTCCGGCATTTTGGTGAAATGTAAGGAGGACAATATGATCGTTCGCTTATATACCGGAGAAGACGGCCAAGCCCATTTCGAAGACCTTAACGTTCCAGCCGGAGATACGGAGACCGTCGCCTTACAAGCAGGTGCCGACATGACGTACCGGCGTTTTCCTGACGGGAGCTTCAGCGATTGGCACAACGCTCCCCGGGTCCAGTATGTCATTGTCCTCTCCGGCCAGATGGAGATCGGGATCGGGGACGGGTCCAAACGGATGTTTAACCCGGGCGACATATTGCAGGTGGAAGACTTGACCGGACAAGGCCACACCACCCGCTCTGTGGGTGAACGTATCTCGGCCAGCGTGGCGCTCCCGGGTTAAGGCGGTCCTGCGACTATAGGCCTAGTTAAGTTCACGGGACGTTCGTCGCGCGACACCCCAAGCAAGATAACCCCCTCCGAAGACCTTCAGAGGGGGTTGCGATGGATAGATATAGTGGTGAACTCCTCGTCGTGTTAAAGCCGAAGAGGAGGTGAGAACNAGTCANTGCAGGNCNGGCAANTACAAAAGCCNNTGTNNCTNGAGNTACTGGTCCGCGACCNTCAGTATNGTCCTGGCCNCCACCCTTGGTCCCATAAGAATGGCGACGGTTATGTTAACTNTGNATTAGCCCGGACCTCCCATCCCNNAGATCACGACGCCTGCAACCTCCGCAGTTTGGGGGCCAGGACGGCCAATAGGAGTACCAAGACGATACCCATCATCCCGACCACGGCTGCTGCGTGGGGGGCGCTCCAAACATCGGCTATCGTTCCCGAGGACAAACTGCCCAAAGCGAAGGCGTAGATCGCCAAGGAACGCAGGCTCATCACCCGGCCGCGATATTCAGACTGGGAATTCCCCAACAAAGCCGAGAGCATAAAGAACTGTGTTGACGCGAATCCTGCTCCAGTTACCACAAGGATCGCCATGGACACGTAGAAGGCATGGGAGGTAGCAAAAACCAGGATGCTGGCATGCCACACCACGACCGACCCGATCATATATTTCCCGACCGACCGTCGGTTTTCAATCATGGTCCAGCCCAGAGAAGCACCGACCGCACCTACCCCGAATGCGAACAACAATAATCCCAACCCGCTGGAATCGACGCCCAATTCGTTCCTTGCGAATATCGGTACCAGCGTCGTATGAAAGGTCCAGCCCGACGATTCAAAGATCAGGACCAACCCGAGGGTAGCCCAGAGCACTTGTTGTCCCTTGACATATTTCAATCCGCCAATCACCGAGCGGGCCACGGACTCTGTTGTTCTGCTGCCCCNTCCTACTGATGACCGGACGTACAGGGCGACCCAGCCGCTTAGAACATACAAAGCTGCGATGGCGCCAAAAGCGACTCCGGGCCCAAAGCCTTTGAACAGAATACCGCCCACCAAGGGGCCGATCAGCATCGCAATGTTTCTACCCAAGGTATTGAACGCGGCCCCGTTGGAAATACGGTCTTGGGGCAGAGTTTCAGCAACGAGCGCTTGAGATGATGGCATCTCAAAGACCCTCACCATACCGGCGGTCATAGTCAGCAGGAAAATATGCCACGTTTCCAACAACCCGCTGAGGATCAGGATGATCATCAGTGCGGCAAACCCGGCCATGAGAAATTCCACTGTAGCCAAGACCCGTTGTTTGGGGACCCGGTCGGCGACGGCGCCAGCGAAAAGGGCCAGGAGGTTCAGGGACATACGGGCCGCCGAAATTGCGCCCACCAAGAAGGGGGAATCGGTCATGGTGAGGACAAACCACCCCATGACCAACATCTCCATCTGGGTGCCCATCGCCACCAATGTGGTAGATGACCAGACGAATAGGAAATTACGGTGTTGGAAAACTGAGAAGGCGTAACTCGCTCGAGCTACAGCGCCCCTAGATGTCGGCAATTGACTTCAATTCAGGCTCCCGAATCCCGGGGAATCTTCCTGCGGAGAACGAGGTCTTGGGTTTGAATCCCGCGCAAAGGGCTCGATATGCAGGAATGGCAAGGGCCCTGGGCAGGTACCACGGATTTTTTGCGTTATGACATGTTATCGTAAAGTATGGACCTGATTTGGACCTTTAGCTAGGACTGGTATCTCATATGGAGGAACAACGATAGCTAGAATGAATAGTTCGGATGGACCTGCTTCTCGCCCCGTCACACTGCTGGCAGTCCGACCACATCCGGACGATGAAAGTAGTTCGACCGGCGGGATGCTTGCATATTACAGTGCGCAAAAGGTGAGGACTGCGGTTGTGATCTGTACTGGAGGAGAGGAAGGTGAGATCCGCGATCCGGACCTGTCGGTCGACAGATCAAGGTTGAGGGAACTCCGGACCCAGGAAGCAAAGAACGCCTGTGAGATCCTCGGGGTGGCGGAACTTCGGATGCTCGACTACCGAGATTCTGGGATGGCGGATACGCCAGCCAATCAACACCCTGAAGCTTTTGTGAATGCTGAACGGTCTGAAGCAGCATGCAGATTGGTACGGATCATACGAAAGCTTCGGCCACGTGTTATCGTCACCGAGCCACCTGGAGGGATGTATCCTCACCCAGACCACATCATGTGCCATAAGGTCAGCGTTGATGCATTTCAAGCCGCCGGGGACGCTCAAGCATTTCCAGATGCTGGGCCCGCGTGGCAGCCAGACAAATTGTATGGCGTAGCTCAAATAGACGATGGGGTTTGGGAAGGACTGGTGCCGAGATTCATCGCTGCTGGATTCGATATGGACTGGATGGAGCGGAGGCAGAGTCACTATCGTGGACCAGGGCCTGAGACGGCCACGGTAGCGCTAGATGTTGGGTCTTACAGCGAACAACAACGCCTGGCCCTGCTAGCACATCGTACTCAAATCTCACCCGAGAGCTTTTTTGTCAGTTTGCCCACGGAGCTGCGAAGACTCGCCTTTGCAACTGCCTACTTCGTTCGGCTCTCGCCTCCTTGCGGTCCAGGAGAACACGAGCCGGACCTTCTTTACGGTTTGGATTTGACGCCCAACACGGCGTGAAGTCCGGGTGAAATCCAACCGTTGATATCGCATCATTGCTGTGTAGGTTGGTTGTGGCGGGCGATAGGGAAGCCCGAGAGAGTTCGTTACCGGACCACTAGGCCCTGTAAGGATTCAGAACACGGCCGAGTGTTCGCGTATGAATAAACAAGATCGGCACTGAATTGATATCTAACACCAGGTTGTTTAGGGCCTGATCTATGACTATGATTCGCTGTAGAACCAGGAATGGAAAGGTACTTGGAGGCGAAGTATGCAGGAAGGCGGGCGCGTTTCGGGAAAGGTGGTACTGATTACTGGCGGGGCCGGTGGCATCGGCGGTGCTTCGGCACGGTTGCTGTCCCAAGAAGGCGCTGCGGTGGTAATCGCGGATCTGTTAGAGGAGGAAGGTAGATCCCTGGAAGCGCAGATCGCCGAATCTGGCGGTCGGGCTTTGTTCGTACGTTTGGACGTGACTGACGAGGAGGATTGGGGCAGGGCCATCGAGGAGACCCTGGACAGTTTCGGCAAGCTGGACGTCATCGTGAACAACGCCGGGGTCAGCCACCGGACCGGGGTCGAGGAAACCACTCCGGACGCATGGGACTGGGTAATGGATGTGAACGTGAAAGGCGTGTTTCTTGGCACTAAGGCCGCCATCCCCGAGATGCGTAAGACCGGCGGCGGGTCCATCATCAACATCTCCTCTATATACGGGATGGTGGGCAGCGCAACATCTTCTGCCTATCACGCCTCTAAAGGCGCCGTGCGAATCTTCACCAAGTCGACGGCCATCCAGTACGCCTCCGAGAACATCAGGGCCAACTCGGTCCATCCGGGGTTCGTCGACAGTCCCATGACCCGGGCCCACCATGACGTTCCGGGCATCAACGAGGAACGGGTGGGCAAAACACCACTGGGGCGAATGGGCCAGCCGGAAGACATCGCGGCAGGAATCCTGTACCTGGCCTCGGAAGAGTCGTCATTCGTGACTGGTGCTGAGCTGGTGATCGATGGCGGGATGACCGCACAGTAGACTCGGTTTTGTCAATCCATTTATGTCAATCAGACCCACTGGCAAGGCTTTTAAGCGGCGAAGGATCAGGGTAGCGTGGCTCTGCAACCCTACTACGCCGGGGTTGCACTAGCTATGTGGCGTGCCTATAATTGAAGCTGCCCAAACGAGAGGGGCGGTTAGCTCAGTGGTTAGAGCGCCTCGTTCACACCGAGGAGGCCGGAGGTTCAAATCCTCCATCGCCCACCATGTACCAGTGATTGGGCTTCATGTTGCCGAGGTGGCGGAACGGCAGACGCGCTGCGTTCAGGGCGCAGTGTCCTTACGGATGTGTGGGTTCAAATCCCTCCCTCGGCACCAAC
>PAJQ01000042.1 GCA_002710215.1 Chloroflexota bacterium | reverse complement strand
GATACAAACGATGGCGTCCAAATCGCTGTAGGAGCTGCACGAACTGCGGAAATTCTCGGTCTTCCGGGGCTACGACGTAGCGAGCGTTGTAGAGATTGTAGTGGTCATAACGCTGTTCATCGAAGTTAATCAGAATATCGCTGTTCAGTGAGTAGCTGTGGTAAACCTTGCCCACCATATCCAGGCCCTCTGCATGGAGAAGGTGATCGACCTTTAAGTTGCCGATGCGGTAATTGTCGCTCCAATGGTCCAGAACAAAGCCTCGTTGATGCCCGGCATACACCCGCCCTGGCGGGAGTTGCTTCAATTTTTCGTATAAGGCCGTTAGATCTTCATCCTCGGCGTTCAGAGCTTGCCGCCCTTCATCTATCGAGACGGCGTTCTGGGCCAAGTAGGATCTCCTCTCGATATAGGCAGGGGACAGCACCAACAAGATCAACCCCAAAGCTGCTATGACGTACCAGCCTGATTTAGGAAGAGCCCAAAGCAAAGGGGCGGCCAAAGCAGCGGCTATCAGGAAGATTCCCCCAAGATGGACTCCTCCGACGAACCGGTTCATGTGGATCTCGCGGCTTAGAGGTAGCAGGTCCATGAGCCCACCCCAAGTTGCCCTACCGAAATAGAGCAAAAGCCATAGTACGAATATGGACACTGGAATTAGGTATCGGTCATGGTTCCTGCGAAATACGCAGATCGCGAACCCAACCGCCGCCAGGTAGGTCAACGAAGGTATTCTACCGAAGTCAAACAGTTGCCCCACGGCAAGAGCCCGTAGCACTACGGAATGTCCGTACGAGCCGGTCACGTGAAGAAAAATGCTGTTGTTCAAATAAGGCTGGTCGAGGAAAAAGGGAACTAGAAAATATGAGGTAACGAGCACGACGAGGAGCAAGAGAATCAACAACCTGCTCCACCCCAACAGGATGGCCCGCAATAGAGACTTGGGGTCCGACAAATCCCCAGGCTGGATGAGGGCAAGCACCCCAAGGGTAAGGAAGGCCATATATCCGTATATCAAATGGGAGATCAACGTCACCGCCAAGAGCAGCGTGGCCCAGGCGTATCCTTTCCCCTCCCGTAAGACTCGATAACTCACAGCTAATGCGGGTGGTAAGAGCGTCATCGCCCATACCTGGGTGTAAACTCCCCACCCTTTAAAGACATAGCTGGCAAAGCTCAGGCCACCGATGCCGGCGGTTCCAATGAGCGATGCCACTAAGCCGCCAGTGGCAGCGGTCAAACGATCGAAACCGAAGCGCCGCAACGACCAGTACACGGATATAGGAAAAAGGCTAAGGATTAAATAGTTCGTCCAGTTCAGCAGTTCGGCTGTAGGGAAAACCCCGAAGGTAAGGACATGGAAAAGGGCGATGACTACGTGAGGGAGGTGTTGGTAGTAATGGAATAGGGGGAACCCCATCCCCATCGAGCCCTGCCATGGGTCAGTGAAATTCTGTCCTTGGTAGATCGCGTCTACAACAGCCTCGATGGCCAACAAGTGGAAGACAGTATCGTTCCAGGCAAGGAAGTCGCCCGAGACCTCTGGGAAAAGATGGTACAAGTTGAAGGCGACCGCAAAAAGGACCAGCATGAAGGAGACGAGAGATTCGCGCTGGTGAAACCAATGAAAGGTCACAGCGCGACTATCGTCCTTATCCACGGAGTTGGAAGAGGTCATATGATTGGGTGCATCATCGTTCGTCAGATTTGGAGAATAATTTCAACATGTACCTCCGTGATTCCTGTATGTCCGCATCGTACCAAAGGTAACCAAGGTCGAACCCATCAGTACCTTTGTATCTCCCCCTTCTGCNGTGTGTTCGGATGATTGTACCAAGTCTCCGTTGAACACCTCGACCGGTGTTCTGTAGCCAAGGGCNTGATGTGGCCGTTGGGTGTTGTAGAAGCGAAAGTAGGCGGCAAGATCGGCCTTGGCCTGCCTGCCGTCGGTGTAGGCCTTCAGGTAGACGGTCTCGTACTTCACCGTCCGCCACAGCCTCTCCACGAAGATGTTGTCGCTGTAGCGCCCTTTCCCGTCCATGCTGATTCTGACTCCCTGCCGGTCCAGGCACCCAGTGAAGGCCTCGCTGGTGAACTGACTCCCTTGGTCGGTGTTGAACACGTCCGGCCTTCCCTTCTCCAGTGCCTCCTCCAAGGCTTCGACACAAAATTGGGCNTCCAGGGTGTTGGACAAATTCCAGGCCACCACGTACCGGCTGTACCAGTCCATGATGGCCGCCAAATACAGAAGGCCGCTGGCCATAGGGATGTAAGTGATATCGGCCGCCCAAACCTGGTTGGGTCGAGTGATGTCCATACCNCCTAACTGATAGGGATACAACTCGTGCCCTGCGCCGGATTGCTGGTCCTGGACCGCCGATAGATGGCCGCAAGTCCCATGGTCCGCATCAAACGCTGGACGCTTTTTCTGCTGGCCCGGCGGCCTTGTTTCTGCAGCCAGACCCTCATCCGCCGCGACCCGTAGAAGGGCGTGGCCAGGTATTGCTGGTCGATCGCCTCCATAACGGCCAGGTCCTCCGGGGAAGTTCCCTTGCGTCGGTAGTACAGGCTGGACCGGCTAATGCCCACTAAGGCACACTGCCTCACCGTAGACAAGGCCGGGTGCTGGCGGTCCACCATCTCCCGCCGCCGCTCCCGGCTCATGGGCCGGACCTCTCCCACAAGAAGTCCCTTTCAACCTTGAGNTGGCCGATCTGCTGGTAGAGCCTGGCGACAAGGGCATCATCGGCCTTCTGCCGTTTGTCGTGGTTTCCATTGAAGACCCCGGCCGCGCCTTCCAAGAGGACCTTCTTCCATGTCTGGATTTGGCCGGGATGCACCTCGTACCGGGCGGCAAGTTGGGCCACCGTCTTCTCCCCCTTCACCGCCTCCAATGCCACTTTGGCTTTGAATGTTGGGCTGTGCTTCCTACGTTCTTTCGACATGTCCCACTCCTCTTTCACAGCAACAGCTGCAATTATTTTANGAGCGGAAACCTCACTTACCTACCTGTCCGAAAAACCGGGTCCACCTAAAGGTGCCCGTTCTGTACAGCACTAAGATGTAGCGAGGCGTGAGCCCCGCGCAGTCCCAGGATTGCTGGCAGCACAACTTGGCGCCTTCAGCGGATGCCGATCGGTTAACGGGAGAAACCTTTTTGACCCCGTATTCTGGCGATTTAACGGCAAGCGTGCCAGGGGCAGCGGCGTCTTTTACCGCAGCTCTTGCACGGTCACTTCGTAGTCCCGGGCTGTTCTTAGGCGAAGAAAAAAGTCTCCCGGCCCATNTATGCCCAGAGTGCCCCGCAACGGGCCATCAAATTTAAGTTCCAAGTGGTCAGCAGTATCGTACAGGTCTAGATAATAGGTGCCGTCGCTGTTATAAACATCAACGGCGAAACTCCCATCCCCCACTCCGTCATGGGGCGCAAGCCACATCACACGCCAGGTCCCCGCCGAGATATGGAAACGCGGGCTTTCGTCGTTGCCCGAGGACTGCCAGGCGGTAACATCAACCCAATCTAAGGTGGATGGGTCGGGGGTCGGTTGGGGTAGCCGCGAGGAAGGCTCTGTTGACCCCGCGTCCTTAGTGTCTCCGGTCCCGTACCATACCAACATTCCCGCTAAGGCCATCGCCGCCAGGAATACTGCTGAGACAACGATTAAAACATTGCTTTTCATGGTTTATGCCTCCTCGGGTATGCTCCATGACTAGCCCTCCCCCTCAAAANGGGGAGAAGACCGATCGCCTCAACCATAAAAAGANNGCAGGTCNGTATGGGGATGGGGAATCCTAGGCTTCTTTGTTCAAGTTGGCCAAGAACTCCTCATTGGAGCTGGTCTTGGCCAGGCGCTCCAGCACCCTTTCTGTGGCGTTGGTTGACCCCTCGTTGGAAATAAGTCCCACCATGCGGCGCAAGAGCCAGACCTGCTTAAGAGTTTCCTCGCTGAATAGCAACTCCTCCCGCCGGGTGCCGCTACGTATTATGTCCACCGCCGGGAAATANCGGCGCTCGGCCAAGCGCCGGTCAAGGTGCAATTCCATGTTACCGGTCCCTTTGAACTCTTCGTANATCACTTCGTCCATCCTGGAACCGGTATCGATGAGGCAGTTGGCGATGATTGTCAGGCTGCCGCCTTCCTCGATGTTGCGGGCCGCTCCAATGAATTTTTTGGGCGGATACAGGGCCACGGGGTCGATACCTCCGGAGAGGGTTCGGCCGCTGGAAGGAACCGCCAAATTATACGCGCGGGTCAGGCGGGTGATGCTGTCCAGNAGGATCACCACATCGTTGCCGAATTCCACCAGCCGCTTGGCCCTTTCCAGGGCCAGCTCTCCCACCCGGCACTGGTCTTCCACATTGTCATCGAAGGTGGAAGCAAATACGTCACCTTGGACCGAGCGGCGCATGTCGGTGACTTCCTCGGGACGTTCGCCGATGAGGACCACCATAAGGATGGCGCTAGGGCAATTGTTGGTGACGCCGTGGGCGATCTGCTTGAGCATGGTGGTCTTTCCGGCTTTAGGCGGTGAAACGATCAATCCCCTCTGGCCCAAGCCGACGGGAGCAAACAAATCCACCATTCGGGTAGCCAGATCGNCGCCGCTTGTCTCCAATTTGATCTGGGTCTCCGGGAAGATNGGGGTTAGGTGTTCAAACTGCGTCCGAGGGCGAGAGTTAACCTGATCACTCGCCATACCATTGATTTTTTCCACNCGGACCAGTCCGAAATAGCGCTCTCCCTCTTTGGGGGGGCGAACCTGGCCGGATACCGTATCGCCGGTCTTCAGACCGAACCGGCGGATCTGAGACTGGGAGATGTACACGTCCCCGGTTCCTCCATGAGAGGTAATCTGGCGAAGAAATCCATACCCTTCGTCCATAACCTCCAGAATGCCCGAGGACACCAGGGATTGTTGGGCGGACGCGGCATGGTACACCCTGCTCAGCAAGTCTTCCCGGCGCAGACCGTCCAGGTTAGGGCCGTCGGGGAGACCTACCTCATGGGCCAAGACCAAGAGTTCATCTTTGCTCTTGGTTCCTAATTCCGCCACTTCCATCGATCGTTGTGTTGTCGCCATGATCACCTCTTTGTGTTCTGGNGAATAGTTCACCGGATGTTTTCGCCGGGGTTATTGAACGGAGGAAAACTTGAGCCGGTGAGGTGGACCAAAACCCGGTCCGTCAAGAAANTTCGCTGTTGTTGTGAAAGGGGATTATAGGCTAAAAAATATCGGTTCCTTACGTCTGATAATTTTTCTTATTAATATTTTAGGAAGAATAGGCCGCTAAAAAATCCGCATTATCTCTAATGGAGGTTCAAGAATTCCCGGCTTTCTCCCAGTCGGCCAGGAACCGGGTCACTCCCGAATCGGTTAATGGATGTTGAACCATCTGCAACAGGATCCTATAAGGAAGGGTGGCGATATGAGCGCCGGCCTGGGCCGCCATAGTACAGTGAAGGGTGTGGCGAATACTGGCGGCAAGTACTTCGGTTTCGATATTTTGGATTTTGAATACCGCCACTATATCTTTAACCAGATCCATTCCTTGCTGACCGATGTCGTCCAAGCGGCCCACGAACGGACTGACTACCGTGGAACCGGCTTGGGCGCCAAGCAATGCCTGATTCAATGAGAAACACAGAGTCTGATTGATTTTGATGCCATCACGAGAGAGTGTGGAGATGGCCTCAAATCCGGCAGCGGTGCTGGGAATCTTTACCCACGGGTTGGGAATCCATTCGGCGATTTCCCTGCCCTCCGCCACCATTCCTTCCGCGTCCAGGCTTACCACCTCGACGGANATCGGCCCATCGAGGATATCAGANATCTCCTGCACGGCGGCTTTATAGTTCTCGCGGCTACCGATACCTTCGGAGGCCGCCAATGACGGATTAGTAGTAACTCCGCTAATGACCCCTAAGCGGACCCCATCACGGATTTCTTGAATGTTGGCGGTATCCAAGAAGAGTTTCATTAGATCACCATTAAATTAAAAGATTGCGCAAGCGGGATGGGTATATTCGGCGGAGGTGTAAACAGGCCTTCCCATCTTGTTCGTTCCATTAATTAATGCCCAGCTTTCGTGGTGAATTTCCCGTCCAAGGTTGCGATTGAAATTAGGTACTTCGCCTAAATTCTTGTCTAAATTCTTAATGAAGACCTACAGAGGCAAGGGCGGCTGCTCGCCCTCTCGTAGCGTCAATTTGGCTGCGGCGATAAACCCACCGAACAAGGGGTGGGGCTTGTTGGGTCGAGATTGGAACTCTGGGTGGAATTGCACCCCCAACATGTACGGGTGGTCCTTGATCTCTCCCGTCTCAACCAGCGATCCGTCCGGCGATAATCCGCTCATGATGAGCCCAGAGTTCTCTAGGGCTTCGCGGTAAGAGTTGTTCAATTCAAACCGGTGTCGATGGCGCTCGCTTACATCTCGTTCATTGTAGGCAGCCATTGCCAACGTATTCTCCACCGGACGGCAGGGATAGCTGCCAAGGCGCATCGTGCCCCCCATGGACGTCACCGAACGCTGGTCCGGCATGATGTGTATGACGGGGTGGGGAGTGTCCGGGTCAATCTCCGAAGAGTTGGCGTCTTTAAGTCCTAGCATATTTCGCGCCCACTCTACTACCATTACTTGCAGGCCCAAGCACAACCCCAAATAAGGAACTCGGTGCTCTCTGGCGTATCGGGCCGTCTCAACCATTCCTTCCACACCCCGGGGGCCGAATCCGCCGGGAACCACTATTCCGTTGGCGGTACCCAACATAGCATCGGGGCCGTATTTCTCAACATCCTCGGAGTGGATCCACTGAATCTCTACTGACCGGTCGTGAAGCAGACCGGCGTGGCGAAGCGCTTCCCTAACCGAAAGATAGGAATCGGGATATTCAACGTATTTGCCGACAAGGGCGATAGTCACGGTATCCCGCAGCTCTTTCATCCTGGTCACCATGATTGCCCAGTCGGACATGTCTCGAGGATGTCCGGTCAGATGCAAGGCATCCATGATAATGTCGCCAAGGCCCGCATCCTCCAGGATCAGCGGCACTTCGTAAACATTTTCAACAGTTGTCAAAGGAATCACGGCGTCGGTAGGTACGTCGCAGAATGAGGAAATCTTTTCTCTGATCGAGTCTGGTACATCAAAATCACTACGGCAGAGAATCGCGTCCGGCTGGATGCCTATGGCCCGCAGTTCCTTCACACTGTGTTGGGTAGGTTTGGTTTTCAGNTCCTTGGCGGCGGCTAGATATGGAAGCAGTGTCAGATGGATATAAAAGACGTTGTCTCGGCCCACGTCGTTCCTGACTTGCCGGATGGCTTCAAGAAAAGGCAATCCCTCAATGTCGCCAACGGTACCCCCAACTTCCACCACCACTACGTCAACGTTGGTTTCGTCCCCTAGTTTAACGATTCTCTGTTTGATTACGTTGGTCACGTGCGGGACGGCCTGGATGGTACCACCGAGAAAATCCCCGCGCCGCTCTTTGGCAATCAGGTCCAGGTAGACTTCTCCGGCGGTAAGATTTGAGGAGCGGGTCAGGTCAACGTCAATGAACCTTTCGTAGTGGCCCAGGTCCAAGTCTGTTTCGCCACCGTCAACGGTGACGAAAACTTCTCCGTGCTGGTAGGGGGACATGGTACCGGGNTCAACATTGAGGTAGGGGTCCAACTTAATTACTGAGACGGATAGGCCGCGGCTCTTAAGGATGCGCCCTATGGATGCGACGCTTATCCCTTTGCCGATAGAACTGACAACTCCACCGGTAACGAAGATGTACTTAGAGGCCATGGACCAACGCTAACCGTCCGGCAGCAAAATCTGGAGTTCTAATTAAGANAACGAATACTAATCTAGTGGGTCAAAAAGGGTGAAACACAACAAATAGCTGGGGCAAATNAGGGGTCTGCGCACATTATATGCCGACGCACGAAAAAGTGTCAATAGCGGAACGGGGCAAAACCAGCAGAGTTATTCATAGCGATTCAAGGTAGGCTAATATTCCCCGCTACAATCGGTCGTATCCCGAGATCCAACCCAGCTCCACTTGCCGTTCCAGGGCGACGGTTGACGGTTTTTGCGCGTCCGCCAATGTATCTCCGACCGTTCCGGCATCTCTTAATCGTTGGATCTCTAAGTCAGTGAGGCCCAGGNTCTGGCTCAGCACGTAGCCGTTGGCTTCGCCCAGCGCGGGCGCCGGTTTGATGGAGTCGATGGGGGCTTCAGACAGGCTCCACCCCCGGCCTACGTACTCCTGCCGGCCTAACCCCGTCTCGTCCGGATGGTCCGCCGGCTGAAAGAATCCCCTGGCGCGATATTGCGAGTCGGCCAGAAGTGACTTGGCGTTCAGCACCGGTCCTGCGGGTANTCCCGCGGATTGAAGNGCTTCCATAACTTGATATTGGGTTTGTGTTGATGTCCAACGGGAGATTATCTCGTCTAACTCGTCCTGGTGACCGTGACGAACGGTGGGATGGGCGAATCGGGAGTCGCCGGCCAGAGAGNGTTGTCCCAACGCCTGGCAGAAGGCTTCCCAATCCCGGTCATCCCGCACCGCGATGGTGACCCACNCGTCCTGACCCAAACACGGGTAACAACCATGGGGCGACATCGCCTGGTCGCGGTTGCCCATCCGGCGAGATCTGCGGCCGTTGAAGGCAAAGTCCAAGATTCCCTCCCCGATAAAAGACGCGCCAACCTGATACATAGCCAGATCGATCCACATGCCTTTTCCGGTGCGGGAACGGTGGATCAAAGAGGCAATCACCGCCAGTTGGGCCGTCCAGCTGGCCAAAAAGTCGGTGTAGGAGTTGCCCATCTTGTTGGGTATTCCGCCGTCGTGAAGGCGTCCGTCCGGGCCGGGGTCCAGGTATCCCATAAACGCCCCGGTGCCATGGGTCGGTTCCAGCGCGGTTGCCATGGCTCCAAAATTACTCCATGGCCCGGAGTGGCCGTAGCCAGTGTTGGAGACCATGATCAAGTCCGGCTTGACGGCCCTGAGGTTAGCGTAGTCTAGACCGAACCGCCGCATCACCCGTGGCGTAAAGTTTTCGAGGACGATATCGCTGACCCCAACCAACCGTTTCAAGACGCCGATGGCGTCCTCGGAGCGCAGGTCTAAAGTAACGCTGCGTTTGCCCCGGTTCAGGGTCTGGAATGTGCCGCCCCTCTCCCAAAATAATTCGCCGGGNTCGTTGTCCGGGTAAGGACCATTCAGGGTGCGGGTGGTGTCGACGAACTGGGCTTGGCAGCAATCAACCTTGATCACCTCGGCCCCCAGGTCCGCCAGATAGGCCCCGGCATAGGGCATGGCAAACACGCGGCTCAGATCCACCACGCGGATTCCGCTTAGGGGAAGGTCGGTCATCTTGTGTAGTGCTCCTTCATTAGTAATGTTGGGCCGGCATCAACGTTTATGGCCGGATGAATCGGCTAACTGGGNGCAGTCTGGCCCCACCGCTCGTGGAAAGTAACCTCGGCCGAGGGGCGGCGCCGGCCGCCGCCGAAGCTTTCTCCCTGGGCGGGATACCCCAGGGGGATCAGGGCCGCGGTGGACACGGATTCCGGAATGCCCAGCAAAGCTTTGACTTCCTGNTCATGCTTGGTGTGCAAGGTGGTCAACACGGTGCCCAGCCCAAGCGCCCTGGCGGCAAGCATGATGTTCTGCACGGCGGGATAGATGGACGACCCGGTGGTTATGGGGTTCGGTCCATAGCCCGGAGTCGGCCGGTCCAGGCAGGCTAGGATCAAGACGGGGATATCCTCCATATTTTGAGTTAACATGCTTGGACGGTAGGGTTGAGCCGAGGTCCGTTGCAGGTTCATGTCCGCCACCAGATCGGTCCATGCGTCACGGTACCATTCGCCGAAGCGTCTCTTGGTCTCCCGGTCCCGGATGACCAGAAAGCTCCAACGTTGGGTGTTACCTCCGTTGGGCGCCCGCACCGCCGCATCCAGAATAGTGGCGACGGTGTCGTCAGATACCGGATACGGNGTAAAATTACGGATCGCCCGCTGGGTATACAAGGCTTCATGTAGGGACATTTTCTGCATCTTTCACCAGCGATAAGGAAGACTTTCAAGAAACCAAGGCAGCGGCCACNCCGTTCGGCCCCGAATCGATCAAATCACACCCGACGCCATTAGAACCACTAAGTCTTGCGAGGAATAGCCCAGCTCGTCCCGATACACTTCAGTGTTGTGCTGACCCAATAAGGGCGCCGGCCGGCGAATCTCATAGACCCCTCCGGATAGCCTAGGTCCCATNCCGGGGTACTCGGCGNGGCCCGCTACCNGATGGTCGACCTCAACGAAGAAGTCCCGCTCCCGGAGTTGAGGACAATTGAAAAGGTCCCCGGCGTCTTGAGCCATACCGAAGACCAACCGGCTCTCGCCTGACGCTTCAAATAACGGTTTACGGTCCCATTCCGCCAGGCCTTGGATCAGGAGTTGCTTCAACTCTTCACCGTGTTCGATGCGGCCGGATCCGGAAGCAAACCGCTGGTCGTGGAGCTCTTCCAATCCAATGAGACCGGCTATGGTCGACCAAGGTTGGGACCCTTGGACCGACGGGATCACGTAACCATCCCGGGCGGGCATCAACTCTTCGAAGCCCGAGCCTCGCACGGGACGGCGGCCTTTTATAGCTCCCATATACGTGTAGTAAGGTACCGGTTGCACCAGATGGGCCGCCAAACATTCCACAGCCGACACGTCCACGTGCTGGCCCAGTCCGGTGGCCATCCGGTGAAGCAGGGCCGCCGAGGTGGCCACGGCGGCGTTGGCTCCGGCAACGTACAGGGATTGGTTGAGGGAGTTGCGCAGCGGTTCCCGGTCCGAATCTCCGGTNTGATACATCAGTCCGCTGAAGGCGCAATTCACCAGGTCGGTCGCCGAATAATCTCGATAGGGTCCGCTCTGGCCGAAAGCCGTTATAGATGTAACCACCAGGCCGGGATTATTCCGGGTAAGTTCGGCGTAGTCCAATCCGAACTCTCCCACTTGAGCCGGAGGAATATTTTCCACCAAGACGTCGGCCGTTCGGAGCATCGCCTCCAGCAATCCTCTGCCGGTAGCGCTGCGGGTGTCTAGGGTAACGCCCCGTTTGTTGGTGTTTATATAAAGGAAGGGAATACTCTTTTCCGGGTGGGGGTCGTCACCGGCGAAGGGGCCCATNCGCCGGGAAGGGTCTCCGTTCCCAGGCAACTCAACCTTGATAACATCGGCTCCGTAGTCGGCCAAAAGCTTGGCGCAGAAGGGGCCGGATACTTCGGTGCCCAGGTCCAATACCCGGATACCGTCCAAAAGGCCTAACGGCNTCATTCTTCCGCTTCCCAGACCAAGGGCAGCGTTTGACCCCGTTTGGGAAGTATCACGGTGGCCTGGCCCGCCGCCGTCTGCTCGCCCCGGCTGTTGTCCAAGACAACCGTACAATCCACGTACCCGTGACTAGAGGCCTCCCGCTTACCGGTAACCGCTCCCGAGGCAGTCAGAATGTCCCCCGGGTAGTCCATGCCCCGGTGCTGGACGTAGAAACGCTTGAACCATCCTTCAACGCCGGCGAAGTNGGTCAATAACTGGCCCAGGTATTGGTTTTTCAACGAGCCGTTGACCACGACGTTGGCCAGTCCTTGGCGAAGCTGGGCGAAGGGCAGGTCCCAGTGGATACGGGCGTAATTACCGTTGGCCGCCGCCCAACGCACCAGGTGGGTGGTGGTGATTGGACCTTTCACAACCGGCGTCAAGGCTTCCCCGACGGCGATGTCTTCGAAGAACCTTTGAGTCGAGACGCTGGCCTGGGGCTTGGGAATCACCGCACCCGGCTCAGGGGGCGAAACGTGTACGGTCTCCAGATTGCCGATAACGTCGACGGCCTGTAGGGGTTCTTCGCCGGCGGGGAGGCCGCGGTGGATGCTTACCCGCTTGGCCTGGTTAACGACCTGGCCGGACTGGTTGGTCTGAGTTTCCTGGCGCACTATGAAAACCAAGGGACCGGACCGGCCTTGCTTCTCGTAGATGTCCAGCACCCTGAAGTGGCGGGNGATCCAGTCGCCGGTAAAGCAAGGGCGCAGGAATTGCCAATCGCTGCCGCCGTTCAACCCATAACTGTTAAAAGGAAGCGGTACCTGGAAATGTGATTCCTGCCCGGCCCCAAAGTAGCCGATGGGCGGCGCAATGTCCTTCCAGGTAGCCAGAGGCGGGCACATCAAACCGCCAAACCGGCTTTTCTGAGCTAGCTCCGAGTCGGTGTACAGGGGGTTGGGGTCCTGAATGGCGTCGCTTACGTCCCAGGCCATCTCTTCGCTGATTGGAAAGCGGTTTCGTTCGGGGNTAGTTTCCTGGCCGATAAGGGCCAGGACTTCTTCAGTGATTANTGTTCCAGCCATGGTTGCGCTCCTTGATTGGGGCCTCCGGCGGCCATACCGATCAGGCTTGAACCGCAGTTTAGCACAGGCGATCAGCGTAGGCACGGCAAACTGTGCCCCACGGGTGGAGGCCGACGGGCGATGGATATCTGGCGGCTGGACATCCAGCCTGGTAGAGTACGGGTATTCAACGGCCAACCGGACAAGGAGCGACAATATGAAATTGAACGAGTTTATCGAGGACGCATTCAACAAGGAGTATGAGTTCCTGATGGACGCGGTGGGGGACCTGACCCCAGACGAGTTGGCCTGGCGGGCCGGTCCCGAGGCGAACCCGATGGGCTGGATCCTGTGGCACATGCTTCGCGTGGAAGATATGTGGTTCCAGTTTTTCATCCAACGCCAGCCGGAGATCTGGGAGCGGGACGGTTGGAACGAGAAGTTCGGCCTGCCCACCCGCGACAACGGTTTCGGCCACAGCCAAAAGCAGGTAGACAGCTTTCCTCAATTGGACGTGGCTGAATTGATTCGCTACGGCGATTCGGTCCGTGGCGCTACTCTTGCTTATTTAAAAGGTTTAGGACCGGAGGACTTCGAAGTGGTGCCCAGGGAGCAGCGGCCCGAAATGTCGGTGGGCGCAATATTCCGGCAAGTGATCGGTGAGATATTTCAACATCAAGGCCACATCGCCTACTTGAAGGGCCTCGTCCGTTCTGGCAAATCACAGCCCTAACATGATCTTTCCGGTAGACGTCGAGCCCTCGCGGCAGAACGGTTCCATTCGTTACTCCCACCAACTCATCACTAGGACTTTGTACAGGTCAAATGGCTGGTGTCATTCCGGCCGCAGGGAGGAGTTTAGCGTGGGGCCGTTCCGCCCATCCCCAGATTTCTAGTCGCTCCTCTCCTCGGAATGACAGGCTAAGGCGACCAGTGAGTCCGCCAAAATCAACCTGACGCTGTACTAGTTCTCCCCCATTCTTTTCGCGATCCGGGCCGGAAAACTTCAGAATTTGCTCGTATCCCGTATGCGATATTACTGAACTTGGTAACTCCCTCCTCTTATAATTGACTGATCCAGCGGAAACGTATGCCATTGGCGCATCTCGGCGATTTGGACCGATTGGATTTAACGACATCCACGGCTGACGGTTGCCCTCATCATCTGTCGGCCATGGCGGACGAAGCAGGAGTTGTGGCATGAGGTATCTGAAAATGTTCGGTATGCTGGCGCTTCCGGGAATCGCCCTGTTGGCGATCNCCTGTTCCAGCGACACGCCGCCCCCGGACACGACCCCGGTTGCAACGCCGGCGCCCGAAACCGCCACTATTGNAATCGCGGAGCCCGCCGCCCCAACGCCCGTTCCTACTGTCCAACCAACCAGCACTCCTACGCTCGCTTCTGAAGCTGCGCCGCCGCTGCCGCCAACCGAGACACCGGCGCCAACCCAGGTAGTCGCCGCTCCCGCGCCGACGGCGACTCCCGTACCGACGGCGACTCCCGTTGTATCCCCCATACCCCAAGGAAAGTACGGAGGGTCTCTGCAGGTCGCCGGATTCGCCGGGATCCCTCATCGGGACGTCCACCAAACGGTACAGGAGATGGTTACCTCCATGGGTCCAGGGCTGGCATATAGCCGCCTGCTCCGGTTGCGCGTGGGCCCGGAATTCGACCAGCCCAGCCTGCGCTTGGAGTGCGATCTTTGCCAAAGCTGGGAGATGACCCCCGATCTAGCCTTCGAATTTCGGCTGCGGCCCGATGTACGTTGGCACAACATCGCGCCGGTGAATGGCCGCCTTTTGGTGGCCGATGACCTGGCATTCAGCTACGAACGTATTCGGACGCCGGGTTGGCCCAACGCGGGTCTCCTTTCNGCCATCCGGAGCATCGAGGCGTTNGATGACGAGACCCTACGGATCGAATTGGCTTCTCCGGACGCGGATGTTCTTATGGCTCTGGCGGACGGGCACAGCAAAATAGTGGCCCGGGAGGNGGTTGAGGAATACGGCCACTTAAAGACCAGCCCCGTGGTAGGCACGGGTCCCTGGGTTTGGGAGGAGACTGGCAANGATATGACCATGTCCCTAGTCCGGAATCCCGCCAGCCCCAAAAAGGGATTGCCTTTCCTTGACCAATTGGTTATCCAGGTAATCAAACAATCTGAGTTGGACCGTTCGGGCAGCGAAGAACGGCTGGCCGCCTTCCTGGCCGGTCAGGTGGACGTGGCACAGGCGCCTCCCAGCCAATGGCCGGCGCTGAAAGACAGCGGAAAGGCTTTTGAGTCGATTCTTTCCCGGCAGTCGGGCACCGGCGTGATGCTGTCGTTGAACGTTCAAGCGTCCCCATTGAGCAGCCTGGAAGTGCGCCAAGCTATCTTCAAGGCGATGGACCCCTGGGATTACACGGACACCATATTTGCCGGTCAGGGTTATGCCAGCGTGGGCATCCCGGTGCAAAGCCCAGATTGGCTCCTGAGCCGGGATGACATCCGTCAGGAGTATTTCGCCGACCCCACCACCGCCCGGAAGCTGGTCGCTGCTTGGGGAAACCGTCAGCCGGTGGACATTGAGTTAACCGTGCGCACCGAGAAATTTGGGAACGTTTACCTGGACTTGGAGAAACGGGTCGCCGCAGACTTGATAGCGGTAGGTTTCAACCCAANGATTCGGCGGCTCGACCCAGCACGGTTCCAGGAAGCAGTAGCCGCTGAAAATAAGGATTATCAGGTAGCGCTGGGCGTGCTGCCTCCTACGTCAACGACCAACAGCTTTTTGTTGACCCTGCTCCACAGCGGCGGACGTTGGAATATCGCCGGTCATCAAGACGCCACCCTGGACGGCATGATCGAGACACAGGCGGTGGAGTTTAACCCGGCGNGGCGGCGGACACAGCTTCGAGACATACAGCGCCACGTTCTAGACCAGGCCTACTTATTCAGCCCGGTTACCGGCGCTTCCAAGTGGGTGTTCGATCCCGGGGTCAAGGGGTTTTACCCGAACACGGCGCTTTCCGAGTACAACTACTGGTCCAGAGTTTGGTTGGACCGCTAGGCCCAAACCACGCTCAAGCCTGACAGTCTAACTATTCTTGGACCGGAAGCCTTCGATCCCTATTTCAAGCGCAGTCCAAGGCAACAGGGCGCATTTGATTCGCACCGGGAACTGGCGCACGACTTGCAGCGAGTGCAGGTCCCCCAATTCGTCTTCTGCTTCACTAGTCGAAGGTTCGCCACGCATCATGGTTCGGAACAACTGAGATAGGCCCTCCAACTCCGCTACCGACTTTCCCAATGCTATGTCCGCCAACATCGAAGCGGAAGCCTGGATGATGGAACAGCCTTCCGACTGGGCGCCGGCCTCAACGATGCGCCCTCGGCCGTCTAATCTGAACTGCAAAATTACCCGGTCACCGCAAAAGGGATTGAATTCTTCGGCCGCCACGTCGGCATGAGAAACCGGCGTGCTGTGGCGCGGATTGCGGTAATGGTCGAGTATCAGGTCGCCGTAGAGACCTTGTAGGGGAACGTCGGGTAGGTTGGGCATGGCTGGTCCATCAAGCTTAACATACATGCCGNATCACAGGAGATCGAGGAGAGGGGTTGANAACCAGGTGCTTCAGAGGTTGATCTGCGCTAATACCGGTTACTCTGTGGTAACCCCTTCGGACTTCCCGTCCAGGGCGGCGAGGAGGGTATGCCAGGCTAGCACNGCGCACTTGATGCGGGTTGGGAACTCGGAGACCCCGGCCAAGCATTCCAGGTCGTCAAGCGTGTCGTAATCCAACTCGGCGTCCGGCTCGGTCAGCATGGTATGAAAGGCGTCGAATATCTCTTGAGCACGCTCCACGCTCTGGCCTTTGACGCTCTGGGTTAGCATCGAGGCCGAGGCGCGGGAGATGGCGCAGCCGGTGCCCTGGAAACCCACGTCGATGATTTTGTCGTCTTCGACCTTGAGATATAGCTGGATCTGATCGCCGCACAGGGGATTGTAGCCGTCGGCGGACCGGTTGGCTTCTTCGAGCTTGCGGAAGTTCCGGGGCTTGCTGTTGTGCTCCAGGAGGATNTCCTGGTAAAGGTCATTTAGGCCGGGCATTAACTGAAGACCTCTATGACCCGGTCGATCGCCTTAACCAAAAGGTCTATCTCATCTTTCGTGTTATAGAAGGACAAAGATGCCCGGGCGGTGGCAGGAACCCCGAACCGGTGCATAAGGGGTTGGGCGCAATGATGCCCGGTGCGCACGGCAACGCCTTCGGTGTCCAGGATGGTGCCGATGTCGTGGGGGTGGGCGCTGTCCATGACGAATGACATTACGCTGGACTTTCCCGGCGCCGTGCCGATGAGTTGAACGCCGTCAATGCCGGAAAGGCACTCCATGCCGTATTCCAACAAATCGTGCTCGTAAGCATCAATGCGGTCCATCCCAATACCGTTCAGGTAATCGATAGCCGCGCCCATGCCGATCACTCCGGCGATATGGGGAGTCCCGGGCTCGAACTTAAAGGGCAGGTCGTTGTAGATTGTGTGTTCGAAGGTGACCGACTTAATCATTTCGCTGCCCAGTTGGTAAGGCGGCATCGCCTCCAGCAGTTCGGATTTGCCATAAAGGACGCCGATGCCGGTGGGACCGTAGATCTTATGGCCGGAGAAAACGTAGAAATCGCAACCCAATTTTTGTACGTCCACCGCCATGTGAGGAACTGCTTGGGCTCCGTCAACCAGCACCGGTACTCCCCGGTTATGGGCAATTTCCACGATTTGCTCTATTGGATTTACCGTCCCCAAGACGTTTGATACATGGGTAATCGCTACCAGCTTGGTCCGGGGTGTCAACAGCTTTTCGTACTCGTCAATCAGCAACTCACCGGCGTCGCTGATGGGGATAACGCGCAGATGAGCACCCTTTTCCTGGCACAGAACCTGCCAAGGGATGATGTTAGAGTGATGCTCCATGGTGGAAATGATGATGTCATCTCCCTCTCCCAAGTTCGGGCGTGCATAACTCTGGGCTACCAGATTGATTCCGTCGGTGGTGCCCTTCACGAAAATGATCTCTTGGTCGGAGCCGGCGTTGAGGAACTGCCTCGCCTTGCTCCTACCGATGTCAAAGTCCTCGGTGGCGCGTTGACTAAGGGTGTGCACGCCCCGGTGGACGTTGGAGTTGTCCGACGTGTAGTAATTAACCAGTGCGTCGATGACCACCTGGGGTTTCTGGGTGGTGGCGGCGTTGTCCAGATAGACCAAAGGTTTGCCGTTGACCATCTGATCGAGAATCGGGAAATCTTCCCGGATCCGCGCCACGTCAAAGCCGGAGGCGTTGGTAGTCATTATCGGCCCCCAAACTCAAGACTGGCGGTTGGCATCGCCGTGAGGAAAAGGTCGTCTAGATAATCTCGCAAGGGTTCGAGNTCCACTGTGTCTATGATCTGGCTGGCGAAAGCGTGGATCAAGATGCGGCTGGCGGTCTCCCGGTCCAGACCACGGCTTTGCATGTAGAACAGGGTGTCTTTATCGATGTGACCCGCCGTGGCCCCGTGGGCGCACTGTACGTCGTCGGCGTAGATCAGCAAGCTGGGCTTGCTGTCTACTTCCGCCTGGCGAGAGAGAAGCAGGTTTTTGTCGGTCTGCTGGGCATCGGTCTTCTGGGCGTCCTTCCGGACCAAGACGGTGCCGCCGAAAACCGCTTTGGACTTGCCGTCCAGGANCCCTTTGTAGAACAGGCGGCTTTTGGTGTACGGCTTGGCATGGTCGATGTTGATCAAGTTGTCGATGTGCTGCTCACCGCTGGTCATGTACAGGCCGTTGAGCGAGCAAGACGCGCCGGGAGCGTCCAAGGTTACCTGAACGTCCTGCCGGGCCATGGCGGCGCCTTTGGCGAAGGAGGCCGACGAGATAGTGCTGTCCTTGCTTTGATACACCCGGCTGGTACCGACGTGAAACGCATCGGCGCTCTCCAGCAGCAACNGGTAGTGCTCAACCTGGGCGCCATCTTCAAGAACGATCTCGGTGACCGCGTTGGTGAAGTANGGGGTCTGGGCAAGGCTCACGTAACTTTCCAACACGGTTACCCGGGAGTTGGCCCCCGCAAGCAACAGTGTGCGGGGGTAGGAGGCCGCGTGTTCCAACTGGCCGGTAGTGGCAAAGATCAAGTGCACCGGAGCGGCGGCGATGTGACCGGCTGGAACATTAACGAACGCGCCGTCACGCAAAAACGCAGTGTTCAGGGCGGTGAACCCATCATCGTCGATGTTCGCGTGCTTGGCTAATTGGATCTGGACATCTGGGTTCCCCGATGCGATGGNATCGGCGAGGTTCGTTACCGTGATCTGGCCNGCGCCGTTCTGTAGGTTTGAAAGGTAACCGGCAAAGTGTCCGTCAAGGAAAACCAGGTTGGTCCATGCGTCGTTCCANGGGGCCACCAGGCGCAGGTCCGCGGCGTTGATATTCTCGGGAAAACCTATGACCACCGGATTGTCGAAGTTGGCCGCCGCCAGGGGACGGACGCTGGTGTACTTCCACTTCTCATTGCCCCGGCGGGCGGTGGGAAACCCCAGCTTGTAGAACCGGGACCAGGCCTCCCGGCGCAGGTCAGTGAGCCACTGAGGGTCCGTGGCTTCGGCTTCCTGCAGCAACGCATCGAAGCCGGTCCGGTAGGTTTCGAGTTTCACGGATGTTTGAGTCATGAACGGAGCGCCAGCCCAGAGGTATTACACACCGGCATCGACGGCTTCCTTAATCCAGTCGTAACCTCGCTCTTCCAATTCATGGGCCAGTTCGGGGCCTCCGGACCGCACGATGCGGCCGTCTATCAGGACGTGGACATGGTCGGGGGCAATATAGTTGAGGATGCGCTGATAATGGGTCACCAGAACAACGGCGTTGGATGAGTTGCGTAGCTTATTGACCCCNTCGGCCACTATGCGCAGGGCGTCGATGTCCAGTCCGGAGTCGGTCTCGTCCAGGATGGCCAGCTTGGGTTGTAGCACGGCCATCTGCAAGATTTCGTTACGCTTCTTCTCGCCACCGGAGAAACCTTCGTTGACCGCCCTTTTTACCAGTTCCGGGTCGATTTCAACCAACTCAACCTTTTCCTTGAGCATACGGTCAAAGACCCGGGCGCTTAATTCTTCTTCTCCGGCATGCTCCCGCTGGGCGTCTACAGCAGCCTTGAGGAACTGCCAAGCCCGGACACCGGGAAGCTCCAATGGATACTGAAAGGCTAGGAAGATTCCTGACCGAGACCGGATTTCCGGTTCCATGGACAGCAGGTCCGCGCCCTGGAAAAGAACCTGGCCGCTGGTTACCTGATAATCGGGCTTTCCGGCCAGAACATTGGCCAGGGTGCTTTTACCGGACCCGTTGGGGCCCATGATAGCGTGAACCTCGCCGGTCTTGACGGTAAGGTCCACCCCTTTGAGTATTTCCAGGCCCTCCACCGAAGCCCTGAGTCCTTGAACCTCTAGAAGCGTCTGTCCGCCGGCATCTACCCCTTGTACCATCTAGCCGACGGCTCCTTCCAGGCTCACCTTGAGCAACTGGGAGGCTTCCATGGCGAACTCGAANGGCAGTTCCTGGAAGATGCCCCGGCAGAACCCGTTGATAATCATGTAATGGGCATCTTCCATCGAGATGCCGCGCTGCTGGCAGTAAAAGACCTGTTCGTCGCTAACTTTGGACGTGGAGGCTTCGTGCTCCATCTGGGCCGTGGGGTTGCGTACTTCGATGTAAGGCACGGTATGGGCCCCACACTGGNCGCCTACCAGCAAAGAGTCGCATTGGGTAAAGTTTCTGGCGTTGTCGGCCGACGGCATTATCTTGACCAGACCCCGGTAAGTCGCGCTTCCATGTCCCGCCGAGATGCCCTTGGCAACAATTGTGCTCTTGGTGTTCTTCCCGATGTGAATCATCTTGGTGCCGGTGTCGGCCTGTTGGTAGTTGTTCACCAGGGCCACCGAATAGAACTCGCCCACCGAGTTGTCCCCTTGCAGGATCACGCTGGGATATTTCCAGGTGATAGCCGAGCCCGTTTCCACTTGGGTCCAAGAAATCTTGGAGTTTTTCCCCTGGGCCTTGCCTCGCTTAGTGACGAAGTTGTAGACGCCGCCCTTGCCTTCCTTGTCCCCGGGGAACCAGTTCTGGAGGGTGGAGTACTTAATCTCGGCGTCGTCCATGGCCACCAACTCCACCACCGCAGCGTGTAGTTGGTGGGTCTTACGGGCCGGGGCGGTGCAGCCTTCCAGGTAGCTAACGTAAGCGCCTTCTTCGGCGATTATCAACGTCCGCTCGAACTGGCCCGAGTCGGCCTGGTTGATGCGGAAGTAAGTCATCAGCTCCATGGGACAGNGCACACCCTTGGGGATGTAGGCAAAGGAGCCGTCGCTGAATACGGCTGAGTTAAGGCTGGCATAGAAGTTGTCGCCGTAGGGGACCACCGACCCCAGGTACTTTTTGACCAGGTCCGGGTGGTTCTTGACGGCTTCGCTCATGGAACAGAAAATCACCCCGGCTTTCTCCAGGGACTCCTGGTAAGTGGTGGCCACCGATACACTGTCCAGCACTGCGTCAACTGCCACACCGGCCAATTTTTCCCGCTCTGCCAATGGNATCCCCAGTTTCTCGAAGGCCTCTAAGATCTCCGGGTCTACTTCGTCCAAGCTCTTGGGGGCGTCATCCTTGGATTTTGGCGCAGCGTAGTAATAAATGTCATCGAAGTCGATCTCGGGGTGGTGAATGTTGGCCCACTTGGGCTCCGCTTGGTTAAGCTTAACCCAGTAGCGGAAGGCCTTCAGACGCCATTCCAGCATCCAATCAGGCTCTTCTTTTTTGGCGGANATCAGCCGGACGACATCTTCGTTCAGCCCTTTAGGGGCCAAGTCCGAGTCGATGTCGATNGTAAAGCCCCACTTGTAATCTGTATCTAACTCCTCNGANGAGGCTGACGTCCGTGAAATCACTCTGGGTGTTGTCATTAATCGGGCCTCCGAGTTCCCTTGAAACTAGGTACGGGAGAGCGGGTCCGAGCCGATGGCCAGACCCGCAAGATATTAACATTGTCGACTAAATTGGTCAACAATTATCTTAGCACTCATTTGAGCCTGGTGTCAACGATTTCCGGCGCCCCGGTCCACGAAACGAACGACTTCACGGCAATGCGGCGAATGCCCAAAATTTCCCTACACCCTCATTCCGAATAATTGAACGCCAAGAATTTGAAAACCTCCAGTGGGCTGGTGGTATAGTGTAACCGCGTTGTCATCACAACGCCGTAAAATACCGCTCCGCGGGGCAAATTCAATGGCGAATAAGCTCATTTTAGGCGACTGCCACACCCATCTGGATCACTACCCAGCCCAAGAAATCCCCGAGATATTGGAGCGGGCGAGGGAAGCGGAGGTTGGGTTCGCGGTCTGCGCCGGNACGACTCTTGAGTCCACGAGAGACTGCATACAGATGTCGGAACAATACGACATGCTGTACGCCGGCGTCGGGATACATCCGATGCACGCCGAAAAAATCATCGATGAGGAAACCTACGAGGAACTAAAGTCGCTGGCCGAAAGCACGCCCAAGGTCGTGTGTATAAGCGAAGTTGGACTGGACTTCCTGCCCGAATCTCCGGACCACGATATCCAGTACCAGGTGTTTCGCGAGCATATTCGCCTGGCCCGAAGTCTCAAGCTGCCGGTCATTTTCCACTCCCGCGAGTCCCATCNCCAGGTATTTCAGACCCTCCGGGAAGAGAAGGCCGAAGAGGTGGGCGGAGTCATGCATTACTTCCAGGGCGATGAAGCCACGGCCCGGGAAGCCATCGACTGCGGCATGCTCATATCCTTGGCCCGGCCTTTGTTGCGGCTGCCCGAGTTGCAGGAGGTGGCCAAGATAATNCCTCTGGACAATATCGTTCTTGAGACCGACGCAGCCCCTCAACCTTTCAAGAAATACCGCCACAACTGGACCGAACCTCGTCACGTGCTTACGGTGGCCCAGCAGTTGGCCGATCTGAAGGGAATCACTCTGGAAGANGTTGCNCAGGTCACCACGGGCAATTTGACCCGGTTACTGGGCCTGGAACATTTGGCAGAGTCCGAGTAAAGAGAGTGACCGGTGTACACCGGAATAGATCGTCTCTCTCGACCCGGGCCTAACGGCTCCGCCTTCGTCAAGAGTCTCCAGAGGAGTCGCGATCTCGCACCGCCACGAGGAGAATCTTTCTTCGTCCTTCCGCCGAAGGACTCCTCAGAATAACGGGATAGCGGTNGTGTTAGACAACCTATTTCTCTNTGCCTCTGTGGCTAATCACTGCGAGACGTGGGGATTGAGTTCAGCCAANGAGCTTGATAACATTAACCGAGCCGCAGTGAATCAGCGCCTGTGGAGANGAAGATTATGTTGCCCAGCCAATGCCAGGTGGCCCTGAAAGAGTGGGCGGTAACGGTTCAAGCCCTTTCCNTAGGAAAGCAGACGTTGCTGGTACGCAAAGGCGGGATTCACGAGGAGAGCAAAGAATTCCGGGTGATCCATCCCGAGTTCCTGCTCTACCCCACCTTCGAGCACCAACGCGAGGACTTATTGCGGCCGGAGAGCCAACCGGCCCTCCGTGAGTTGCTGGCCCGGCCCCGTGATGAAGGGCAGATAAACTTCTCCCATTACGCCAGGGTAGAAGAACTGATTGAGATCTCCGACCAAGACAAGGTTGACGACCTGTCGCCCCACTACATCTGGACCAAGGCGTACGCCCAATCCCGGTTTCACTGGAAGCCCATGCTGCCATTAGCGGTTATTCTCCTGCGGGTTTACCGGATGGAGCAACCTATCGCCGTGCCCTTCCTGCCAGAGTACAAGGGCTGCACCTCTTGGGTCGACATTTTAGCGGATGTGCCGCTGGGCCAACTTCAACCGGTCCTGTCCGACGAGGAATTTCATCGCCGGGTGAACGAGATCAAGGGAAGCTTGGGGATGGCTGTCGGCGCAGCTTAGCGGCCGTTGTCCTGACTCGGGCGATGCAGGGACCTGGAATCAAAGATAATCTGCCGTCCCGATTACCTCGGCATTTTGCGCAGTCGTGTGGGTCACATTTCAATCTCCAATTTGGGCTTTTATACGTCTCACACAACTAGGAATCATCCCCTGAAAGGACTGAATATGAAATACCGGCGGCTACCTCGGACAGACCTAGAACTTTCTGAAGTGGGATTTGGCGTTTGGACCGTGGCCACCGATTGGTGGGGTAAGCGCACCGAAGCCGAACAGTCCGCGTTGCTGGAGAATGCTTTGGAGTTAGGTATCAACTTCTTCGATACCGCCGACACCTATGGCGAAGGCTACGGAGAAGAGGTGTTGGCCAAGTTCATGGGCCACCGCCGCAACGAAATAATCATCGCCACCAAATTCGGCTACGATTTCTACGACAAGTCCGTGACCCGTGTCGGCCACCAGGAGCGTCCTCAAAAATTCGAAAAGGACTTTATNAAATTCGCCTGCGAGCAGAGCTTGCGGCGTTTGAACACCGATCATATCGACCTCTACCAGTTGCACAACCCCAAAGCCGAGGCTTTGGACCGCGATGAAGTCTTCGAGACCCTGGAACAACTACAGTTCGAAGGCAAGATCCGCTACTTCGGCGCCGCTCTGGGACCGGACATCGGCTGGTTCGAAGAGGGTGAGATGTCCATGCGCCAGCGCCATCTGGACAGCGTGCAGATCATCTACAGCATCCTGGAGCAGGAACCGGCACTAGAATTCTTTCCCATCGCCGAAAAAGAGAACATNGGCCTGCTATCGCGGGTACCCCACGCTTCAAACATGCTTACCGGGGCGCACCTGGAAATACCCGCATTCGACGAGAACGACCACCGGGCACTGCGCAAGGCAGAGTGGATGCGAGAGTCGATGCTCAAGGTGGAACGGGTNCAGTTTTTAGTCCAAGAAGGGAANCGGACCATGGGGCAAGCGGCCATAAACTTCGTGTTGGCTCAGCCCACCATAGTTTCGGTCCTACCCAACATCACCAGCATCGACGATCTGAATGAATTCACCCAGGCGTTGGACACCCCAGGCCTTACCCAGCAGGACCAAGACTACATATTGGAGCTTTGGCACAACGGTTTTGACCTGAAGGACGAGGAGCGGGAATTCCGAGAGGTCTAGGCTGTTGGGCTTAAAACGCACCACGTTAAGCTCGGTTGAGCAGTCCGCTATCTCCGGAATTCAAGCTTGCGCCTTGCTCCGGGCCCATCAACTCCTCGAATAGCTTGAAGAAGCCATCTTGGTCCACCTGACGCGCCACCGCCACCGGCCCCGATCTGCCGCTGATCCTGGATTCACCCAGCCGGACTGGGTCGCCAGTTTCCACCGCCATCTGCGTGCCCTGCGTATTGACGATGTTCGGGTCTAAGGCCACCGCCATGGCCAGCGGGTCGTGAAAGAAAAACCTCTGCCGCCCGGAATCACGCCGGAACCAGTTATTCAGCAATTGGGCGGCCAGCGCTCCCAGATTATTTCGTGGTTTCAACTCTCTCCCGGCTTGCCGATCGATCGCTACCTGCCGGCTGGCGGCTAGATCGATCAAGGTTAAAGGGACCCCCGACGACAGGACCAACTTGGCAGCCTCAGGATCGCTGTAGAAGTTGAATTCCGCATAATCAGTCACGTTGCCGGGAACATCGATGGCTCCACCCATGACCACCAAGCCGGACGCCTGTTCCAAAGAACCCGGATACTTCGTTAGCAGGTTAGCCAGATTGGTCAACGGGCCCAGGGCGATCAGGAGGATCTCTCCCGGCNGTTTGCCAAGCTCGCCGGCCAGAAAGTCCACCGCTCGTTGGCCGNTGGGCCGGGTGGATGGGTTGGGCAGTCTTCTGGTTAGCCCGCTGGCGCCATGGACGGGGAACGAATACCCATATTGGCCGCGAATAGGAAGGGCACTNCCACGGGACACTGGTATTTCGGTACGGCCTGCGTATTCCAACAAAGCCAAAGCATTTCGTGTGCCCCGGGCCAGAGGCACGTTGCCGCCCACGGTGGTCAGGCCAAGCACCTGGAACGATGAAGACCTTAGGGCCATCAAGATGGCGATGGCATCGTCAACACCCGGATCGGTGTCGATAATTACCTTTTTAACCGGGAGTTTCGTCANGCAGAGTCCTGATATAACAGGCTGGAGTTGGCGAAGGCGGACAGGGTTTCAAGTGAAGTATGCCAGAACCGGTATCCCGTGGCTTTATTTAACTTGCCCGTGCTGAGCACCATGGGATATCTCACCAGATCCAAGCCGCTTGCCGTGGATTCCCTTTGGATGTGCAGGTTCCATGATAGCTGGGCCAGACCATAGGCGAGGAATGCAGGTAAATTAATCATCTTGCTCTTGATTATTTCCGCTAACTCTTTGTAAAAAACCACCCCGTCGCCGGCCACGTTAAACACGCCGGGAAGGCCTCGTTGGATGACAATGGTCAGGACGCGGGCCAGATCATCCTCGTAGACGAACTGTAGCGGCGGATTGTAGTCTAGGACCCCCAACAGCCAGGGCCGGAAGAAGGCTTTGGTGATGTAGTTCCCGGCGGAAGGACCGAGAACCATGCAAGACCGGAGAATCGTGACCGCGATGTCCGGATGGGTCTCCTGAAATTCCTGCAGCATCTGCTCCGACAGGAANTTGTCGTAACCGTAAGGAAAATCTGGCAAAGGACGCAAAGGCGCCGCNTCGGTCAAGGGAATGGGATTGTCGGCATGAGCGCCGTAGACGGTGTGGGAACTTAGATAGACNATGTGATTGACTCCGGCCCGCGCACAAGACTCCAATACCGCACTCAATGCATCGAGATTGNTCTGGCGGATGGATTCAACCTCGCGGCGGTTGCGGCCCCGCCTGGGAATAAACGCCAGGTGGACCAAAGTTGAGACGTTATGGTGAGCCAACGCATCGTCGATGGGCTTGGTGACGTCCACACGATAGGCGGCCATGTTACGGATCGGAGCGACGGGGGGAAGGTTGTCGAAAGCCACCAGTTTGTTGATGCCCTCTTCGTCTTCCAGCTTTCTAAGAAGCCTGGCCCCCACGTACCCGGACGCCCCGGTAACGGCGACTGATTTGGGTGATTGTTCCATCAATCAGCCTTCAATCAGCCTCGGGTTGGTCACCGGGAAGAGGCTGGTCAATAAAGTCGAACCGTAGCATTCCCAGTCCCGGAACTTTAAAACCCATACCTACCTTATGCGGTTCCAGGCTCAGTGAAACGTTCTCCACGGTAATCACGGTGTCCTGGTTCAACAGGAGACAAAAGGGGCTATCCTTGGAAACCGTATCGAAACTCCGGGGTTCGCTGTCTACGAAGAAAGAGGTGTCTGCCAACGGCATTTCCCGGCCGTCCAAGGTCAATGGCGACATTTGCTCGGCATAACCCGAACCCAAGGAGTTGCGCAACCGGAAGGAGATGCCTTTAGGGGTGTTTTGCAGGCTACCCTTCACATATAGTTTCCTGAGTAAAAAACTGGGCACGGAGAGCATTAATAGTTCCTCAACGATAACGCGGAATGTCGACGGTCTAGTTTCGGCTTTGCTCAGGCTCCTGGGGTTTCATCCCCAAAGANATCCGGCGCTTCATCTGAAAAAGTTCCTGTTCGGCAGTTATTATATCCGGGGGCAGGGGGTTCGCCCCACCAGTGCCGAAGGATTGGGCCAGAACGAAGATCTGGGCGGCGCGCTCGACCANATCGCAGGCCTCCAGTGCCTCCCAAACTCCGGGCCCAACTCCCAAGACCCCATGGTTTCGCAAAAGCACGGCGTTGCGGTCTCCCATGGTCTCGCAAGCCACTTTGGCCAGCTCCTCCGAGCCTGGGAAAGCGTAATCTCCGATGGGTACACCGCCGCCGATGTGATAGACCATTTCGTCCAGAATCGCGGGAATCTCTCGTCCGGCCACCGCCGCTGCTGATGCGGAGATCGAGTGCGTATGGATAACCGCGGCCACGTCCTCTCGTTGCCGGTATATCTCTAGATGCATGGCCGTTTCCGACGAGGGTGCCAACCCTTCGCCTATCAATTCTCCATTCAGGTCAACGACCACCAAGTCTTCCGGCTTGAGGTGATAGTAAGGCAACTGGGTGGGTGTGACCAACAGCAGGCCCTCACCTAATCTCCCCTCCAAACGCAAGCTGGCGTTCCCGCTTAATGCGCCGACCAGCCCACGCCGGTACATCTCGACGGTTGCCGCGTGGAGTTCCTCTCGCTGGGATTGCCATTTGTTCAACTCGGGATACCTCACCTTGGTGGGTTTTCGGGAACCAACCGGCAAGTCGGTTCCAAGGTGGTATTGTAAAGCCTTTTGGAAGTGGCCGGGACGCCTTCGGGCAGGTTCAGAGGAATCCAAGACGTCAGAAATCAGGCTATGCGTGCGTCCCCTGCCGCGGTCATTCTCTCGGGGTGAGGTTGTGGAATGTTTCCACCCATCGGTGGTAGTGATCTAGGTATTCGGCCGTTTGGATCGGCTGGGGAAGAAATTCCTCGAGATCGGGTTGTTGCCCTTCCACCGACTCTTCCAAAGAAGAAAAATCTCCAGCCGAAACCCAGGCAGCGGCGGCGGCGCCCACGGCGCTGACTTGAGTGTCTCGAGCACGGCGCACCGGAATCTCAAGGACACTTGCCAAGGCGGCGGCCAGCACGCCGCTCTTTGACATGCTGCCTCCCAAGCACAGGTAAGAAGCCCGTTGGCCGGTAACTTCTGAGATGGTGTTCATATTGGCTTTGATGCTGTAGGCCACACTCTCCAAGTAGCTGCGGAGTATCTGGCCGGTCGTCGGTTCTTGAAAAGTCAGCGGAGTGGGCATGATTATGCCACCCATCCGAAGTCCGGCGGTGGGAGCGCTCAGAGGACCGGGACCTAGGAACGCCAGGACGCCGTCTCCGCCAAGAGGAGCTTGTTCCGCCAAGCGATCTGCCTCCTCAAGGGANAGCTGGCCACCGGACAAGGTGCGGGCCAGCCAATTAAAGGCGTGGCCGCAATCGCCCAGATTGGCTTCCACGGTATACATGCNGTCAACGGAGTAACAGCTACTCCAAGTACGTCTGGCCTCCAGGTCCAGCATGGGTTCCGGCATCACCATGTGCACGCTGCCGCTCCACCCCAGTACCGCGCCGGATTGGCCGGGCCTGGTTGCCCCCAACCCCAACAAGCCGCATTGAGTGTCGGCTCCGGCCAATGTAACCGGCAAACCGCCGGGTAGCCCCCATTTCTCCGCCAACTCCGGCCGGAGACAACCCAGCCGCTCTCCGGAGCCGAGTACCGGGGGCAGNAATTCGACAGGGAATTTTAGCCGTTTAAGCAGCGTCATTGCATACCGCCGCGTGGATAGGTCGATCAAGCCTAAAGTGCAATCCAGACCGGCCTCTGAGGCGATCTCTCCTGTCAGCCGGNGACCCAACCATCCTCCGACCGAAACTACCGAACTGGCCNATTCCATCAGATCCGGACGGTGGGCCTGGAACCATCTTAGCCGGGCCGGCGCCAACAGGAGGGAGGGGAAGTGGCCTGTGGTGGCATATATCTCGGGGCCGGCTTCATCGTCCAGGGCAGCCCCCTCGAATACCGCCCGCAGATCGATGTTGGGGCAGCAGCACAGTTCGCGGTTTTCGAGTCCCATGAGGACCGCGCCTTGGCCCTGGCTGGTTATACCGACAGCGGACACCTGTTTGGGTGAAACCCCACCCTTCCGGAGGGTCTTGCCCACCGCTTCTCCAACGGCATCCATGACTTCGATGGGGTGGAACTCTTTGGCCAAGTCAGAGCCGTCTCGCGGACGATGATACCGCAGCGCAGCTTGGGACCCGGCCACCGGACGGCCGGCGCGGTCTACCAGAAAAGCGTGGGCCGAAGAAGTACCCAGGTCAAGGCTCAGCACGTATCTATTCAAAACGGCCCCATACTTCCGGNTTAACCAACCGCTTGGGCTTGCGCCCTTGGACGAAACGTTCGATGTCCTGGACGATCATTTCCGAGTGGCGGGCGACGGTTTCCCGGGTGGCTCCACCGATATGCGGGGTCAACACCACGTTGTCTAAGGCCAATAAAGGGCTGTTGGGAGGCAGAGGGTGNGTGGGAAACACATCAAGAGCGGCCCCACCCACCCGGCCGGATTCCAGACATTCCACCAGGGTTGCTTGGNCGATGGCATGGTATGAGCTGGTGTTGATGATCTTGCAGCCCGGCTTGATTTCCGCCAGGATGGACCGGCTCAGCAAGTCCTTGGTAGCGGGAACGTCGGGAACGTGTANGGAGAGGTAGTCGGTATAATGGACCAACTCTGCAACCGTGGGGTAAATGGTCACGCCGGGGCATTCTTGGGGCGAAGATTCGATGTACGGGTCGTAGGCCAGAACCCGCATACCGAAGGNGCGGGCCAACTGGGCAACCTTGCGGCCGATACTTCCCAGACCGAGGATGCCAAGCGTCTTACCGGCCAATTCGCCGGCCTGCATATGTGCCTGTATATAAGGCTCCGCCGGCATCTGCCATCGCCCCTCTTTCACGCAAACATCCAAGCTGGTTATCCGGCGTGCTAGACTCAGCATCATACCGATGGTCAACTCAGCAACCGCCTGAGTGTTGCGGCCCGGAGCGTGNATCACCGCTACGCCATGGCTGGTGGCTGCCGCCATGTCTACGTGGGACAGGCTGTTTCGNCAAACGGCCACCAATCGGAGACCGCCGGCTTGTTGAAACAGCTCTTCGGGCAGAAAATCGGCCTCGACCGCCAGAACAGAGAAGCACTCGGTCTTAATCCGGCGCGCCAATTCTTCCGGGTCCGCCAGTTGCCGGGTATCGGTCCAGCTTTCGTAGGTTACCGGCATCAACTCTTTTAAGCGGGACAGGTGCTCCTCCGTCATCGGAGCCAGAAGCAGAGCTTTCATGAGCCAGCCATGATTCTGGCCGCAACGGTCAAACGGTCACCTGAGGCTCGATGGCAACATACTGGTAAACCAAGTCTGAGCCGTGACCCGAAGCTTTTCGGTTTTACTGAGGCTTATTCTATGCTGGAATACATCGAATTCGGCCTCTTCAATGCGTTGCAACACCTTGCTATAAAGCTGGCCCATGACGGCGGGGCAGGCCCGGGAGCGGGGCNACAAATACGGGAGCAACTTAAAGCCGCTGTCGAAGTAGCCCCTTGCCCTTTGTGCCTGAAATCTCATCAGATCTATGAATGATTCGTTGACGATGCCGGCCTCCAACGCTTCCTCGGAATAACCGAATCGAGCGATCTCATCTTGTGGAAGGTAGATCCGGCCAAGTCCCAGGTCTTCCTGAATATCGCGGGCGATGTTGGTGAGTTGCATCGCCAACCCTAGGTCGATCGCATGCTCCCTGGCGCTGTCGTCTTTGTAGCCGAAGATCTGCAAGCANATCAGACCNACAACCGAAGCGACCTGGTAGCAGTAGCTTCGCAACTCTTCAAAGTCCTGGTACCTGACCTTGGTGAGGTCCGATTCGACGCCATGTATCACCTGTTTAAAGTATTCTTCGGGGATATCGTGCCGGTCTGCCACGTCGGCCAGGGCCAGGAATAAAGGATCGCTGGTGCGTCCGGTATAGGCGTNGTTCAAGCTGGCGTGGAGTGATTCCAGCGTGGCCATTTTTTGATCGACGGACTCGGCGGTGTCGACCGCATCGTCGCAATAGCGGCAAAAGGCGTAGGCCACGTAGATGGCCCGGCGGCGNTCCTGGGGCAAGGTCAAGAAGGCGTAGTAGAANTTCTTGGCTTCACGGCGAGTGATNTCACGGCTTTCCTGATAGCCTATCTCGACGTCTATTGCGGCCATAAATGCTCGTCTTCCGGCGGAATATCGCGATGCGGCAGGCTGGAGTTCTTAATCCCCGACGATCTGGACCATAACTTCCCGGTCTCTAGGATGGTCCAGCTCGATGAAAAATACGCTTTGGTAATGGCCGAATTGCATGGAACCGTCAACGATGGGNACGGTTTCGCTGGTGCCCAATAGGAGATGTTGAAGGTGGGCGTGGGCGTTGGGCGATTCGTCGGAAGTCATGTTCACAGTGCGGATGGTNAAGTCGTTGTGTTGGTAGCCGCCATTGCGTGGCGAGATTTTCTCCAAGAATTTTGACATATCTTCAATCAGAAGAGGTTCGTTTTCGTTTATCTTGACGGCCGCAGTGGTATGTTTTGAGTAAACGACCGCAAATCCGTTGCTAACTTTGGATTTTGCCACACATTCGCCGACCCAGCCGGTAATGTCGATGAACTGGGGCGCTCGCTCGGTGCGAAGCTGGAGGCAGAAAGACTTAGCTTTCATATTGGCTGGCTTCCCCTTGTACGTATGTCTTCTGGGGTTCCGTTCCATTGGTTTGGATGGCATCCCAGTGGTGGTCTGAAGTTTGTCTCTTGTATCGCCCCAGGGCCATCAGCGGCCAGTAGTTGCGATACATATGNTAATTAATCATGAACCCGCCGGGCATATCTAAGCCCTGATATCCTAACTCGCCCGGTTTAGGCAGGGTTTTGGGCGGCTCTCCCGCTCCGTAGCCGGGGAAACCGGTGCCGGTGAAGTAGGGTTCGTCCCAGCATCCCCCTTCGTCCTGTGTTTCCAGAAGGTATCTGACGCCCCGGATAACTGGATCGCTGGTTTCCTTCCCAGCGGCCAGCAGGGCGATCAATGCCCACGACGTTTGCGAAGGAGTGCTGGGACCGACTCCGCGCAGATCTGGATCAACGTAGGAGCCGCAACTCTCTCCCCATCCCCCATCCCCGTTCTGATGGGCAACCAGCCACTCCACGGCCCTCAAAACGTAAGGCTGGCTCATGTCCTCTTTGATGGCGGCCAAAGCGGGCAGCACGGCGCCAACCCCGTAGATGTGGTTGACGCCCCACCGGCCGAACCAAGAACCGTCTTCTTCCTGCCTATCAAGTATGTATCGTAGCGCCCTGGACAAGGGCGGAAAGTCTTGCCGGTAGCCAAGTTTACCCATCATCTCCAGGATGTGAGCGGTAACATCAACGCTGGTCGGGTCGAGCACCTCACCGAAATCTGAAAATGGAAGTCTGCTAACGTAGCTTCGATTGTTGTCCTTGTCGAAGGCGCCCCAACCGCCATCCTTGCTTTGTAAGGCCAAGATCCAATTCACGCCCCGCTTGATGGCNTGACGCCGCCTGGGGTCGTCCTCCGGACCCAGACGCGCCAGATTCAAAGCCATTATAACTTCCGAAGTATCGTCAATATCCGGGTATCTGTTGTTGTCGAACTCGAATGCCCAACCGCCGGGTTCCACGTTTTTCGCCCGTACCTGCCAGTCGCCTGGTTCCAAAATCTGTCGGTCTAAAAGCCATCGGGTGGATTTCTGAATCATGGGATCGGCTTCGCCCACACCCGATTCGATCAAGCCAACCTGGGCGAGACAGGTGTCCCAAACAGGCGATATGCAACCCTGCACCGAGAACGTATCCTCGTCTTCGATGGCGTATCCGTCGATGCCGGCGAAGCCTTTTTCCATAACCGGATGGTCGGAAGGAAATCCCATGTGATGCAGAGCGATCAGGGAATAGACCCAAGGAGGCTGAATACCAGCCCAGGAACCGTTGGGCTCTTGATGACCCACCACCCAATCGACGATCTTTCGCTCGGCCCAACCGCGAAGAGGGTGCACGGGGAAAAGTTGGTAGAGCCCAGCAAGTTGGTCCAAGTGGTACAGCAGTTTCGCCCACCCCCAACGAGACTGGGGTTTGGGCAAGGAGTAATCCGTTTCTTCCCTAGGCTTCGGGTACAGTTCGTCCANGTGCGCCCAATCAGGAATCGGGCAGTACGGCCGGCGGCTCAAGATAACCAACATGGGAACAATGGTTGGGCGAGCCCAGCCAGCAAAGTCGTAGACGCTGAATGGCAAAGACGGCGGCACAAGAATCAATTCGGGAGGCAGGTTGGGAACACCCTTCCAATCCCACTGCCCGAACAGCGCCAGCCAGATCTTAGTGAAGATTCGGGAATTGGGTATTCCGCCCCTGGAGAGGATGAAAGCGCGGGCCTTGGACATATATACCTCGTCGGAGGAATGTCCGGCCAATTTCAAAGCGAAATAGCACTCAACCGAAGTGCTCAGGTCGCCGGGCGCCTGATAATATTGGCCCCACGATCCGTCGTCGCACTGTTTTTGAAGGATCTGGTTGCAGACTTTTCGCCACCGGTCCTTCTCCGGCTTGCCCAGGAAGTGGGACAGCAGCAGGTATTCGGCTTCCATGGTGGGATTGGACTCCAATTCTCCCCACCAGTATCCATCATCGTATTGATTCTGGCGAAAGAACTCCCGGCAACGGGTGATAGCCAGTTCCAGGTGCTCCCCGGAAGGCGCATCGACCCGATTTTCCTGATAAACCGTCACTTTGTCCTTACTNCTGATTTAACGTAACCGTGATCAGTGAACCACCGCACCGCTTTCTCCAATGCCACCGCCACGGCGCTTTGGGGCTGACCCAATTCGCGGACCGCTTTTTCACAATCCACGTACATAGGAGATTTTGCTACCTTCAAGCCTTCCACCGGTATCCTCGGCTCCCGGCTTAGCATTTTACCTTCCACCGCATGATCTAGATAGCCCGCCGCCAGGGCCAGCCAATATGGGACTCGCCAACGGGGAGCGCGACGGCCGGTTATCTCCTGTAGAATTCCGAACATTTCACGCAGGGACAAGTTCTCGTTTCCCAAAAGGTATCTTTGGCCCGATCTCCCGCTCTCCATCGCCAGGATATGGCCCTCGGCGACGTCCTCGACGTCCACTAGATTCATCCCGGTGTCCAAGTAGGCAGGAATCCTTCCCCGCATGAAGTCCAAGATGATTCGGCCGGTCGGCGTAGGCTTAACGTCCCAGGGTCCAACCGGGGCCGTCGGGTTGACTACGACCACGGGCAAGCCTTCGGCGGCCATTTCGAGAGCGACCAACTCAGCCTGGTACTTGGATTTTTTATAATGCCCTACCAGATGGTCCGGGTCCAGCAAGCTTTCCTCGGTGCTAAGTTCTCCCGGAGAGAACCCCATGGTGGAAACAGTGCTGGTGAACACGACGCGGGAGACACCGGCCTGCCGGGCCGCCTGTAGGACTATCGTCGTGCCATCCACGTTAGTCCGGTGGATAAGCTTGGGAGTGCTAGACCAGAAGGAATAGATCGCGGCGCAATGGAAAACCGCCTNACACCCTTGCACCGCCCGGGCCACGGATTCACGGTCTAGAATATCCCCTGGAATCTGTTCGATGCATGTTCCATCGATTGTTAAAGTGTTTGCCCGTGGCCGGACTAGGGCTCTTACTTCATAGCCGTATTGGGCGAGCCTCCGTGCCAGGTTTCCGCCGATAAAACCAGTGGCNCCGGTGACCAGAACCTTCATTCATCTCACCGTCGCGACGATTCTAGCCGGGCGTAGAANTCTATCAAACTAAGGATACGTTTGCCGCTGTCAAGTGATGTCCTTCTCTTTCCCATTGCCGGATAAAGGATAACGCGAATCGGGACAGCGCTTGCCGGGCGACGTGAGCTTGATATGCCAGTCTCAATAGGGCCGGGACCCGCCACGGCGTCACTACAGCGCGGAGTACGTCCACAGGACGGCCTTGGGATAGACCCATCAAGTAACTGGGCAGGCTTTGTTGGGCTGTGTCCAGTACGACCCGCGCTGAGATAAATGGCACTCCGGATTCTCGGGCTGCCATCGCCAGCCAGTAATCCTCCATTTCGACGATTCCCACCGGATAGCAGCCAGCCAATTCCGCTTTCGCCTCCGGGGTGGCCACTATGGCATCGACGGTTAGGGAATCCAGGTAAGTTACCGGCAACCCGGTGTTAACCGCAGCGATTATCGCACTCTGCCGAATCGCCGAACCGGGGACCAGAAATCCTTCGTCAGGGTCGTCTAGATAGTACCTGCTGGATATAACGACATCGCCGGTCTTGAGTTTCCGGTCCACCGCACCGGCGAATCCCAACATCAACACTCCCCTTGGCTGGCCGTCCGAATTAGATCTAAGTATCTCCCGGAGACCGGATTTGCGTCGGGGTTTCCCAACACCGACCACTCTTAGGTCCAACGAATCTACGGATCGATCGGACGAAATCTCGCGGCGCAAACCGGACAGTTCTCTCTCCATGCTGGCAATGATGGCTAGCAATGCGACTCCGGCGGCTATGCGGCGGTGATGCCGCCCTTGTGGGCAGCTCCCGATTTGATCAGGGTAGCCCAGTCTTTGGGCGTGGAGATGGCTTGGAAGATGGTGGCGGACTCNAATCCGCAATGCATCATGCAGTTGGCGCAACGCGGGTCGTTGCCCACACCGTACTTCTGCCATAGATCGGCCTCGTATAACTCGTTAACGTCTTGAACGTGCTCGTCCGCCAGCGGGTAGCACGGTTTGCGCCATCCCAGGATGGTATAGGTTGGGTTGGACCAGGCAGTGCATTGGTATTCCCGGTCTCCCTGCAAAAAGTTCAGATACAAGGGATTGTTGTAAAACTTCATGCCCCCGGTTCGAGTCGGGTCCAACAGTTTTTTGAAAATGTTCCGGGACTCCCGCCTGGTTAGGAACAGGTCCCGGTCGGGCGCGTCTTCAAAGTCGTAACCCGGCGAGATCATGGACCCTTCCACGCCTATTTCTTTCACCAAACGGAACATCTCCCAAAGGTCTTCCACGTCGCTGTTCTTGAATATCGTGGTGTTAGTGCAGACACGGTAGCCTCGGCTCAACGCCAACTCCATGCCCTGAACCGCTTTCTTGAAGACTCCCTTGCGGTCAACCGACGCATCGTGCTTCTCCTCCATACCATCCATGTGGACGACCCAACAGAAGTACTTGGAAGGCGGAATCTTGGGGAGCATCCTATCCAAGAGCAGGCCATTTGTGCAGCAATAGACGAAGTATTTTTGGTCGATCAGCCGGTTTATTATCTCGTCGATCTTGGGATGGATGGTCGGTTCGCCACCGGCGATTGAGACGATGGGAGCGCCCGACTCCTTCACGGCGTCAAGGGCCACGTCCACCGGCATCATCTTGTCGATAACCGGCTGATATTCGCGGATACGGCCGCAGCCCACGCAGGCCAGGTTGCACATTTCCAGAGGCTCAAGCATAGTCACCAATGGAAATCTCTTGCGNCCGGCCAGGCGGTTTTTCAAAAGATACAGCGCCAACCGGAAGGAAAGCTCAATCGGGCGTTTTGCGGGTTTCATGATGCGTCAACCAGCCCTGTTATAGCAGGATATCGGGTCATGGCGACCCGGGGTGTAGGAANCAACACCGGCCTCAGTACTGACGCCGTGCTAGAAAATCGACCAGACCTTCAGCCTCGGTTCTGGCCCAGGCCGGCAGACTAACCGAAGCAATGGCTTCCAAAGCCTGCTCAGCGCTAGCCTCAGTCAAAGACTCGGACTCATCCTCGGCTCCTACGTCGTCGAGAATAGCCAGCACCCGGCCAACATCATCGTCGTCAATCTCTTCCTGACCATAGATTCGCAGTAGGTCTTCCCGGTTCTTACCGGACGCTCGCTCGAAAGCATAAACGATCGGGAAGGATTTTTTTCGCCGCCGGATGTCGTTCCCGGCTGATTTTCCAGTAAGGGAAGTATCTCCCCATATCCCCAGGTAATCGTCCCTNATCTGGAAGGCCCGGCCTACGCAACTGCCAAAGGTTGAGAAAGCCTGGAACGCGGCGGGGTCTCCGGTGGCCAGCAACGCGCCTATCTCCATGCCGCTACGGATCAAAGCNCCGGTCTTGAAAGCAATCATCTGGAGATAATCAGTGGATGTGATTTCAGTGCTGGACTCGAAACCCAGGTCTAGGCACTGACCTTGAATCATCTCTAAATAGCTGGAAGTAAGAATGCTCGAAATTTTAAGGACGGTTTGAGGCGGCACTCCATTTCTGGAAGTGTTTAGTAGGCAAACATCCCCAACGGATTGCATNGCGTCGCCCGCCACCAAAGCTTTGGGCACTCCCCAGATGGACCAAACGGTGGGTTGGTGTCGGCGTTCTACATCCTGGTCCTGAATATCGTCGTGAATCAGCGAGAAGTTATGAATCAGTTCCAAGGCCGCGGCAGCCGGCAGAGCTTTATCGGGGTCTTCCTCAAGCGCCTCGCAGGCGAACAGACATAGAGTTGGCCTCATAGCCTTNCCTTGAGAGGTTGTGGATCGGGCCATCACACCGCGTTGGTCCGCCCATCCCAGGTGGTATCGTATCAGGGTGTAAGGGTCAGTCCCTTCAGGCAATTGAACGGACTGGGACAGTTCCTGCTCAACCCGTCTTTTATACCTTTCGAACATCGCGGGCAGNCCTGGACCTGGATCCCTTGGGGCGATTGATTGGCCGGTGGAGTTGCCGCTCATGTGGCCCGTCCGTCTGAAGAGTAGCCCTATTAGGCCAGCGACGNGGTTATCTGGATGCACAGGCGATCGGTGGCAGAAATCGTAGCAGGGCATATTCGGGGGTGTCAAGCATAATCGTAAGTAATAACCCGGCTACTTAACCGGACATCAGCCTGGACTATATGGGCGCTAAGTTTCTGGGCTGGAATTAACCGGTCGAAAGCGGGCTTTCCGCGCCTGATTTGTAGACATTTCCAGTCGTGCATTCAGGCACGATTTCCTTATTGACACCGGCTTCCACTAGCTATATCATTTTAGCACTTTGTAATTACCACTTTGTAATTACCTTAGAATCGTTGTTACAAAAGAGTGGTGTCCAAGAATCCGAGCGTTTCCCAGAGGCACGAATTAGATTCGCTTTGGATATGGATCAGAAGACACAGTGTCCAGCCCTATGGGGCACAATAAACGCGAGAATTAGGAGGAGGAAATGGCTGACGAGAACATTGCATTGATGGCCCACTTGCTGCGTCGATCAGGATTCGGAGCGAGCCGCGACGAGATCGAGGCTAAAGCCGCCCTGGGCTACCAGCAGACCTTGGATGACCTCTTGGCACCTGAGAGTCAGGAGAATATCGAAGAGGACCTGCTCTTCCGGTACAACCCATCGTACTGGCAATCGGCGGCTATCGAGAACAACGTGCAAGCGTGGCTATACACAATGATCAACACCCCGCGCCAGCTTCAGGAGAAGATGGCCCTTTTCTGGCACATGATTTTCTGTGCCGGGCACAGTAAGATCGACAGCGGCTATGAGATGGGTGTAATGATCTCCATGTTCCGGGAGCATGGGATGGGAAACTTCCGAGACCTGATTTACCGTTTGTCCACTAGCCCGGGCATGATGTATTACCTAGACAACACGGAAAGCCACCAAACTGCGCTGAACGAGAACTACGGGCGAGAGTTGCTGGAACTGTTCTCCTTGGGTGCGGGTAAGGACGAAGAATTAAATTATTCCGAGGACGACGTGAAGGCCTGTGCCCGTGCCTTCACCGGGTGGAACAACGCCCCCGCCTACCCCCCCTTCCCGTATGGGCGCAGCCCGTGGGAGTTCCGGTTTGACCCAGCGGACCACGACGGCGGCGAGAAAACTTTCTTGGGAGAGACTGGCGCGTGGAACGGAGATGACATACTAGACATCATCTGTAAACAGCCGGCGACAGCTCGTTTCTTGGCCCGCCACCTTTACAACTATTTCGTCGCCGACGACGTCCAGATACCGGCGTGGCGCCTCACTCCTCCACAGGACTTGGATCTGATTCAAGCTATGGAAAAGACGTATTTCGACTCTGGCTACGACATCACCGAGATGCTGCGTGTCTTGTTCAATTCGGAAAAGTTCAAGTCGGAGTCGGTTCGCTTTGCCAAGGTCAAGAGCCCTGCCGAGGTAGTGGCAGGCACTTTGCGAATGGTCGAAGAGCATCGGGAGATCAAACTGGGACTCTTCCAACACTCACAAGAGCCCAAGTACATGGGCATGGACCTGATGAATCCACCGACGGTGGAGGGCTGGCACACCGGAAGGGAGTGGATCGACAGCGGCACTCTGGTGGAGCGGATCAACTACGCCTCAGAGCTGCTGGGGAACACCGAACTCCCCGGCGTGAAGGGTCTGATAAACCGTTTGATGAGCCGTGGCGATTCCCTGTCCCCTGAGACCTTCGTAGATGGTTGCCTAGACCTGATCGGACCAATCACGGTCGATGACGGCACCCGTAGCGAGTTGGTGGCTCATGCTCAGAAGTCCGGAGACTTGCGCCACAGTTCCAGTTCCGAGCAAAGTGATTTCACACGCCGCACTGGGGAGATGTTCCAGATGATCGCCTCCACTGCGGAATTCCAATTTGAATAATAATAGGCGTTGGAGGATATAACATGGTTTCCACCCAGAAAGACCCCGTCTTGGCGATTCTGTCGCTCTCAGGCGGAAACGATGGGCTCAATACAGTAATTCCGCGAACCAACGGATTGTACCGGGACTTTCGACCGTCCCTTTCAATCTCCGACGACCAAATCATCCCGATAAACGATGATCTTGGTTTTCATCCGGCTATGGGGCCGCTCAAGAAATTCTGGGATGAGGGCAAGCTGGCCATCTTCCTGGGCATGGGCTATCCCAACTCCAGCTATTCCCACTTCCGTTCCATGGACATCTGGCACACCTGCGAGCCAGACACCCAGGGTAACGAAGGCTGGCTGGGCCGGGTTATCAAAGACTTGGACCCAACCTCTGAAAACGTGTTGACCGGCGTGAACTTTGGCCGCGGCCTTCCCCGGGCGCTGGCCAAGGACGGCGTACCGGTGGCATCGGTGGGCGACTTGGAAACCTATGGATTGCTCACCGGAATAGACGGCGACTCTCAGCGCAGTGAGGCTCTGGACGTATTCGGACGCATGTACTCCCCGGCCATCGGCCGAGGCGCGGTCATGGACTACATCCGCAACACCGGCACCGACGCGCTGAAGGGAGCCGACATTTTGGCGACCGCTCCCGAGAAGTACAGTTCAAGTGTAGAGTATTCCAATACCGCAGTGGGCCAGTATATGAAGAACATCGCCCAGACCCACCTGGCAGGCTTTGGCACCCGGGTGCTCTACACGACCTCTCCCTACAATAGTTTTGACACCCACGCCAACCAAGCAGCTCTACACGCCGGATTGTGGACAGATGTCTCCAACACGGTGGAGAATTTCATGGGCGACCTGCGTGAGCACCAAGCCAGCGACAACGTATTGCTGTTCATGTTCACCGAGTTTGGCCGCCGAATCACCGACAACGGTTCCGGCACCGATCACGGTTCTGCCGGTATCGCTTTTGCGGTAGGCGAGGGAGTCAAGGGCGGAATCTATGGGGAGTACCCGTCTCTCGATATTAATCAGCAAGAGGAAGGCGGCAACCTGAAGTTCAACCAGGACTTCCGGTCAGTCTACACTTGCATCCTGGAAGACTGGATGGGTCTGGACGCCAAACCCATCGTCGGCGGCAGCTTCGAGAAGACCAAGTTTCTGTAGATCGGCGCCTAACTAAATAGACGGTCCGAGGGCCGCTTCAGCAGCACATAATTAAGCTTGGAGCAGCCCTTACCGGTTAAAAATTGAAGAGGTAAATGCGATGAGCACCCATTTCTTTGGGTTAAAAGAACGATCCTTCGCGTATAGCCATTCGCTGGGACGCAACGAGTTCTCCGGGACCGGATTTCGCAACCCAGTGGACATAGCGGTAGGCGGCAACGATGTGGTGTACGTGGTGAACCGTGGCTATGAATACCGGACCGACGGCGTCCATATTAGCGTGGTTACTATGAACGAAGAGTACATCACCGAGTTTGGGTCCTACGGCGCGGGACCGGGCCAATTCGTCTGGCCCACGTCCATTGCCCTTGATAGTCAAGGAAACGTATACCTGGCTGACGAATGGCTGAACCGCATCTCTGTGTTTAATAGCGATGGCGAGTTTACGCGCAGCTGGCCGGACGGATTCGAGGGCGGGGCAAGTAACGACGACGCGGGGCGTATGATCGCATATGGCTCCGGACCGGATATCCCGGCTGGGAAGTCGGGCTCCGGCGACGGAGAGTTGGACCGCCCGGCTGGAATTACGATAAGCAAAGACGGCACGATGTTCGTAACCGACAGCCGCAATCACCGTATACAGAAGTTCACCCTTGATGGGAAGTTCCTAGGTAAGTTTGGCACCTTTGGCAGCGGTCCCGGCCAGCTCAACATGCCCTGGGGTATCGCCCTGGACAAGGACGGCAATGTGTTCGTGGCCGATTGGCGCAACGACCGGATCCAGCAGTTTACTGCGGACGGTGAATGGGTGGCCAGCTTTGGACAGTCCGGCGATGGTGTTGGCCAGTTCAACCGGCCCAACGGGGTCTGCGTGGACGATGACGGCGATATCTACGTGGCAGACTGGCTGAACAACCGTGTACAGGTGCTGGCTCCCGATGGCCGGTTCGTTACCGCACTCAAGGGCGACCACGTCCTGTCCCAATGGGGTAAGGACAAACTAAATTCTAATCCGGACATGATCCGGCAGCGGGCTCTAGCTTATTCCCACGACCCCAGTTATGAGAAAAACTTCAACCACCCGTGCGCCGTGAAGATCGACGGGCAAGGCCGGCTTGCGGTACTGGACCACTTTGGTGGACGCATTCAGGTATACGCGAAGAGCAAGGACCCGGTCTTGGTTTAACAGCCGGAATCGAACACCGCTCTATCGAAAACGATTATGCATGCTCCGCCGGAATCCGGGAAACCGGACCCGGCGGAGTTTTTTTGGCTTCTACGCCGTCCCTGGTAGCTAGTTAACCCCAAAATTAAAGATGTCATTCCGAACCGCCAGAGGCGTGTGAGGAATCTCAGGTTGGCTGGTAGAGCGCGCATGAGATTCCTCGCTACGCTCGGAATGACATTTGTCCAAACAGGAGTTGACTAAATACTACTCCGGCCCTTCCGGCATCCCGGCATCGATCCAGGAGATGATCTCGTCTATCTCTTCCCTGGGAACAAAGGGCCCCCTGAGGGGCATGCGGCCGAAGGTGAGGACGGTACGGGCCAATGATCGGACAAGCTGAGTGTCCTTGCCCTCAACACCGGGCTCAATGGCCCGAACGCCGGAGAGAACGCTATCGGCTAATTCGTCCCGAGTTTCCCAGTAATAAGCGTGAATTCCTGGTAAAGGGTTCCTTCCCCAGCGCTCTATCCAACGCTCCATAATATGATCTAATATTTCTTTGACCCTGGGCCAATAGACGGGGCCTACACTGAGATTGTCTTCACTGTTATCCAACTGGTTATTTACGCTTGGGTCCGTACTCAAAAGGGTTTCTCCCATTATTCGTCAGTCATGGCATAGGAATTTCTGCGCCCGGTGAAACGAACCGACACCGAAAGCACCGCTAGATTGGAGAGTCGGCGGTGGGACCCTTACTAAACTGGATGGTCGCTGACCGTCTCAGTGTGCAGCAGTTGGAGGGCGTGACCCAGGACCGGCGTGACAACTTCCAGACACTCCCTGACCCCCTTGGGACTCCCTGGGAGCGTGATAATCAGGGTGTTGCCCCGAATCCCGGCCACCGAGCGGCTTAGCATCGCCATGGGAGTGAACTGCAGTGTCTTGGCCCGCATGGTCTCGGCCAAGCCCGGTACTTCCCGGTCGATAACCGACAGGCAGGCCTCAGGAGTAATGTCCTGTGGTCCCAGACCGGTGCCCCCAGTGGAAACGATTAAGTCGACGTCGGCCGCATCAGCCCATTGGGACATCCGTTCCGCAATTATATCCCGGTCGTCGGGGACAACCTCGTAACGGGTTACTTCGTAATCGGGGGGGCCTAATATTTCCTGAATGGCTTGCCCGCTGGTGTCTTCACGCTGACCTTGAAACCCGGAGCTGCTTACGGTCAAAACTGCTAATCGAAACATGGTTCACTCCCGGAATAGATAATACCATAGGCCGAAGGGAATTCCCTTTGGCAACACGTACCGTATAGGCATTCAAAAGGCCCGGCGTTGACAAGGGTTTAACCGGCCTTTATATTCACAAAGCGCCGGACACAGGGCGTATTTTTTAAGCCCGCGAGCATCTGCTTTTGAGTTCTTTACCCAACTGCGTTTTTTGTAACATCACGTCTTACCGTGACCGGAACGCCAAGATCTGGTACGTGGACAACGATATCATGGTCATCAGGAACCGGCTGACCTGGGTGCCCGTGATGCTGCTGGTGATGCCCAAGGACCATTTAAGCCAAACTGACTTATGGGGCGATGGATTCGTGACTGACCGGCCGGACCGTAAGAACACGTTGTTGTCCAGAATGGGGGACATCGCGGTGGAATTGGGCGTTGCCTTCGCTCCCGATGGCTTCCGGGTATTGTCAAACTTCGGCCGCCACGGATTGCAAAGCCAAAGTCATGGCCATCTCCATGTCGTAGGCGGAGTACAACTGCAAGAGTATGCTTGAGAGAGCTATCAGCGTTCAGCCGTCGGCGATCCGGCTGATGGCCGATTAAATACGGGAGAGGAATCACATGGCAGAAACAGTTCTTTACGAGAAGACGGGAAACGTCGTTACCATCACCCTCAACAGGCCGGACGCATTGAACTCCATCAACCGCCAGCTTCGCGGGGAGTTGGCTGAGGCAATAACCGAATTCGACGGCGATGACAGCGCCTTCGTGGCCATTATCACCGGGGCTGGGCGGGCGTTTTGCGCCGGAAGGGACCTTAAGGAGCGGACCAACGATAACGCTGAAGGGATCCAGGCCACGGCTTCCCAGAGCATGTCATCGGACCGGCCTTACATGTGGCCTCAAACTTGGAAACCCCTGATCGCCGCCGTCAACGGCTATGCGTTGGCCGGTGGTTGGTCCATCGCCCAGATGTGCGACTTGAGGGTTGCTTCGGAAGACGCCCAGTTGGGGATCAGCGAGACTAAATGGAGCCTGCTGCCCCCCTTTGGCACCATCCTGCCCAAGATGATTTCCCTGCCGTCGGTTTTGGAGTTGGTGTTCACCGCCGCGCCAATAACGGCCCAGCGGGCTTACGAGATAGGGTTCGTTAACCGGGTGGTTCCCGCGGAAAAATTGATGGAAGAAGCCCTGGCCCTGGCAAACCAGATAGCGGAGAACGCGCCCCTGGCGGTGCAGGCATTCAAAGAACTGGCATATCGAGGCCAGAATATGTCCACCCAAGACATTTCGGCGCTGACCTACCACATGTACGACCAGCTGCTGACCACGGAGGACTCCAAGGAGGGACCCAAGGCCTTCGCCGAGAAGCGCAAGCCTCAGTGGAAGGGACGGTAGCGGCGCAGCTATCAGCTTTCAGCCGCCAGCATTGGACGGTGCTAGTCATATCGGGAGGAAAGTTTTGCTATGGAACCGGTGATAAGAAATTTCAGGAATTTGTTCACTCCGGAAGGACCTTCGGCACGATTGGTTTGGCTGGATGATAATCCGCCAACGTGCACCATGACGTATTCGGAGATTAACCCCGACAAAACCAGCTCGCACCACATTCATCCATGGGAGCACGAAGTCTACATCATCAAAGGCTCGGGTACATTAGTGTGTGATGGCAAGAACCATCCGGTGAAAGAGGGCGATGCGATATTGATTCCGGGTGAAGTCGACCACTACACCCTGAACGACGGCGGGCAGGGCGTGATTCGCAGGATTGAGATCAATCCTCTGGTAGCGGCCCAAACCGGCGGCGCCCGCCCCGGCGGTGAGGCCGGGATCGGCCAGCCTCCCATGATTCGGAACTATCAAGACCTAAACGCGGAGACCGGCAGCCGCATCATCGGTTCCAGGGACGGCGCTCCCACGTACCTGATGCTCTACAACGGCGCCATGGCCCCCGGAGCGGTCAGCCACCAGGAGTCGGGCGGACACATTCACCCCTGGGAGCACGTGGTCTTCATTCTGGAGGGTCACGCGACAATCATGTGCGAAGGGACGGAGTATCCGGTTGCCGCCGGAGATGGGATTTTGGTGCCGCCCAATACTTTTCACCAGTGGCGCAATACCAGCGACCAGCCGATGACACGGGTTACGTTCAATCCACTGGAGTCGGAGACGGCGGAGCACTAGACAACGGGCTGTTCGGGTCTCACCCGTTGGAGGGCAGAAACTTGAACTGGATATTTAACAGAGACATGAGACCCTTCGCTGCTCTCATGGTGACGTGCTAGAGAGACGGCGGAAGCTTAGTTATTTATCCAGCCAAAAGGCTTAACGTCATTCCGGTCCTTCGGCGTAAGGAGAGGAATCTCAGGATGTGTAGAACGACCCCACCCCAGATTCCTCGCCGCTACGCTCCTCCGAATGACAGCCTGTCATATCAGGACAGTCCTAGAAGGCCGGAAGTGGATCTATCTTGATGGTCCTCCCGGTTGAGGCCGATTCAATCATCGCCACCGTAACCTGGACTATTTTGAGCCCGTCGATCCCCGAAGCGGCGGGCTCTTCGTTTTTCTGAATGGCCCCGTTGAAGGATTCCGTCTGCCACTTGAACAGTGCCAGTTCATCGGGCTCGTAAACGACTGTATCGTTCTTCGTCTCGCTGACCACTTCAAGCTCTCCGCCCATCGTGGGCCGGGAGGAGTCCTTGAGCACGACCCGGCCGTCGCTACCGTAAATAACAACGTCGTTTTTGGAGTCGGGGATTCTGCTACTGCTGCACATCATCCCGATTGCTCCACCGTCGAACCGCAAGCACATGGTGGCTAGGCTTTCCAGAGGTGTATCGGAATTCTGACCGTCGGTTATGGCTGCTACCTGAACCACGGTCTGACCCAGCATGAAGTGCAAGTCATCTATGGCATGGACGCCGGAGCCGATCATCGTTGAAGCGCCGCCGATCATATCAGAGTGTTCCCACCACTCGCTGAGTCCGGTGCGCGGCGGCCTTCGCAATTGTCCCCTCTCGCCACCGCCTAGCTGGGACTGGGCCATGACGATATTCCCCAGCACGCCTTGTTGAACCAACCGCTTGGCTTCGATGTGTCCGGGATGATACCTAAGCTGGAAACCGACGCCTAGCTTCACGCCGTTAATCTTGCAATTCCTCACCATATCTATCCCATCGTCCACATTCAGGGACATCGGCTTTTCCACCAGCACGTGTTTACCGGCCTGGGCGGCCATGCGGGTGTGGACGACGTGTAAATGATTGGGAGTGGCGATGAACACGGCGTCCACCCGGGAATCGGCCAGCAGTTCCTCCACCGAATCGTAAGCCGATTGAAAGCCGTGCTTAGCCGCGAAGGCCTCCGCCCGGCCCCGGTCACGGCTGTAAGTGGCGATGAGTTCGGTGTCCCCAGCCAACGCCATCCCCGGCGCGCCGGCCCTGTCTGGATACCTTCCTGTCCCTATAAATGCCCAACCGATTGCCAATGAATCCCTCCTGAGCAATCAAGAGTCAAAGTTGCTTTCAATGTCCCTCATCCCGTGCAAAACACGAACAACCGCTACGCTGTTGGGAATTGGGTGATAGAAGATTACGTAGCTTTCGAATACTAGGCTTCGCAGCCCCGGGGATAACTCCTCTCGTGCCCGGCCTAAGTGTGGATTGGAAGCAAGCCCCTCCTGACAAATTCGGAAAATGCGATCTACGAAATGGTCGGCGTTGTCAGGACTATCCAGTGCGATATATGCCCAAATTTCGGCAAGGTCAGCCACTGCCGAATTTAAGATGTTGGCTTGAGGCATTAAGCCGGAGTCGGGTCCTGTCCGAGAAGTTTCCGGCCCCGCTTCTTTATATCTTCGACAACATCTTCATCGAAGAGTCCGACTGCGCCACTAGCTAGTCCGTCTTGGATATCTCGGCGTAAGGCCGCGACTTTCTCGTCACGCTGGTCAAGGAGGCTCAGGGCCTCGGAAATGACTTCTTCCAGAGAAGTGTAGGGCCCGTCAACAAACTTCTTCTGTATCAGTTCAGCAAGGTGGTCCGAGAGGGTCAGTCTCACGATGTCACCGTCTCCATCGCTCTACGGTAACCTAATCCACAGGGTTGTTCAACCGCCTAAATCTGGTACTCCGGGCGGCGTAGCAACTGCCGGGCGATGACCACCCGAAGTATCTCGTTGGTACCCTCCCCGATAATCATCAGAGGAGCGTCCCGATAGTAGCGCTCAACCGGCGACTCTTTGATATAGCCGTAGCCACCATGGATGCGCAAAGCTTCCATGGTCACCTCACCGCATACCTCGCTGGCGAATAACTTCGCCATGCCTGCTTCCAGGTCGGCCCGCTCTCCCCGGTCCTTCTTCCCTGCCGCGTCGTAGGTCAGCAGACGGGCGGCTTGTATCTTGGTGGCCATGTCGGCCAGTTTCAATTGAATGGCTTGATGCTGGGAAATCGGGACGCCGAAGGTCTGGCGTTGCTGGGAGTAACGTATCGAGGCATTGAAGGCAGCCTGGGCCACGCCGACCGCCCGGGCGGCGACGTTGATGCGGCCGGTTTCCAGGCCGCTCATCACCATACCGAAGCCCTTGCCTTCCACGTCTCCCACCAGATTCTCCGTGGGGACCCGGAAGTCCTCGAAAATAAGCTCACAGGTGTCCAGGCCCCGATAGCCTAGCTTTTCCAGGTCCCGGCCCACCTTGAAGCCCTTGTCCCCTTTTTCAATCACGAAGGCGCTGATACCGCTATGGTTGGGTTCCGCCGTCCGATCGGTGCGGGCCAGCAGCAAGAAAGAATCGCCGTACCGGCCATTGGTGATGAACATCTTGGTGCCGTTGATGACGTACTCCTCGCCATCTTTGTCAGCGGTGGTTTGTAAATTCGCCACGTCAGTGCCGCCGCCGGGCTCGGTCAAGGCTAAACCGCCACGCTTTTTGCCGCTGGCCAGATCGGGAAGAAAATGGCGCTTCTGCTCCTCGGTCCCGTAATGGGTGAGCACGTAAGTCAGTATGTGATGGGTCCCGATAGCCCCGCTGATGCTCATGAACCCTTTACTGAGCTCTTCGAAGATGGAGGCGAAGGTCGTGTAGTCCAACCCCAAGCCGCCGTACTCCTCGGGCACGGTAATTCCGAACAGACCCAAGTCCTTCATCTTGTCGATGAGGTCGTGGGGGACGATGTCTTCATGGTCGAGATGATCGGCGACGGGTTCAACATCCCGGCGAACAAAGTCGCGAACCATGTTGACGATCTGGGTACGAGCTTCTTCGGGAGTGGGTGTAGTCACGAAACGCTCCTCGTTGGCTAGCTGTCAGCTTTCAGCGATCAGCTATCAGGGGTTACCAGCCTAGCATCACCGATTCTTTGCGGGGGTCGGCTCCGCCGTGATACACGCCGGTTTCCGGGTCCATCAGGATCGGCGCAAAGCCGTTGGAGACGCCCCAGGGGCCGGTGATCTCGACATCGTGACCGTCGTCCCGCAAGGCGTCGGCGACGCTGGAGGATATGCGTTCCTCCAAGACCAGACGATTGGGGGCCTCTTTGTGAGGCCAGGGCGAGAGCGGGAAGCTGTAGCCGCAGAACCGGGGCGCCTCCACCGCTTCCTGGACGTTCAGTCCGAAGTCCACGATGTTAGACAGCACCTGCAAGTCGCACTGGGCCTGGCTGTCGCCGCCGGGGGTGCCCAGGCTCATGAACGGTTTGCCATTCTTGAGCACGATGAAGGTGCAAGGGGTGGTTCGCGGCCGCTTGTGGGGCGCGATGCAGTTGGGATTGTCTGGGTCCAGCCAGAAGTAGCATCCGCGTGTGTTTATCAGGATGCCGGTATCTCCCAGAATCATCCCTTGGGCCAGTCCGGCGAAGCTGCTGGGGGTGACCGACACCAGATTGCCCTGGCTGTCCACGGTAGACAGGTAGGTGGTGCCGTCCTCGTCACCGCCGGCCGCTCCGGCCATGGCTGCTGTTTCCTTGGACCGGTGACCCGGCAGCACGGCGTGCATGCCCTTGGGGTCGCCCGGTGGGTAACTTGCCTGGGCCTTGTGGGGGTCAATAAGGCTGCGACGCAGGGCGGCGTACTCGCTGGACACCAGGCCGTCCACGGGCACGTCGACAAAGGCCGGGTCTCCGGCATAGCGCTCCCGGTCGGCGAAGGCCAATTTCAGCGCCTCGACTTGCAGATGCATCGCTTGGGGGCTGTTGTGGCCCATGGACGCCAGGTCGTACCCTTCCAGGATCTTCAACGCCTGCAGCAGGCTTATGCCTTGGGTCCAGGTCCGGTTGGTGAAAATCTCGTATTCCCGGTAGGTGGCGGAGATGGGTTCCTCCGCGGGGGATTCGAATTCGGCGAAGTCCTCATAAGTGTATAGGCCACCCAAGTCAGCCAGAGCCGCCACCATACGGTGGGCCACGTCGCCCTTGTAGAAGACGTCCCGGGCGGCGTTGATAGACGTTTCCCGATTGGAGCCCTGGCCCAAGGCCTGCTTTTCGGCCTGGACCATCAATGACAATGTCCGGCCCAGGTCTTTTTGAACGAACATGCTGCCTAGAACCGGAGGTTGGCCTCCGGGCAAATAGACCTTGGCCGAATCCGGGTATTTCTGTATGTTGGCCGTGCGTTCCGAAGTCGCAATGGCCCGGCATAGGAGTTGATAGGCGGGAAAGCCATCGCGGGCGAAGGACAGGGCGCTTTCGACAACCTGGCCGAAGCTCATGGTCCCGTAATTGGCCTGCATGGCCAGGAGGGCCGAAATCACGCCGGGCACGGTGGTGCTCAACACTCCGGACGGAATCTCTCCCCATTGCTGCTGATAATATTCTGCAGTGGCCGCTTGGGCCGCCCACCCTTGCCCCACCACCGAGCGCACCTTCTTAGTGGACGCTTCGTAGAAGAGCATGGCCACCTCACCACCCAAAGAGTAGTGGGCGGTGGGCTCCAGAACGCCGGCGGCCAAGGCCCCAGCCACGGCGGCATCGACGGCGTTACCCCCCTGCCACAGGATGCGCATCCCGGCCTGGGCGGTAAGCTGTGTACCCGCCCCCACCATGCCCTGTGTACCCCAGACCATGGGACGGTGAGAAAATTCGCCCTGACTACCCCGAGTACTCTGAGAGGAATTCTCGCTCATTGGTACGCTCCTTATGGNGATGGTTCCCGAAGTATTTATACCCTGATACGGGGTGGGAGGCAAGTGTAAACCACGTCGTTCGTCCGGAGGAATGGACGCCACCTTGAAAGGGTGAAGATGCAGAGGTCCTAAGGGCACCGAAGGACGCCTGGCTCTGCCACCGTTAGGTCTCACTCAGATTGCGTTAATAGCTTATCAACATCTTCTAGGGTTTCGACGCGCGTCAAACCCCACGCGCTTTGCATGTTGAATGTCTGGAGTTTCGCCAATTTAAATGCGAACACTCGGAGAATTCGTCGTTTTGCATAACGGACCACCTTAGAATCTTTCTCTGGGCCAATACGCAACCGGACAAAAGCGGTTTGGTATGCGCTGACGAGCACGGCAGCGTATAAGTACGGTGTAAAGAGAATCGTGAGCAATATCGGTAGGACGAACTTTCGAAGCGTTTCGACTTGGGCAAGATTATGCCAATCTGAAATGGCAACCCAGGCGGACCATACTAGAAGAGCAATGCCTACCGCGGCAAGAACACCATCCACAATCAGTCCAACGTGTCCATATTCTTCTTTTCCATAGGCGTATGCGGCGAGTGCTTTCAAGAGCATCAGCGAAGGAACAAGTATCAGTTCACAGAATAATGGCAACGTGTAAGTGTTGATTAAGAACGTTACGAATAAGATTACTTTCACATTGTCACGGAGTACTGCAGCAAACACATTTTCATTTTGGGTTGATGTGATGGTATTTAAAAGTAGGGCGAAGCCCGTCAAGCAGAACCAAAGCGTCGTATCTTTAAGCAGCCCGACATGCCAAGCATCAATCGAAATCAACAAGACGACCTCTGCGACAACGTAGCCCAGCATCAAGGCGAGCGTCACTAGAAACCTGGCGTGAAAGAATATTAAAACTATGCTCTTGACTGCGCCCCGTCCGGTTGACGACCACAATATGACCACGACCAAGGGAGCAAGCCAAATGGCAGTCGCGATTTCCCTGCTGTTGAACAACGAGATATCAATCACGACTACGAAATAATTTCAACACAGTGATACGTGAAGTCCGAAATATTCATCTCGCCTTCAGAGTGCAGTCGAAAGAAGCGGTTACAATGCTGTCGTTTCTTGCGGTACCGACGAAGCGTGTTGACCACTTTGTCATCGGATGTTGTTAATGAGGCTATCTCCACTTGGTGATTGTAGAGATTAACAATCCAGTCCCACCGCCTCAACCCTAACCGCGCAGACCTTGTACTCGGGTATCTTGGAGGTAGGGTCGTAGGCGGCGTTGGTTAGGAAGTTGGCGGCCGATTCGGAGAGTTTGACGAAGGGGATGAAGATGCCGCCGGGGCTCTCCCGGTCGGTGAGCAACGCCCGGCCGGTCAACTGGCCGCGGCGGGAGGAGACCCGGATCATCTGTCCGTCTTCGATGCCGTATTTCTGGCCGTCTTGCGGGCTTATAGCTATCTGGAGCTCCGGGGAACGCGCCATCAGGTTCGTTACCCGCCGGGTGATGGTCCCGCCGTGCCAGTGATACAGGAGCCTTCCGGTGTTGAGAATCAATGGGAAGCGGCGGTTGGGCATTTCGGCGGCCACGGGCCCTTGCTCAAAGGGGACGAAGAGGGCCCGGGGACCCCGGGGAAAGCTGTCGGCGTAGAGGTAGGGCGTGCCCGGATGGTCCGCTGTGGGACAGGGCCATTGGATGCCTCCCTCCCGGTCCAGCCTATCGTAGTTTATGCCGGACACGATCGGCGTCAGGCGAGCCATTTCGTCGAAAATCTGGGACGGATGGCCGTAGTCGAACTGGTCGGCAAAGTCCAGTTCCAGTTTGTGGCACATCCGCTTGGCCAAGTCGCTGATGATTTCCCAGTCCGGGCGGCTCTGGCCTCGAGGCTCGATGGCTTTCCGCACCCGCTGCACGCGGCGTTCGCTGTTCGTGAAGGTTCCGTCTTTCTCCGCGAAGCTGGTGGCGGGAAGCACCACGTCGGCCATCTGGGCAGTCTCGTGCATGAATATGTCCTGCACCACCAGGAACTCCAGGCTCTCGAACATCTCTTGAGCATGATGCAGGTCCGGCTCGCTGAGCAAGGGATTCTCGCCGGTGATGTACATGGCCTTGATGCCGGTAGACTCTTTCATGGAGTCGACCATCTCGGTGATGACCAGGCCGTGCTCTTCAGGGAACCCATGCCCACCCCAGGCATTCTGGAATTTGACCACGGTTTCTTGGCTCAGGACCTGATAGCCGGGCATCGCGTTGGGCAAACAGCCGGCGTCGCCGCAGCCCTGGACGTTATTTTGACCTCGCAGGGGAGAGATGCCCGAGCCAGGCCTACCCAGTTGACCGGCCAGCAACGACAGGTTGAGCAGACCGTGGGCGTTAGCGGTGCCATTGGTGTGCTGAGTGATGCCCATGCCCCAGATAAGGCAGGAGCCGGGGGAAATCCGCCCTGGCCCCCCTTTACGAAAGGGGGGAATCGATGATGTCGGAGGGATTGCGTAGAGGCGGGCGGCTTGGCGGATGTCCTCGGCGGGAACGCCGGTTATTTCTTCGACCCGCTGGGGAGTGTAAGTTTCCACCACCTTGGCCCATTCCTCAAATCCCTCGGTGCGGTTGGTTACAAATGTTTGGTCCTGGAGACCCTCGTCCAGAATGACCTGGGCCATGCCGTTCAGCAGAGCCACGTCGGTGCCTGGGTGAGCCCGTAGCCACAGATCGGCATAGTCGCACATGTCGATGCGGCGAGGGTTTATGACGACGAGCTTGGTGCCTCGCTCCACGACGGCCCGGCGCATCCGGGAGGCGGCTACCGGGTGATTGGACGTTGGGTCGCAGCCGATGACGACCAGGCAACCCGCATCCTCGTAGTCGGTATAGGAGTTGCTGGTGGCCCCGCTACCCAGGGACGTGAGCATGGCCTCGACGGACGGTGAGTGGCAGAGGCGGGTGCAGTGGTCGATGTTGTTGCTCTGCATCAGCAGACGGGAGAACTTCTGCTGGATGTAGCCGTCTTCGTTGGTGGCTTTGGCCGAGCAGAGGGTGCCAAAAGAGCTACCCCGGTAATGGGTCAGCCGCTCGGCGACCAGGTCCAAGGCCTCATCCCAGGTCGCCGGCCGGAATTCCCCGCCTTCTTTGATCAGGGGCGTGGTCAACCGGTCGGGATGGTGGACGAAGCTTGAGCCGAAGCGCCCCTTCACGCACAACATGCCGACGCTGGAAAGATTCTCCGGGTCGTCTAGGACCTCAACGATCTGATCACCATCGCCGACCTGAACTTTGATTCCGCAGCCCACCCCGCAGTAGGGGCAGGTGGTGGAAACGGAACGCAAGCTGTCAGCGGTCAGTTTGTCAGCCGTCAGGGGAGCACCGTCAGCAGCTGGAGTAGCTGATAGCTGAACGCTGACGACCGATTGCTCTTTAACCTGAATCGCCCCGGTGGGGCAGACGGACAGGCATTGCCCGCAGGTGGTGCAGATAGAATCGGCCAGGGGTTTGTCCATGAAGGTACCGATGCGGCTGTTGCCTCCGGCGCCCAGAAAGTCGATGGCGCCGATGAACTGGTGGCCATCCTGGCAGGCCTGAGCGCATCGACCGCAGAGGATGCAAGACTCCATGGCGATGTTGAAGACCGTGTTGCTTTCGTCGGTCTCTTCCCGTGGACGAGACTGCCAGCGGGGCGATTGAATCCCGTGTTGTTGGGCGGCGGTGGTGAGTTGGCCGAAATCCCCCCAACCCCCTTTTACGAAAGGGGGGCTTTTCGCGGGTTCTGGAAGCATGGCCATTGTTAATTCAATGACGCCGGAGCGGATGCGGCGGACATCGTCCGAATCGGTTTGGACTACCATTCCTTCGGTGGCGGGTACGGAGCATGAGGCGGGAAAGCCGCGGACGCCGTGGATCTCCACCAGGCAGGTGCGGCAAGCGCCGATGGCTTTCATGTCCGGGTCTTTACACAGCTGAGATATGTAGATGTCCGAAGCGTTGATGGCATCCAGGACGCTACCGCCGTCGGGGACGGTTACGGATTTGTTGTTGATGGTGAGCGTGGTGGTCACTTCGACTCCTGTGATCCCGTGGGGCTGTGTCCGCATATTAAATCATGGTCGTTGTTCAAACGCTCGGTTGCATCAAGCGATATCGATGTTCTCCCGACGCCATCACAAGCCCGCGCACCGGAATCAACTCCTGCCGGACAAGGTCTACTCCTAGCCTGAATATTTCCAGAGTAACGGCGCCCAGCAAAGCTGTAGTACCTTCTTCGCCAAAGATAATTGGCACTATTTCGGAACGTCCATCTATGCGGACCCACGTGCGTCCAATGTCCATCTCTGCTACGTTGCCGTCAGCCAGTTCGAACTCAGCACGGTCATGGGGCACCACACCCAGGTTTTGCAACATGGACGCCGGAAGCATAGTGTAGGTGGCACCCGTATCCACCAACGCCTCTACCGGGACATAAGATTCCCCCTGGGGGTCTCCTACTGCTAGAGTGATATGGAAAGTACCCATATGACTATTCTACTCCGCTAGCTTTCCCAATTCCTCCCCAAAAAAGTGGAGGGCGCTGTTGATGGGGCCGCCGGACATCTGTCCTAGGCCGCAGAGGGATGCGGCGCCAACGATTTCCGCCAGATAGCGTAGCTCGTCCAAGTCGGTGGTTGAGCCGCTACCCGAGGCCAGCCGGTCCAGGACCTGCACCATCCGGGGCGTACCTTCCCGGCAGGGGGTGCACTTGCCGCAGGATTCGGCGGCGTTGTATGCGGCCAGTTGGCGCACGACGTCGATGACCGGGACGCCTTCTGCCATAACCATGATTCCCCCGGCGCCCATAACTACACCGGACGGATGGAGCATTCCGGGACGCAATTCCGTGTCCAGTTCGGTTGGCGGCAACACTCCGCTGGACGGTCCGCCAACCGCCACGACTCCTAAATCAGTGCCAGGCGGAGGGCCGCCTCCGATGTCGTAAATCACGTGGCGCAGGGTAGAGCCCATGGGGACCTCGGCTAAGCCAGGCCGTTGGACCGAGCCGCTGAGGCATATCAGCTTGGTGCCTTTGGCGGAGTCTAGACCGAGGAACGAAAATCCCTCCCGGCTCCCCTTTAGGAAAGGAGGGAGGAAGGGGAATTCGCTCTCGGGTTGTCCTTCGACAGGTCCGACTTTGTCGCGACTCGCGGCCACCGGTCGGAGCTCAGGGGGAACGGATGGAACGCTGCTATCAAGGATCATTGGCACGTTGGACAGAGTTTCCACGTTGTTGATGACCGTTGGTCTTTGGAACAGGCCCGATTCGGCAGGAAAGGGGGGACGCAGGCGAGGCTCACGGCGGTTGCCCTGGATGGTGTCTAGCAGGGTGGTCTCCTCGCCGCAGACGTAGCCGCCTGCGCCGCGTCTTACGGTGACCTGGCAATCGAAACCAGAACCCAGGATGTTATCGCCGATCAAGCCGGCGTCTTGGGCTTGCCCGATCGCCATTTCAATGCGATGCGCGCTCAGGTTCGCTTCGGCGTTGATGTAGATGTACGTTTCGGAAACGCCGGTGGCGTAGGAGGCGATGAGCATCCCTTCCAGCAACAGGTGGGGGTCGCCTTCCATGATGTGGCGGTCTTTGAACAAGCCTGGTTCACCCTCTTCGGCGTTGACCACCAGATACCGGGGCGATTCGTTGGCCGCACGGGCAGCCTGCCACTTACGAGCCGCCGGGAAGTAAGCGCCGCCCCGTCCCAGCAGACCGGCGTCCAGCACGGTTTGAATGACCTCCTCCGGCGATTGGGATAGGGCAGCGTTCAGGCCTCGGTAGCCACCTAAAGCGATGTATTCGTTGATGCTTGTGGGATCGATGTAACCGCATCGAGTTAGCATAAGGCGAGTCTGGGCGGCGAAGAACGAGTCTAAATCCCCCCTGCCTCCATTTACGAAAGGGTGGGATTGCGCAGCGTCGCCGTGCGTCAGGGTTGCGGCCAATGCCGGTACGTCGTCAAGGGAGACTTGGGAATACCGTTGTATGCTGTTGGAAGGGTTGGTCACGATAACTTGAGGCGCGGCGAAGCAGGCACCGTCGCAGCCGGCGATGACCAGTTCGACGCTGGAATATCCCGACAACTCGGCTTGCAATGCTTCCGCTACTTGAGTGGCGCCGACGGCCTGACTGCAATGGCCGACTTGGACAACCACCCGAGTCGACGCGGCCAGGGATGTCTGAGCAGCTTCATGTAGTTGGGCGTAGGAAGTCACGTCAGGTCAACTCTTTCACAAGTCTCGGGATATCGGCAGCGGCAACCCGGCCTCGCCAACGGCCGTCGACTTCCACCACTGGGGCCATGGGGCACAGAAAACCGCAGGGAGTTTCCTCCAGAGTGACCCGGCTATTCGTGCCGGTCTCACCAGGTTGGACCCCGAGTTGGCCTGACAGGAGTTCCAATATGCTTCGGCCACCGTTGTGCCAACAACTCAGGCCGTTGCAGACCCTTACTAAGTGGCGTCCCGGCGCGTCTATGCGGAGTTCGCTGTAACTTGTCGCTGCTCCGTAGACTTCGCTGGGCGGCACCCGCAGATGCCAGGCCACGGTCTGCAGCGCCCAGTCTGGGAGGTGGCCGAACTCTTCCTGCAAATAGTGCAACGCCGGCAGCAGGTATGTCCGCTCCGGAGGAAACATTTCACGTAGCATCGGGCGAAGATCGCTTCGATTCATTTAACTCTAGCCGGTAATCCGGGAAAATTGCCCGGTTCCCTAAGTAGCCCGCGACCTTCGCGGCGGAGCAAACATTACCAGGATCTTCAGGTCCTCCGTTATCGAGTGAAATCGGTGCTCCACAGCTTCATCCACGTAGATTATTGACCCAGTGGTGACGGGACGGTCTTCTTCGCCCACCCGAATCATCCCCCGGCCTTGAATCACATAATAGACTTCGTCCTCGGTGTGGGGTTGCTGAGGGTCGGGCTGCCCGGCCTGCAAGACGTAAAGGCCGAGGCTCAATCTCGAGGCGATGAAGAATTCGTGATACCGCTCGCCAAGCCGAGCGTGCTCGGCAATGACGTCTTCAAGTTCAAATGCGTCCATATCGCTCCGTTGGGCTAGTTGGAGATAGTGACGCCGGACGATTCAGGAAGCAGGTCCAATAGGGCCAAATCGGTCAGTTTGGCGTCCGGCACAGACCCGTCTTCGTTCCAGCCGCGGGCCTGGTAATACCCCGCGATCATATAGTCCAGTTCTTCTTGGGTCAGCCCAACCCCGGCAACGACGCCGGTGGGCAGCTTCTCTTGGAGGACACGTGGGGGAAGGGTATCATCCTGGCGGCGCCAACCCTCTCGGATGTTGAACAGCTTTTTCAGGTTATTGATCCGTTCCCCTGCCTGTTTTAGCTCGTCCGGAGACATTTCCCAGCCGGTTATCATGGTGTAAACCTGGGCCGACTCCTGGTAAAAGTCGTTGAATGCTTTGCGAAGGAACTTGCACCAGATCAAGGAGTCCAACACTGCGGTGAAGTCCTCGCTTTCGGCGGCGATTCGGCCGCGGCTATCGTCCACTGCCAACCGGTCTACGCGACCGGAAAAGTCCGCCTCGTATGCCGATGACCGATTGTGGCAGGCCCCTCTTGGCGTGACCGCCAACCCCAAAGCCATGGTTTTCAGGCTGCGTGGTTCATAGCCGGGCATCTCCAGACCTTTGACGTGCATGGCCCAATCGCCGGAGCCTCTGCCCAGTTGTTGTGCGGCCAATTTAGTGCCTTCGGCCAGGAGGCCACCAAATTCCCGGCGATGACCGATCAGCTCCAGAGTGTCCAAAAGTGCCTGGCCGTTGCCGAACCGCAAGTCGATGCCGCTGGTGTCATCAGGAGTGATCAATCCTTTGTCGAAACACTCCATGGCCCAGGCGATAGTTACACCGGCGCTTATGGTGTCCATGCCCAAGTCGTCGCAGATTCCGGCGGCCCGGATAACGGTGTTGGGGTCGTCCACACCGCACAACGGTCCTAGGGCGAAGAGACTTTCGTACTCCATCCGGCCTTGGGACTTCTTCCCATCGTCGCTGGTAACCAGAATCTTCTCGCACCCGATGGTGCAGTTGGCGCAAGTGGCGTTCTTGGCAAGATGCTCTTGATGCAGATGCTCGCCGCTAACCTGTTCGGCCCCCTCAAACGAGGATTCCCGGAAATTTCTGGTGGGCAGCGTCCCCAACCGGTTGAACACCGACACGTTGGCCATGGTCCCCAGTTCCCGGTATTTCTCCGTCGCTGCGCCCAAACTACGCTTGCTCAGGTCGATCCCATACTCGTGGGTAGCGACCGGCATCGCCACGTCTACGGTTTGACTGCCGTGCAGGGCCAGCGCCTTGAGGTTTTTCGAGCCCATAACCGCGCCGGGGCCACACCGTCCGGCCTGGCGTCCACCGTCGTTGGCGATGCTGGCGTAACGGACCAGATGCTCTCCCGCGGGGCCGATGCTGGCGACCCGGACTCGCGGACCGCCCAACCTTTCTTTCACGGCTTGTTCGGTGTCGAAAGTGCCCAAGCCCATCAGATCAGCGGCGTCGAGGAATTGGGGCACACCGTCTTCGATGAAGAGGAGGGTTGNGGTTTCGGCCCGGCCGACGACTATCAATGCATCGCCACAGGTCTTCTTTAGCTCGGTGGCCAGGAAGCTGGAAGACAGGGAATCGCCGATGAATCCGGTCAGAGGGGACTTGGTCATCACGGCGAACTTACTGGAAGTGGTCAATCGGCTTCCCACCAAGGGGCTGCTGACGAAGATGAGGGGGTTGTCCGGACCCAATGGGTCGGCTCCGGCTGGGCAATATCTGTACAGCAAGTAGGTTCCCAGGCCGATGCCCCCGATGAAGCTCCGCAACACCTGCTCCGGGATGGCGTCCCAGTGGTGACTTCGGGAGGACAGGTCGACCACCAGCGCTTTTCCGTGATAGCCGTACACGGCGGTTAACCCCCCGCCTGGTTGGACAATATCAAGACCGCATCTCCGTCTTGAACATGCAGAACTTCGCCATTCAAGAAGGCCAGCCCGTTAAGGTTGAGCANGTAGCCTTCTTGCAGGCCGCTCAAGTCATCCCGAATCACCTTGCCGACAAGGGCCGGGCAAGCCTCGGCGAGAGCTGCGGCGAATTCCTGGCGGCCGATCTCAGCAGGTAGAACGAGTTCTAGCTCGCGCCTACNCGCGGCGAGGCGAGGCGTTCCGAATAGCTCTACTTTAACGGCAATGCTGATTTTATCGGTCAGAGCCACGATGTTTTCACTCCCGGAGCGATGCCCGGAAGGCCGAATCAGATTCTCTGGCCGCCAGGGATAGGGCACNTTCCAGATCTTCGGGCGTGTTCACGTTGAAAAAGCTCAAGAATTCCGGGTCCAGAGCGGCAACTTCTTCTTCAGGGACGTAGCGTACCCGCACTTGTTCATAGAAACCGGAGATTTTCAGGTCGCCGGCTATCAGCCGCGGCTCGATGAAGGGCAGGCAAGCTTTGGAGTAGAGGGCGTGGGTCGGCTCGGGTCGGCCATCAATCACCGGCACCACGGCATCGNCGTCCTCCCTGAGGGCCAACATGCGGCGCAACAGGGAGAGGTTCAGGAAGGGCATGTCGCAGGCAACCAAGAGGGTCCATTGGTTGCTGGCGGCGTCCAGCCCGGAGAAGATACCGCCCAAGGAGCCGGCGCCCGCATAGCGGTCCAGCACCACCTGATGTTGTGGTTCTAGAGGCAAGTCGGCAGCTCGTTCCTGATCGGCTACGACCACCGCGATTTCCTGGCACACGTGCTCAACCCGCTGGATCACCCGCTGGATCAGAGGCTGCCCACCGATTGGCTCTACCGCCTTGTCCCGGCCTAGCCGCCGGCTAAGCCCGCCGGCCAGAATCACGCCGGTAGCGGCGAGATCGATGGGAGGGTNAATGGCAGCTTGTCGATGTTCGAAAGTCGGCTTGGTGGGCATGGGAAAAGTATAGCATAGGCCCTGGCCAGGGGTTTGTATCGGTCTCGAAGAAAAAGAGCAGCCCGCAAGCCCGGTCACCTGTTTCGCCGGAAGGACGGGGTCCAAGATCCTAAGACCCTCCCGTCATTCCCGCGCAGGCGGGATCCAACAGACCTTGGACTAGGGAGCGCAGCCTGGAAGGAGAGGCTTTTCTGGGTTCCCCTTCCGCGGAAGGGCCGGACCGACGGTGTGGGCGACGCCTGCTTACGTTATCGACTATCTTGCACGCGCGTATAGACGGTTTAGGTTGGCGTAACGGGCCGGGTCCAAGTCGCGGCCCTTGAAGGCGGAGAATTCCGGGCCGTAACGATGGGAGCGAAATAGGGAATTGATGTACTCACCCGGCGCTCCCGACGCTTGAGGTTGCCCCTGGGTGAAGAAGGGGTTGATGTATTCCCACACGACCTCCCTGTTGGCCGTAACTTCGAAGATGCGGCCCGGCGTACCCTCGCAAATCAGTGTATTGCCATTGGNAAGCCGCTCGGCGCTGCTGGTTGCCTGGCTGTAGAAGGAGATGGCGGGTTGTCCCCGGTATTCCCAGACGATCTCGCTGGTGGCCGGGTTCACTTCAACGACCCGGGAATAGGTACCCAAAGGACGATGGAAGCCGTTGTCGAATAACAGAATATTGCCGTTGCCCAAATAGGTTGGATGGTGAGGGTGGGATATCTCGCCCCGTCCCCATTTCCAACGGAAGTTCCCGNTGGCCTTGTCAACGATTCCCACCGTGCTGATGCGGCGGTAGCTGACAATCAGATCACCCTCTGGCGTAATTTTTAGGGAGTTGCCGTGGGTCCACTCCACACGGTCTTCCAAGGGGCAGATAGCGTCCTCCTCCGGGTCGAGGTGTTCCCAGGCCTTCCACTCGTAGACGATCGAACCGTCGGGGGCGATCTCCTGGACGGTGTCACCGAACATACTTTCCGGGTCCGAGTCGCCGGGCGCCCCACCTTTAATGCGGGCGGTTATCTCCGGTGAGAGGTTTTCAAACAGCAGGACCAGGGTGTTGCCGTTGGGCAGACGTTCGTAGTCATGGTGCACCATGGGATTGCGGTANTCCCAGACCACGTTGCCGTCCCAGTCCAGCTCCAATATGGCCGCCGAAGACCCTCCGATTTTTTCGGCCCCTCCGGCGTCGGTAGGTGGGGCAGTGCGGATCAGCAGGTTCCCGTAGGGCAGTAAGTGAGCGTAGCCAATTCCTTCATCGGAGTGCCACCGGTGGCACATCCGGCCCTCCATGTCGATCAAGTCGGCGTAGTTGCTGCCACGCGTATTCGTGGACAGGGTGTATCCCCGGTAACAATGCTGGGGAGAGTAGTGGATAAGTCCTGTGGGGTGATGGGTAGACCAACCCATGATTGGATTCCTCCTGAATTATGAATTAAAACGGCCCGCGGGCGGGGTTTATTATATGTGCCCCTGTCACGACAGGCCAAGTTGGGAATGAAGTTACGAGAACCTCAGGCCCCCGTCAAGCCAAGNGCAGAAAACGGGCGCCGTTTAGCACCCATGTAGGCACCGGCTCGATGCGCCTCATTCCCAGAGTTACCAACCAGGCAACGCCCGCGCCGATAAGGCCCCCGGCCAGGATATCGCTGGGATAGAAGAGGCCGCTGTAGACCCGGGCCAGGCACCANACGCCCGCCAAGCAAAACAGCGGAATCGCGGCCCGACGGTTGCCCAGNCACACCGCCGTAGCCATCGCGAAAGCGACGGCCGCGGGATTTGCGGGAAAGGATGAGTCGGTAGGCTCGTAGAATAGGGTGGCCAGGTCGTATTGGGTAAACGGGCGGGCCCGGAACACGGCCTGGTCCAGCAGCAGCACCGCCAGATTGGCGAACCCCAAAGCGATGGCAGCGGCCAAGACCGCGCGTTGATTACGGCCTCTGGCATGAGAGCCGGGGCCGAAAAACCACAGGGCAAGCATCCAAAAACACATGGCCAAGGGCACGAAGTAATCGCTAACGGCCAGATATCCAGCCCCGTCCAAGACAGCGGAATGGCCGATGGCCTGGTTCAGCCACACCACTATCCATCCGTCCAACTCGAGAAGTGTTTCCATGGCTAATCCTCGGTTTCCTGACGGCGCGCTTGGCCTCCGATGCCGGGCTTATGTCCAGTGAACGACCTGCTNCGGAGCAGAGCAGCCCAAGGTCGAAGCGTACTGTGGAGCGCTCGTAGATAGTTGCTCTGTCTTAATGCGTCGAGTCCGGGTTGGATTTGATCTTTGCCAAGGCTCAAGTTCCGTAGGGAAGATATCAAGAGGGTGAAAGTGAGCCCAGCGCCGGAGCCGACGAAGAAAAATCCGAACTGTTGGTTGCCGGTCAATCCCAGGGTGGTGTCGGGCTGGTTGCGAGGCTCGGACAGGAAGAACCAGGCAAAAGCGGCAACCCACAGAGCGAGACCGAAAATGAAGGCGGTGCGGCGTCCTTTGAAGAAAAGCAGGCCGTGCAGTCCGTTGCAGGCTGCGGCCATCTGGAAAACGCCACAGGACGCGGAGAAGACCAGGACCAGGTAGTCGGGAACGAAGGAACCAGCCACGGAGACAGTCAGCCGCGGGGCAAGGCCGGTTCACCAACCGATTCGGGACCGGTTCGCCGCCTTACGCTCAAGAAGTGGCTAAACCCGACNAACAGCGGTATACCCAGCGCAAAAATAACTACGGGGTTGGAATAGTGAGCGGGCCACCAAGCCAGTAACGGCACGCCNATGAGGAAAAAACTCAGAGTTTTCATAGCGCTCTTGGTCAAATACAGTACTACCCCCGCCAACAGAGACAAAGGAATCGCCAGAGCTGGCATCATCGCTATTAGCACACCGACTGCCGTGGCCGCGCCGCGTCCGCCCTTCAGCTGGAAGTGGACCGGCCAACTGTGACCGGCGATAACCGCCACTCCGCAAATCATTTCGGAAACCGTCGAATCAACGAGAACGCGGGCCAGCAATACCGCCACCGAGCCCTTGGCTATATCGACGGCGCCCACGGCGAGACCGGCGGTTGGGCCGATGTTCCGATAGACGTTGGCCGCCCCCACGTTGCGGTCACCCAGCTTCCGGATGTCCTGGCCTTTGAGCATCCGCGCCGCGATGTACGCGGTTGGCAATCCTCCTATCAGATAGGAGACCAGGCCGGAGATCAACCAGATCGTCCCGTTGGGTGGCAATTCGCCATCTCCCCAGAGAAATTCTCTAGTTTCGTCCTTTTNCGCATCGTGACTGTGGGAACGACCGAAGGGAAACCCGGACGCAAAACCAGGATAGCCTACCCATAAACCNGTGGTTCTGTATTNGGTGTGGCTTTGCCTTGTGGCTTGCCTAAGCTGTAACTAGGCGAGGCTGCGCGGTGGTGCACCAATGGAGGTATTTGGGGTTCTTTCCCACCACGATGTCAAAGTACATTCTCTGAAGCTTGCTGGAAATGGGTCCGGTTTTTCCGTCGGCGATGGTCCGGCTGTCCAGCTCCACCACCGGCGTGAGGTGAGCCGCCGTGCCGGTCAGGAAAACCTCATCGGCCAGATATAGTTCACTACGGTCGATACTTCGCTCCACGACTTCAAGGCTGAATTCCCGTTCGGCCAAATCAATGATGGTTTCGCGGGTAAACCCCGGCAAAGCGTTGTCTTCCAACAACGGTGTTATCAAACGGCCGCGGGACACCATGAAGAGGTTTTCGCCGGAGCCTTCGCAAACCTGGCCTTTCTGATTCAAGATGATGGCCTCATCAAATCCCGCTAGGGTAGCCTCTGTCTTGGCTAAGATGCTGTTGATGTAGCTTGCGCTGCTCTTGATGTGGGTGGGAATCATCGTGTCTTCCGGGCGGCGCCACGAAGAGGTACAGCAGCGCAGCTCGTCGGAGCCCAAATAGTTGCCGAAGGGGACGGTAATAAGGGTAAAGTCGCTGGCCAAGTCTTGCAGCTTTAGGTTGGCAACNAACTCGGCGCTCTTGTAAGCCAGNGGGCGAATATAGATGTCCTGCCGGTGGCCGTTCCTTTCCACCAATTCAACTGTGATCTGGCAGAGGTCTTCCAAAGAGTAAGGAATATCCAGCATCAGCAGGCGGCAGCCCTTGAGCATGCGCTCGTAGTGCTCCCGCAGCTTGAAAATATGTATAAGGCCCTTTTCTTCGTTCCAGTTGCCTCTGATTCCCTCGAACACGGCGGTGGCATAGTGCAAGGCGTGGGTCATGACGCTGACGCGCGCGTCGCCGAGGGGCACGTACTCGCCCCGAAAGAATGCTAAAAGCTCTTCGCCGGTGGAGGTTTGATTGGTGCTCAAGTGGGACCCCTTTCGCCAAAAACTGGCGTAAATTATAATCGGATACCAGCGTTAAACACAAGACAACCGTCAAGCCTTTGAGAATTGACATGCCTGAATCGAAATCCAAAAANTTAGCGGTAGTTNTTCTGGCCGCATTAGTGGCCGTCCTAGTGATCGCCGGGATAGCGTTGATGATGCGTGGCGGCGACAACGCNCCGGTGCGGATTATCCTACCCACCCTTGAACGATCGTTGGCCGGAGAAGCCGTGGCCGGCACCGAATTATCCCCGAAGACCAAAGCCGAGCCTGAAATTCAAGTCTACGTCAGCGGCGCGGTCCGCCGGCCGGGGGTTTACACGTTAATACCAGGAGANCGGTTGATCGACGCGGTGGAGGCGGCTGGGGGCGGAATCCCCGAAGCCGACCTGGAAGCGGTCAACTTGGCCCTCCGGGTTCAAGACGAGGCCCAATACAAGATTCCGAGAATCGGAGAACCTCCTGACCCAGAGTCAAACGTTGTCACGGCTCCGTCAGCTTCTCAAAACCCACTCGGTGACAGGGGGCAGTCCTCTGGAGGATTGATCGATCTGAATAAGGCGTCCGTCGAATTGCTGGAAACGCTGCCCGGCATCGGACCGGTGCGGGCGGGAGATATTGTGGCCGACCGGGAATTGAACGGGCCTTTCCTCACAGTGGAGCAGATCACCCGGGTTCAGGGGATTGGAGCCGCCATATTTGAGGATGTTCGGGAACTGGTTACCGTTGATGAGTCCCCCTAGCTGGGGCTGGTGAGGGAAGGGAGTGGTCATCTCGCATATCTGCGTGCAGCTCTCAAGTTGGGTGTCGGGAACAGCGCTACGTCTTATGCCAAGCTCCCAACTGGCTATCAGCCAAAACCCAACCTCCTCCCTAGTGCTCCCTCTGATGTAGGACCCCGGCAATGACTAGTATCACTATGCCCAAAGCGAAGGCCAAAGCACCCGCAAGGAGTTTATCGGCATTGGGTCCGGTTTGGGACAACGCGTATATGATCGCGATAGCACCGCCAATCAATGGCAACATCCCAATTAGAGCAACGATGGCACTTGGATTCATCCCAAATACACCTTCCGCTTTGGCTTAAAAGGGANGATGCTTCAAATCTAGTTTATTGTGGTTCCCTCGGCAACGCCCAACTGACCCGACCCACCCTCACAAGGCGTCAACTAGATTCACCGTTTCCCTATTTCCTCGTCCTGATGTTGAAATCTCATAGCCAGGAGATCACAAAGTACCAAGCCATTACCACAACGCCGATGACGATTAGAACAGTTACCTTGATCGCCACCGATGCTACCTCCAAAGCCGCAACTGGAGTTGTGATCTCTCTAGTTTTCTAGAGATTCCGGTCACCTCCGATGCCAGGTCATTTTTGATTCTTTCTATTGTACATCGTGGCCTAGTGGGTAAAAATGATCATTCAAGATCAGGTGTCGTGAGAATTTCTTGATTGAAAGACTATTAGATATTCAGGAGAGGGCGTGAAACTGGCCTTACTGGTCGGTGCCTGGCTGGCCGGAATCCTGTTAGGCTTTCATGTCGAAGCCGATTTGCTTCCGGTTGCGTTGTTGCTGCTGGCCGCGCTGCCGGCGGGGGTGTTGCTGCGGTTGGTCGGGCGATCGCTGTGGCCTGTTTTGCTGGTGGTTGTGCTGTTGGCGGGATTGTTACGCATTGAAGCCTTTGAAGTCTCCGCTAGTCCGTTGGCCGTGGTGGAAAAGGAAACTGTCACGCTGCAGGGGCGGATAGCTAACGACCCGGAGGCGACAGCCCGCCGTATCAAGTTTGTGGTCTCCGTGGATGAGATTGACCGGGCGGGAGAGACTACCCGTCCGGACGCCAAGGNACTAGTGTATGCCAGTCCTCCCCTTAGTCTGCTTTCCCAGCGCGGCGACCCTTATTTTCGGTATGGGGACACGCTGGTTCTAGAGGGTGAGTTGCGGCAGCCGCAAGTTTTCGAGGACTTCGATTACCCATCTTATCTGAGCCACCAGGGCATATCCGGGATACTTTGGGTCCGAAACACGGAGCTGATTTCCCAAGGGGATGGGCGGCCGGCTTCGGCCTGGAAGGGTTGGATGTTCGGCCTGCGGCGGAACATGGCCGAAGAGTTACAGGAGGCGTTGCCGGAGCCCCATTCGGCCTTGGCCCAGGCGTTGCTGCTGGGGCTTCGCGGCCAACTCCCGCCCGGCGTAAAGGAGGACTTTCGCCAGACCGGCGCCGCCCATCTGTTGGCCATCTCCGGTCTGCACGTTGGGGTGCTGATGGCCATGACGATGATGGCGGNGACCTGGATATTCGGACGGCGAAGTCCGGCTTATCTGTTATTGGCGCTGGCGGCCATCTGGTTCTACGTCCTGGTCAGCGGTATTCCGGTTTCGGTGTTGCGGGCCGGGATCATGGGGTCGGTGTTCTTGGCTGCTTTGGCCTTGGGCAGACCTCGGAGCGCTCTGCCTTCCTTGGCATTGAGCGCCGCGGTGATGGTTGGGATCGACCCTAAAGTCCTAGGACAGATCTCTTTCCAGCTTAGCTTCACCGCCTTGGCGGGGATCGTCCTAGTTTTGCCCTACCATTCCAAAATTTCAGAAGCAATTACACGCCGGGCCGCGGCTTCTGGGTCTTGGTGGCNGCATCTGGCCTGGCAAGCCGGAAACTGGATATCATCGGCGTTGATTGTGTCGTTGGGGGCAACGTTGGCCACCTGGCCCCTGGTGGCGTCGAATTTCGACCGGATTCCTCTGTCGAGTATTCCGGCAACCTTACTGGCGCTGCCGGCCATGCCCTTAATTCTTGGCGGGTCACTGGCCACCGGCGGGTTGGGTCTGGCGCACCCCTTGTTGGGGCAGTTTGCCGGCTGGATTACGTACGTGCCCTTGTCGTATCTCCTGGGGTTGATCTCCGTATTACCGTCGCCGGGTATTCCAGGGACCTGGGTAGGAGCGCCACTGGTGTTGGCCTGGTATGGGCTGTNGTTGGGATTGATGTTCCTACCGGGCCGGGTGGCTCTAGCTCAAGGNGCGGCGGTCAGGTTCATCGCAGCATCGGACCGTCTGTTCGGAGGGTTAGCAAAACACGGAGGCCAGCCTAGGTGGTCCTTGGGTTTGGTCTTTTTAACTCTGGCTATGCTGTTCGCTGCGGTGATCCTTTGGAATCAGGTGTTCCAAGGACACGACGGGAAACTCCACATTTACTTCTTCGACGTAGGCCAGGGCGATAGCATCCTGATCGTTACCCCAAAGGGGAAGCAAGTGTTGGTGGACGGCGGTCCGGATCTAACCAGCGCAACCCGGGCTTTGGTCGGCCCCATGTCTCCCATCGGCCGGAGCTTGGACGTGGTGGTAATGACACACGTGGATGGGGATCACAGTAAGGGGCTTCTGGAAGTGCTGGACCGGTACGACGTGGCGACGGTGGTGGTGGGCGAAACCCCTTTGGACAATGATTTGTCCCAAGAATGGCGGGCCAAGTTGAATCGGAAACAGNTCGACCCTGTGAAGGTTNCTGAGGGTTACCGGTTGGAGGTGGAACCCGGAGTAACCTTGGAAGTGCTGAACCCACCGGNTGTGCCATTCAACGGGTCAGGTTCGGACCGTAATAACAATGCCGTGGTGCTACGGCTCATCTATGGCCAGGTGTCTTTCATGCTGGCCTCGGACATCGAAGCTTTTGCCGAGGGCTACCTAGTTCGTTCCTCCGCCGAGTTGGAGAGCACGGTGCTTAAAGCGGCCCACCATGGCAGCCGCACTTCAAGCACCGCCGGCTTTTTGAACCAAGTGAACCCAACTTTAGCTGTTATCTCCTCTGGACCCGGCAACCAGTTCGGACACCCCCACGTGGAGGTNACCGAACTGNTTGGAGCGATTCTTGGGTCCGGAGGGATTGTTCAGGACTGACCGGCACGGGACCATCGAGTTCATCAGTGATGGCGTCGATCTATGGGTGAGGACTGATAGGGAATACNCGTGATGGNCGGGTGCTCCCCGNCGCACTGGAGGCCAAGATTAAATCCGGTCATGTATACTGGGNAACAACTTTGCCTGTGAACAGTTTGATTTCCGGAGGAGAGTCAATTTTGGTTAGAGCNGATGGCCGGCGATGGAATGAAAGCCGGCCGGCTAATATCACCTTGAATCACCAGAAGTTCGCCGAAGGCTCGGCGCTGATAGAAGTGGGCAACACCAAAGTGTTGTGCGCAGTTTCCCTGGAAGAACGGGTACCGGCATTCTTGAGAGGCCAGGGCAAGGGTTGGGTGACCGCCGAATACGCGATGTTGCCCCGCTCCACCAACACTCGAACCGCCCGAGACCGGGACGCCGGGCGCATCAATGGGCGTTCTCAAGAGATTCAACGGCTCATTGGGCGTTCGCTGCGGGCCGTTACCGACCTGGAGGCTTTGGGAGAGCGAACCGTGACGGTGGATTGCGATGTTATTCAAGCGGACGGCGGCACACGAACGGCGGCGATCACCGGCGCATATGTCGCCCTGCATCAAGCGCTGAAAATGCTGGTCGATAACCGGATTCTGCCCAAGTTGCCGCTTCGAGATGCTGTCGCCGCCATAAGCGTTGGCTTGATCGACGGCGAATTGTTGCTTGACCTGTGCTACGAAGAGGACTTCAACGCCGACGTGGACTTCAATCTTGTTCTCACGAACAGCGGTGAGATGGTGGAGCTACAAGGCGCCACCGAGGCTGCGCCATTCCCTCGNCAACGGGTGGTGGAAGTGCTAGACCTGGCCGCGCGGGGCATGGAGATCCTGTTTAAGGCGCAACAGGAAGCCTTAAGCAATCTGTGACCGGCAAAGGGCCGGATTTTCTAGATCAATTCGATGGACTNATGACATGACTTCGGCACGTCTCAACCATCTCAAGTAGGATCGAAATAATGAGTCGCGNCATTGGATGGGTAACGGNCGGGAATCAAAGGCATGTCCGTTGGGGTTATTCTAGGANTCATCGGGCCGGCCGGTTCCTTGGAAAACCCTTCCCGTGGCCATTGCTGGCCGTTTTGCTGGCATTAATGGTAGGCGTTGCTTGCTCAAACTCCACCCCGACTTCAGAAGTTGAGCTTGCCCCCACCGTTGCTCCCACGGAAGCGCCCACGGTCGCCACGGCCCCGGAAATCGTTGCCGAACCCGTTTCCGCCGANGNCAAACCTCCGCTGCCCACAGCTACCAACGTCACACCTCCAACGGCAACCGCCGTACCCGAACCCACCNCCATGCCTACAAAAGCCCCCGCCGAACCATCTCCGGCTCCGATGCTGCAACTGCCCAACGTGGCAGACACGGTAGAGCGGGTGCGGGGCGCGGTGCTNTCCATCGTTGCCGAGTCCATCGTCCNGGACCGGTTTGGGAACCGGCGGTCTAATTTCGGCAGCGGGACCGGAGTAATCTTCTCCCGCGACGGCTTGGCGTTGACCAACAACCACGTCATAGAAGGGGCAACAAATATTATTGTCACCATGGANGACGGCAGCCAACTGGAAGCGGAACTCTTGGGCGCCGACGCCCTGGCTGACCTGGCGGTATTGAGGGTCCCTGGGACTTTCGAAACCTTTTTGCCTCTGAAACAGGATGTCAATCTCCGTGTGGGTGAGTGGGTCATCGCCATCGGAAACGCGCTGGCGCTGCCTGGAGGGCCTACCGTCACGGTGGGAGTGGTCTCGGCGCTAGGCCGCACGATCGGAGGCTCCGGAAGCTCTCCCCTATACGACCTGATCCAGACCGACACGGTGATTAATCCAGGTAACAGCGGAGGTCCGCTGATAAGCTTGGAGGGAAATTTGGTGGGCATCAACACCGCGGTCCTCCGTGGCGGCGGNGGCGGTGGCGGAAGACCCACGATTGAAGGGATCGGCTTTGCGATAAATATGGAGACGGCGGTCCTGGTCTCCGACCAGNTGATCAACGACGGCCGGGTGAAATGGGCCTGGATGGGAGTTTTTTTAGATGAACTGGTTCCGGAAATGGCCGCCGAGTTCGGATTGCCCATTCGCGAGGGCGTAGTAATTACCGGAGTGCAGCCGGGAGGACCCTCGGATCAAGCAGGAATCAGACTCGGGGACATTATTCTATCGATGGACGGAAATAAGGTTGCTACGGTAACCGACCTTACCAGGCTGCTTCGTACGAAATTTTCGGCCGGGTTGGAAATAGAAGTGGCGTTGTTCCGGGAAGGGTCCACGGAAACCCTAAATTTGGTGTTGGGAGAAAGGCCCAGCCGGTAGAACGACCTTACCCTCGCGCGGTTCTGGCATCGTTAGCCGGGCATGAGTCGTCAAAGAGATCAGTCACCCCAAAGACGGCGTGCTTAGGGCTACGGGTGTTCAGCCGATGCGGGCGCCGTCAGCATCCAGCAAGACCATGGGAATGCCCAACTCNCGCAGACCGGGTTCTATCTTTTCGCGGTCTCCCACCACCAGCAATTGAAGTCTGTCGGCATGAATCCGTTCAGCGGCGACGCGGTGAACGTCTTCCAGCGAAACGGCGGTTATCCCTGGGCCAACCGTCTGGAAGTAGTCGTCCGGCAGGTCGAACACCAGCAATTGAATAAGGTGGTTCAACACCATCCCCGACCGCTCGAAGCTTGCAGGATAACCTTGTAAGATGCCGGCTTTTGCCGCCGAAAGCTCCTCCTCGGTGATCGGCCGTTCACCTTGAATCTCCTGGAACTCTTTAAGCGTTTCCTGAACAGACTCTTTGGTTACTTCGGTTTGTACGCTGCCCCCAGCCGACACCAAGGACGTTCCTTGATACCAATGGACCGACGACTGATAGCCGTAGCTGTATCCCTTGNCTTGGCGAAGGTTCTGGTTCAGGCGGGCGGAGAATTGGCCGCCAAAGACATAGTTGACCAGCGTAAGGCCGAAATAGTCGGGATGTTTGCGGGGTATCGTCGGTTGGAGGGCGCGGATGACCGACTGAGCGGCCCCCGGTTGGTCTACCAGATATAACGTGGTGGCCGGCATCGAGCCGTTCGTGTCGTTGACGGTTTCGGGAATATAGCTGGCGCCATTTCCGGACCAATCANCGAAGAGATCCTGAGCCTGTTCAGTAACCTCTTCCAGGTTAGTGTCGCCCACAACGACCAGTGTCGCCCGTCCCGGAGTATAAACCCCTTGGAAAAGTTGTTGCAGGTCTTGGCGCGTCAGGGCCGACGCCGAGGCTTCCGTGCCCAAGATGTAGTGTCCGTAGCCGCTATCCCTGGAGAACACCAGACCGGCTATTAGACGCTCCGCGACTACGGTGGGGTCGTCTTTCCCCCTTCGCAGGTCGGTCAAATGCTCCCGCCTTACCCGCTCCAGCTCATGTTCAGGGAAGGTGGGCCGCTTGACCAGGTCGGCAACCAATTCAAGGGCGGTCGGCCAATGTTTGGTTAGGGTTTCGCTGGATAGAAGAGTATATTCTCTACGAGCGTCCGAGGAGACTCGAGCCCCAATGAACTCGGCGGCATTAGCGATTTCTAGGCTGGTGCGACTCTCGGTCCCTTCCATCAACATCTGAGCGGTGAAGCTGGCCAAACCGGGCAAGTCTTCGGGGTCGGCCACGGCTCCGGCGCGAAGGACCAAAGCGAAAGAGACTATGGGTGCGCCCCGGCGTTCCACGACCGCAATACCCATGCCGTTGCTCAACTGATGGCGGACGGGCATAGGGGGAGTGAATGCCGGTTCCGGGGCCGGCTCGGGCATCTTCCAGCGGTCCACCGAGGTGACCGCTGGCTTGAGCGGCTGCTCCGGCATAACCCGTAGCCTGACCTGACGATGGTCAAGGATCGATTCGTGGACCCGGAGAATATCGTCCCGCTGTACGGCAAGATAGCGGTCCAAGCTGGTGNTAACCATTTCGGGGTCGCCGGCCATGATGTTGTAGTGGTTCAACTGGTCGGCAAGACCGCCAAATCCGCCGATCCGCGTTAGCTGGCGATAGTGGGACGACTCGATCCGGTTCTTTACCCGGTTAATCTCCTCATCGGTGGGCGGTTCGGAAGCCAATCGACTTATCTCGGCGTCAACGGCAGCCTCCATCTCGTCCAGATCATGTCCCTCCGCGGCAGTCACCTGGACGACAAACTGTCCGGCAATCTCCCCAGGATGGTAGCGCACGGACGCGCTTTGGGCGATCTGCTTTTCGTAGACTAGACTCCGATGCAATCGGGAGCTGAGGCCGTCGGAGAGGATCCCCTGCAAAAGGTCCANAGGAGCGTCGTCAGGATCCATGTCGGGAGGCGTCGGCCAAGAGATATACAGCCGTGGCAGAGATACCCTATCCCTCATCTCCAACTCGACCCGGCCGGCTAATGGCGAGTCCCGGCGGCCCATTCGAGGCAAAGGCGGCCCCGGGGGCAGATCGCCGAAGTACCGGTTGACCAGTTCCAGAGCTTCGTCCCGCTGGAAGTCGCCCACCACGGCAAGGCTGCTATTGGAAGGGGAATAGTAGCGGCGGAAGAAGTCTTTCACGTCCTCCAGGGCCGCAGCGTCCAGGTCTTCCTGGGAACCGATGGTCATCCAATGGTAGGGATGGGGCATGGGGAACAGTGCCTCTTGAATCTCCCAGGAAGCCATCCCGTAAGGCCGGTTTTCATAGGACTGCCGGCGCTCGTTTTTCACAACGTCCCGTTGGACGTCAAACCGCTGTTGGTCCACCGCGTCCAAGAGAAAGCCCATGCGGTCGGACTCCAGCCATAGGGCCAATTCCAGATAGTTAGAGGGTACGTCTTCCCAATAATTGGTACGGTCAGGGGTGGTGGAACCGTTTAGATTAGCCCCGGCTTTCTGCAGGGGGTCGAAGTGGCTGCTGTTGTGGTGTTTGGACCCTTCGAACATGATGTGTTCAAAGAGATGGGCAAAACCGGTGCGGCCCTGTTCTTCGTCTTTAGAACCGACGTGATACCAGACNTTGACCGCAACCAACGGAATGGCGTGATCCTCATGGAGTATGACGTCGAGTCCATTGGACAGGGTGATTTTCTCAGAGGATATAGAAACCATCAAATAAAACCTTTTCCACTCGATTAATACGCGTTCCCGGAATCATCCGGTAAGGCCCAGTCTGATTAAGCCAAAAAGGTAATGAGAAGACGCCCGAAAAGGGAACGAAACGCTGCTTTCACCGGCGGCGCGGCGGCACTCGNTGAAAAAGCAGCCGTATCCCCAGAGGCTCCCTGCGGGAAAGTCCCGAAGGAGCCACCAGGCGCGCCTTCGGGTCCTGAATTATTCGGTTATCGGTCCGGAATCGGACGTTCAGCGATGTTGGCCGAGATGGTCTCTGTATTCCAAAGATCAGAGAACTTCAGGGCCCTGGGACAATGGGTATATGACTCGTCCACTTCGATGACGATTCCTTGCAGGTGGTGAGACCGCTCGTCGATCTCGTAGAGAGCGACTTCGACATCCATTTTCTCCAATTCCTCTTTGTCTACGATGGTAATGCGCCCGTTGACGCGGACAACATCGTTGACACCGGGAATGAGAAAGAGGAGTCCGACGTGGGAGTTGCTATCAAGGTTTTGATAGGTTTGGAATAGCTTGTTGCCGGCCACGTCCGGAAAAACGAGGTGTGTTTCNTCCAGCACTTTGACGAACCCCGGCTTGCCGCCTTTGGGGGAGGCGTCGCAATTGCCGTCGGCGTCGGCGCTGGCCTGAATCACAAAGGGGGAATTCTGGATGAACTCCTGCACGTAAGGGGTCATTTGGCCGACTACTTTGGTTGCGGCCCGNCCGGATGCGTAGCCAAAAGTGTCGGAAAAACGGTTGCGCTGAGCGGTGTCGCTGGTGGCCATTGTCCCTCCCGAAGAACCGGATACAAATCATTCTAACCGGGCCGCCGGTGATGGGCAAGCAACAGTCAGACGTGGATTTGAGGGGAATTTATTTGCGGATATTTTGGTTGAGCGTAGGGGGGAATCCCCCCAGCCCCCCTTTACGAAAGGGGGGCTAAGCCCGAACTGTCTTCTAGGCGGACGGGCCTGATTTAGACCTGGAACGAGACTGTTTCCATGGCTTCGATGAGACGCTGGCAATCGGCCATCGAACGGATGCCGATCCTGATGTGTTCGGGTAGGCCGAAGGATGTACAGTCCCGAACGAAGAGACCCAGCCGCATCAGTTTGTCATGCCAGACACTGGCATCGCCCACTTTGACCAGNAGGAAGTTGGCCGCGGAAGGATGGACGGTTAGGCTGAGCCGGTCCAGCCGGTCGGACAGGAGTGATTTGGCCTGGTCGACGGCCTGCCGGGCTCGAGGCAGATATTCTGTGTCGGCCAAGGCGGCCAGCCCGGCCGCTTGAGCCAGACCGTTGACGCTCCAGTCGGGCTGGAACGCTTGCAGGTTGGCAATCACGTTTTCCGATGCGATAGCGTAGCCCAATCTCAAACCGGTCAAAGCGTAGTCCTTCGTCATGGAGCGCAACAAGACGACGTTGTCCAACGCCGGCAAGCCCATGCTGTCCCAAGAATCATTGACGAATGAAAGGTAGGCTTCGTCGATCANCAGCAATGCTCCGCANGCGGCAGCCGCTTCAGCCAAAGGTTCGATCTCTTCCAGGCCCAAGTAGACTCCGGTGGGGTTGTTGGGGTTGCAAACAAACACCAGTCTAGGACGTTCTTGGATTATTCGTTGCGCCGCCTTAACTATGTCCCAGCAGAACGAAGGGTTGGATGTTGCTTCGAAACTCGAAACCACGGCGCCGACTTGGCGGCAGGCCCCAGTGTACTCGCCGTAGGTGGGCGTGAGTTGGAAAACGCTGGGCTCTCTGTCCGAACCTAAGTCAGACAAATAAACCCGAGCCAGCAGGTGGATGATTTCGGTGGAGCCGTTGCCCACGATGATGCGTTCCACCGGGATTGGTTTACCGCGAAATGGCGGCAGAGTTTGGGAAAGTGATTCCCGCAACTCCAGACANGCAGGATCTGGGTAAGCTCCAAGGTCTACCCGGCGCATGGCGTCCCACACTCCATTCGGCAGACCGATGGGGCTGACACTGGCGCTGAAGTCCACGACATCTTCCGGACGCAGGCCCAGGGCGCGCAGTTGAGAAGGTTTGACACCGCCGTGGACGGGGCGCCCAGTCGAAGCTTCCGGGCTGTGGCCGGAAGGCCCCTGTGTGGTCATCGGTAAACCTGCGCCATCACCAGATTTCCGACCTCAAGTAAGTTATTCCCAACGCTAACAGCAAACCGGCCCCCGCAACGACATACATGGTGCGAACGGTTCGGGTGATGTCCTCAGGCTCCACTTTCCGCGTAGCGTCGCCCAATCGGTAATGATCGGCTTTCTCCAGTTCCACTCCCAAGGCGCCCGCCATGCCGCTCATGGTCCAACCGGCGTTGGGGCTTTCGGTCTTGCCATGATCCCGCAACATGATCNGCCAAGCATCTGATGCTTTCTGACCNGGCAATACGAGACTGGCCACCACCAGGAGCAACCCAGCCAATCTGGAAGGAATCAGGTTCACTAAGTCGTCAAACCGGGCCGANGCTTTTCCCAGATACTCGTAGCCGCCATGGTAGCCTATCATACTATCCAGGGTGTTGATGGCACGATAGGCGACGGCGCCGGGGANTCCGAAAAGGGCAAAGGCCAGCCAGGGGCCGATGATGCTGTCGGCGATGTTCTCCGACACCGACTCGACGGTGGCGGCGGNGGCCTGCTCTGCTGTGAGTTGTGTCGGGTCGCGGCTNACCAGCGATGACATCTGCGCGCGTACCCNTGCCATGTCACCCGCAGTCAACAGTTCACGAACCCGAGCCGCCGTTTGGTGGAGCATCTTGACAGAAAAAGTGGTCTTAAGCAGGAACCCTCCCACCAGGACGTAAGCTAGCTGGTGGAAGTCGCGCAAGCCCGCTGCGGCGAAATAGGCGGCGCCGCCCCAAAATCCGGTAACCAGCAGCAGAATCATGACACCGGTGATAAATCCGCCGTTGCGGGACGTTGGGGCATTTGCTACGGCAATGNTCACGGTGCGGCCGATCCACACCGTGGGGTGAAGCCACTTTGGCGGTTCGCGGCCTACCATCTCCAGAACCACGGCCACTATCAGAACCGCCAGATCCGGAGGCACGGACCAGAGCATTAGAGTACTCCCAAAAGAACCGGCAACGGCTCGATCATACCGTGGGGCAGCAACGCCACGNCGGCCACCAGAACTCCTACCTCAGTCACTTCGTTGATCGCGCCATAGGAGTCTCCGGTCAGTCCTCCCAGCAGGTTCTCCATCCACTTCCCCAATAACCACGCCAGGATGGACGCGCCCAGCAGTAACCCAAGACCGCCAAAACCACCGAGAACTGCTGACGCCAAGACTACGACCACCACGGCGATAAACGTGGCCAGTTTGGCCCCTCCTTGATGGAATGGCGAACCCAGCCCGTCGCCACGGACATAGGGGAACGCTCCCAACGCGACAACCATGGACCAACGGGACAGCATCGGGAAAAGCAATAGGGACCATTCTTTGCCCGGCGACGGGATAGTCAGCAGAGAGAGCAGCGCCCCATATTTCAAGATCAACAGGGAAGCGGCTCCGGCTACGGCGAAAGCGCCGACGTTGGAGTCCCGCATTATTTCCAGGCGGCGTTCCCGGGTGTAGCCGCCGAAAAGGCCGTCGCACACATCCATGAACCCGTCCAGGTGAAGGCCACGAGTCGCCACCACCAGGACAACCAGCAATAGGGCAGCGGTCAGATAAACCGGAAACAACTCGCGGCCGCCAAGCTCCACCCCAACCAAGAGGAGCCCTAGAAGCAACCCCACCGTTGGGTAATAGGCCCGGGAGTCGCTGATTTCCCGCTGGTTAAAGCTGCGTCTTCCGATGAAGGGAAACACGGTGAGGAAACTAAGGGCTGCCAGAAATGGTGTCAGCTTTGAGGCTCCCCGCCGTTCTCATCTTCGATACGCTCCGAGACCCCGGCGCCGGCGAAGGTGGCCATTTCCGACAGGCACTTGGCCGCAGCTTCGATGATCGGCATCGCCAAAGCAGCGCCCGACCCTTCTCCCAGACGCATGCCCATGTCCAACAGGGGGGTCAGACCCATGGTTTCCATACCGATGCGGTGGCCCGGCTCCACCGACTGGTGAGAGGCAATCAGGTAGTGGCTCAGCGTTGGGGACAAGGTCCAGGCGATAAGAGCGGCCGCACCGGAGATGAATCCGTCCACGACCGCCGGACGGTGACCCGCCGCCGTGCCCAGCATGGCTCCAGCCAGCACCCCAATCTCGAAACCGCCGACTTTGGCAAGCAGGTCGAGTCCGTCTTTGGGGTCTGGACTATTGACTTCAATCGCCCGGCGCACCACCTCAACCTTATGGGCTAGAGCCGGGTCGTCCAGGCCGGTGCCCCTGCCGGTGGTCACCGCGGGATCGGCGCCGGTAACGACCGCAGTGATGGCGCTGGAAGGAGTGGTATTGCCGATGCCCATGTCCCCGAAGGCGATGAGGTCGGCCCCGTCAGCGATCTGCTCATTGGCGGCCTCAATCCCGGTTTCGATGCACTTGATGGCGTCCTGGCGAGTCATCGCCGGCCCGGCGGCAATATTCGCGGTGCCCCGGCCAATCTTGACCGACCGCAATAACGGGTTGGGGTCCAGGTCGGCGGCGACACCGGCGTCCAGAACGACGATGCTGGCTCCCGCGTGCCGGGCCAGCACATTGATGGCCGCGCCGCCGGCGAGGAAGTTGGCGACCATGGCCGGTGTCACCTCTTGGGGATAGGCGCTGACACCTTCGGCCACAACGCCGTGGTCTCCGGCCGCCAGGATCACCGCTTTGTGGTTTATCTGTGGAATCGCGTTTCTGAAGATGCCCGCCAGGGTGATGGAAAGCTCTTCCAGCCGCCCCAGACTGCCCTGGGGCTTGGTCAGGGTGTCCTGCCGCGCCCGCGCTGCGTCCATCGCGCTTTGGTCCGGGGGAATTATCTTCGCCAATGTCTGGTCGATGAGGTTGGAAGTGGTCATTAATTGTTCCTAAAGCGCAGGTTAAAACTCGATCCCCGGTTGGGCTTTGATGCCTTCATGGTAGGGATGTTTGACCACGTTCATCTCGGTGACCAGGTCGGCGTAATCGATCAGGTCTTGGGGGGCGTGGCGGCCGGTGATTATGACGTGTTGCATCTCGGGCCGGTTTTTCAGGACCTCGATAACTTCCTCCACCGGGATCCAGCCGTAGTGCATCGGATAGGTGAACTCGTCCAGCACGATCACGTCATAATCTCCCGTGGCGATGACCTCCTTGCAGTCCTCCCAGTGGGCCCTTGCCAGGTCGGCCGTCTGGTCTAGGTCTTTGGAGCGCCAGGTAAATCCGTCGCCCATGGCCCTCATCTCCACGCCGATCTTTTGGGCGGCGCGTTGCTCACCGAAGTTGGCGGTGGAATGCTTGATGAACTGGAGCATGATTACCTTGAAGTCTCGCCCCCAGGCCCGAAACAGGACACCCATGGCGGCAGTGGTCTTCCCCTTGCCGTTGCCGGTGTTGACGATGACCAGTCCCTTGTTGATGCGAGGTCCGGTAACGGACTGGGGGCCCGGTTCAGAACTTTCTCCGGTGCTCATGGGTCGTTGACCTCCAATGACGATTGCTCAAGTAACGGGGCTTAAAGTCCCATGCTCGAATGGGGAGCACAGGTTTCCACGAAGCGGGGGGCGAGGGACGGGTCGCTGCCCAGGTGGATGTGGATGTAAGACGCCCACACGCTTCCCACCTGGAATCCATCGGCCCGGTTGTCTTGGTCCACAACTTTGTAGACCGACTGGTCAGGATCGGGTGGCTCCTCCAGCGTAGACCAGTGAAATTCGTGGCCCCGTACCCGCTGCCCTTGCAACATCAGCGGACCGTCGCGGCGGGACTCGACCTCCCGGTAACCGAGGGTCATACGCTGATGGGACATTGCGGACACGGCAGGAATCACTCCGACCATGGTGTGCCGTGCCCCGTCAAGGTCGTCCAGGCTCCGGCCAAGGTACATCAGTCCGCCACACTCGGCGTATACCGGCACACCGTCGCTGACCGCCTTCCGTATCGCTTCGTGCATCGGCTTGTTGGCCGCCAGCTCCGCGCCAAACATCTCGGGGAAGCCGCCGCCCAGATAAATGCCGCCGGCGCCTTGGGGCAAGCTCGTGTCCTCCAGAGGGCTAAAGGGGACAAGCTCGGCCCCCCACGCTTCGAGGAGGTCCAAGGAGTCCTGATAGTAAAAGCTAAAAGCCATGTCCTGGGCAATGGCGATGCGGGCGCGCTTGGGTTGAGGTTCAGCTGGATACGCCGCCGTGAAGACTTCGGCACTCTTGGAACCGGAGGCGATAGCAACGATACGGTCCAGGTCGATGGTTTCTTCCACCTGGGCAATCAGGGTGTCGTACCAATGGCGGGCCACCGTACCCTCCACGGTGGGGATCAGGCCCAGGTGACGCTCGGGTTGGACCAGTTCATCCCGGCGGGGCAGGTAGCCCAGTACCGGTATTCCGGTAGTGGCCTCGATCTGCGGCTGGCAGAATTCCATGTGGCGTGGGCTGCCGACTCCGTTCAGTATGACACCGGCGATCCGTAGGTCAGGGTCGAATTGCTGGTAACCCAAGATCTCGGCGGCCACGCTGCGGGCGACTTTGGAAGCGTCAGCCACCAGTATCACCGGGGCGTGCAATAGCTTGGCCAGCTCGGCGGTGGATCCCTCTTCCGAGAGATTGGAGTGGCCGTCGAAAACTCCCATCACGCCTTCAACTATGGAAATTTGACGCTGGGAGCCGGCCCGCTGGAACAACTCCAGCACGGTTTGGTGAGGCATCAACCAGGTATCGAGGTTGCGGGAAGGGACACCGCAGGCAAGTTTATGATAAGACGGGTCGATGTAGTCCGGGCCGGCTTTGAAGGGCTGGACGAGTTGGCCGCGGCGGGTCAACGCGCCCATGATTCCGGTGGCGATGGTGGTCTTGCCCACCCCGCTGCGAACACCGGCAATTACCACGGATGATGTCAAAAACAAGTCTCCCAGCTATCGGCAATCAGCCGTCAGCTATCAGGGGCTATTATACCCCTCATTGCTCACCTAGTCAGGGATGGATAAGCTTTCTCCGTACTTCTTTTGGAGGCTTATAAACAGGTCGTGCCTGGGTTGATTGGTCTCTTCCTTTTCTGATTTTCTCAGATAGACGCGAAGCATGGGCTGCTCTTCTCCGTCTATAAACCAGACTGAGTAGCTGGGCAGGCCTTGAGCGTTTGTGTTGTGGATGAACCGGACCTCTTTGACCTCGTTCATGTGCATATGGAGGTGGGTGCCTCCTTCGGCCATGAAGGTGACGATGTTGCCGTCATCGGTAAAACGCAGGTCCTCGAACATGGTGTAGACCTCGGCGGTGGCCCCGTTGTTGGCCAACATCAGGACCACTTCCGCAAACCCCGGCTGGCAGGCCTCCAGTATCTCTCGTATCATTCGGTTCTCCTTGGTGTGGGGAAAGGCATTTAGGCGCCTTGACCCAAAAAAATGCCCGGCTTCTCGGCCGGGTTGATGCTCTCCAAGACCCATACCCTCATCCTCGAAGTGTATCAAGTCGAGCCTGCGGCAGGTCTCCTGGCTTCCGGATAACGGGGCATACTCCGCCTTCCCGGCCTTATCGCCGTAGGATTGGCAATGGAGATAGCCTCATCCAGTTACAGTGGCGGGACCGCGCCGGACTTCCACCGGCTTCCCTATTAAGCCCCGGCATACGGGGCCACCTACAGGCTGCTCTCGGTTGTAAAAGGGCACTTGGATAAGAGGACGGGCAAGACTTAATCGCGAACGGGAATCTGCCTTAGCAAACCCCCTGAACCTACATGGATACGGGGTTATTCTATGATGGCCGCCAACCAGCGTCAAATCGCCTATTGACAACCCAATCGGCGGGGGCATACGTTATGTCCGCGCCAAGCCTCAAAGTACCCTGTATTCGCCCGAAGTCGATGCAGGTCGGGCACCGGGAATCCGGCAGATCAGGACCGGCCGGAACCCGGTCCCTGGGAGCCAGCCTTGGACCAACAGTTGCGAATATCCGCCAAGGTTCTGGCAGAGCTGGCCATGCCCGACTTCTGCCCCCGATGCTTTTGGGTAAAACGCCGGGTACCCGACCGGCTTCCCTACCAGTCCTTTCCCGGCATCTTCAGCTCCATAGACTCATTCAGCAAGAAGGTCGTCCACGGTTGGTTCGACAAGGGAGGTGGGGCTCCAGTTTGGTTCCAGTCTCTGGGAGAGTTGGCGGGGTACAAACCGGCTCCCCATCACTCCAAATTCAACATCGTCGACCGTGACAACGATATACTGCTGACCGGAGACCCGGACGGCGTGTTCGTGCGGCCCGACGGATCCCACTTGATCGTGGACTATAAGACCTCCAGGTACACGCCTTATCAGGAGCGGCTGTTCCCTCTTTACGAAGCCCAACTCAACGCCTACGCCCTGATCGGGGAACAGTGCGGGTTGGAGCCGGTGACGGGATTGGCGCTTATTTACACGGAGCCGGCAACTAGCGATGACGACGCCGCCGGAGAGGGGGTCCACCGGGACGATGGGTTTGCCATGGGGTTTGTGGCAAATGTGGTTCCGGTGGAATTGAATACTTCAATCATCGGTCCTTTGCTTGCCCGGGTTAGGGACATATTGGACTCGGATATCAGTCCATTTGGCCGAAGGAACTGCCGGAACTGCAGGCTGCTCAAGGACCTGTTGGCCGTGGCCGGGTGAAATCCCCCCAACCCCCCTTTACGAAAGGGGGGCTTCACATCGTCAAATTAATGGAGGAGAGATATGACTACTTATACGTATGACCACATACATCTTCGCAGCCAGGACCCGATGGCAACGGCCCAGTACTTCAACAAGATGTTCAACGCCAAGATCGTGGAGTCGGTTCAGTCGGACGGCCAGCCTCGAATCGACATCGATGTCAACGGGCTGATGATCTTCATCGCCAAGGCTGATGAGAGCGTGCCCGCCGGGTTGCGGGACCCCCACTTGGGTTTGGATCATTTCGGGTTCCGGGTGGAGAATTTGGCGCAAGCGGCGGAAGAATTGAAGGCCAAGGGCGCGGAGTTCGCCACGGAACCTTTCGACCTGCGGCCAGGGCTGAGGATCGCCTTTGTCCGCGCGCCGGGCGACGTGCGGATAGAACTGCTGGAACGGAGTTAATTCTCTGTCCGGTCAGGCGTGCCATTCCGGCGGCAAACAGGAATCTGAGGTAGTGTAGGTCCGCCCCCTCCCCAGATACCTTGTCGCTTCTCTGCTCGGAATCGTTCATGCTGGTTGGCGCCAGCCCCACAGCCTACGATAATGGGCGATTCGTGTCACTCCGATCCTTCGGCGGAAGGAGAGGAGTCTCATGCCTGGTTGTAGCGGTCACCTGAGATTCTTCGCCGCCCTTCCGCCGAAGGGCTGGTGTCGGAATGACGAAGTGTGTGGCCGAAGGTTGGCAATTTTATTTTCGGGGCAATGACAGGTTGTGATAACCACCTAGCCCACCACAATCGACTTGACGCAATCTCAGCCCCTGTCAGAAGCTAGGCTCCGTTGACGCTGTAGGTGACCGCGTCTTGGGAGACTCTTCCCTCTTCCAGGAGCTTAGCCAGGTGGGTGGTTACGTTGCGGGCTGCCGCCGAGCGGAGGTTCTTCCGCAGGTTCCGGGGGTAAACGGCTTGAACCACCTCGTCCACGTTCCCGGCGCCGCCGGCCAGGGCTTTGATTATCTGTTGCTCCCGGGCCTCCCGATGGTCGATGTACCACTGTATGCGCTTGGCTCCGTCGTGGACCAGTTGCCCGTGGCCGGGACAGATCAGGTTTGGGCGTTGCCGGGCCAGCAGCTCCAAAGAGGCCATGTACTGCTTCAGGTTGCGGATGCTGGATGAGGAGTTGCCCAGGATGGTGTCGCCGGTGAACAGGGTTCGTTGGTCCCTCATGAAGTAGGAGATATGGTTGTCCTCGTGGCCTGGGGTGAACAAAGCTCGCAGGCCCTGCCCTCCGCCGGTGGGGATGACTTCTCGAGATTTTATCGGCTGGACGCAACCTGTGCCCAGTCGCTCCGTCAGATAGGCAGCCAGCTTGGGGTGGCAACGCACCTGGCAGCCCATCTCTTCTTGTATCCGGTCCAGACCGCCGATGTGGTCTTCGTGGCCGTGGGTCACCAGTATCGCCGACATTCGAGGCCTCCCCAACTCGGCGTAGTAGTCCAGTATCTGGCGAGTCCAGGCCCGGTAAGGCTCTCCAGAATCGATCATCACCATGTTGTCGTTGGGGTCGCCGACGAAGTATATCTGAGTCCCACCAGGGTGCATTGCGCCAAAGGTGTTTGGGTCTTCCATGATGTGAGTACTATAGATATGGTCGGCGATCTGCATGTCGTTCCTCTGTGCGGCGAGCGTGTTTGGTGAACGCTTAATAGCTGAACGGATATTAGCCGGGAGGCACGCCCGCGTCAACGTCATCGAACATGGCCACTGTAACCTTGTGAAGCCCAAACCTGGTGTAACGATGATATGATGTGCGAATTCCCCCCGTGGGGCAGAGCCTGAGGGTCGGTCCACGTCCGGATGACTTACTGGAGAAACAGATGATAGGTCTTGATGAGCTGCAAGCAGCGGTCCCGCCCCTGACCGGAGAGATCAACCTTCCGGGTCTAGAATCCCCCGTAGAAGTGTATCGTGACCGCTACGGTATCCCTCACATCCGCGCCGCCGGCGAAGCCGATGCGTTTTTCGCCCAGGGCTTCGTGACCGCCCAAGACCAACTCTGGCATATGGAATACGACCGCCTCCGAGGGGCGGGACGTTGGGCGGAGGTGGTGGGGCCGTCGGCGTTGGACCAGGACAAGATGATGCGGAGATTCCGATTGGAGGCCAGCGCCCGATCCGACTACCAATCCGCCAGCGAGCAGACCCGGCGCATGATGGATCGCTACGCCAGCGGTGTCAACGCTTTTATCGAGACGTCGCCGGTCCTGCCGGCGGAGTATCAGATATCGGGAATATGCCCAGAGCCTTGGCAGCCGTGGGACGGCCTGGTGGTGTACAAGATACGGCACATCTTCATGGGGGTTTTCGAGTCGAAAATCTGGCGGACCAAGGTTCTTCAGCAGGTTGGTCCGGAGAAGACAGCGGACTTGTTCCCAGGGTATCAGGCCGGCCAACTGCAGATCCTGCCTCCGGGGACACCATACGAAGGGCCTCTAGTGGACGGACTGGAGGAACTGAGCCGGGGGATGGCTGCTCTGGCGGTGTTAAACGGCAGCGACGGAGGCAGCAACAGCTGGGCCCTGTCAGGCAGCCGAACAGCGTCGGGTATGCCCCTCCTGGCGGGAGACTCCCACCGGGCGCTGGACACACCCAACGTCTACTACCAGAATCATCTGTCCTGTCCCGAGTTCGACGTGGTGGGTCTGTCTTTCCCCGGTATGCCCGCGTTCCCCCACTTCGGCCACAACCCCTGGGTCGCCTGGTGCGTGACTCACTTGGGCGCCGATTATCAGGATCTGTATATTGAACAATTCAAGAAAGGCGATTCCGGCTACTACATGTACAAAGACCAATGGCGGCGGGCAGAGGTGTATCAGGAAACGCTAAAAGTTAAGGGCGGAGACGACGTCGAGTTGAAGGTTTGGGTCACCCACCACGGGCCGGTTATTTCGGGCAACCCGGAACAGGGCAGCGGCGTCGCTTTCAAGTACACGGCAACGGAAGGGCCGTCCACCTGGTCCGACGGATTGTGGCAGATGTTGCTGGCAAAAAACTCGGACGAGTTGATCGAATCGATGCGGGAATGGGTCGACCCGTGCAACAACCTGGTATTCGTCGATACCGATGGCAACTTCGGTCACTTGTGCCGGGGCAAGGTGCCCATACGTTCTCAGGACAACGGTTGGCTGCCGGTTCCAGGCTGGACCGGCGAACACGAGTGGCAGGGCTACATCCCCTTCGACGATATGCCTAAGGCCGTGAACCCGGAGGAGGGTTATATCGTCACGTGCAACAACCGGCCGGTGGACAACGATTATCCTTATTACATCTCGACGGACTTCACGCCAGGATTCCGCGCCCAGCGGGTGACCAAGCGGTTGCTGTCCCTGGAACGACCCTCGGCAGCCGATATGGCCATCGTTCACGGCGATCGGGTATCCATCCCAGCCCAGTCTTATCTGGGAATCATGGCCCAGGTAGAGCCCCGGGACACAACCTCGGCCCTGGGCAAGGACAAGCTGCTCACATGGCAGGGACAGATGGATGCCAGCCGGGTGGAGCCAACCATTTACAGCGCGTTACGGGATAGCCTGCTTCACAAGATTCTAAAGCACAACTTGGGGGATGATCTCTCCGGGCTGGCGCGGAACCCCGATGGACGTGGGTTGGGACAGTTCCTAGCCCGATTTAAGGGTATGTTGGCGTCGATGATCGCCGAGGACAACCGAAGCATGTTGCCGCTAGACAAGGACTGGCCCGAGATGGTAGCCGACGGTCTGGCCGACGGGGTGGCTACGCTGAAACAACGCCTGGGAGACAATCTGGATGAATGGCGTTGGGACATTCTGCACCAAGCCCGGCCCAAACACACCCTGTCGGAGGCTTTCCCGGAGCTGGCGGACCTGCTGGACCCGCCGCCCATTCCCATGAACGGCGACGGCGATACGCCTCTCGCGGGAAGCTACTCCACGGCCGACCTGGCCACGGTCACCAGCCTATCGGTGGCCCGCTACGTTTACGACCCTTCGGACTGGAACAACTCCATGTGGGCCGTTCCTCTAGGAAGCTCGGGGCATCCGGGCAGTCCCCATTATCACGACCAGTCGGAGATCTGGAGCAGGGTGGAAATGGCGCCCATGGAGTACGACTGGGACCACATCGTTGCTAACAGTGAAACCCAGCAACGGTTGGACCCGGCCTAATACTACGGAGTTGCATGGCGATCAGAGGTTGGTTTGATCGAGGTTTAGCCGCTTACTGCTACGTTCTAGGTCCAGCCGGAGGAGATCGCGAATTCGCCTAATCGCGCACGGGCATCTTTGGCAGGTCGGTACAAAGAGAGGCGGTAAGTCCCTTGCGCACAGGAGGCGGCAGCGACGGAGGCTGCTGGCGCCCATCTAGCCACACTTGCACGGAATGCGAAGCAGCGATCAATGTGTCGTCGCTCTGACNCCAAATTTGATAGACCAACTGGAAGCTGCTTTTCCCAACAGCATGCGTTGNCGTCCAGATCTCCAGCACATCTCAGTNAAAGGAAGGGGCCAGGTATCTACAGNTATTCTCCGCCAAGGCGAAAAAGTTTTTGTCCCCAGATCCGCGTGGCTGCCATACACCGAGACGGGCTAAATGTTCCAGGCGAGACTGGTGAAAATACTCAAAGTAGACGGCGTTATTTAAGTTCCGATCCGCATCCATATCTCTGGGACGTACAACCAGCAGTGTAATAGTGACGTGCGAACAGGGTGGAGTTGACATTGACCCTCGCTTCGGTGGCCTCAATGCATCATTTATCTCGGGCCTTATCTATCAGAATCTTGCTTTCAAAATTCTCGGCCTAGGCCGGAGGCAGACTAGCCTGGGCTGTTACGCTCGGAATGGGGATAGCTACCTCATGGAAGTGGCGCAATTGACCGAATCAACGGGCAGTTGACGGTCTCCAGCGTCAGCCGCCCTTCAGGTGGTTGCCCAGCAGATCCAGAGCCGCTTGGGCCGCGCCACGTTTNGTAGCGTCCCGGTCTCCGGAGAGGTGGACTTCTATCGCAACGTCCTCCCCATCTTTAACGGCCAATCCGATCCAAAATGTCCCTATGGGGAAGCTGGAGTGTCCCTGGGCCGGACCGGTGACTCCGGTGGTGGAGACGGCGTAGTCGGTCCCGCAGAGCTCTCTGACTCCTTTGGCCATGGCTATGGCCACTTCCCGGCTGACGCTGCCGAAGTTGTTGTACTGCTCGTCGGTCACCCCTAACACGCTCTGTTTCAAGCCGCCGGTGTAAGCAATAACGCCACCCGGACAATAACGGGAGCTGCCGGGGACGGACCCCAGCATATAGCCGATGAGCCCCATGGTGTCGGCTTCGGCCACGGAAACGGTTTTGCCTTGGGCCACCAATAACTCGGCTATCTCGGTAACTTCCATTGACTCTTCTCCTTAGTTTTGGGTTGGTGGGTTACGGGGGACGGCCCCCCTCATTCCTCTCTTCGTAAGGGGGGAGGCTGGGTTCACTTGCGGGATTGGGTGGCCGGTTTTTGTAACAGCAGGAAGAATTCCCGGTTGCCGGCATCACCCAGGATTGGCGACGGACAGAGGTTGCGGACCCGCAGCCCGGCATTGATGGCCCAGTTAATCGTCCGGCCGAGCACGGCCGCGTGGATCTTGGGGTCCTTGATCACTCCGCCCCGGCCTACCTCTTCCCGGCNTGCCTCGAACTGGGGTTTGACCAGAGCGGCGACGTACGACCCGTCCTTCAAGTGCTGAATCGCTGAAGGAATAACCAAGGCCAGGGAGATGAAGGACACGTCGATGGTGATCAGGTCCACCGGCTCGGGCAGTTTGAAGGGATTGCNGGCGTTGCATTTTTCGATGACTGCCACTCTTGAGTCCNGCCNGAGCTTGTAGGCCAACTGGCCGTGGCCCACGTCCAGGGCATAGACGCGCGCCGCGCCCCGTTGCAGCAGGCAGTCGGTAAATCCGCCGGTGGACGCGCCCACGTCCAACACGGTAAATCCTTCCACGTCTAGGTTGAANCTGTCCAGGGCATGGACCAGTTTGAGGCCGCCGCGGCTGACGTAGGGAAGGGCGCCGCGAACCTCCAGGGGATCTGTCCCTAGCAAGATTGAACTGGCTTTAAGGACCCGCCCCGCGCGGCTGAAAACCAGTCCTTCGGCGATGAGGGTTTGAGCCTGTTGCCGACTTTCGGCAAGCCCGTGGTCGACCAAAAGCAGATCGGCCCGCTTTCTTTTACTCGGCTTGTCAGTCAACTTGGCCATTGGATCCGGACTTGTCCGAAGATTGGGACGGTCAAGGCCACATTATCCAACCGGTGCGATCAGTCCGGGCCCGGAAGAGGTGGCCGCCNCCGGTGGTCACGTAGAGGGTTTTCATATCAGGATCGCCGAAGCAACAGTTGGTCGGGCGGTCCACTCGCAAGGCGTGGGTTTCCAAGATCCTTCCCGTGGGTGCGAAGACGTAAATGATCGGGCCGGGTCCGCTCTGCTCCCAGCCGGCGCAGACCACAATGTTGCCTTCGGCGTCCAGAGTCATGCCGTCGACGCCTCTTTGCACGCCCCGATGATCGATTCCAAAAGTATGCAAGGTGACGTAGTCGCCCAACGAGCCGTCATCGTTGATCGGGTAGGCTCTCAATTGACGGGGCTGGTCGGGGGAATAGTCGCTCTGGGCCACGTAAAGGGTTTTCTGATCGCGGGATATCAGAACGCCGTTGGGGCGGCTGACGTCGTGGGTGGCCCTGGTCAACTCCCATTGGTCATGGTCCTTTGGATCCAAACGTAGTACCGACATGTGGTCCAGTTCTTGATCGCCGGCTGAAGCGTTGAAAGGATCGGTGAACCAGACACGGCCCTGCTTATCCACGGCTAGGTCGTTGGGGTTGTTGTGCTGCTTGCCTTCCAATTGGTGGGGCAGGGATGTGGTAGTCGAACCGTCTTTCTCAAAGCGCACGATGCGGCGCCCGCCGCTTTGGCAACCGTAAAGGTTTCCCTGGGAGTCGAAACAGAGACCGTTGGCGCGCCTTGTATCAGTGAAATACTCGGTGGTCTCGCTAGTCTTTGGGTCGTATCTCAGTATCCGGTCGGCAGGGATATGGGTGAACAGCAACGCCTCCCCATCCCAGACCGGTCCTTCGGTAGTACCACCATAGGGACCGGCTACTAGTTCAAAGTTCCAACTCATGGGGTTGGCCTCTCTATAACCCTTCGGGAAGGATGCCGTCAGTATATCCGGGCATTGTTGGTATGTCACCACCCGGATGGTTCGACAATACAAAGGGGATAGGACTGAGTCCTATCCCCTAATTGTGCCTAGCAAAAACGGTTTGGCTACTAACTACGCCGTAGTCCGGTTCTATAGAGTTACCGGCCCCGTAGCTTGGGATCCAAGACATCCCGAAGAGAGTCGCCAAGGAGGTTGACCGAAAACACTATCACCGCAATGGTAATACCTGGGAAGACCGATAGCCACGGCGACACATCGATGTATGTGGTGGCGCCCAGGTTCAGCATACCGCCCCATGAGGCGATGTCCGGTGGGATCCCCACGCCCAAGAAGCTCAAAGACGCCTCGACGACGATGGCATAACCGAGAGTAATGGTGCTCAACACTATGTAAGTGGCCATGACGTTGGGGAGGATATGACGGAGCATGATTCTGGTGGAACCGGCACCAATAGCTCGTGCCGCCAGGGTATAATCCTGCTCTTTTATGCTAAGGACTTGTGACCGCACGACCCGGACTGCGCCCGGCAGAAGAATTATCACTAAGGCCACAATCACGTTGGTCTGAGAAGCACCCAGAGCGGCCATCAGTGCCAATGCCATGATGATGGCCGGAAACGCCATCATTGTGTCTACCAGTCTTTGGATAGCCAGGTCAGTCTTACCGCCGGAGTAGGCGCTGAAGATGCCGATCAACGTACCCGCGGAGATCGCTATGCCCACGCTCAACAAACTCACCGACATGGATATGCGCGCTCCAAATATTAACCGGCTCAGCACGTCTCGGCCCAGTTCGTCGGTGCCCAGGAACTGCTCGCTACTACTAAAGGGCGGTGTGAATTTCTCCGCCACCTCTATCGCCGTGGGACTGTAGGGCGCAAGCATCGGCGCCAACACGGCGGCAACGACAGCGAATATAATCACTGCAGCGCCAAAAGCACCCAGTGGTTGTTGGGCGCAGAACCGGAGCAGCGCAACGGGAAGTGGAGACTTCGGCCGAAGTGCGGCCAAAGTCTCCGCTGCGGCAGTTTCCTGGGTTCGGTCTACAAGCATCCCTTGCTACCTCCTGTCACTGTGGCGAACCGCTGGTCGGCCACGCTACGCGAAACGGATACGTGGGTCCAACCAGCCGTAAAGCAGGTCTATCAACAGATTTATGGTTACGATGGACAACCCTATTATCACAACGACCGCCTGTATCATGACGTAATCCCGGTGACCTATGGACTCGATGAGGATCCGTCCCATGCCAGGAACCAGGAAAATACTCTCGATGATGATCGTGCCGCCAAAGAGGCGACCGAACTGCCAGCCTGAGATGGTGAGAATGGGCAGGAAAGCATTTTTCAACCCGTGACGGGCCAGCACGACCCGCTCGGACAGACCCTTGGNNCGGGCNGTCCGCATGTAGTCCTCCCGCAGAATCTCCATCATAGAAGAGCGGGTAACCCGAGCGATGAAAGCCAAGTCATAACCCGCCAATGCCAAGGCCGGGAAGAACATTTGCTGCAGGTTGGACTTCGGGTCATCCCAGAGCGTCTCGTATCCCAGTGGCGGTAGCCAATTGAACAGCATCGCTAGGAACAGTATTATCAGGATCCCGGTGAAGAATGTCGGCAGGGCGATGCCGGCCAAGGTGAACACCCGGGCGGCGTAATCCAACTTACTGTCGGGGTTGATGGCCGAAACCACCCCCAGAGGAACAGCTACGACCATGGCCAGGGCCATAGCGAACACTGCCAATTCCACCGTTGTCGGTATCCGGTCTTTCAATTCACCCATGACCGGTGCCTTAAACCAGAGAGAGTCCCCAAAGTCTCCCCGAACCACCCCGCTAACCCAGGTAGCATATTGGACCACGATAGGCCTGTCTGTACCTATTTCGTGACGCAGTCTAGCCAGGTCTTCTTGAGTATAGGAGCCGCCTCCTTCATCTTCCAGAATGGCCAATGCGGGGTCCCCGGGGATTATCCGCATCAGCACGAAGACCAAGACAGTTACTAATATAACAGTGGGTATGAACAGGCCTATTCTCTTTATCGTGTACTGTCTCATCTATGCTCTTTCTAAGTTCAGGTGTTTTAAGCAAGGAGCTTCTAAGCGTACATTCGCAATATGAGTTGGACTCGCCTGATCAGTTTCGTTTGAACGACGGCCTAAACTAAGAGGGTTTCTGGAGAATGTCTAGCACCCTGACCCGAGATAC
>PAJQ01000041.1 GCA_002710215.1 Chloroflexota bacterium | reverse complement strand
GATATTCAACCCTCAGCCTCTGATTGCGATTCCAGTGGACGATGCGGCAATTATACAAAAGTCGGGAGTCTAAAAGTAGATTGACGACCTTGCCCTGATNATCCCAGGCCGGACNTCCCTCAAACTAGCGCCGCCAGCCNCCGAGTAGACTCGAAAGTAGAGAGATGGGCTGCAAAACCNCTTTNCTCGGTTAGGTACACNGGGTACCCTNTCGTCACAANTCCNANTNNAGNAGGCNNGNAACNNGGANCTNTTACCAGANCGGCTNGCNTGGTNNATNNNTGGACCNATCATAGGACTGCTGGTNGTNGCNCTNTACGCNGTNGCNAACAAGCATCTNGGCGTTACCACCTCCTACCTACAAGTNATGACCTTCGTNCGCAGCCCCCGAACGGCNGAGATGTGGCGAGTCTGGTTCTTNGCCGGGCTNGTCGGAGGNNCANTNATNGCGGCNTTCCTNAAGGGTNGNCCNTCGCCAAATCTCACTTANGGTGCNCTCGGCNACCTGCTNCCGATAGCNGCCATCNTACCGGTCCTNTTNGTGGGAGGNATGCTCATGGGATTCGGAGCANGGTGGGGCGGCGGCTGTACCTCGGGNCACGGGATCTCCGGNGCNGCCATCTTGTCNCGGGGNGCCTTGGNNGGNANCGTCNCANTCATGGCAACCGCCATNGGCCTGACNTTAATNGTGCACCTGATNACGGGAGGNGCATTATGAACCNCTTNGNTNTNCTGATAGGNNTGNCATTNGGNTTNTTGATCGTGGCCTCGGGGCTNAGTAGTTACACGGTGATTCACGACATGCTNTTGCTCCGGGAACCCGATGTCTTCCTTCTCATGGGGNCCTCTTTCGCCGTNGCGATGCCNTTGCTGTGGATACTCCGGCGGCGNAAATGGAAAACGCCCATGGCAGGTGAACTGAACCTTAATCGCGTCCCGAACGAACGAAAACACGTTTACGGTGGAGCTATATTCGGGGCGGGTTGGGCCTCCGCAGGCACCTGTCCGGGCCCGGCTATTGGAATGGCGGCCTGCTAGGCCTGATCGTGATGGCGGGTCTGGGTTCGGGAATAATCCTGCGAAACTTAGCGGCGGCAAACATCTTTTTNAAGAGCGATACGGATATTCATCCGTCTCAATCCGTAGCGAATCCCTGAGCTATCACTTTTAAGTCGTAACCGGGAAAAAGAGAGCGGGCAGCATGATGCTGCCCCCGATTGCATGGCAGTGGTCTTATTCCGTGGGCAGGCCGGCGTCCTTCCAACCCTGCATGCCCCCATCCATGTATGACCCGTTGGTGAATCCCATCTCCTTGAGTAGCCTCGCCCCCATTGCCGCGAGATTGCCAACGCCACACGTCGTAATTACCTGGCGCGACCGGTCCGCCAGGCGGATGTCGCGGCGTTCTTCAGGCACCTCAAGGTCCGCCCGTATCGGCAAACTGCCCAGCGATATGTTCACCATATTGGGGGCTTTCTGATCAGCCGGGATGTTTTCGGCATCTCGCACTTCCAGCAGAAGCGCGTCAGGGTTTTCCTGAAACAACCGCTGTGCATCTACTGGTCTGACGCCAGGGACCGCTGCCTTTGCTTCTTGAACCATTTGCATAAAGGTCTTTGCCATTGGGATTTCCTCCGAACTGCAAGTGGACGGTATGATAAACCGGATTGAAACCGGCGCACACTGTCGCATCAGAAACAACGCGGTCAGAGTCACAACGGAACAACCCCAACGAATATCGGTTTGTTTCACCACAGCATCGGCCTGGTTGCAAATCGATAAAAGGGAAAACAGTGTACTCCGGCAAAATTTTCCCGCATAATTGCCGCGACGACCCGTAGAACTCTATCGGCAATTTACTACTGACCAGACATTCGGAGGCTCTTGGATGAAGCTACTGACTTACGATTCCGAAAGCGGTACCCGCTGCGGCGTCCTNCGGGGCGACGACGTGGTGGACGTGGCGGCTCTGCTGGGCATTGATCAGCCATTGCAGGATGTCCGCGCCTTGCTGGAGACGGGCGAATCCGCTGTCGATCAGGTACGAACCGCCTTGGCGAGCAACTCCGCCGCGCCGTCCGTGCCCCTGGCCAGCGTGCGGCTCCGGCCTCCGGTGCTTCAACCGCCGACGGTCCGGGACTACATGATCTACGAGGAACACGCCACCGGCCAGGGCACCAGGACCCGGGAAGAGGCCTGGTATCGAATGCCCATCTTTTACTTCTCCAACCCTCTTTGTATCGCTGGCCCCGACGACGAGATACCCTTTCCTTCGGCATCGGACATGCTGGACTACGAGCTTGAGATTGGCTGCGTCATCGGGAAGGAGGGCCGCAACGTATCGGAAGCCGACGCCATGGACTACATCGCCGGCTTCTTGATATTCAACGATTGGAGCTGCCGGGACATACAGCGGGACGAGAGCGCCGTGGGACTGNGCCCGGCCAAGGGAAAGGACTCGGCGTCGAGCCTGGGACCATGGCTGGTGACTACGGACGAATTGGCTCCCCTCATGCGCAACGGGCGACTCCAAGTCAAGTGCCACGCTAGGGTCAATGGAGACTACTGGCTCAAGGACGGCGACGGCGGCGTACCCTATCACACCTGGGGAGCGGTGATAGAGCGGGCGGCCAAGGACAGCCGTATCGTGCCCGGCGACGTCCTGGGCAGCGGCACAGTGGGCGGGGGCTCCATCGGGGAAGCCATCCGCAAGGGCGTCGAAAAGGCCCGTTTCCTCCAGCCCGGCGACGTNGTCGAGCATGAGGTTGAGGGCATCGGCGTCCTGCGCAACACCATCGGCCCCAAGATAGGCTACGACCCCGATTACCGTTACAAACCCAAAGAGCAACCGGCCCTGCCGGAGCGGGGGATAGCCAAGGACTACAGATACGAGTTCAAGCTGCCCTAAGCCCGGACGCACTTATACAAGGAGGTCCGACCCATGCCTCTACCTCCCGATCGAATGGATTACAGCCCAATCATCGACCGGCCCATCATCAAGTGGCCCAACAACGCCCGGGTCGCCTTTTGGGTCGCGCCGAACATCGAGCATTACGAGTACATGCCTCTCATGGACGGTGTGCGCAATCCTTGGCCCAGGACGCCCCATCCCGACGTACAGCAGTATTCGTCCCACGAATTCGGCAACCGGGTGNGGTTCTGGCGGTTACTGGAGATCTTGGACCGCTACAACATTAAATGCTCCACCACCCTGAGCCTCGGTGTGCTGGAACACTTCCCGGAGATAGCCGAGGCCATGCTCAAACGGGACTGGATCTTCGTCAATCACGGTTTCTATAACACACGTTACGTGACCACCTACTCGGAGGAGCAGGAGCGGGAGTTTCTGCATGAGTGTGTGGAGAAGTTCAAACGCCTCACCGGCCGCCAGATCAAAGGTCATTCGGGTCCGGCGGCCTCCAACACGGAGAACACGCCCGACCTTCTGGCCGAAGCGGGTTTCATCTACCAAACCGACTGGAAGATCGACGACCAGCCATTGCCCATCAAAGTCAAGTCGGGGCGTCTGGTCTGCGTGCCCTACACCTCGGAGTTGAACGACGCTCCCCTTTACCGGCACAACTACGAGGCGGATTACTACGCGGAGATTTGCAAAGCCCAGTTCGACCAACTGTACGAGGAGGGGCAGGAAAGCGGCCGGTGCATGGTCATCGCCTTCCATCCCTACGCCACTGGCCGGCCCCACCGGGCCAAATATCTGGACGAAGTGCTTAGCTACATCATGTCCCATGATGGCGTGTGGCAGACCACCACCGACGAGATAGCGGAATATTATCTGGCCAACTACTACGACCAAGCCATCGCCCACGCCCAAAAGGTGAACGTGTAATCCGTAGGGGCGCATGGCCATGCGCCCCTACACACCGCCGACATCGATTGAGAGAACCCATACACGCCGGTTCGTTCGACAAGGAGCCGATCTATGCCCGTAGAGTTCTATCACGGTATGGACCACCAGCACTACGACTGGAATCCTCTTAACGANGACAGAGGGATGCTGCGGTGGCCCGACAACGCACGGGTAGCCCTGTGCGTCATGCTCACCCTGGATCACATGGAATGGCGCGTCCCGGAGGGGGCGTTTCAGTCCGCGTCGCTGGCCGGTGGCTACGGACCGTCGCCCTTTCCCGACGTCACCCGCTGGTCTCACCGGGAGTACGGTCACCGGGTGGGCGTCTACCGGCTCCTGGACACGCTGGCCAAGTTCGACATCACTCCCACGGTGGCCATGGACGTTCTAACGGCGGAGAACTATCCCTTCCTGGTCCGCCATCTCAAGGGCCTCGGCTGTGAGATCATCGCCCACGGGATCTCGGTCAGCCAGCAGATAACCGAAAACATGCCCGAGCAGGAGGAACGGGAGTACATACAGTCTTCGATGGAACGCATGACCGGGGCCATTGGAACAACTCCCGCCGGTTGGCTGGGACCGGAATACGGAGAGTCGTCACGGACGCCCCAACTGTTGGCCCAGGCCGGAGTCAGCTACGTCTGCGACTGGACCAACGATGAACAGCCATATCCGATCAAAGCGCCCCAAGGCCAGCTGACCGCCCTGCCCATNAACTTGCCCTTGGACGACGTCAACGCCCTGTTCGACCGGCATATTCCCATCAGCAGGTACGAGTTGATGCTGAAAGAGGGNTTCGACGCTTTGTACCAGGAAGGCGCTAAAAACGCCCGGCTGCTGGTGCTCAACCTGCACCCGTGGCTGATGGGCCAGCCGTTCCGCGTCCGCTACTTGACCCGCGCTCTGGACTACATGACCAGGCGGGAAGGGGTATGGACCGCCAACGGCTCGGAGATCATTGACTGGTACCGTAGCAACCCGCCTTCAGAAAGATAACATTCCTTGCCAGGAGCCCAGTTTTCCTCGAACGTTAGATAAGGTCAACCAAACGTAGATCTCACCATATCAACAGGAGGAAGCCATGGCCAAGATTGTTACCGCATTTGGCACGCCCCACACCCCCTTCCTGCCCGAGCAGGTATCAAACGCGCCGGGCCAACTCAAACCCGAAGCGATGATGAACGAAGTACGCGAGCACCTGGAAAAAGCCAAACCCGACGTCATCATCGTGTTCACCTCAGACCACTTCGTTAACTTCTTCTACAACCACTTCCCGGCCTTTTGCGTTGGGGTGATCGACGAAGCCGAAACAACACCGGAAACGGGCTGCAACATGCCCCACTACTCGCTGCAGNGACACAAGAAAATGGCGGCGGCCCTGCACCGGGCGACGCTGAAGTCCAACTTCGACCTAGCCACGGCCCAAGAAGTCAAGCTGGAGCACACCATCATGGTGCCCCTCCATTTCATCACGCCGGACATGAACATACCGATAATCCCCATCTACAACGGAGGCCTGGCGCCGCCGGCCCCATCCGCCCGCCGATGCTACTCCCTGGGCCGAATGATCCGGCGGTTCGTTGACGACTGGGAAGGCAACGAGAGAGTGGCCCTGATGGCCAGCGGGTCGGTTTCTCTGGAGGTGGGCGGGCCACGGAACACCACCTGGTTCGACGAGCCGTGGGTGGAAACGGTGAAGGGACTGATGTCCAAGGGCGACTATCAAGGTGTGGCCCGGCGTGCCACCGAGCAGAAGATGCTGGCAGCAGGCAACGTGGCCCACGAGCTACTGAACTGGACCACGGTGTTCGGGGCTTTGGACGGGGCGCTGCCCGACTACCTGGACAGCCAGCGGGGCTCGGTCTTCGCCGCCTGGGATCTGGAGGACGGAAGATGAGCGTCTACGCCATACACAAGCTGCTGTGGCTTTCCGAGGAAGACTCGGAGTTCCGCGCCCGTCTTCAGTCTGATCCCGAAGAGGCGATGAAGGGGTTTGCATTCACGGCCGAAGAGGTCCAGGCCCTCAGGAACGGGGACGTACACACCTTGCACCAATGGGGTGTAAGCAACTTCTTGATGCGTGTGATGCCCATGCACGGGCTGTTCGGCATGACCAACGAAACCTACCGGGAGCGCATCGGCAAGGAATCCCCCCGGCTGCAGGTCTAGACTTGCGCAGCCAAGAATCGGACCGATAGATGGAAACAACTATTTACCTGATCCGCCACGCTCAGATGCACCCGTCGCCCAGTATTCACTACTCAGAGTGGCCGCTGAGTACCGTTGGACAGGGCCAGGCAGAAAAACTGTGCGGCCTGCTCGAGCCTCTGGGCATAGAGGTAATGTTCTCGAGCCCCTTTCTGCGGTGCTTGCAGACGGTCCAGTCCTTCGCCGATAAAGCCGGCATAGACATCAACGTCAAGGACGATCTGCGTGAACGCCTTGTCGTCCAGGGGATCGTGGATGATTTCAGTAAAATCTGGCGCCGGTCCTGGGATGACTTCAATTTCGCGATGCCGGGATGCGAAAGCTCCTTGGATGCCCAAAAACGGTTCGCCGCAGCTGTCGAAGACATACTTGCTGGGAATAAACGCGAAACGATTGGCATCAGCGCCCATGGGAATGTCATAGGTTTGTTCCTTAATCACATTCACCCCGCCTTCCGGAGAGACGAGGCGGAGGCGCTTACAAATCCTGACGTGGTGCGAGTTTTGGCTGATGGCCGGTTTGTTTGGGATCAGGAATTCCACCTTCCGGGACTTGAGAACATCGCGACAAACCACTTGGAAACACCGTTTGCCGGCCGAGTGTCGCGGGAGCCCGGCAACCAAGACTAGTGCCAACCGGACACGTCATCGGATAGAACTGACGAATCTGCCAAGCCCTGGCCCAAGACCAATGAAGCCTTGATAGACGGGTTACGGCGAGGCGGAGTATAGCCTTTGAGATTGATTAAATACCTACCCCCAAGCAACTGCCGGGTGTATTATCCTGGTTACCCAGTTCCCACGCGACTAATCTGAGCGAAATAGGAGATTGAAATGCGCGTCATAAGAATCGCAGAAGTAGACATCGTCCCGATAGACACGGCCACCCCGATCCCCGGCTGGACCGGCGGCCCGGTTCGCCGGACCCGCCAACCCCTCCTACCCGAGGGCGCCAGCAAGCACTTCAACAGCAGCATCGTGAATTTCGAAAAGGGAGCTACTACCGGTTGGCACGTTCACAAAAGCGACCAGATCCTGGTAATAACGTCCGGGGTCGGCATGGTCGCCAACGAGAACGAGGAGCAGGAAGTGACCGTGGGCGACGTGGTCCACATCCTGGAAGGGGAGAACCACTGGCACGGGGCGAAGAAAGAATCCTACATGTCTCACATCACCATCACCGCGGCTGAATGATACGAACCCCCTCTCTAACTTTCCCCCATAAAGGGGGCGAGAACATAGTCCCTTCCCCCTCGACGGGGGAAGGTTAGAGCCTGCCCTGAGCGCAGCCGAAGGGATGAGGGCGCCGTACCGCGCTTAAAATCCAGACCGCCAGATCCATGGGCAGACTCCGAACGAACGGTATAAGCATCCCCACCGTTCGTGGTGATCTTGTCGAACCACTGTCTGCACTGGATACACCCAGCCAGCACAAGACTCACTTATACAGACCGCATCAACAGGGAGCGAGAGGAACATGATGATTGTCGATACCCATAGCCACGCCGGCATCAACTGGTTCGAGCCGGTGGAAATGATCCTGCACCAGATGAATCTGAACGGGGTTGAAAAAACCGTCCTGATTCAGCACGCTGCCAATTACCACAACGACTACATAATGGAGTGCGTTAAGCGTTTCCCCGGCCGTTTCGGCGCGGTAATCTGGGTGGACGTGCAAGACCCCAACGCCACCGCCACCATTGAGGAGCTATCCAAACACCCGGAGGTCGTCGGCGTGAGGCTCCACCCCATCGAACGTTCTCCGGGACCGGACCCGCTGGCCATCTGGCGCAAGGCCGCCGAGCTCAATCTACCCGTAAGCTGCTTCCCCAGGACCGCGGAGCATACGGCCGATCCGTCTTTCCAGAGCCTGGTGGAAGAGCTTCCCGGCTGCACCATCGTGCTGGAGCACCTGGCCGGAGCCTACCGGCCTCAAAGCCCCGCCTCGGTCACCGCTCCCTATGACGATTACAAGAAAGCCCTGACCCTGGCTAGGTTCCACAACACATACATAAAGTTCGGCGGCCTGGGAGAATTCTGCGTTCGCCCCGTTCCACTGGCCGCCCAGTTTGACTTCACCGAGGTCCCGCCCCTGATGGAGATGGCCTACGAGGCCTTCGGCCCCAAACGCATGATGTGGGGCAGTGACTACCCGCCGGTGGGGGGTCGGGAAGGCTACCGCAACTCCCTACAAGGGGTAATGGAACACCCAGTCTTCAAAAGCCAGGACGACAAGGACTGGGCCTTCGGCAAGACCGCACAAGAGGTCTTCAAGCTAGCGTAAATCCCCGCCGAAGCTCCCCTTTCGATGAAGCGGGGTTGGGGGGATTTTCACCTCCGCAGCATATCCATCACCATGTGCTCTTCGCCGAAGACCAGTTCCCCGTCGTAGATCTTCTTGATGTCGCCGATGCCTTTTTCCATGGCTCCGTGTTCGCACAGGCTTGGGCCGGTGTGCACCAGCACCAGTTTTTTCACCCCGGCTTGCTGGGCCATCTCCGCCGCGCCTCGGGTGCCGCACATACTGCCTTCACCCTCGCCGATCGCGTCCATAACGTCCGAGTCACCCCAGCACATGCACAGCATGACGTCGGCGTCCTTGGCCAGCTCTAACACCGTGTCACAAGGGGTCGTGTCGCCGGTGAACACCATAGTGCCGTCGGGTGTGTCCAGGCGATAGGCCAGGCAATCCAGCCAGGGTTGGGCATGGTCGGCGGTGGCCGAGGTTATCTGCCAGTCCCTTCCGGAGTGGACGTAACCGGGTCCGATGTCATGAACATCCACCGAGGGCGGCTTGCGGGGCAGGGTGCCTCCCCGGTTGACGAACACGGCCTGGCTGCCCGGGTGGTTGACCCGCGCCTTCCAATCATGGGCAAATGCGCCGATGTCTTCCCCCAGGATCCGCTCGGTGATCAATTCGGTCAGTGTGGGGCCGTACACCTGCAACTGGTTCTCTTTGCCGATACTCTGGTCCCATCGGCAAAGCAGAAAGCAAGGGTAATCTACGTCGTGGTCGAAGTGGTGGTGGCTGAAAAACAGGTAGTCTATCTGGGTAGGCCACAGGCCCGACTGGACCAGTTTGTGGGTGGCGGCCGGCCCACAGTCGAACATGATAAATTCGCCGCCGACCTCGACGACGTGGGAAGAGCCGAACCTCGCCGGTGTCGGCGTCGGGGTGCCAGTGCCCAACAAGTAAATCTTGGCCAATATCTCTACTCCCTCAGAAGAATAACGCAGTGATTGTGTTGCGCAGTACCCACACATGGGTGGGGCTCGAATGCATGGTACGATAATTTTTTCGGTACATGATGCCAAGAATTTTAAAGATTAATTCTGCGGGAACACCAGGCTACTTTCATTTAAGCTTCTTGTTAGGCTTCTTGGCAATTCTACTTTCCATCTCCGCATTGGCAGTAATTCTCAATATCGATCGGCTCCGCGAGGTACGTGATGACCTCATTTATGACAGCAAGAACCACTATTTATCCTGTGATGAACTACCTACATCGGAAGAAGTAGCGCGTGTTGTCTCAGAACATCAAGAAGCATTGCAGAAAATAAAGCAAGTAAATCCAGGATTCGTAATGGTACAGATCGATACTCGCACTTGTCCTGGTAGATTGGATATCGTCATATTGTATGCTTCTCATCGAGATAGGGTAGAGATCGAGAAAATCATCAATGGATATACCTTCTTTGGAATTCCTTACAGACTAATAAATATCTAAAGATGTATTGGAGTGGTTAGCCGTTGCCTCCCGGTTTCTCCCGGAGTCGACCTTTCCGGGCCTGGGTTTTCCCTAAACCAGGAGGCCGCCAAAGGGCGGCTACTTGGCCAGTATCCAATGGCCAGACCCGATGGACAGGTACAAGCGGTGCGGTTATGATTTGACCGGAATCAACCTAAGAGGCGAGGCCATTGGGCATTCGGCAAGGCATCAAGCATGAGCGGCCCGTCCGCCAGGCACAGCAGCACAAGAAAACGCTGGTCGTAGCCGAGTAGCATGAAGTTCGCCTTTTTCACCCATCTGCCATGGCCGGAAGGGACCGATGCCAAAGAGGTTATCGACCGGAGCGCCGAACAGGTTCTGTTCGCGGAAGAACTGGGTTTTTACAGCGCCTGGTTGGCTGAGCATCACTTCACCCGCTATAGCATCGGCTCTTCATCCCTGATCTTAGCCACAAACCTGGCGGCCCGCACCAAGACCATTCGGCTAGGNACNGCGGTGTTGGTGTCCCCATTGCACAACCCNCTGCGGCTGGCCGAAGATACCGCCACNCTTGACCTNATCAGCGGNGGCCGCTTGGACGTGGGGTTNGGCCGGGGGTCGGGGGGCTACGAGTANCACGGCTACAACATCAACGCCGACGAAAGCTTGGACCGGTTCAAGGACTCCNTAAATATGGTNCAGGGACTTTGGACCACGCCCGACTTCACNTATTCNGGNCAGCACTTTCAGGTGAACCGGGCCAATCTCGTGCCGANGCCTATNCAGAAGCCCCACCCTCCCATCTATCTGGCNGCTACCCGGACCCCGGCNACNCTGGATTTCGCGGTTTCCACNGGNCACAGCCTTTGCATCGCGGTGGTGCAGGACACGGCGGACGCCCTNGATCTGTGCCAGCGCTTCGTGGAGAAATCCCAAGAAGCGGGATTCAACCTNTCCAAGTCGGAGATACCTTTCTTTCGCTANTTCTACGTTGCCAAGTCCGAAGAACAGGCCCGTCAAGACACGGTGGACAGACTGAACTGGGTGGCGGATATAATGCAGTGGCGGCGCTTCATCGACGAGGGAAGCGAGGTCTATCGCCGCATGGAGGACTGGCGCAAGACCCGCAACGAAGCACCTGCGACCTACGAATACTTGGCCGAACACCGGGCTATAATCGGCACGCCCGGCCAATGCGCGGCCAAGATTCAAGAGCTACGAAACCAGGGTATCGAGTACTTTGGCTGTAACTTCGACTTCGGCGGCATGGAGCACGGTAAGGTGCTGAAGTCCATGGAGCTATTTTCCAAAGAGGTCATGCCCAGATTCACCTAGAGCATTTTAGCGGACCGGAGAATCAATCTTGAATCCTAAGCGGATCCCTTCACGCCCACCAGAACCCGTTGACGCAGAAGGTTTTCACACCCGCGGCAACCGGTACAGCCGGAACGGTTCATACGAGTCAGCGATCGCCGACTACGACAAAGCGATCGAACTGGACCCGAACTTCGCGGATGCCCATTACGATCGCGGCTACTCCTTTTACGAAATGGGACGCCTTGAGGAGGCGGTCAGGGACTCGTCCCGGGCCATCGAACTCAATCCCGATGACGACCGCTACTACGCGCTGCGTTCCGTGGTTTATCTCTTCTCCGACCGTATGGACCTAGCCCAGATCGATGAGGAGATGTGCGAAGAGCTGAGAAACCGGGGCTAGGCTAGGCCGGATGAATTTAGAGGCGTCGGAAACAGTAGTTACTTGGCCGGAAAGAATCAAGCAAAACTCAGGACGGCGCCGAAGAGCGGCCAAATTCGGGCTGTAATCGGTTATAATGGGGGTGTCGTTACGGAGGTTTCGCAGTCCCGGAGCATCTCGTCAACGTCAGATTTCGACCAAACAACTAGAAACCTCGGCGCCTCAAACTCACGATTGATTCAAAGCGCTATTCTAAGGTTTTAAAACTTACGGAGTACACATCAGTTGAATACCAAGCAAGTGCCAAAACCAGTGAAAGAAGATCGCTGTTGGTGCGGCCATCTGGAACGCTGGCACCACTGGACGGGGATCTGCCGCTGGTGCGCCAGACTGGAACTACGCCGCCCCGAGTTTAACTTCGTACCTCGCCATGCCT
>PAJQ01000040.1 GCA_002710215.1 Chloroflexota bacterium | reverse complement strand
CCCGCTACGACCCCGACTTCGTGCCCGAAGAACCCGATGAACAGGGGCGATACCGGCTCATACCAACGCCCGACGAAGCTGGTGTCGCCACGGCCGAGGTCATACAAAGCCTGCGGGAAGAGTTGGAGTACAAGGGCGCTACCACCGGTACTTTCGTGTCATATGAGAAGCAATGGAAACGGATAGCAGCGGCTTTTCCGCGCCTACCAGAGGACCATGCGCCACTCTTGGGGTGGCTGAGGCAGTTCGAGAACCCGAAGTACCGGGCGCTATGGCACCAGACCTTCTCCCAGCTCTATAAACACGCGGTCAAGGGGTTCGGCTTCCCTGCGAACCCCTTCGACGGGATACCGCGGCCACAAGTACGTAAAAAGCCGGTTGTCGCACTCACTCTGGAGGAAGTCCGGGCTCTTGACACCACCCCGGTCGACGACCAGGAGCGGCTGATCTTGGACCTGCTTCTGGGCCACGGCTGGCGTGGGATCGAGCTTCTAAGGTTGACCGCCGCCGATGCCAGGGGCGCAACAGAGGGTGAGATCTGGATCAGGGGCAAAGAGCGCAGTGAATGGGCACCGCTCCTGGAAGAGACACGCAGCCTTCTCTTGAAGATTTCGCAGGAGTTGTCAGATGGTGATCCGGTACTCCGGGCCAGGCGCACCCGCGGCGGCATCCATGAACCCCTAGGGGACGACGGCCTTCGTCTTTGGGTGGCGGACCTTTGCCGCCGAGCGGATATCCGGGTTTATAAGCCCCACGATCTACGCCGGACCTTCGGCACCATGGTAGCCAGACACCAGAGAGATTCTCACCTAGTGGAGCGACTCCTGCGTCACGGGAAGCCAAGCGTCACGGACCGCTACATCCAGTGGGAACTGCCTGGCATCCTTGAGCAGTTCTCCCCCGTCCATCTAGCCCGCCTTACCCGTCAGGAAGGCGTCCTCACCGGCCAACCACCAGGGGAATCTAGCCTAACTGGTCCAGGGCCTGCCGGGAGAGCATCATCTTGACCGGGCTGATGGGGCGGAAGGTGCGGGATACACGGACATCTCCGGCCAAGCTGCACAGGGTATAGGCTTCGTAAGGGGCCATCCCTTTCTCCGTCACCAGGAAGTCCACCATGTCGCGTACGGCCTGTTTCATAGCCGGGCCCAGGTCTTCCCCATGGGATAAGACTACAAAGTGGTCCGGGGTCAGCGCTCGGGGCCCCGAGATGTTCATCCCCTTTTCCACCGTCACTCGCAGGTGGGTGTCCGCTGAGCATTCGGCTCCGGTGCCCGCCACCGCTCCGTCGCCCACCAGAGCATGGCAATCTCCCAAAACCAGCAGACCTCCGGGCACGAACACCGGCAGGTAGAGCGAGCTTCCTGCTACCAACTCTTTCATGTCAATGTCGCCACCGTAGGGACCGCTGTCGCTGGCCGTGCTCTGGGTATAGGTGGGCGTGGTGGCCACTAGCCCCATGGAGGGATTTAGGGGCAAGCGGATTCCGTTGGGCAGGAGGGCGTAACCGTCCTCGAAGCTGATCACCGTTGGGAATCCTTCGGTAAACTCCTCGTCAAGGAATCCTCGGCCCGGCATGACCATGTGNGCCGCCCCATCTTTGGGCGTAATGCTGATGAAGTCAATCTTCAAGGCGTCGCCCGGTTCGGCGCCGTTCACGTAGATGGGACCGCTGGCCGGGCCTTTCAGGTACCTCTCGCCGATCACTCCAGGGTCGCGGACCCCTTCAAAGGCGTCCCAGGTCTCGACCATCAACTCCTCTCCGGAATCAATGTTGATTGCGGGGGTAGCGCCGGGCTCTAGCATGTAGATATGGTGCTCCCGGTCCAGTTCTTTCATATCGGTGCCTCCGGTAGAGTTGGGGCGAGTGATCTACAGGCCGGCCTGCAAGTCTGCTTGATAAAAGGTCACTGCTTCCGGGGGGTTCAGGTCCACCACGGTCACCTCACCCAACGGGTCGCGAGGAGAAGACCCACGCGCGGTGCCGGAATAAACCGCAGTGACTCGCCCTTGAGAAACGTCAACATGGCGGTCCCAGTGTCCTAAAGCCAGGTAGTCACAGGGCGCGGCCGCGATCTCCGGAGGATAGATGGGCGAAGACCGCTGGTCCCGGTCGTCGTCAAAGTGGAAATGGCCGTGGGCCAGCNCCACCATCCAATGGCTGTTACGTTGGGTTGGCATACCCTCCAGGGGACGAAAGGCCGGGGTGTGACTGAGCATGGCTCTTCCCCAGACATTCAGGGTCAACTCGGGAAACGATAGCGCTTCCCCATCCGTCTGGGTGATGATGTGCAGGTTGTCAGGTTTGTGCTGGAAGACTTCCCGCTGGTAAAGCGAGTTGTCATCGTACAGGTCGTGGTTACCCGGCAACAGGACCGCTGGTTGGGTGATACGGCCAATCTCCTCCAGGAACGACTCCAGCACCGAGTCGGGTACCCGTCCGTGGTCGAAGACATCGCCCACCAAGAGGAGCATATCTCCACCCAAGCGCGAAACCGAGTCCACCACTGCCCTCAGGGCGCCATCGGCCAACGGATGGCCCATGTCATCCCCCAGGTGTAGATCGGACGTATGAATCAGCCTTACTTTTTTCCTCAATATCGATAGAGACCCCTGTCATGATTCTTGGCGACGCGCCGCCCGNGTTCTAGCTTCCGATAACTCCCTTATCCCGAAGTTCGGATATTTTAGCGGCGTCGTAGCCCTGCTCGGTGAGAAGTTCCTCGTTGTGCTCACCCAACAGTGGGGGAGGGCGGCGGATGCTGGAGGGAGTTGCTTCCAGCTTCAGCGGTGAGTTGGGCACGCGCAGGTCGGGGACGTTGGGGTGGGGCATGTTCACAATCATGTTTCTCGCTTGNACTTGGGCATCGCTGATCACTTGGGAGACCGTGTTGATCGGACCGCACGGCACCCCGGCATCCGAAATAGCCTCCACCCACTCGGCCACTGTCTTGGTCTGGAAAANCTCGCTCAACGTTTCGACACATGCCGCCCGGTTCTCCACCCGCTTGGTGTTGCTGGAAAATCGAGGGTCTTCCAGGAGATCGGTCCGCCCAATCGCTGGGCAAAGCCGCTCCCACAGCCCTTGATTGCCGCAGCCCAAGATGAAGTGTTGGTCGGAGGCGGGGAAGCTCTGGTAGGGAACCAGGCTGGGATGCCCCGATCCCAGCCGGTGGGGCTCCACGCCGGTGGCCATGTAACCGGTGGCATGATAGCTCATGGTAGCCACCTGGCCGTCCAATAGCGATGCCTCTATCCTCTGCCCCTCGCCCGTCTTTTGCTTGTGGTGCAGGGCGGTCAGGATAGAGCCATAGGCCATCATTCCAGTGAACAGGTCCACCAAGGAGAAGCCCACCCGCAACGGGGAGCCATCCGGTTCGCCGGTCAGATTCATGAGGCCGCTATAGGCTTGGATTATCAGATCGTAACCCGGTTTGTCGGCCATGGGTCCGGTTCGGCCATAGCCGGATATGGAGCAATAAATAATGTTGGGGTTTACGGCCCGCACCGCGTCATAGCCCAGGCCCATGCGGTCCAACGCCCCGGCGCGGAAGCTCTCCACCATCACATCGGCCTTGGCCGCCAGGCCCAGCACGATGTCGATGCCTTCCTGCTCTTTCAAGTTGAGGCTCAGGCTCCGCTTATTGCGGTTGAAGGTTAGGAACTGGGTGCCTTCATCGTTCCAAAAGGGGGTCCAAGACCGAGTCTCATCCCCTAAACTGGGCTCTTCGATCTTGGTCACCTCGGCACCCATGTCCCCCAACATCATGGTGCAAAAGGGGCCGGCCAGAGTGCGGGTTAGGTCTACGACTTTGATTTCGTCTAGGGCGGTAGTCATTTACGAAACTCCAGTAACCAGCGATGATTATTTTCTTCGAGGAATCGGATGGGGCTCAGGCTGGGAAATCCATCGGCGCGGGGAGCCCGCGGGCATTATAGCATGGGCATGGACTAACTTCGGAAACGCTGGGCCATTGACCCAAACATCGCCCAATGCTAGCGTGTGACCTCCGGCGGGCCTGGAAGCAGCACTGGGGGTGATGGACTGTGGCGCTACGACAGGGGAACAATGCGAGCGGGGTAGTTGTCCTAGGTGGAATCAACATGGACCTGGTGACCATATCCCCCCGGTTTCCCCAGCCAGGGGAGACGGTGGTCGGCAGCCGGTTCTTGACCTACCCCGGCGGCAAGGGCGCCAACCAAGCGGTAGCCGCCGCCCGCATGGGAGCTCCCACGGCAATGGTGGGGCGGGTGGGCGACGACGTCTTCGGCCCCCAGTTGATCGACATCCTAACGGCCGCCGGCATCAACGTGGATGGGGTTGCCATCGCCCCAGACACCACTTCGGGAATAGCGGTCATCAACATCGACGAGTCGGCCCAGAATCAGATCATCCAGGTCCTGGGGGCCAACGACACTTGCGGCGAGGCGGAAGCCGGCCAGGTGCTACGGGCCTTGGCCCACGCCTCGACGCTCCTGCTCCAACTGGAGGTCGCGGTGGATCTGTCTTTACAGGTAGCCAAAGAAGCCTTTGGGCTAGGCAAGACAGTAATTTTGGACCCCGGACCGGTACGCCCGATTCCCCCGGAATTCTTCTCCTTCTGCAGCGTTATCACTCCTAATGAGACCGAAGCCCAAGCTTTGGTTGGTTTCCCGGTGGTGGACCGGGCCTCGGCAGCCCAAGCCGCCGAGCGGCTTTTGGCCAGGGGAGTAGGCGTAGCGGTGGTGAAGCTGGGCGCTCAAGGGGTGTACTTTGCCACCACTGATGGAGGGGATTTCGTGACCCCCTTCCCGGTGGAGGCCGTTGACTCGGTAGCCGCCGGAGACGCTTTCAACGGGGCCCTGGCCGTGTCCCTTGCCGAGGGCGCAACCCTGGATCAGTCGGTCCGCATGGCCGCCGCGGCAGGGGCGCTGGCCGTCACCAAGTCAGGAGCCCAAGACTCCATGCCCTACCGGTCGGAAGTGGAAGAGTTGATGGGGTAACCCCCCCAGCCCCTTTTCGAAATGGGGGCTTTGGGGGGATCTATCCTCCGTTCAATCTTTGGTAGAGGCACCGGTGTTGGGGCNTAGCGCCATCACCAGCAACGCCAAGCTCCCAACGACGCCGGCAATTACCAACAAGAACACTACCCACCAGTATGCCGCCGGTCTGATTTCCCCGATTATTCCCGCCACCGACAAGAGCGCGGCCAGTATCGTAGCTCCCAATACCGTCCACATTAGCTTGAAGGTGAACGCCTTGACCGGTGTCAGTAGCAACAACCAACTGGCCTGGAATGTGATGGCTGCCGCAATGGACACGATTGCCGTTGTCTTCCAGTAGGCGTCCGAGTCGGGGGTCGCCCAGATGCCCGTTGCCACCAGGATAAATCCAGCGCCACTTGCTAAGAGCCCAGCCCAGGCTACGGGCAAGAACCGTCCTCTCCGGAGCAATGCCGACGGAGGGATGGCCGACAGGCAGAAGGGGGCCAGGACGAGGAAGGTGAGTAGCAGCCGGCCCCGGGTCTTGGTGTACTCGCCCAGCAGGACCATGGCCACGATCATCAGAAGGGCGGCCACCAGCGCGCCCAACATCCCCAAGAGAAACGTTCGGGAAGTTAACGGGCTGGACCTCAGTGAAACCAAGACGAAATTCCCCGATAGCCGGCGGAGATCAACCCTTGAGCAGCGTCGTTAGCTGGCTGACCGAGTCCAATCCGTCCAGCATGTATATCGAATCCAAAACCTTTTCCTGGGCAGCGGCCGATAGCAGCCACTGGGAGCAGTCTTGGAACTTGGCCGCCAGTTCTTCCCGGGTCATGGGCCGTTCGGGCGTCCCCCGGGAAGAGGACGCCTCTTGGGACAGTACGGTGCCGTCTTTCAGAGTCACCTCCACCAAACTGCGGATGCGCTGGAAGCCAAGCGCTTCCAGGCCTTCGTGCAGATAGGGCGTGACCCTGGACATCATCTCCCGCACGTCAGGGCGAAGCACCGTCTCGTCGGTAAACTGTTCGATGCCGCCGTGCCGCTCCAACACGAGGATGCCCAGGCAGAAGGGAATGCTGAATTTGGCTTCCAACTCGTTCTGCGGCTCAGGGTAGCGTAGGGCGGCCAATACGTTGGAGGTTGTGCCCAACCGGACCGCCGCCACGTCCTGAGACTGAACGTCGTGCTCCAGGATCAGATCCAAGAGGGCGTCCATCGATGGATGGGACAGGGAACCGCAAGGATAAGGCTTGATGGAGACGCCGGGGTCCACGAAGGCGTAAGGATTGCCCAGCTTACCGTGTATCGCCTCGGGGTCCACGCCGCTGCCGGCCACTTGAAAGAACCCCCAAGGGCCATCCAGGGCTTCAGGGTCCGTCTTGTAACCCATGCGCGCCAGTTGGGCGGCGACTATTCCGCCCTGAGCGGCAGCGCCGGCGTGGTAGGGCTTGGTCATGGTCCCGAAGGCGACCCTGATACCGGCGCTCTTACTGGCGGCTATGCCCAAAGCGTGGCGGATGCCTTCCTTGTCCATGCCGTACAGCTTGGCCGCCGCTGCCGCCGCCCCGAAGATGCCGATGGTGCCAGTGGAGTGGAAGCCATTCTGGTAGTGGTAGGGGCTGATCGCCTCGGCCACCTTGCAGGCCACTTCAACCCCGCAGCAGAAGGCCGCCAGCAAGTCCCGTCCGCTGGCGCCGACCTCTTCGGCAACGGGAATAGCGGCGGAAAGCACCGGTGTGGTCGGGTGAGTCAGCAGACCGTACACCCGGTCGGGCAGCAAAGAGATTTGAGTGTCGTCGAAGTCCAGAGCGTGGGACCCCACGCCGTTGGCCAGGGCGGCGTATTCGGCGGGCAAGCCGTTTCCTTGTCCCATAACGGTGCACTTGCCGTCAAGACCAAGGCCGCCGATATACTTCCGGATCAACGTGGTGCAGTCGGCGGAATAACCCGACAGCGTTACGCCGATGCCATCGATCACCGCCTCCTTAGCCCGCGTAATAACGTCGGCGGGAATAGCGTCGTAGCTAACACTTTCTATGTAATCTGTCAGCTCACTGGTGAGCGAATATTTGTCGTCAGGCATACAGCCGGACCTCCGATTGAGCATTCAGCTATCAGCCGTCAGCATTCAGCTTTTTAGACCCAGCCGGGGTTTCAAGCGGCGCTCGCATGCGGCCACCGTAAACCCCTGACCGCTGATGACTGAAAGCTGACAGCTCGTCGTACGCCATGATAGCCCATGATGATATTATGGGAAAGCTATGCCTGCCGACGACCGATTCTGTCCGTCCTGCGCCTCCCTTCTTGAAGAGAAGGACATCGAGGGCCGGATGCGTCCGGTATGCACTGAATGCGGGCGGACGATATTCTACGACCCCAAGGTCTCTGCCATCTGCATCGTAGAGCGCGGCGACAAGCTTCTGCTGGTTAAGCGGGGCAACGAGCCTGGGTACGGCCTTTGGAGTCTGCCCGGAGGGTATGTCGACCGTGGAGAGGTGGTGGAAGCCGCAGCCGCCCGGGAAGTGTGGGAAGAGACCGGGTTGACCGTGGAGATTGACCGGCTTGTGGGCCTGTTCTCCGTGGCCGGCAACGCGGTTATGGTGGCCGCCTTTTCCGCTAAGGAAACCGGGGGTCAGCTTAAAACCGGCCCGGAAACCCTGGACCTGGGCTTTTTCTCCCTAGACGACCTCCCTCCTTTAGCCTTCCCCCGGGATGAACAGATCTGGGCCCGCTGGCGGGACTTGAGGGATGGAGGGTGATTCAGTTGTCCTGATTTTATCCAAGTATCGAAGGACCCTGAAAGGCAACATGATCGCAGACATGTTTGATCGAGGAGCCGTAGCAGCCAGACGAATTGTTCGGCAGCTACCCGGCACAGCCCTGGACCTGCTGTTTCCCCTGAACTGCCTAGGATGCCAGCGGGAAGGGAAAATCTTGTGTGCAAGCTGCGTTGACAGCCTGCCAGAACTTAAGCCCCCTTTCTGCCGCGTTTGCGCCCAGCCCAACGCCCCGGCCACATGCCATAGGTGCCTGGAATCTCCACCGGCCTTCGACGGTATACGGGCGCCCTACGGGATGGAAGGAACAGTCAAAGAAGCTATTCACAACATGAAATATCGCGGACTGAAGGCCGCGGCCCCGGAGTTGGCCGAGTTGTTGGCCAATTATCTCGAAGAACACCCCATGCCCGGCGACGTGCTGACGCCGGTGCCCCTGCACCCTCGCCGGTTGCGGAGCCGGGGCTACAACCAATCGGCTTTGCTGGCCAAGGAATTGTCTAAGAAACTGGGATTGGACATGAACCAGTCGCTGTTGATCCGCGCCAAGAACAACCAGCCCCAGGTAAGCGCTTCCCGAGATGAGCGCCGGGAGAACGTGCAGGGCAGTTTCCGGTGTGACGGTAGGGCTGACGGGCGGACAGTGATCTTGGTGGACGACGTGGCCACCACCGGCAGCACTCTGTCCGCCTGCGCCGCCGTGCTCAAGGCCGCCGGGGCGAGTTCGGTTTGGTGCCTGGTCTTGGCTCGGGAGAGTTAACCTCTGCTCGCATACTGGTCCTCGCCCGGACTATGGCTATACGACGAATCGTACACCATCTACGACGAGTTCCATCGATTGACAACGGCCATACCGTCTGCTGAAATTACCAGGCACAATACCTGATTTGGGGCGACCTGTAGCGAGCGCCCGATCGTCCTGAGATTTCCAAGGGCGAGGGGCTGTGGTTCGACAAGCTCACCACGAGCGGGAGCAAGCTCGCCACAAACCGCGATAGGTCCACCTGGAACGGTATTGGGACAGCAGACTCCGATAGCGGCAATCTGAAGATACGGAGGAAACAACGATGGCGGACAAAACGTTGATATACGTCGGCGCGGAAGCCAGCGGGATCTACCGGAAAGAAGCCGGCGAGTCTCGTTGGGAGAACCTGACTCGGGGAATGGCCCCGTCTGCCCAGGCCCGGACCATTGCGATCCATCCCCAGAACCCAAATATAGTATTCGCCGGAACCCAGCGGGGCGTATACCGCAGCAACGACGGGGGCGACAACTGGGAGCGGATGAACATGACCGAGGGCCGGGTGGTCTGGTCTCTGAAATTCCACCCCACCAATCCTCGGATAATGTTCCTTGGCACCGAGGGCAGCGAGGTTTTCAAGAGCGAGGACGGCGGGGAAAACTGGACCTACCAGGCCACCATCTCCAACCCGGACTCGGTACAGATGGCCTTTGCCACCCGGATCCTGGGGCTGGCTATCGAGTCCACGAACCCGGACCACATGTTCGCGGCGCTGGAAGTCGGCGGCGCGGCACGAAGCTCCGATGGGGGCAAGTCCTGGCAGATAACCAACAACAACTTCGCCGGTGACGTTGACCTGATGGACCTGCACGGCGTGGCCGTTGGCTCGGCGGACTCCAGCTCGGTGTTCATTTCCAACCGGGTCGGCGTCTGGCGCACCAGGGACCGCGGCGACAACTGGGAAAATCTCGGATTCGAGCGTTTCTCCGACATTAAATACTCCCGGGGAATCCAGGCTTCGCCAGGCGACCCTAATACCCTATACGCTTGCGTGGGCATGAACTTCGGCAGCGAAGAGGGCGGCGTGTTGCGGACCACCGACCTGGGAGAAACTTGGGACCGCTTCGACAAGGGCGTAAGCCCCAAGAGCACCACCTTTGGCGTGGCCATTAACGCCCAACAGCCGGAACAGGTTTACTTCTGCACCCGCAAGGGACAGGTGTTCGGCACCCATGATGCCGGCGCAAGCTGGACGGAGGATGCCCTACCCGAAGGCGTCTCCAGCGTCATCAGCGTGGCCTGCGCTTCGGCTTAGTTGCTTTTGCGCGATCATAAGTCGGCGTGCGTTATGGGCAGCGGGTGTAAGACGTCATGACCGATGTACCCGCACATGACCCGGTAAAGGCCGCCGCCACTCTTGCCCCGAAGATACGGGAAGCTCGAGATGAACTGGATTCGGCGCACCGCCTCCCCAAACCGCTGGTTGAGGAATTGGACAAGGCAGGTCTGCTTCGGCTAGGTCTGCCACGCTCCATGGGCGGTCTTGAGTGCGACCCTCTGACCTCATTCCAAGCCATTGAAGAGCTATCCAGGGCCGACGGTTCGGTTGGTTGGTGCGCCATGCTGTCCAGCGGCACCGCCGTTTTAACGGGATGGCTAAAGGCTGACGTGGCGCGGTCAATGTTCGGTCAGCCGCCCGAATTCAGACTGGCCGGCTCAATAAGGCCGGAAGGCCGCGCCCTCAATGTGGACGGCGGCTACCGGGTGAGCGGACGTTGGGACTACGCCAGCGGCGTCGACCACGCAAGCTGGTTGTTGTGTACCTGCAACGTTGAGGACAACAACGGTCCCCTCCTGACGGCTGAGGGTACACCGGTGACCCGGGTGCTGTTCGCCCCGGCGCAGGCCGCCACGATCATCGACACGTGGGACGTGATGGGCATGAAGGGCACGGGCAGCAACGACTTTGTCCTGGATGACGTCTTCGTTCCGGATGAACATACCTTTTCTCTTCTGGATCCCCCACAAGAGAAGGGTACGCTCTACCATCCCCGATTCTTCTTCACCGGCCTGTGGACACAGACCGTCGCCAACGCTTTGGGCATGGCTCGTGGCGCCATGGACGCATACTTGCAGTTGGCGGCTCAAGCGGGCTCTACGATGTCTCCAACCCTGTTGAGGGACCGACCGCCGGCCCAGAGCGCCGTTGGAGAGGCCGAAGCGATCATCAGCGGAGCCCGCGCCTACCTCCTGGACGCCGTCGGCGCTGCTTGGAGAACTGTCCGCGATGAGTCTCAAGACCCAAGCTGGGAGATTGCTCAAGCCCGGCTGGCAATCACCCACGGGATGCGCGAATCGGTAAGAGCCGTGGACATCTTATTCCACGCCGCCGGGACCAACGCGATCCATCGCAAGCATCCGTTAGAGAGGTTCTTCCGCGATATCCACGTCGCCGTACAGCATGTTGCGGGCTTACCCTCCAACATCGAAGCGGGAGGCCGGGTGATGCTGGGGCTACCGCCCGGCGGACCGGGCTGGTAGTTCGGCTCGTAGCGAAAGAATGGGCGGGCGTTAGGCTTCGCTGCGGTCCCATTCCGGCAAAACCCAATATCCATCCTGTGGAATCTCCACCGCCCCGGACAAGCCCTGGGCCCGCTTTAGCCGCTGCACGTTGAAGAGGTGGGTGGTGAACTCGTAATACCGGTGAAGAAAGGTTGTCTCCAGCGTTATGTAAACCTTCGATGGGTCGCCGGGAACCGGGCGGACGCCCCCCGGGAATAGCTGGGAATATTGGGTGAACAGGCCGGTGGCGGGNGACTCCAATTCTTTACTTTTCAACGAGCCAACCGTCTCCGAGGACAGTATCGACCAGCAGAGGTCCAGCCCCAGAACCAGCTTCTCCAAGATGGCTTCCGGCTCCCAATACAGGTTCTCGTCCAGGCGCCGGTCAAATGGAGAATCCAGCAGTCGATCGTACTCCTCCCCCTTGGGTAAGCCCTGGGGGAAGAGAATCTTACCCCACCGGTTCCAGAGCCACCGCAGATCGCCCGACGCCATGTGGCTCAGGTTGCGGCGAATGCTCCACTTGCTCCACTCCCACCGGTCCGACTCGAAGTCCAGTTGAGCGTCGGTAAGACCCTGGACCTCGGCGGATACCCACTGGTAGATACGGTCCTCGAACTGGGGGAACAGGGACGTGGCCGGAGCGTCGTCCGCGGCCGGATTGGTTGTCATGGTTGTCATTCTCCNAGTTTGCCTTCCTTAAGAAGTGGCCGGCACATCTCAGGACGGGGACGATTGTCATTCTGACCCCGGTCAAATCGGGGGAGGAATCTTTTACCCACTCATGTCATTCTGAGCGCAGCGAAGAATCTCTCCCTGCAATGTGGCCAGATTCTTTCGTCGCTACGCTCCTCAGAATGACAGCAGGGGGCTAGGTACATACTCCAGTTCAGACTCGCTTAGACTCCTACCCAGGTCTCCGACCAGGCCAGGCAAGCCGTGCTGCTCTCTTTGTCGCCCCGAGTTTCTGGGGTCACATTTCCTTGGGCAATCTCACCGTTAAAGGTGATCTGCGCCCTTCTGGCCGGAACGAAGCAACTGTACACCCCGATGTCCCGCCCCGGTGTGGTCCCGACCGGCGCCACCAGCATGAAGGGCTGGGCGAAGTCGTACCANGTGAGGGCAATCATGTCTTCGTCGCTCTCGACGGTTTCGGTCCAGAAGGAGTTGGTATCCCCTAACTTGTCGAATTCAGCCTGCATTACCGGCATACTCTGGTCCGCGAACTCAGGGAAGAGGTGGGTTTCGATAGTGNCCTGTAGCCAGCGGGTCATGGCGATGTTATCCGAGTATATGCGAACCTCGTCATCGACAAGATCGCTCTTGAAAAACAAAACGTGCCCCGCGCCCGCCGGCGNATACAAGATTCGCCAGTGGCTGATTCGCGTCGTCTGGGCACCGCCTTCTTCTTGGGCTAGGCGGATAAAAGAGTTTTCCCCAGTTAGTAGCACCCGATTGGGATCGGTAGGATTGGTGGTCATGAATGGACCTCTTTTTAGCAGATTCTAAGTTGCAATGTCGTAGCCAACACATTCAAGCTACCGGGAATGTAACTCCTTGTCCACCCGTTCTGCCAGGAACACCTTGAGCAGGGATTGGTAGGGCACATCCCGCCTGTTAGCCAAGAGTTTGAGTTCGTCCAATAGAGATTCCGGTAGCCGGATTGAAATCGTTTTTGTCGAAGGCTTCAGGTTCCTCAACGTCAACCGTCTAGCATTGCTCCAGTCAACGAACTCGGTGGAGTCGTGGTTGGCCCAGAAATCTCTCTCTTCGTCCTCTGACGCGAAGTTTGGTATTGGTTTAATCATCGCCACGCTCGTATACGCTCCGTTCTCGCCTGCTCATATCTCTGGCGGAAATTACGCGGACCAAGTTACCTCGAACTGTAAATACGACGAACAATGTCCGCCCTGCACTGGTTTCGCCCATCGCCTGGTACCTAGCTTCTCGGTCTTCCCGCGAGTGCCCTTGGGCCACGATTAACGGCCGGTTCAAAAGGACCTCTTCGCACTCGGATCGCCTAACTCGGTGGGCTGACCAGTTTTTTTCAGAATTCCCATCGTCCCAGTCGAATCCCGTCCATGCCCAAAGTTCGTCCATGCGGCATTCCTAAATNTTGTATACANCAGATATATACAACAGTCAAGCACCTCAAGAAAATAAGAGGCCGCTCCCACATAGCGGAGCGGCCTCAAGATGGTGTCTGGNGATTCTCGGTCTCAGCCGGTTAGTCCTTGGCCGGGAACCAGTCTTGCTTCCAGGGCCAGTCGCCGCTGGAACTGTCGTAGGCCGGTTGTCCAGCGTCCACCCGGTCGCGGTANGGGCTGGTGATGGGCTGCTGGTAGGGGTAGATGCCGCCTTCGTAAGCCTCAGNGCCTTTCTTGAAGTGCTTGGCCGACTCCAGAGTTTCCACGAAGGGCATGTCGATGTTGTATAGGTCCTCTACCTTCTTGGGCCGGGGGCCGGCTTTGGAGACGTGGCCGTACAACTCCCGACCCACTACGCCTTCGAGCATCCAAACGCAGTCGATGAGCTTGTCCATGTCCACCCCGGTGTCGATGCCCATGTCCTCCATCATGTGGAGCAAGTCCTCGGTGGGGGCCATACCGGTGGCGCGGCCGTTGCCGCAGTACGGGCAACCGCCCAAGCCGCCGATGGTCCCATCCAGGTCCAGAGTGTCGTCGGGGCCCAGGACGCGCATGGCCGCGTAGGCCGAGGCGATGGCCATGTTCCGGCCGTTGTGGAGGTGCAGACGGATGTGATTGATCTCCGGCCAGCGTTCCTTCACCCGATATACGCTCTCTTCGACCTTGGCCGGGGTGCAATGGCTCATGGGATCGCCCATGGCACAACTGCGTACGTCGATGCCGACCTCGTCCCACATGCTGTGCTGCCGCTCCAGCATGGTCATCAGNTTGTCAACCGGGAAATCTCCCAGGAAGTTGGATCCCCAGCTGGCGTTGGTGCCGATGCCGGACTCTTTGATGTTCAACTCCTGAGCCTGGGCGATGACCTGGGGCCAGCGCTCCATCTCCTGCATCTGGGTGCGGTTGGTGTTCCGGCGGACAAAAACGTCGCACATGTGAACGCCCAACCGAGGGTACTGGTCCCGCTCGATGGTCAACGGGGGCGAGTAGGCCCGCGCCCTTTCAACTCCCCGGGAGTTCAGGGCCAAGGCAGTGTAGTTGACGCCCGGTTTGGGCGTGAAGTTAGTAACGATCTCGTCGATGCGCTCCATCTGCGGGGTCCACTTGGGACTCACGAAAGAACCGACAACNATCTGCTTCAATCCGGTCTCCGACAAGGCGTCTAGGAGCATGATCTTGTCTTCCACCGAAATCTGAGCATCTTCGATCTGCATGCCCTCGCGCATGCCTTCTTCTTTGTAATTAACCTTCGGGTAATCAGGCATAGCTCCTCCTCTCCCGATGATGATTGGGCGACAAGCGCGCCCACGTGNCCTGTGTGGCAGGATTGTATTGCTCTACGAGACTAATTGTCAAGAAAAACTTGGCCTGCCGGGGCGGCCTCGGACCAGTTCTGAGGCGTCTGGGTTACCGGAGTTTCATNTGTGCTCGCAGGCCACCATTCGGGGAGGTATTAATCGCCCTATATGGGCATCCCTTCGGGGGTCAGTCGCTAACAGTAATGCTGCTCAACTGCTCGAAATAGTCGGGGAAGGTCTTGGAAACGCAACTGGGGTCGTTGATCGTGATTTCCGATGTTCCCAAGGCCGCCAGGGAAAAGGACATCGCCATTCGGTGGTCATCATACGTGTCGATAGTGGCGGGGACAATCTCCGTTGGCGGCGTGATTTCCAGGTAATCTCGCCCCTCCACCACTTCCGCCCCAACCTTCCTTAGCTCAGTGGCCATCGCAACCAAGCGGTCGGTTTCCTTCACACGCCAGTTATATATGTTGCGGATCACCGTCGTGCCCTGGGCAAATAGCGCGGTCGTCGCTATGGTCATCGCCGCGTCAGGCATGTGGTTCAAGTCAACGTCCACCCCTTGAAGCTCTCCACCGGTAACTTCGATCCAATCCGGTCCCCGCCTTACCGTAGCGCCCATCTCTTCCAGGATTTCGGCATGCTGAACGTCGCCCTGCACGCTGTCCGCTCCTACGCCGTTNACGCGAACCGTGCCTCCCCGAATCGCCGCGGCAGACAAGAAGTAAGTAGCAGAGGAAGCGTCGCCTTCTACCAGTGCCCTTCCCGGTGACTGATATCCCTCTCCCGCCGGGACACGGAAGAAGCGGTGGTCTTGATTCTCCACCGGGACCCCGAACCGCGCCATCACGTCCATCGTCATGTCGATGTAGGGTTTAGAGACCAGTTCGCCTTCTACTTCAATCACCATTTCCCGCTGGGTCAACGGAGAAGCCAGAAGCAAGGCCGTTAGGTATTGGCTGGACACGTCACCCCGAACGGAAACCTTGCCACCGGTGAGCCCATCGGCGCGAATCCGCAATGGCGGATAGCCTTCTTCACCCAGGAANTCTATATTTGCTCCCATCTGCCGCAAGGAGTCGGCCAGATCGGCGATGGGGCGCTCCAGCATCCGGGGTTCTCCGGTCAATGTGTAGACCCCTCTGCCCANGCACAATGCGGCGAAAAGAGGGCGGATCGCCGTACCCGCGTTNCCCAGAAATAGACTGGTTTCTTGCGGCGCGAAGGGCCCTCCGAGACCTTCGATCAGACAGGCCGTCCGGTCTGGCGAAAACTCCAGAGAGATTCCCAAGGTGCGCAGTGCGGCCACCATGTGCCGCGTATCGTCGCTGTCCAGCAGGTTGTGCACCTCGGTTGTGCCGTGTGCCAGAGCTGAAATCAGCAAGAGGCGGTTAGATAGGCTTTTCGACCCGGGTAGTTTGATCTCACCTTCCACGTGGTGGACCGGCTTCAAGATCAATTGTTCCATACTGACCCGCCTAAAGCGATATTTCCCAGATGGGATATAGCATTGTCAAGAAACCAAAGAGACACGACAACTTGGGATACCTCAATCTTACCACCCCCCTCATCTTGTCGATCGCCGGTTCTGTTGACACTCGTATTCAGAGTCTCCTATAATGGCGGCGTCTTAACAATAGAATAGGTCGAGGCACGTAGGGGAGCTCGGTTTAGCCGGGCTGAGAGGGAGACCGCATATGTCACCGACCCTTGCGAACCTGATCTGGGTAATGCCAGCGTAGGGAACAGGCACTCATTAGTCTTGGTCATTTGGGCCGGGCCGCCATTTAACTTACGTTGGCGGCCTTTATTTTTTGGGAAGTGAATAATGCCTCGGGTCTCCGAGGACCTACTGCGGCGTCCAAGATAGAGCAAAAATCTTGACCTGGTGACTTCCTGATCCAGAGACAGACAAAGAAAGCACACTCGAGAACCATCCCACTTAATAACCCCCCATTTATCAAAAGGGGGACAGAGGTGGATTTGGCTTTCTCCGGTCAGACAGGGTCTGATATGACGAGTGACACAGATACTACTACCAAGATCCGGGTGGAGTCCCTCGACAAGTCCTTCAATGTGGACGGATACCGGCAACTGGTGTTGGACGACATCCAACTCACCGTCGGCGAAGGNGAGTTCGTCAGCATCATCGGCCCCAGCGGCTGCGGCAAGAGCACTTTGCTCAACATCGTCGCCGGCCTAGATTCCCCCGATTCAGGTACGGTAACGGTGGGAGGCGACCAAGGCGTTTCCGCCCTGGGACGCGTCGGTTACATGCAGCAGAAAGACCTCCTCCTGCCCTGGCGCACCGTCCTGGACAACGCCATCCTGGGCTTGGAGTTGCACGGAGTGCCTCGTCGCCAGGCCCGGACCCGGGCACTGGAACTCACCGAATTTTTCGGGTTGAAGGGGTTCGAAAACCAGTATCCCTATGCCCTGTCCGGCGGCATGAAGCAGCGTGCCGCGTTTCTCCGCACCATGTTGATGGACCAGGAGATCGTTCTGCTAGACGAACCCTTTGGGGCGCTCGACGCCCTGACCAGAGTCCAGATGCAAGAGTGGCTGCTGGAGCTGTGGGATTCCCTAAGAAAGACCATCGTCCTTATCACCCACGATATGGACGAAGCAATATTGCTTTCCGACCGCGTCTACGTGCTCACCCAGAGACCGGGCCGTGTAACCTTGGTCCTGGACGTGGACTTACCACGGCCCAGGAGTTACGAACAGGTTACCGAGCCACAATTTGCCCGGTTGAAGTCCCGTTTGTTGGAGCCTCTGCGGGAGAAGAGGNTTGATGAAGNTCAATCCCTTACCGCAAAGGAGGGGCTGTGAGGGATTCCACCGGCGACAATGCTTCCGGAAACCCGGAACATGGCAAAATCAGGTCGGCGGTGGCCAGGCTCCGGCTTTGGGCTGCGCCGGTCACGATTCTGCTAGGCATCGTCGTCCTTTGGGAGCTTTGGGTGCAGGTATGGGACATTCCCAAATGGCAGCTACCTTCGCCGTCGGAGATCGGGCGGGAGTTGGCCGCCAGCCGAAGTTTGCTGCTGGAACATACGCTCGTCACCCTGGAAGAGATCATCCTGGGCTTCGTTGCCGCTCTGACGTCCGGTCTGGTGCTGGCGACGGCCATCGCCTATTCACGGATCCTGGAACGGTCGGTCTATCCCATCGTCATCGCGTCCCAAACCGTGCCCATCATCGCAATCGCGCCCTTGTTGCTGATATGGGTGGGTTACGGTATCGCCCCCAAGGTCATTGTGGTGGCCCTGATCTGTTTCTACCCCATCGCCGTCAATACGGTGGACGGTCTGAAAGCGGTTGATCCGGACATGGTCAATATGATGAAGACCCTGGGCGCGTCCCGATGGCAGGTTTTCACCAAACTGCAGATGCCCACGGCCATGCCCTACATGTTTTCCGGGATCAAAGTGGGCATATCGGTCAGCGTCATCGCGGCGGTGATCGGCGAATGGGTGGGCGCCAGCGCCGGATTAGGATACCTAATAACCTATTCCCAACCGCTCTTTCTCACGGCTCGGGTGTTCGCGGCCATCGTCGTGCTTTCGGCCATGGGCATCTCGTTGTTCGTCCTGGCCAGCGTGGTGGAGCGGATGATGCTGCCCTGGTACTACACCGAGAAACGTGCGAACTCGATAGAACGAATGTAGGTTTGCTTGAAAGTGATAAATACCGGTGAATCCGTATTTTTTACCTGGGAGTGTAGGTTGTATGAATAAATTCATCGCGGCGTTGTTGTTGGCATTAGGTCTGCTGCCGGTTTTGGCGGCCTGCGGCGGAAGCACGGCCCCGACGCCCCAAATCGAAACCAAGGTGACGTCCTTCCCGCCGGTTTCGGTGGTTTTGGACTGGTTCCCCTGGTCGAACCACGCCGGCCTGTTCATCGCCAAGGACCGGGGGTACTTCGCGGCCGAGGGATTGGACGTGGACATCCATCCTCCCGCCGACCCGGCCACAATACTGCAAACCGTGGCTACCGGACGCGACGACTTCGGTATCAACTACCAGACGGGCGTGTTGATCGCCCGGCAGGAAGGAGTGCCGGTGGTATCCATCGCGGCCTTGGTGCAGCACCCCCTCAACTCGGTCATGACCCTCAAGGGGTCGGGCATCACTGAACCCAAGGACCTGGCCGGAAAGACGGTGGGATGGCCGGGCATTCCCGACAACGAACCCTTATTGGACACGATGCTTAAAAGTCAGGGCAAGTCATTGAGCGACGTGGAACTGGTCAATGTGGGATTCGATCTCGTCCCCGCTTTGATCGGCAAGAAAGTGGACGCCATAGTCGGAGCTTATTGGGTCCATGAGTCCATCTCGGCCATCAACCAGGGTTTCCCAGTCAACATCATGCGCATGGAGCAACACGGCGTCCCCGACTTTTACGAACTGGTACTGGTGACCAACGAGGAAAAGATCAAGGAAAACCCGGAGTTGGTCCAGCGTTTCGTCCGGGCGGCGTCCCGAGGCTATCAAGACGCCATCGCCGACCCACAAGGAGCGGTCGAACTGCTCAAGCGGGTTAGGCCCGAGGTGGATTTAGCCATAGAGAGTCCCGGTGTGGATATGCTGGCCCCTTTGTGGAATTCCGATCAAGGAGTTTTCGGCTGGCAGGACGAGGCTCGCTGGGTCGAGTTCGCCGCCTGGATGCAGGAAAACGGTCTTCTTAACCCGGGCAGCGACGTCAGCTCCGCCTTCGACAACAGCTTCGTGGCCGCTGGACAATAGGCCTCCCAGTACTCGACCTTCGCACTCGAAGATGCCGGGAGTCGTCCGGCCGGGATGATATACTGCTTCCGTTCGGCCGTTCTATCACTTTGTACCTATTCGAGTCGGTAAGGAGCCTGGGATGTCACTGTATTTCTTGTTGGGGACCCTCTCTTCCGGCGGTCGAAACATGCTCCACGATGATCCTAACTTACTGGTTAACTGCACCAGGAATGTTGACATTCCGGGCGCTGAGATACTGGGCACCTACGCCGTCCTGGGGCGTTACGACTACGTATTGATGGTTGACGCGGAGGACAACGAGGCGGTGGCCAAGATTTCCTTAGAAATAGGCGTGGGAACGGGGCTCCACATCGAAACTCTTCCTGCCATCGCTATCGGATTTCTGGCGGAAAAATCTCCCGATGACCCGCTGGACCGCCCAGCCTACATCCAAGGCACGCCGGACCGTTAGCGGCCTGGCCTAAGTTCACTCCCGCGTCTAATTCCAACGGAGGCCCGCGCGTAAATGGGACTGAGCGACGAACTTAGGGAGGGCGTNGGCCCGATCTGGGAGCAGGTGGTCACCCATCCCTTCGTGATTGAGTTGGGAGACAACACCCTGTCCCAGGACCGGTTTCGTGTCTACTTCGATCAGGATCATCTCTTTCTCAAAGACTGGGCCATCCTGCTCAGCTTGGCCACCGCCAAAGCGCCCGACTTTGACGCCGCTCGACAGTTGGTAGGGTTCCTCCACCTGGGTTTGGGCGGTGAGGAAGGACTATTTCAAGAAGCCTTCCGGGACCGGGGCCTGTCCCGTCAAGACGCGGCCAACATGGAATACCGGCCGGCCACCTTCCATTACAGCGGCTACTTGCGCAACGTAGCCTATACCGGCACATATACCGACGTTATCGCCACCCTGCTGGCGGTAGAGTGGCCCTACATGGACTGGGCACAGCGGTTGGCATCTGCCGGAAAACGCCCCGCGAACCGTTATTACCAGACGTGGATCGACCTGCACACCAGCGACGGGATGACCGGCTTCGTGTCGTGGTTGCGACAAACGGTGGACGAAGCCCCCCTCAGTCCGGTTGACCGGCCCCGGCTGCAGGCGATTTTTCGTGACGTGCTGCGATACGAGCTCGAGTTCTGGGAAATGGCCTACAATGACGAGGAGTGGCCTCAGTGAAGATCCCTAAAGCCATGACCATCGCAGGGTCGGACTCGGGCGGCGGGGCCGGCATCCAAGCCGATCTCAAAACCTTCGCCGCCCTGGGTGTCTATGGCGCATCCACGCTAACCGCCATCACCGCCCAGAACACGGTGAGGGTTAGCGCGGTTCACGAAATACCCACGGACGTTATCACCGCCCAGATCGACGCCGTGCTGTCCGACATCGGCGCCGATGCCGTGAAGACGGGTATGCTGTCCAGCAGCGCTATCATCGAATGTGTCGTTGAGGCGATGAAAAAACACGGCATACAACAACTGGTGGTGGACCCGGTCATGGTGGCCAAGAGCGGCGATTCTCTGCTGCGGGAAGACGCTGTCGACTGTCTCCGCACCCGGCTACTGCCCCTGGCCGCGGTTGTCACTCCCAACATCCCCGAGGCCGAGGCGTTGACCGGGACGAAAATAGTTTCCGACGCCGACGTGCGCCGCGCCGCCGAATCCATCGTCGCCATGGGCGCCCGGTCAGTGGTCGTGAAAGGGGGCCATCGAGAGGGCCCCGCCACCGACCTGTTTTATGACGGCTCGGATTATCGAGAGTTCACGGCCCCCCGTTTCGACACCGTCAACACCCACGGCACCGGCTGCACCTTCGCCTCAGCGGTTGCCGCCGGATTGGCCCGGGGCATGGCTGTAACCGAGGCGGTCGCCCTGGCCAAGGATTACGTCACCGAGGCTATCCGTAGCTCCTTCCCCATCGGCCAAGGACACGGACCTCTGAACCACTTCTACAAGCTGTGGGAGTGAGGCATCTATGACGACTTTCCGTCAGCAGGTCGAGGTCGGTCCCAGAGACGGTTCCCGGTACCAGCCGGTAATCGCGCTGGTGGACACCGCTTCCACCTACGCGGTGATGCCCTCGCCCATGCTGTCCATGCTGGGGATCGATCCGTATTGGAACGGCGTCTTGGAAGGATCGGACGGAGGAAGCGAGGAGCGGTCCCTGGCGGAGATTCGCCTCAAGATCGGAGATGCGGAACGCACTGTTGTCTGCGTCTTCGGTCAGCCCGATAGCCAACCGGTCCTGGGCTCCCATACCTTGCAGGCATTCGGATTGGCCGTCGACCCGTCATCCAACGCCCTGACCCAAGCCCGCGTATTTTTGGCCTAGCCCTACTGCCGGTCGTTCGATTCATGCAGCCCCATCCCCGTATCCTGGCTACGCAGCCTGAATGATGCCTCCGGCCAAAAACAACACAGTGACCACAACAGCCATGGCCACTGCCAAGCACCAAACCGGATTTGCCTGCAAATCGAATTGGCCAGAGAGCATGTCAAACAATCCAAGCCCCCTAGTCAGTGGCCGTACCAACAGTGCCGCAGCCACGAACAAGTAAAACATGAACGATGTTGAAAACGTTGTCCAAAACAGAATCCCCAACCAAGGACGGTTGCCCCTAAACAACATCGCATCTCCGAACTCCAATATCTGAGGCCAAAGAATTGACGGCAGCACAAGGTAAATCGCTGCCGATGCCACTAGGTCAAATATAACGAGACTGGCCAACATTCCGAGGCTTGCACTAGAACCCCGGCAGAGCACCCAGCGGGTTTCCAACAAGGAAACTCCGTCAGCAAAAAAATTGAACGCTACGAAAGCGAGCACTTTGGGATCCGTATATATCTCGATAACAAACGCTTTCCCAGTGTCCCACGCGATTAGTCCAAATATGCAAGCGAATGCGACGGACCAAAACATCGCTTTCAGAGGGTGAATCGGTATTCTCCACACTTTGACGGCGAGGGCGATGATAATACCGCCGGCAATGCCACCAAATATGACACCGGTGACGATGCTGAACTTGCCACCGATGGTGCCCCCATAAATCCCACCGAAAATGACACCGAAAATGATTGCGATGAATATCCCGATGAAGACGACGGCTAAGGTTCCGATGGCGTTGACGTATCTGCCCCACAAGGCGATACCGATTATTGCGCCGGCGTTGCCGACAACGAGGGTAGCATACCCAATTAGCACGTATCCGAAAGCACCGAGCATCGCTATGATGAGCAAGTCTTCTGGTTTTGAGGCTCCGCTCACGAAGGGGATGCGCGTTAATGCCAGAGTTAGCGGCGAAAGCACCAGCCCCAACCAGATGACCAGTTCCAAGTTCGAAGAGCTTCCACCATAAATCTTGTCGAACCCTTCCGAGAATTTTCCGCTAGCTAGCTGCAGCCAGGATTCCGGCGTCTTATCAACCGTCTTCCTCAAAAATTTGCCGAGGCAATCCTTCGAATCGGTTTTCATCATCAAATCTAAAAAATATCCAACCGTTAATATCGCTGCGACCGCAGCGAAAAGAGCGAAAAGTTGCAACTGCCAGTACATGGCTACATGATACGGCAAGGTGAATCCCGATTCAACGAACTAAAATCAAGTTATAATAAGCGCCATGCGTAACCTGTAATCGCCATCCCAGAGGTTAACCGAAAATGTTCAAACCGGTCTCCAGCCGCGTCAGCTTCCCAGAAGTCGACGCCGATATCCTGAATCATTGGTCCGACAGGGACGTGTTCCACCGTACCGAGACAGAACGGAAGGACTCTCCCTTGTTCATGCTTTTCGAGGGGCCGCCCACTGCCAACGGCAGCCCCGGCATCCACCACGTCCTGGCCCGGGTATTCAAGGACGTCATCTGCCGTTATCGCACGATGAAAGGCTACCGGGTGCTCCGGAAAGGCGGCTGGGACACCCACGGCCTTGCGGTTGAGCTGGAGGTCGAGAAGTCCCTGGGCCTGGCCACCAAGCGGGACATCGAAGAGTACGGCATAGAAAGATTCAACCAGAAGTGCCGGGAGAGTGTGTTCCACTACTTGAAAGAGTGGGAGACGATGACTGACCGCATCGGCTACTGGGTAGACATGGACCACCCCTACGTAACCCTGGAGAACGAGTACATCGAGTCGGGCTGGTGGATACTCAAAGAGCTATGGGACAAGGGACTGCTATACCGGGACATGCGGGGAACACCCCACTGCCCCCGCTGCGTAACCAGCCTCAGCTCCCACGAAGTCGCTCTAGGCTACAGAGAGGACACCCCAGACCCATCAGTATTCATAAAATTCCGCGTGGAGACCCCCCCTCAATCCCCCCCTTCGCAAGGGGGGGAGGAAAGTAACGATGCCAACTCCCAAGGGGGGGAAGCTAGTGATTCTCCCCCCTTTGGTAAAGGGGGGCCGGGGGGGATTTCGCCCCCCACCTACCTCCTTGCCTGGACGACCACGCCCTGGACCCTCCCCGGCAACACGGCCTTGGCCGTGAGCGAGAACGCCGATTACTCGGTCGTCGAGCTGGACGAGGACGGCGGTAAGGAACGCTTAGTGCTGGCCACCGCCTTGCTGGAAGCCAACATCAAACAAGACCATACAGTGGTGGCCACGCTGAAAGGGGTTGACCTGGCCGGCGTCTCGTACCAACCCCTGTACCAACCGGCGGACTTCGGAACGGAGATTCAACAGTTCGTCCGCCGGGAGTCCGTAAACGGCACAACCATCACGGAGCTAACTACCGTCTCCGAATTACATCCTCGGGTTGTCGCGGCCGATTTCGTGTCCATGGAAGATGGCACCGGCATCGTCCACATCGCCCCGGCCTTCGGCGACGAGGACTTGGGATTAGGGCGGGAGAAAGAGCTGGCCTTCGTCCAACCCGTGGACCTTCAGGGCAACGTCACCGGCAACTATCCCTTCGCGGGCAAGTTCGTGAAAGACGCCGACCGAGACATCATGAACGACCTGAGGGACCGGGGGCTGCTGTTCCACCGGGACATCTACCGCCATACCTATCCCTTCTGCTGGCGTTGCGACACCCCGCTGCTCTACTACGCCAAGAACTCCTGGTACATCCGAACCTCGGCCCTGAAGGACCAACTGGTCTCAGGCAACAGCGCCATCAACTGGTATCCCGCCTACATCAAAGAGGGCCGGTTCGGCGAGTGGCTGCGCAACAACGTGGACTGGGCCATCTCCAGGGAAAGATATTGGGGCACGCCCATCCCCATCTGGCAGTGCCAGGAATGTACCGAATCTCTGTGCATCGGAAGCGTTCAGGAACTCAAGGACCACGCCCCCTTAGATGACCGGGAGAAGTTGGACACGTTGGACCTGCACCGTCCCTACTTGGACGATATCCTGCTGCAATGCCCCGCCGATGACTGCAACGGCCAGATGCGCCGTATCCCCGAGGTTATGGACGCCTGGTTCGACTCGGGAGCGATGCCTTTTGCCCAGTGGCACACTCTGGACATCGACGATGTGGACAAACTTCAGAAGGAGGGGAAATTCCCCGCCGATTACATCTGCGAGGCGGTGGACCAGACCCGGGGCTGGTTCTACAGCCTGCACGCTCTTTCCACCCTGCTGAAGGGACAGCCCTCCTACAAAAACGTCATCTGCCTGGGCCTGATCCTGGACGAGCAAGGCCATAAGATGAGTAAGCGGATAGGCAACGTGGTGGAGCCTATTCCGGTCCTGGACGAGCACGGGGCCGACGCCCTGCGCTGGTACCTGTTTACCGCGTCTCAGCCCGGAGAACCCCGTCGATTCTCCGCCAGACTGGTGAGCGAAACCCTGCGCCGGGTAATGCTGACACTGTGGAACGTCTATTCCTTCTTCACCAACTACGCGTCGATCGACGGGTTCGACCCGCAGCAAACACCGGCGCATTGGAAGCCGGAGAACGAGTTGGACCGGTGGATACTTTCCGAGTTGAACACCCTGATCGAACAGGTGGACCGCTACTTGGACTCATACGACCCAACCAACGCCGGCCGCCGACTGCAAGAGTTCATCGACCAGCTTTCCAACTGGTACGTGCGCCGCAGCCGCCGCCGCTTCTGGAAGAGCGAGAACGACGTGGACAAACAGTCCGGCTACGTCACATTGCATCGATGCCTGGTGACCGTGGCCAAGCTGATGGCGCCCTTGGCCCCATTTGTTTCCGAGGAGATCTATCAGAACCTAGTCTGCTCGGTGGACCCCAGCGCGCCCGACAGCGTACACCTGGCTGCCTTCCCCGTGGCCGACAGATCCCTCATCGACGAACCGTTAAACGATGCTACTCAACTGGCCATGCGCATCGCCAGCATGGGACGTAGCGCCCGTTCCAAAGCGGGGCTCAAGGTGCGCCAGCCTCTCAATGCCCTAAGGGTTGTCGTCANGAATGATATCGAGGAGAGCCAAGTTAGGNATCTTTCGGATCAACTCCTTGAAGAATTAAACGTAAAGCACGTTCTGCCTTATGTAACGGGAAGTTCCAATGAAGTTGAGTTCTGGGATTGGAACGTAACAGCCAACATGTCGTTGGTAGGCCCCAAGTACGGCGCGAGCTCGCAGCATGTGGTCACGGCGTTGGCTGATCTGGTCCCGCGAGACGTGGCGATGCAAGTAAGCATCGGCCAGCCGATCGGTCTTAGAAGACAGGGCGACGGGATTCNACCGATACAATTAGAACCAGAGGAAGTAAGTTTGACCCGGGTGCCGCCGGACGGTTTTTCCGTGGTCGAAGAGGGGCCTTACGTCGTCGCCATGGAAACCGAGGTTACCCCGGAACTGGCCGAGGAAGGCCTGGCCCGGGAGTTGGTCCATCGCATCCAGAACCTGCGCCGCTCATCGGAGTTTGAGTTGACCGACCGCATCGTCACCTATTACCAAGCGCCCGATGATATCGCCAGCGTCATGACCGGCAATTTTTCCAGCTACATCCGCCAAGAGACCCTCAGCGAAGAATTACTCGCAGGGCCGCCGCAAGATGGGGCCGAGAGCGAAACCTCCGACGTTGACGGGATGAAAGTGACCCTGGGAGTGCGCCGCGTTTAGCGCGGCCAAGCATGCCCGAACTTCCCGAGGTTGAAAATGCCCGGCGTTGCCTCCTTCGAGCAGAGCTACCGGGAAGGGTTTTCACCGGCGCGAACATTGGCTGGACGAAAAGCGTCAAATCCCCAGGTCTAGAGGATTTCGTGCTGGGGATCCAGGGCGCCGAAGTGCAGGGGGTCCATCGCCGGGGCAAGTACATCCTGCTCCCATTGCTCGGCCAGGGATTGGAGGCGCAAACCCTGATTCTCCATCTGGGCATGAGCGGCGGCATGTCCGTTCAGCCACGAACCCAGCCAACTCACCCCCTGGTGCGCCACACCTTCTCGCTGAACGACGGCAGAGAGCTACGGTTTGAAGACGGCCGGAAGTTCGGCAAGATTTGGCTGGTTTCGGACCCCGGCGAAGTCTTGCCTCCCCTGAGCCCGGAGCCGCTGGAAGGCGGCTTAACGCCCCAGTTGCTGGCCCAATCGTTGGAGGGACGTAAGGCCCCCATCAAAGCCTTGCTGCTGGAGCAGTCCATAGTCGCCGGGATGGGCAACCTGTACGCCGACGAATCCCTATTCCTTGCGGGGATCAACCCAACCCGTTCGGCTGCCGGACTAAGCGGCGAAGAGATCGATCGGCTGCAGCAGAGCATCGTCAACGCGCTCACCGCGTCAATAGAAAAGTACGAAAATGCCCGCGACGAATCCTGGCCTGACCCTCCACGCGCCCTGACCGGCTGGAGCCATCCCCGCACCGAAGGCGCACCCTGCCCCCGCTGCAACGGCCCCTTCACCGGCACCCGGGTCCGTGCCCGGGGGACTTACTACTGCCCGAGTTGCCAACCGTAAGGGGCGCCTTCCCCAAGACAAGCGCCGCGCCGACAATCCATCCCGTCACCCTGAACGCAGTGAAGGGTCTCAGGTTCCACCCAAAACCTACGTGAATACCCTACACAACCGTCCCATAAATATGATCCGGGACAACTATAATCACCGAGCGGCGATCGTCCCGCATGGCTTGGTCATATTCTTCCCAGTTGGAGTGCTCCTCTCCCGAGCAGGCGCGGTAGGCGTCCCTGAGAGCCGTTTTGAACTCTTCGGGGTCTGTGTTGTCCGCAGACAGTATCGTTGCCCGGCCTTCCACCACCACGAAGGGCCGCCAGGCTTCCGCGGACACCAGTAGGGTGCACTGGGGATTCCGCCTGAGGTTTTTCAGCTTTACCCGGCTCTCCGTAACCGTGAAAGCGATGCCGTCGCGGTACGGGCCGCAGCTGATTATGCTCATCTGGGCGGCGCCGTTGCGGCGGAAGGTGGTGAGCACTCCTCGATGGGTCTGGNCGGCGAAGTCTTTTACTTTGTCGGNAAGCATATGCTGTCCTCCTGGAATTTGGGCTGCTACAGGACGAAGTCAATCTCGAACAGATCGTAGTGGGACCGGTGCATGTCNAGCCTGGTATAAACCTGTTGGGCGACGTGGTTGTTCCGTTCCACGTATAGCCGTAGACCGCAAACATCCCCCCGCCGTCTNGCCTCAGAGTGTACGTGGCTGTCCAGGGCCCGGTAGACCCCTTGGCGCCTGTACTCCGCATCGACGTACACGCTTTGAATCCACCAGAAATAGCCGTTGCGCCAATCGCTCCACTCGGTGGTAATCAGCAACTGGCCNACTGGCCGGCCATCCGCTTCCGCCATCAGGTAAAACCCCAGTCCGTCTTGGACGAGCACCGCCGAGACCCCTTTAGTGAGTAGTTCTATATCTAGGGTCTTGTCTTCTGTTTCTTTGGCCATCGCGGCATTGAAAGCCACGACAGTTTTCAGGTCCGACTTGGTGGCTCTGCGTACAATAATGTCCAAATTTATATCGCTCAAACTTGTTGGATCCCTACTCTCGGATTCATTGGGGTAAAGCCAACACTGGCATGGCTAGCATACATCTTGAAAATTGTTCTGATCGGAACGGGAGCACCCCCATCCTAACCTTCCCCCGTCCGAGGGGGAAGGGACTTTCCNCCAAATAGGTCGAGGCCAGGATTGGAACTAACTGATCCAGAAACTTGACCCTTGGTCCCCTTTCTGGACTTCTATACGAACCGGGAACACGTCCTTCATATCTTCCAGATGAGTGACGATGATTATCTTCTCGAAGTCGTTTTCNATGGCTGAAATGACGTCCAGGATGCGCTCCCGGCCTGGGCCATCTTGAGAACCGAAACCTTCATCGATGAATAACGTGGGTAGAGGAGCGCCGATCCGTTGGGCCAGGACTTTGGAGAGGCCGATACGAAGGGCCAGGTTGATACGGAAAGCCTCGCCGCCGCTGTACATCTCGTAGCTGCGCGGTCCCAGCTCATCGCTGACGTTGATCTCGAGGGTTTCGATGGGGTCGCCATGGCCGCTCCGGCGCTCCCGCTGAGTCTCAAGCTTCACCTGCATCCGNTTATCGGTCATGCGTCCCAGGAGAATGTTGGCCTCTTCCTCCAACCGGGGCACCACCGTCTCAATCAGCATGGCTTGGATCCCTTGACGGCCAAATGCGGTAACCAGTTCTTGGTAGATCCCTTCGTCTTCTTTCAGGGACGCNAGACGGGCCGTGTCCCTGCTGACCTCCCGTCTGAGCCCCTGCATTCGTTGCAACTCCCCGTCAAGATAGCCGAGACGGGCAGTGGTGGCCTGCCGAGTCGATTCCAGCTCGGCCAGATCGGATTCAGCGGCCTTGAGACTGGTTTGCAACTGGGGGAGCTCGGCGATGGCCTGCTCGTCGGCCAAACGTCTTTCTTGAGCCTGTTCCAGGTCGGCGCGGCGTCGGTTGAGGATATCTTGGGTGCGGGCTAGCGACTCTTGCTCGGGAGGCAAGCTGGCTTCGGCTTGAGTCAACTGCCCATGCTGCTCTTCGAAATGCGCCAGCTCCCGGGTTTCGGCATAGCTTTGTTGGCGGGCTTCCTCATCGTATCCCAAGGAAACCATTTGATCTTCGATCGCCTTGAGCTCCGACCGTTCAGCGGCGGCGAATTCGCCGGAATTCAGAGAGGATTGAGCCTCCGTCATCTGTTTTCGATCTTCGTCCAGCATCNTCTGGGCTTCACGGGATTCTTGAATACGTGATTCAAGCTCCTGCAGCTTGGCTTGTCCCTCCCGCAGCGCTAGCGTGAGGGCTTGATCCCGTTGCCCCCATTCATTTTCCATGTCCGACTTCTCAGTTTCAAGCTGCTTCAATCGCCGGCTGTTTTGCCGGTATAGCTCCCGTTTAGCCTCGATGTCGGTGTTGTAGGCATGCGAGAGGGCGTCGCACCCGTCCTGTCCCAGTGAAGTTTGGCAAAGGGGGCAAACGGCTTCCTCTCCCCCGGTCTGCTGTAAGAACACCAACTTGGCCGCAAGCTCCTGGCCCTCCACCCGGTAACGCTCCGAGGTACTTTGGGCTTCTCCGATGGCAGTNGATGTCTGGGTTAACCGTTCCCGCAAACCGGCGACTTGAACCTTTTCCCGGTCAAGGCCGCCCAGCCTGTCCTGAACCTGCTCACGCTGGCCGGACAACTCGGACTCGGCGCCGNCTTTGGGAGGCAATTCCACTTCCACGCGGCGCATTAGCTGGGCNATCTTGGCTTCCAATAGCGTCCGGCAGCTATCGATGGACCTTTGCAGCTGGTTCTTGCTCTCGCCAAGCAGGTCATACCGGCCGCGCGCCTCTTCCAAGGCATCGAACCGATGGCGGGCCAAGGCCAGGCGCTCAAACCCCTGCCGGATGGCATCCGCCTGTTCGATAAGGTCCAAATACCCGCGGACACGTCCCTGACCTGTCGAAAGAGACGCTTCTAGCTGCTCTATATCACCACGAATATCAGTGATGTTCTTTCCTGACTCCGCCAGACGCTCCCGAAAGGTTTCAAGCTCGCCCACTTGCGCACGAAGGCCCTCGACTCGTCCGCGGCTTTCTTCTGTCTGAAGATTGACTGTGTTCAGCCGCTCTTTGACTTCCGCCAACTCAACGGCCGGGTCGCCGATGTTTTCCAGGTCAGACCGCATGCGGCCCAACGAGCCTTCGATCTCGGAAGTGGTGGATTTCCCCTCATCCAACCTCTGTTTCGCCCGCTCTTGAATCCGGTCGTAGGCTTCCAATCCCAGGATCTTGGACAGGACTGCCTTGCGGTCGGCGGGGGTTTTGTCGGTGAACTCGGCGGCTCTGCCCTGTAGCAAGAACGCCGAGTTGATGAAGGCATCGTAGTCCATGCCCACAGTCTGNTCGATCTTGGCTTGGGTTTCGCGAATGTGGTCTCCGGTGATAGCTATTGCGCCGTTTCCGCCCAGGACTTGAAGTTGCAAGTCGGACACGCCCTGGCGGCGCCGGCCACCGGCCCGGGAACGGCTGCGAATCACCCGGTAAGAAGTATCCCTGGAAAGAAACTCCAGCTCCACGCGGCATTCGTCGGCGCCGTAGGAAATCAGGTCGTCCTGAGTCTTTCCTCGGGCCTCNCCCCACAAACACCAGGTAACAGCATCCAGCAGGGCCGACTTGCCGTGACCGTTGGGACCGCACAGGCAGGCGACGTGGATGCCTTGGAAATCCAGGGTAGGCACGTCTTCCCTATAGCACAGGAAGTTCCTGACGCTGAGACGCTGGGGTATCAAGGGAGGGACCGGGACTGAGTGTTTCCGGAGTGGTCAGCCGCACCGATCGAACGTGTAACTTCGACGTTATCTACCATTCGCCTCACCCCTCTATGACCGGGAATATTCTATCACAGGCATGCCTCCACCTTGACCCTCACGCAACCGCAAGCCTACAATCGAATCTAAGAGATACAAAAAACTACGGCGAGGACGCTGAAACGTGCTTGAGAACCTAACTGAGAAACTAACCGGAATCCTGGGCAAGCTGACCAGCAAGGGCCGGTTGACCGACAAAGATATCGACGAAGCTCTTGGNATGGTACGCCGTTCTTTGCTGGAGGCGGACGTTAACTTTCGGGTGGCCAGGGATTTCGTGGCCGCTGTCAAAGAACGGGCTCTAGGCTCGGACGTTCTGGAGAGCCTCACTCCTGGGCAGCAAGTCGTCAAGATCGTCCACGAAGAGCTCACGTCACTGTTGACCGGAGGCGAACACCGGCTCATGCCTTCCAGCCAACCCACCAACGCGGTAATGATGGTGGGACTGCAGGGGTCAGGTAAAACCACTACCGCAGCCAAGCTGGCCTTGTCCCTACGCCGCCAAGACCGGAAAGCCTTGTTGATCGCCGCCGACCTGCGCCGCCCGGCCGCCATCCAACAATTGGAAACCCTAGGCAAGCAGTTGGGCATTCCGGTCTACTCGGAAGACCCGGCGACTTCCACCGTGGTGCAAGTCGCCAAGAACGGTATGAAGCGCGCCGAAGANTTGGGNGTCCACTGGGCCATCGTGGACACCGGGGGCCGCCTGCAGATCGACAACGAACTGATGAAGGAGCTGGAAGAGGTCAAGACCGCCATATCCCCTCAGGAAATCCTGCTGGTCATCGACGCGATGACCGGCCAAGATGCCGTCAACGCCGCCGAGGGATTCCATGAAAAGGTTTCGCTGACCGGGCTGATTATGACCAAGATGGACGGCGATGCTAGAGGTGGCGCGGCTCTGTCGGTGACCCGGGTAACCGGTGTTCCCATNAAGTACATGGGCGTGGGGGAACGGCCAGACGNGCTGGAACTTTTCTATCCCGACCGCATGGCCTCCCGGATTCTGGACATGGGAGACGTGCTGACCCTGATAGAAAAAGCCCAGGAGTCGGTTGACGAGAATCAGGCCAAGGAGATGGAGCGCAAGTTCCGCGAGGCCAGTTTCGACTTGGAAGATTTCTTGACCCAGATCCAGGCAGTCAAGAAGATGGGTTCGCTAAGCCAGATCATGGAAATGATTCCCGGCATGGGCCAGATGAGTTCCAAGCTGAAGGCCGGAGCCTTGGACGACAGCCAGATTGAGCGAGTGGAGGCCATCATCCGCTCGATGACCCGCGAGGAGCGGCAAAAACCGGAGATAATCAACGGCAGCCGCCGCCGCCGCATTTCCCGGGGCAGCGGCACCACNCCCCAAGACATCAACCAGCTACTGAACCAATTCCGCCAAACCCAAAAAATGATGCGCCAACTATCCCGCTCCCGAAATCCCAAGAACTTGATGAGTTTNTTCCGGTAGGGTTAGCTCCGGCGTCAAGATTTAGATATCGTCGGGAGTGGGTGACCGAGTTTCACCAGTACCCCTCCGGTGGCAATCATGAGACTGATCGTGAATGGTCCAGACCGCCATCGCTTAGACGCCTGACGTGGTGACACTGTATNTGGCACCAGGATAAACCAATCCGAACCCAACTTGTTCAGGGGCATCTGGGGATTGCTGACTAATATGGCCAGCCAATACAACAAAGAGATGCTGTTGGTAGCTTTTCTCCAGGCATCCAACTGTTCAAATTACACCGGGTCTTGGCGCCACCCAGAAACCGATCCCAACTTTCTGNATCTGGCGTTCTACCAGAATATCGGCACAATCTTGGAAGAAGGCAANTTCCACCTTGCCTTTATCGATGACCGTTTGGCCATGCCCAGCCGGTTCGGGAACACCCACGAGGACGCTGTTGAACATGGGATACGTGCTGTCAAGCTAGATTTGGTGCCGATAATCACCGCAATGGGCCTGGCTACAAGTCACTTAGGATTGGGTGCGACGTATTCAACAACCTATTACTCCCCCTTTCATGTGGCTCGGCTTTTCGCCTCCATAGATCACTTCACGCAAGGCAGGGCGGCTTGGAACGTGGTGACTTCTTTGAACGACTCGGAGGCCCAGAATTTCGGGGTTTCCGAGCACTTGCCTCACGACACCAGATACGACGTTGCAGACGAGTTTATGAGCGTGGTATGCGAGTTATGGGACTCGTGGGAAGACGGAGCTATGGTGGCCGACAAAGAAACCGGGCGATTCGCCGACTCAACCCGGGTGCACAGAGTCGATCATTCGGGTCTGTATTTTCAGTCGCAGGGCGCTTTTACCGTCCCCCGTACGCCTCAAGGCCGTCCACTGATTATCCAGGCCGGGCAGAGCGATAGAGGTAGGCGATTTGCAGCCCGTTGGGGTGAACTTCTGTTTGTGATATACCCCACAGCCGATGGTTGCAAAGCCTACAGGCAAGATTTGCGTCGGCAAAGAGAAGTGTTAGGCCGTGACCCGGACTCTCTGAAGGTGGCGCCCGCGGTCTACGTCGTGGTGGGCGAGTCTGAGGAGATTGCGCAGGAAAAACTGGCTTTCATAAATAGCTTGGCCAACCAGACCGATTCTTTGGTGCTCTTGTCCGAAGTTTTTAACTATGATTTCGCCAAGCACCCCACAAATGAGCCGCTTTCCGACGAAACCCTAGAGTCCATGACAGGCCTCAGAGGATTCCTAGACCGCGTCGTGGAACTGAGCGGCACCAAGAACCCAAGTGTAGATGATTTTATACGTTGTTCCGGCAGAGGCACACTAAGTGAACTTCCTGTGTTCGCCGGAACTCCCGAGCAGATAGTAGACCAGATGGAGAGTTGGTACCTGAGCGAGTCTTGCGATGGTTTTGTGATTGCCGCTACCCACATGCCAGGCGCCTATGTTGATTTTGTCCAGAAAGTGGTTCCCGAGTTGCAGCACCGAGGACTGTTCCGCAAGGATTACGTTCCTGGAACTCTCCGTGAAAACTTAGGCTTGGCCNATCCTCAATAAGTTGCCACCAGCACCGTTAGGCAGAGTTTCTGGTGAAGTTCAGGAGAAATATCCACTTCTTGTCACGCCATTCCCGTGCGCATGGCGGTGAACATGTAGGTGGTGGCGTAGGTCCTCCAGGGAGACCACCGGCGGCAGAAGTCTTCCACTTGGGCGTCGTTCAGGGGCTCTTCTTGAAAGTACAATCGGGAAACGACACGCCTTAAAGCCAGGTCACCCAGCGGCAAGGCGTCGGGACGGCCCAATGCCCGGATCAAGAGCCACTGGGCAGTCCATTGACCCACGCCTCGCAGGCTCGTTACGTGCTGTATTACGGCCTCGTCGTCCATCCGGTGCAGCCCTTCCATGCCCTCCGGGTCATCTAGCGCCGCGCAAGCGATNCCGTGGACGTACTCCGCTTTGCGTTGGCTGAGTTTCAGGCCCCGTAGGTCTTCCACCCGCAGAGCGGCCAGGGTTTCGGGCCTGGGAAAGGCATAGTAGGTTTCGCCCTCGATGGTTTGACGGGGTCCGTGGGTTTCTATGAGCAGGGTGCGGATGATGCGGGCGACGTTGGTAGCGATCTGCTGGCCGAGAATAGCTAACACCAAGGCTTCAAATACCGAGGCGGTATGCGGCATGTGCAGCCCATGGAATCGTTGAGTTATGGCCGACATCGCCGGGTCGCTTTGGGCCAGGGCGTAGAAAGGCATCAGATCTTGCNCAACCCCCAGAATCCAGGCCACTTTGTCCGTTACCTGCTCCGCCACGGAAGTAGTCAGTTCTTCGGCCTGCAGCTCGACAGCCAATGCGGGCTCTTCCAGACTGCCAGCCGAAGAAACCGATGCCAGCACCAACTTGCCATCCAGGTCTAGCANCCGCCGGTACACTCCATCGGTCAGAGAGTCGGTGGCGTAACGTCCCTGGAAATAGGTAAGGTAGCCGGCGGTCAATTCGAAGTCGAATGGAGCCACTGGAGTGATTGTCCTGGCTATCCTATCCATGAGGTCTCAACAAGGGAGCGGACCCNATAATATCGTGGATCGATCCATCCGGGGTCAATGTGGTGTGGAACAGGTGCATGGTATCCGCTATCCACGGCTCGGTGGGATCAAGGGAGCATGAGGTAACCGAGGTCCCGATCTTTTCCCGTTCCGATGCCGATACTCTGTCTCTGACCCGCCCGATGGTCAGGTGCGGGTTGAAGCTGCGTCTCTCCTTGGTGAATCCCNGCTCTGACATNGCCTCCTCCACGCCTAACTGGATACCGGTCAAGGGGTCCATATCACCCGCCACGCCGACCCATAAAATCCTGGGCTGGCGCTGGTTTGGGAACACGCCCAATCCGGCCAGACTCAACGAAAAGCTAGATACTTCTTGACCAACCCGGACCATCGATTCTAGAATCCCATCCGCCCGCCTGGGGTCTATATTCCCTAGAAAATTCAGGGTTAGGTGTATCCCTCGGGGGTCAACCCACCGCACGCCATGTGGTATCGCCGCCTTCAAACCATCGATCGCACCGGAGAGCGACGAACGAGCCGCATCGGGTATGTCCAGGGCGATAAATACCCTGATTGCCCCTCCCCTAACCATCAGCCGGCTAATTCTTCCAGCAATCTCTTGAGACGGCGGTACCATCCGGCCAAGTCGTCCAGAGAATAGGTCGCGTTGGCCGGGCTGGGGTTAGGCNTCACGAAAACGCGAGTGCCTCCGATGGTGCGTTCTTGTAGGCCCAGNTCGGCGTTTTCTCTTACATCCTCCGTATAGCGAAGGTAGGCATTATAAGCGGTGACGCCATGGAAACAGGCGATGCGGGGTTGGTACTTCAGCAACTTTTCTTTTAGTACGGGTGACCAAAAGCGGTAGTCGGCTGCTTTCAGTCCCGACCCCATGGCGGTGGGGCGCTTCACCACGTCGGTAAACCCGATACCGTCGGCCAANAGGCTGNCGTCCCGCTCAGGAGTCAGCTCCCGAGCCACCAGATCCGATCTGTTAAAGGCCGGCCAGAAACGGTTACGCGGATTGGCAAAGTAGTGGCCCACCGCCACCGAAGGCAAGGAAGGATTCAAACCCACGAATACGATGTCCAATCCCATTCCCAGGTAGTCGGGCAGAGTTACTAATTCTTCCAAACAATCCTCGGCTACAGACCCAACAATCGGGCGGCGTTACCGGACAGAATGGAGTCTTGATCCGCTAGAGACAGACCGGCCTCTTCGACCTGCCCCAACAAACGCCGAGCTCGAATCAGTGGGTAATCCGTGGCGAAGAGAATCTTGTCCGCGCCTACCAGGCCGGTCACGGCGGTAAACACATCGGGCCGGTAAAGAAAAGGAGATGCCGCAGTGTCGAAGTAAACGTTTTCCAAGACCTGCGGCACTTCCGGCATCAACGCGTAGAAGGGCAGACCGCCACCCCAGTGAGCACAAATGATGACGTTGGACGGGAAATTTTCGATGAAGCGGTAAAGTTTGTCCGGAGTAGTCTGTCCTTTCCCCGGATACTGGTGGCCCACGGGCTCGGAGGCGTGAACCAGCACGGGAAGGCCCAACCGGCCCGCCGCTTCCATCAATGGCGCCATCGTCGGACTATCGGATAGGTCAAACCCCTGGGTATCAGGATGAAGCTCGCCGATGCCCTTCAAGCCGACGCCAGCGCAACGCTCCACCTCGGCCACCGCTTCGNCGCCCCAGTTTGGATTTACCGAGCAAAATCCGGTTAACCTGCCGGGGTGTGTGGCCACCGACTCAATTATGTAGTCATTGGCTTCTTGGGCTAACCGGAAGTCCGTCCAGCCCATGCCCATCACCACTGAATGCTCCACCCCATCCCGGTCCATGTCGGCCAACAGGGCTTCAGCGCTGGCGAGCACGGCGTCATCGCTGGCGAGGATACCGGCAAATGTGGCGTCCCGGAGCGACAACTGGGAACGGCGGTCTTGAAAGCTCGGCGGAAGGATATGACAGTGGCTATCGATCACCATATCGGNTGGGATAATTATAAGTACCAGGCGTTCGATTTGCCAACGGAGCGCCCAGACGTGCAAGTGAAGCCAGTTTTATGGTTTCAATCTAGNTCCCCGGGTATAATGACCTGCCATGATGCCGCAATCGCCCTCCATTTTGCTGAATCAGACCGCGCCGGAATTTAGCCTGCCCGACACCGAAGGCGACCTGGTCTCTCTCCAGGACCTCCGAGGGAACAAGGTTGTCCTAGTGTTTCTGNGCCACTTCGCTTGACTACCTTGACGAGAACACCTGTCGCAGTTGCGGCGGCGGTATACCGAGATTCAGACTCTTGGCGGAGTAGTGGCCGGGGTTTCCTTCGAGTCCCGGGACCGGCTATTCCAGATGTCACGGCAGATGCAACTACCTTTTCCTTTGCTATCAGACCCGGAAAAAGACACATACCGGGCTTACGNCCTNAGCTCCGGCAAACTGAGGCGGGTATTCGGACCAGGCACCATCTGGGCCTACGTCAAGCTGTTGGCCGCCGGACAGATGTACCACTTCCACAGGAGCGACTTCCTGCAATTGGGGGGCGACTTTGTCATCGATGCTGCCGGGGCTGTCCGGTACGAGTACCGCAGCGGAGCGCCCCACGACCGGCCATCGGTGGAACAGATTATGGACACGTTGAGGGAAATCTGAGTTAAACGGCGATTCTAGAGACGGTCNTAAATAGATCAACACTTGAAATACGACCTGGTCCTGCTATTTGCCANCTGATTTGGTGACACCCACCCAGTCCGGAGGCCAGGTCCAAACCGCCAACCCCCGTGGGAACGGACCAGCCGTAACGGGCAGCAAGGGGGCGCCGAGATGAAGAGGGACCGGAAGACTCGAAACTGACCTGGTTAACCCCGTCCTCTTCGCCTAGTCACCGCGTTATTCCATTTGCATGTCCGGCAGCTTCCGCTGTGGCAAGATTGAAGAGTGCAAGAAACATCCCCGATGATACCGGTNNTACCNGTNTNNCCAGTCTCGCCGCAGCAGGTCACTGTTCCTCGCTTCAATTTCGGNCCTTCCTTGTGGCCGCTATTTGCGCCTAAAATCTGATTTTACCGAACCGGAATATTTGTAACGCCAACGGTGCATCTTCGATCGAAGATGCACCGTTCTTTTTTGTCTTCTTCCTGGGTTCCTATAAGCATCAAATCTTGGTTCTAGTTTCTTCCTCATTGGCGCCGCCCTGCGGGGCGCACACTACTTTGTCGCGTTCCCCCACCACAAGGGAACGCGACAAAGAGTGTAGGAGATTGAGACGTCGTGTTCTAGATACCTCCAATCTCCTGACTTTCGTCGATTACCATTCCCTGGACTGGAGTCCGCTTGGAGGCCGGGTAGCCGCCTACCTCTTGGCCCTCGTCGATGACCGCGTTCCGCANGGTGGTCATGAAGCTGCCGCCGTTCTCCTGACTTCCGTCGAAAGCCAACTCGTGGGGCATCGTTGCTTTCGCCNCCGGGTAGCCGCCTACTTCCTGGCTCTCGTCAAAGGCCAACTCATGGGGCAGCCTTACTGTAGCCGCCGGGTATCNACCAACCTCCTNACTCTCGTCAATCACGAACCCTCGGGTAGGAGCCAGCTTAGACGCCGGATAGTTGCCAACCTCTCGGCTCTCGTCGATGACGAACCCTTGGAGAGAAGCCAGCTTGGACGCCGGGTAGTTTCCAGCTTCCTGGCTTTCGTCGATGACCATCCCGGCATTGACGGTCCTGGCCGTCTCCGCGGGGTTGAATGCCCGGGTCTCTGTGCCGCTCAACAACACGCCGAATCCTGCGATCATACCGGCGCCTATCGCTAGTCCTAGGATTGTCTTCTTGCTGATCATTTGCGTTTTCATCTCAATCTCCTTTCCATTATTTGATGTGGTGTTCCCTGTGGTGTGCCGCTTGGGGTCCAATAACCGTTTGATTGTGGTGTTCATCTCTTCCTCCTACTTGCCTTTCCGNTGGGGTTTCCCGTTTTTTCTTGTTTCTCTGGGGACCAGCCGGTTGTTATTCGGAACAACGTCACAATAACGGGGCAGCACAAAGGGNCACATCCAGAAGATTCGTCATTTTCTGAAATAGAACATGGGTGCGAAAATGCATGGGACTAGGTAGTACTACCTATTCGAGGAACGGAGGGGCGCAAACGACTAAATAATGANGAGCCTAGAGACGGAGTGGGGGTTGGAGGAACTCGTACCCGAATCGCGGCGGCCGAGGTGACCGCCGGCCTATCAGTTCGTCGAAGGTGAGGGGAAGACGGAGGGAGCGGCGCCTAGGTCAGGCCCTGGTGGGCGGCGAAGGTCGCCGCTTCGGTGCGATTGGACGTGTTGGTCTTGTTCAAGATGTTACTCACGTGGTTGCCCACAGTTCGGAAACTGATGAACAGCTCCTCAGCAATCTCCCGGTCGGTCTTGCCGAAGGCGATGAGGCGCAGGACTTCTACCTCCCGGTGGGACAGCCCGGCAGGATAAGTTGGGGCCGGCAACGGCGGTGCCTGAATCCGGTCCAGCCGTTCGGTTATCTGCTCCATCAATGGCCGCATACCCAGCTCGGTGGAGACGGCAAGGGATTCGTCCAACAGGGACATCGCCTTGGTACCATCACCTGGCTCATTCCGGCGAAGCAGCATGTCGGCGTAGTCGCAGCAAGTCCAGGCCAGTTCGGGCCGGTAGNCTGCATTCCGGCAGAAAACAAGGGCATCTTCGAAGTGGATTTGAGCTTGTCCACCGNTGCCCATGGTCTGAGACAAAAGCCCCAATACTCGATCTGAGCACAAAGGCCACGCATAATATTGGTCAGCCGAGACAAGGGATCGGTAAAGTCGCTCGGCAGGATCCTTGTCACTCCGTTCGACTGCTACGATAGCCAAGGTCAAATTCGCGGCTCTCTCCTGATTCGGCTGATGNTCTGAACTGAGTATGTTGACCGCGTTGGATTCGGCCAAGGCCAGAACGCCGCTATCACCAGTTATCCGGGCGACCACGGCTAACATGTGGACGAACGAAGACCGGCCAATCCAATCCGTTGTTGATCGGAAATAGCTGTCCTGGCGCGCTACGTCATCGATGGTATCAAGCCCGAAGTCGGCATCACCCACCATCTGGTCGATGAACATCGTGACCGGGATCGACAGGCCAAACGGGTATCGGCGGCACACTTCACGCGCAGAATCCCAGTCGCCCCTAGCAACCGCAGCAGTTAGAACGGGCCGGAGGGTCCGATCGATCCAGGTCCTATCGCGACGCCTCTCTGCAAGCTCTAACATGTGCTCTCCATGATATGATGCCTGATCCNGATCCCCCTTCGCTAATAAGGCAGAGGCCACCCAGATCCGCGCCCGCATCTCGCTTTGGAAATCATCCAGGTCCATGTTTAACTCAATTGCCCGTGACCCTGCGTTCAAGCACTCTTCCCAATGCGCATGGAACCCATATACGTTAGCCATGTTGGCTTGGGTCCGCGCCTCTAGTACTTTATCGTTCTCGTGCTTGCTGATTGCCAGCGCCCGTTCCAGCGCCGCCAAGCCGCTGTCGAATCCATCAACGGTCACGCCCAGGGCATAACCGTAGTTGGCCAGGATTTTGCCGGCGTCATGGGAATCCGGGTCCACCAGATCCAACGCCCTGGGAATCAATTCGCTCATCCCAGATATGAGATAACCGGAATGGCCGTACTCGGCAATCTCGACGACTTTGGGGACGTTGACCGCGGATGCGTAAAAGTCGAAAGCTCGATGAAATGACGATAATGCACCGGCGATCTGGTCCAACGCCGCCTGAGCGTAGCCGAGAGCCAACAAAATCGCAGCAGTGTCTTCATCGGTGGCCCGCTCTGCCAGCTGAGGACCGGTCTCCCCTTCCCTGGCCTCAAGGGCTCGACTCAAAAAAGCCGAGGCTTCGTCGAAGGCGTAGGCGGCCAGTGCCCTTTCTCCGGCAATCCTGGAGAAGTGACCTAGTCGTTCGGTGCCCAACACCGCTTCCGCCTCACTGTAGTGATAGGCTANTTCAGCGGCCTGGGCCTCAACTTCAGCGGCATACAGCTGTTCCATAGCCTCCGCGGTNCGTGCGTGCANCCGCACGTTGCGGCTGGTGGTCACCTCTTCCGTCAACGTTTGTTGAACCAGGGCGTGGACGAACTGGTACCGGTCCATCCGGCCCGGCACTGCCTCGATCAAATGGAAGGACACCGCCTCTTCAACTGCCTGGAGCAATTGCTCCTCGGAGATTTCGCCGTTCAGGATATTCAGCAGCCGGAAATCAAACTCCCTCCCGATGATAGAAGCCGTAGTCAACACCTCGTTGCAATACTCCGATAGCCGGTTTAGACGCTGTCCGATTACCTCCCGGACACCATCGGGTATTTTTATTCCTTCGGGTGTGCCGATGTGATCAGGGGTCAACTCTCCGCTTTCCGACAACAGCCTGATGATTTCGGTCATAAAAAAGGGGTTGCCCTCAGTNTGGACATAAAGAGTGTCGGTCAGATTTTGGGGAAGCTGGACNCCGGTGGTTGATTTGATGAATTCCCNAAGATCATCTTGACCCAAGCCGCGGAGTACTTGGCGCCGAAAGACTGGCTCTCTTGATAACTGGGCCAGGGTTTCCGTCAGGGTATGCTGCCGGGAAAGGTCGGTGTCACGATAGCAGCCCACCAGCAAAATTCGTGACTCGACTAATTCTCGGGCGAGGAACTCCGGAAGTAACAGAGACGATCGGTCGGCCCAGTGGAGGTCGTCCAGCACCAGCATAAGGGACTGGTTTTGGGCCGCGTTTTTCAGGAAAGTGGTAATGGAGTCAAAAAGGCGGAAGCGCGCCTGACCCGGCTCCAGCTCCGGTGGCGTCTCTAGGTCCGGTAGTTTACGCCGTATCTCGGGAACGATATCCGCAATAGCGGCGGCACCCAGACCTATCTCTGCGGCTAGTTGTTCCCTACTGGCCTGTTGCACGTACGNCCGCATCGTCTGGACCCAGGGCCAGTAGGGAGGGGCGCCCTCTTCCTCGTAGCACCAGCCCCACAGCACCTGAACGCCGTGTTCTTTGGCATAGGCAGCCAATTCTTGTGCCGTGCGGGTTTTGCCGATTCCCGGCTCCCCGGCAAGCATGACGAGACGCCCTTGGCCGGAAAGAGCATCGTGCAGGGCCGCTTCCAGCGCCGCCATTTCTTGCTGGCGGCCAACGAACACGCTGGAATCAAGAGAGATGGACGTAGTTCGGTCTGGNTTGGGNGCTGGCTGGCTCATGGCGCTATTTTAACCAGAAAGATGGACTCATTCCACCGAGTCGTCAGGATTTAGTGGTCAGCACCGTTTTTTCCGAAATCCTCGTCGCCAAATACACCGACTTCCCGGCCTTGGAAGACATGGACCACGAAGCCCTCCCGAGCAATTCCCAAGGCGTCGACCATGTCTTCATCGACAGTGTTGATTATCTCTTGGATAGCTTCTTGAGTTAGGCTTTCGTCAGCGGCCAGGGCAACATGGACCATTTCGTCGGTGAAATGTATATCAAGCCTGCCTACCTGNCGGTCGTCTTGATGGATGGTGTAGGCCTCGGAAGAAGGAGTTCGGACCTCGCGCTCGAAGGTAAAATCCGGCACAGCCAGCCTCCCGTTCTACTCTCTGATCTGACCGTCGCCCATGATTACCCACTTGTAGGAAGTGAGTTCCTTTAGGCCCATGGGGCCTCTGGCGTGGAATTTCTGGGTGCTGATGCCCACTTCCGCTCCCAAGCCNAACTGGCCACCATCGTTAAACCGGGTGCTGGCGTTGACGAACACCGCGGCGGCGTCTACTTCGTCCAGGAACCGCATGGCCGCCGAGTAGTCTTCGGTGATTATCGCCTCTGAGTGGCCGGAGCCGTAGGTTTCGATGTGCCCCAACGCATCGTCCAGAGAATCGACTATCTTGACGGCGGCAGTCATGGACAAAAACTCCCGGCCCCAGTCCTCTTCATTGGCGGGCAATATCTTGGCGTCNGGCGATTTCCCGCCACCGGTTGATTGCGGTCCCAAGATACTCAAGGCCCGGTGATCGCAGTGCAGCTCCACTCCGGCGGCGGTCANCTCTTCGGCGATTCGTGGTAGACAGACGGGGGCGGCATTAACGTGAACCAGGATCGTGTCCAACGCGTTGCATACCGAAGGCCGCTGGGTTTTGGCGTTGAATACGATGTTGGCGGCCATGTCCAACTCGGCGCCCCGGTCGATGTAGGTGTGGCAGACGCCGATCCCGCCGGTTACCGCCGGCATGGTGGCGTTTTCGGCGACAAACCGGATCAGACCGTCTCCGCCCCGGGGAATCAGCAGGTCGATATGGTCCTTCATTCCCAACATGGCATCCACCAGGGACCGGTCCGGGTTATCCACGAACTGGACGGNTTCCTCCGGCACCCCGGCATCGCCGATGGCCTTACGCACCAGTTTGGCCAAGGCGGTGTTAGAGCGCAGGCTCTCTTTTCCTCCCCGCAGCAGGCAGGCGTTGCCCGATTTCAGACAAAGCGCCGAGATGTCTATCGTGACGTGGGGGCGGCTCTCGTAGATACTGCCGATCACGCCCAGGGGAACTCGTTTTTTACCAATCTTCAAACCGTTGGACATGNTAGCCATATCCATAGTTTCGGCTATTGGGTCGGGAAGTGCAGCCACGCCGCGTACCTCGGCAGCCGTTCCCCGGAGCCGGTCTCCAGTTAGTAAGAGCCGGTCCAGCAAAGCTTCGCTTAACCCGTCGGACTGGGCCGACCGGTGGTCAATCTCGTTGGCCTCNAGCACTTCATCCTGATGGGTCTCCAACGCTTCGGCAATGTTCAGGAGGGCTTGGTTTTTGATATTGCTCGACAGCCGGGCCAATATCCGGGACGCGGCTCGGGCGTCCCGGCCCTGCTCCAACAGGTCTTCGACAGTGTTAGTTAACATCGGCCTCCAGCACTTTCTCTAATAGCTTACCTTCATTTAGACTCGCTGCGNTTGCCGCTTCACCTAAATATTATAGGACGATTGGTCCTCATCACAGGGCCGATGGGCCGAAAGGCCGGGTATGTTCCAGAGTTTCAGAAACTGGGTCCACCTTGAGACCCAATACTTCCAGGNCGATCACGCCAAGCAACGGCATCGGTACGTCCATCGTTGCAACCATCACACCACCTTCACGGTCAGCCAACCGGAGAAAGGCGACACCAACAGGCACCTCCATGGTTCTCCGGTCGGCTAGAACAACGGTGGAATGAACCGGAAAAGAGAGGCCCAATGTAGAGGCTNAGTNCGGTGGCAAAAATGTATAGAGAGATCCTGTATCAACCAGGAACTCNACCTCCGTCAAGCTATCCGCTTCCAGGCCGATCTCAGCGGTAGTCGTTACCAATCCCATTAGCTTTCCTCTAGATCAGCACCAGGTTGTCGCGATGGATGACCTCCGGGCCGTAGTGGTAGCCCAGCGTATCTTGGATATCGTCGGACCGAACACCTCGAATACGCTTGATGTCCGCCGAGCCGTAGTTGGCTATTCCGCAAGCGATGCGCCGATCGCCGGCAGNGACGATATAAACGATGTCTCCCCGCTCAAAATCACCGGTTACTTCGGTTATACCCGCGGGCAACAAGCTGCGGTTGTTCTTCCGCAGGGCGGCGGCGGCTCCTTGATCAACGGCCACGGCCGACCGATGGGAGACAGCTCCCAACATCCACCGCTTCCGGGCTTCCAGTTTCTCCGCGGCGGGCCGGAACATCGTGCCGATCTCGTCGCCCCGGGCCGCCCGCAACACGCTGTCTTCGGTCATGCCGTGGCACATGACCATTGTTATGCCGGAGGTGGTGACCAGCCGGGCGGCGTCGATCTTGGTGGCCATCCCTCCCCGGGCCCAGGGGTTGCGGTCTCTTCCAGCCAAGGCCTCTATGTCCTCGTCGACCCGTTCCACCACTGGCAACAGCCGGGCCTCGGGGTCTAGATTCGGGTCTGCCGTATATAGACCATCGATGTCTGTCAGTATCACCAGAAGATCGGCGTCCACCAGATTGGCCACCAATGCTGACAATCGGTCGTTATCACCGAACACTTCTCCGATCTCGTCAACCGCCACCACGTCGTTTTCGTTCAGGATGGGNATCACCCCCAGGTTCAGCAGACCCTGCAGGGTGTTGCGCACGTTCAAATACGATTGTCGGTCGTACAGGTCTTTGATCGTCAACAGTACTTGGGCAACCTGCAATCCGTGGACCCCAAACAGTTCCTGATAGGTGTGCATCAACCGGCTCTGTCCGATGGCGGCCCGGACCTGCCGGGAAGGGATGTCTGAAGCCACCCGGCCCGCACCCCGGCCCTCTTGACCGGCAGCTATCGCTCCCGAAGTAACCAGCATCACTTCCGCCGATAAGGACCGAAGCTGGGAGATCTGGCGCGCCAATGAAGCCATCACCGCCACGTCCAAAGCTTGATGATCCGGACCGGCGGTCAAAACGCTGGTGCCCGCCTTGACCACGATCCGCCGGTACGGCAGCGGTTTGGATACCGCTTCCTCTAGGGAAGAATCTGTGTGGATATGGGATACGCCAGACACGGAGAAGGACCCCTTCAATAGCTGATTGCTCTGTCTGTGGGTACCCAATTATAGCATGGGTCCGGTCTTAAACTTGCTTCCTAACGACGCCAAAACCGGCCGTTTGCCACCTTGTNGTGCCACGATATATCCAATAGAATATATTTAATGGGCTGGCGCCGTTCGCCAGCCCTCTTGGGCGTGTCATTTGTNGACTGCCCAAAGAAAACCGAGGTNCGATGTTTCAAACTTTGACTATATACGTGAGCCGATGCCCTTAAAAGGCGTCTTATCCACGGTCAATGCTCATCCCGGTTTCTTGAGGCTGCTGGAAGGTATCGGAAGCAAGGGCCCACCCCCTCAGATAACGGCCCGCCAAGGCGCCACGCCGGTTTACATCGGCGCAATTTGGGACCGCCTCCGGACTCCGGTCCTGGTCATCACGCCACGCCCGGAAGACGCCCGTAGACTCCACGACCAACTCCTCACCTACTTGGGTGACGACGAGCCGGTGTACCTGCTACCGGAGCCTGAAGTCCTTCCCTTTGAACGGCTGGCCGTTGACGCCAACACCAGCAACCAGCGTCTGGAGGCGCTGGCGGCTTTGGCTTTGTCGCGCCGCCCCAAAGAAGACNCAGGGTGTACGCCACCCCTGGTAGTAGTTTCGGTCAACGCTGCCTTGCGTCCGACTCTGCCCTCCATCGTTATGTCCGGCGGCGAGTCTAACGGGGCCAACGGGAATTCCTGGAAGACGGGGGAGCGGATACGTCTGAACGACCTACTGGTTCGGTGGGTGGAACTGGGTTACCGGAGCGAGCCGGTCGTGGAAGTCCCGGGCACGTTCAGCCACCGGGGCGGCATCATAGACATCTTTCCGTCCCACTCTAACCTTCCTTTTCGCATCGAGTTGTGGGACGACCAGATCGATACGATACGNACGTTTGATCCCCGCACGCAGCGCTCCCTAGACGCCGCCAGCAGCGTTAGCATTATCCCGGCCAGGGAACAGCTTCCCAACACCGTGGACCGGAACCGGGTGGAGGGTCTCATCGAACAGATGGACTTCACCCGTTGCGACCAAGAGATTCGGGAACGCATCGAAGACGAACTGGTGACGCTGTTCACCGCGCCCAACGTAGAGACTCTATCCTTTTATAACGGTCTGCTGAACCAAACCAACATCTTGGAGTATCTGGCCGCCGACGGGTTGGTGGTCCTAGAACGGCCGGGTCTGATCGAAGGAGAGGCCCAGGAGTTGGAGGAGCGGTTCATCCGTATGCGCTCCAGCAGGGAGGAGCGTGGCGAAATGCCGCGAAACTTCCCCGCTCCATCTTTCACTTGGACAGAGTTCGNCGAAAAATTGGAAACCCGGTCCAGATTGCACCTCCATAGCTGGCTAAGCGAAACCGAGGACACGCTGTTTAATCCGGCATTCTCTTACTACGGCAGGTTGGAGCAGTTGGCCAACGATGCCAAGCGTTATGCCACCGAGGGCAAGGCGATAGTAGCGGTTACTCAGCACGGAAGGCGTTTGGCTGAAATATTGGAACAGGAAGGCGTGACCGCGACGATCACTTCCAGCGTGGACCAGCAACCGCAACGGCGAGGGATCTACCTGGTGCAAGGGGCTCTCCGGGAAGGCTGGACCCTGGATGCCCACTCTGGCGACAATGAGGCGGATGCCGCCGCTTCCCTTGTTTTGTTGACCGATGCCGAGCTGTTTGGCTCGGTCAAAGAGCGCCGCTACCGCCGGCGCCAGACCACCGACCCGGGCAACCAGATCGCGGCCCTGTCGGACCTAGTAGCCGGCAGCTACGTAGTNCACATCGACCACGGCGTGGCCCGATTCTCCGGCACCACTCGAATGGGCGAGGGCGACGAAGACAAAGAGTATCTGGTGCTGGAGTACGCCGAAAACGACAAGCTCTACGTGCCAACCGAACACCTAGACCGTGTGACTTCATACGTGGGGGCACAAGACCACCCGCCCAACCTGACCCGCCTGGGATCCGCCGAATGGGCCAGGATCAAGGAGAAGGTGAAAGGCGCCACCCGGGAAATGGCCCAAGAGCTGTTGAACCTCCACGCCTCACNCCAGGTTGCCAAAGGCCACGAATTTAGCGTGGACACTGTCTGGCAGCANGAGTTGGAAGACTCCTTCCCATTCGAAGAAACCCCAGACCAGGCCACCGCAATCAACGAGGTTAAGGCCGACATGGAGCAGATCAAGCCCATGGATAGGCTGATCTGCGGAGACGTGGGCTACGGCAAGACGGAGGTGGCCTTGAGGGCCGCTTTCAAGACGGTGAACGACGGCATGCAGGTGGGCCTATTGGTGCCTACCACCGTTTTGGCCCAACAGCACTACGCCACTTTCAGCGAACGCCTCAGCCCCTTCCCCATCAGCGTGGACGTTCTAAGCCGGTTCCGAACCCACAAAGAACAACAGGAAGTCTTGGAGAACCTGAAATCGGGCGCCTTGGACATCGTTATCGGCACCCACCGGCTGTTGCAGCAGGATGTCTCATTCAAAAACCTGGGCTTGGCGGTGGTGGACGAGGAGCAACGGTTCGGGGTAGCACACAAAGAACGGCTAAAGCAGCTTAGAAAGGAAGTGGACGTACTGACTTTGAGCGCCACTCCCATCCCTAGGACCCTGAACCAGGCCCTGTCCGGCATCCGAGACCTTAGCACCATGGACACGCCGCCAGAAGCCCGTCTGCCGGTTAAGACCTTTGTATCAGAGTACAGCGAAGACCTGATAAAAGAAGCCATCCTACGAGAGATGGAGCGCGGCGGTCAGATCTTCTTCCTGCACAACCGGGTAAAGACCATCGAGCAAGTTGCGGCCGACCTAAGAGAACTGGTGCCCCAAGCCCGCATCATGATCGGCCACGGCCAGATGCCCGAAATGGATCTGGAAGACGTCATGGTTGCCTTCNCCGCCGGGGAAGCCGACATTCTGGTGTGCACCACCATTATCGAATCCGGGCTTGACCTGCCTAATGTGAACACGCTGATCTTGGACCGGGCGGACCGTTTCGGTCTGTCCCAGCTTTACCAGCTAAGGGGGCGTATCGGCCGCGGCGAACACCGGGCCTACGCCTACATGTTGGTGCCCAGGGGAAGGCGGATAACCGAGGCAGCCGAGCGCCGCCTGCAGGCCATATTGGAGGCTTCGGAGTTGGGTTCCGGGTTTCGCATCGCAATGCGAGACTTGGAGATTCGCGGCGCCGGCAACCTGCTGGGCTCTTCCCAGAGCGGCCATATCCGGGAGGTGGGCCTGGACCTGTACAGCCAACTGTTGAAAGAAGCCGTCTCCGAACTACAGCGAGAGCAAAGCGAGGAAGTCCCATCCGAAGACGCGTTCATGCCCGACTTGCCAAGGATGGAGCTTCCCCTGACAGCCCACATCCCGGACAGTTACATTCCCCACATGCCTTCCCGCCTAGCGATTTACCAGCGGGTGGCGCGTCTCAAAGACCGCAACGAAGTGCCCGCGCTGCGGCAAGAGCTCCGCGACCGGTTTGGCCCCACCCCCGAAGAGGTAGAGAATCTACTGACTTTGGCCGATTTTAGGGCGTCAGCCAGGGGCCTAGGCATCGACTCTATCTTGCAAAGCGGCGAGGGCTTCGTGCTGCACCTGAAAGTGCCAGTAGGGGGTGCCAAAATAGCTTTGCAACGTGCTTTGGGACCCTCCGTAAACGTGGGAAACCAACAGATCAACCTACCCGCCAGGACCATGGGCGACCAATGGCTATCCCGGTTGACTCGGGTGGTGGGCCGGTTCCGTGCGTTCCAGGACCGGCTTCAAAGCCTGGCGGGTTAATAACCTTCAGCTAATCGCAGAACACGCCTTCCTGATCCTTCGGCGGAAGGAGAAGAATCTGGTGGCAGATGAAGTGTCACTCTCCCCACCAAATTCTTCGGTCGCTACGCACCTCCAGAATGACAGCCAAAGGGTTCGTCGGAAATTTCGGACCCATTTCCTACGAATAGCCCATGCACCTCTGGGAATCATCCGATCTCATCTTCTTCGTACTGATTCCCTTCTCAAGCCCCTAGTGGATGTGTTCTTGTACCTGGATGTCCCATCCCGCATCTAAGCAGGGTGGGACCGGAGATTGAAGTTTTCAATTGATATTGAGGGTGGCAGGAGATTAGACGATGGCAAGAAGTTCGACCAGCAGGCGGTCCGCCGCCGCTGCCAAGAAATCAGCCGGCGATCGTCGCCGCAATCGTATGTGGCTCGGTGGAGCAGGCGCCGCGGCGGTGGCGGTGCTGGTGGCGGTTGTGGCCGTTGCCATATATTCAGGAGATTCCGGCTCTTCAGCTTCATCCGGCGGAAACCAAGCCGACGGTGTCGTGGAAAACTTCTCGTTTACCCTTTTCCAGGGTGAAAAAGTTCTGGGCGCTGAAAAGATGGAGATGGACCAACTGCTGGGGAAACCCATCGTGCTGAACTTTTGGGCTGGACAATGCCCGCCATGCCGGGCCGAGATGCCGGACCTGCAGGAGTTCTACGACGGTTCCAAGGATGAAGTCACTCTTCTAGGCATCGACGTGGGCCAGTTCACCGGTTTGGGTACCCGCCGGGATGCCCGAAATCTGCTGAAGGAGTTGGGCATCACCTATCCCGCCGGATACACCGGCGACGGCAGCGTGGTTCGCAAGTATGAAGTCCTGGGCATGCCCACCACCGTTTTCATCAACGCCGACGGCACCGTTTTCGAGACTTGGTCCGGAGGGTTGAACCTAAACATCTTGGAACGCTTGAGCGGCGCAATGCTNAAGCAGGCGGAGAAAGAGCAAGTCCCATCTTAGTGGAAATTCCCAATTCCTAGGCGTATCGCCCCAAACCCTTTTTATTCCCTTAGAGCGAACGGTTGTCGCAAAGTTTCCCGTTCGTGNTCAGCTTGTCGAACCACCGTCGTAATACTTCGCCCATATTCCGCCTCGCACGGCTGACCGAAGGGAACTCCTTGGGGTATAATAGACCTGCTCCAGCGCATCCCAGCCCAGTCTCTTGACCGGCTGGCTGTGCGACGCGGGGTACACAGTCGGGGTGTAGCGCAGTGGCTAGCGCGCTTCGTTCGGGACGAAGAGGCCGGTGGTTCGAGTCCACTCACCCCGACCANTTTTTAANCTATTATCGTCACACCTNTGGNAGTTCTTCCGATAATTTCGNCANTTCCTANGCTCTTNCCANNTTGAGCATNGNAAATGGANCGTTANCNNNTCAAGTCACCGCCGACCACAGCGGCCAACTAGTGTTCCCGGTGTAGTTCGACTCTACTCCATATCCCAATACCCTAATTTTGTTACCTTCCGGCATCAGTGTTTCCGGAATCGAATCATGGGCACATAAGTTGGCAGAGGTGGCCTAGTGGTCTGGGGGAGGATCCAACCGCCCATTGGGATACGCCGGTCTAGTTGGCATGATGCGCCATAACCTTTCTAGGCACCTAACCCGGTAGACACCCCTTTCCCCCGCCGTTAACATACCTCCATCATGGCCAGCGAGCGATTCCAAAGGCGAATTGACCGGATCCTGGATCAGATAGAAGACGCGGCCGACCGGCGCGACTGGCCCGCCGTTCGGCAGGGCGCGCTGGACCTTTTCGTATTTGACCCGGCGAATGAAGATGCCAAGAATTTTCTAGCGGCCGCCCAGCGCGCCTTGGATGTGGAGGTTTGAGTAGATGAGCGACACCAAGGACTAGGTCCTCGACCATCTACCCGTTTTCTCCGATGTGACCCCGGTCAATGGGAGCGGCTCCGGGTCCAAGGCTTGGTCGAGCGACCATTGGAGTTGGACCAAGAATCTCTGTTGGCGCTGGCGCAGCAAGGAATAGCCGAGCATTTTCACTGCGTGGAGGGTTGGGTAGTCCTTGATCAGCTATGGGAAGGGGTGACGTTGTCCACTCTCTTGGGCCTGGCCAGACCCATTCCAGAGGCCGAATACCTGAGGTTTTCCTCTGGGATTTATAACGTTAGCTTGTCCATGGAAGAAGCGGAATCCTCTAGTGTGATCATCGCTTTGCGGCTTAATAGGGAAGCATTGCCTCAAGAACACGGGGGCCCTTGTCGGTTTATAGCCGGGGCGAAAG
>PAJQ01000039.1 GCA_002710215.1 Chloroflexota bacterium | reverse complement strand
AGCGAAAAAGCTAGCTATCAGCGGTTAGCCGTCAGGACACCCAATCCTCAACGTTGTAGGATGGGGCCGCTGAAAGCTGATCGCTACCAGGAGATTCAATGGCCATCAACAACGATATCGCCGACATCTTGGTAATTGGAGCCGGGGCGTCCAGCGCGGCTTTTTGCTGGAGCTTGAGCCAGGCGGGGATCAACGTGGTCTGTTTGGAGCAGGGCGGATGGCTTCCCCAGAACGCCTTCCCCACCACCGACCCCGATGCTCAGCTTCACTTACAGACCGATTTTAACTTTAATCCCAACGTCCGCAAGTTGCCTGAAGACTACCCGATTAACGAATCGGAAACTCCCATCGCGCCCTTGATGTGGAATGGGGTCGGCGGCGGCACTATCCACTGGGGCTCCCACATCCCCCGGTTTCACCCCTCTGACTTTCTCCTCAAAACCCAGGACGGCGTAGCCGACGACTGGCCGCTGACCTACGAGGAGCTTGAGCCGTATTACGACCTTAACGATCGGATGACCGGGGTATCCGGCCTCAATGGCGACCCCGCTTATCCTCCCAAGCCGGAGCGGCCCTGCCCGCCCTTGTCCATCCGCGCCAGCGGGAGAGCTCTTGCCAAAGGTTTCGACAAGCTGGGCTGGCACTGGTGGTCTTCGGACAGCGCCATCTCCTCGGTGACCTACGACGGCCGGGAACCGGATGCCGTCGGGCACCTAAGGTCTTCGGCGGGGGCCGACCTGAACTACTGGCCGAAAGCGGTGAACCAGGGGACCCGGCTGATTACCTACGCCCGGGTTCGGGAGATTCTGGTTGACCAGTCAGGCCAGGCCACCGGCGCCCTGTATTACGACCGGGAAGGAAATCTACAGGAGCAGCGGGCCAAGGTTGTGGTGATGGCCGCCAACGGCGTCGGCACCACCCGGCTGTTGCTTAACTCCAAGTCGGTTTTGTTCCCCAACGGTCTGGCCAACAGCTCCGGGCTGGTTGGGAAGAACCTGATGCACCACCCCACCGGCGTGATCCTTGGCATCTTTGATGAGTGGCTGGGCACCGATGAAGGCGCCCGGGGCAGTTCCATGCTAAGCCAGGAGTTTTACGAAACCGACCTGAGCCGGGATTTCGTCCGCGGGTACGAGATGCAGATTCTTAGCCAGGGGACGGCCCCTCTAAATGCCGCTTTGGGGGGCACCCAGGGCGAAAGGGTGCGCTGGGGGCCGGGTCATCATCAGGAGTTCCAGGAAAGGTTCGGCCACATCGCCGGTATCATCATCATGACCGAAGACCTGCCGGAAGAACACAACCGGGTGACTCTAGATCCGGAGATGACTGACAGCAACGGCATTCCCGCCGCCAAGATCCAGTACGCCATCAGCGAGAATACGGACAAGATGCTGGGCCACGGCGTTGAAAGGGCCAAGGAGGTAATGGACGCTGCGGGGGCGAAGAAGGTGCTGTGGTCCCACCAGCGCCGCAACGCCGGCTGGCACCTGTTGGGCACCGCCAAGATGGGTGAAGACCCGGCGACCTCGGTGGTTGACCGGTGGGGCCGCGCTCACGACGTGCCAAACCTATTCATCATCGACGGCAGCATCTTCGTCACCGGCGCCTGCGTCAACCCGACCCCCACCATCCAAGCCCTGGCCCTTCGCACCGCCGACTACCTGAAAGGCGAGGGAAGGTCCATCCTGGAGTAACGACATGCCCCTTCCCCCTTTACGTGGGAAGGTTAGAGCCTGCCCTGATCCTTCGGTGGAAGGACGAAGGGATGGGGGTGAAACACCGCGGCTCCAAGAGATGCGGTCAACTCCTTCACATTGACACCCTATATCCGAAACCGTAGGATAACCTGGTGTTCAGGCATGGCGAATCGCCACTCATAGCCTTAGTGTACCGGACGATGATTTATAAAGTAGCGAGGTGATTTCTGATGGCCGACGTTTTTGGGACCGGTGAATTTCTTTACACCCACGTGCCCGATTGGGAGAAGCTACCCGATGGTATGACCTTCAAGGAGTGTCCCGGTGTTGCGGTGGACTCCCGGGACAACGTTTATGTCCTCACCCGTGGCGAACACCCCATCATCGTGTTCGATCAGGAAGGTAATTTTATACGCACGTTCGGTGAGGGCCACTTCAGCGCGAACCGCACCCACGGGCTGTACATCGCTCACGACGACTCCTTGCTAGTCGCCGACGACGGTATTCACACCATTCAAAAATTCGGTCCCGAGGGCGATAAGCTGATGGAGATCGGCGAGAGGAACCATCCCGCCCCGGCATGGAGCGGCCAGGCCTTCAACCGCCCTACTTCGGCCGCCATCATGCCCAGTAACGGGGACGTGTACATCTCCGACGGGTACGGCAACTCCCGCATCCACGTCTATTCCGGGTCCGGCGATTACAAATTCTCTTGGGGCAGTCCCGGCATCGACGCCGGCCAGTTCATCCGCCCGCATAACATCGCCGTGGACAGCGACGACCGAGTCTACGTGGTGGATCGGGAAGCTCACCGCATCCAGATATTCGACGCCCGGGGCAACTTCCTAAACATGTGGAACAACATCCACCGCCCCGACTCGATGGTGCTGTGGCAGGATCATATCTACGTCGGTGAACTGAACGGCATGGGCGGAGTTGACGAAGCGCCCGGGCTGGGCCACCGTGTGACCGTTTACGATCTGGAAGGCAACCGGGTCTGTATGTTCGGCAGCCCCGAAGAGGGCGAGGGCCCCGGTCAGTTCATCGCCCCCCATGGCATCGCGGTCGATTCCAAGGGCGCCGTGTACGTGTCCGAAGTGTCCTTCACCATCCGCGGCTCCAAGATGGACCCGCCCAAGGTGTTGCGCAGCTTCTCCAAGTACGCTAGGCAGTGGTAGGCGAGCGGTCAGCCGTTAGCTATCAACGCACCCCCCCACCTTAATCCTCCCCCGCAAGNGGGGAGGAGATTAGTCCCTTCCCCCTTTTNGGGGGAAGGTTAGGATGGGGGCGAAAACGCTACGCCGGATCCACGTAAAAACACCAACCCGCTCCCAAGACCGGCAGGTGATTTAAAAGCTGACAGCTTTTTCCNGGAGGAGATTTCGATTGCAAGACGTTGGNGAAACTACCACCGTTGTTTGGAACGACGCTTTAGAAGCAATTGAGCGCTGCTATGAGTTGGGCTGGGGCGACGGGCTACCCTTGGTGCCGCCGACCCAGGGCCGGGTAGCCCAGTTTTTGGAGGCGGCGGGCAAGGCATCGGGTGAAGTAGTCGGAGAGATCCCCGAGCGGCGCCGCGAGATCACGGCGGGAAAGGTGGCCGCCAACGCCGTGATGGCCGGGTGTTTGCCCGAGTACATGCCGGTGGTGCTGGCCGCTACCGAGGCGATGCTGGCCCCGCCTTTNAACCTAGTCGGTCCTTCTTCCAGCATGGGCGGATCTGCGGTGCTGGTTATAGTGAACGGACCGGTNGCACAAAAGATCGGCGTCAACTCCCGAAACAACCTTTTCGGGCCGGGAAACCGGGCCAACGCCACCATCGGCCGGGCAATTAGGCTGATCTTAATGAATGCCTGCGCCGCCATCCCCGGACTGTTCGACCGCAGTGTGATCGGGCATCCCGGCAAGTACACCTACTGTATCGCCGAGGCTGAATCCGAAACCCATTGGAACCCGCTACACGTGGAACGAGGCTTCAAAACCAGCCAAAGTACGGTCACCGTATTCGCCTCGGAAAGCCCCCGCCAAGTCCGTTCGGTTGGGCATCCCGAGGCCATCCTGCACGCCATCGCCGACACGGCCTCCTCTCTGGGGACCAACATGTCAACCTCGGGATCGGTGGGTAGCCGGGACGCCGGGGTTCGGCAAGGGGAGATTGTGGTTACTGTTGCGGGAAACTCGGCACTTTGGCAGGAATGGACCAAGAAGCAGGTCAGGGACTACCTCTATGCCCGCATCCGCCGGTCTGTCGCCGATCTGAAAAATGCCCAGGTATTCCCCGGCGAAGTCGAGCCCGGAGACGAAGANCGTTATGTCTCCCTGATTCCGGAGCCGGAGGACATCCTTTTGATCTTTGCCGGTGGCGAGGAGTCCAACATGTCGTCGGTGATTCCCAGTTGGGGACCGAAAGTGGGGTCTACCGCGGTAACGCGTGAGGTGAAGTAGGCGGGGGNAATCCCCCCACCCCCCTTTACGAAAGGGGGGCTTAGAACGCTGATCGCAGATAATTGATAGCTATTGGAGGTTTTGATGACTCAGAAGAACGAGTATGTTTTGGTCGATCCGACTACCCAGGCCATCGTTGCGCCCTTTGATGGGGCTCCCCGATTGCCTACCGTGGCCGGAATCAGGTTGGGAATCATCGATGACAGCAAGCGCAATGCCGACGTTTTGTTGGAGGAATTGGCCGAGGTCCTGCGCACCCGCTACGAGATTGCGGACGTGCGCTGGCACCGTAAGCCCAGNGCTTCCAGGGCTGCCGACCCGGCGGCCATAAGGGAGCTGGCGGAAACTTGCGATGCGGTGGTGATCGCCATCGGGGATTGAGGGTCCTGCAGCGCGTGCAGTGTGCACGACGGGATTCACGTAGAGAACGCCGGCATACCATCGGCTACCATTTGCACCGACCGTTTCATCCCNACGGCCAAGGGGATGGCCAAGATGTGGGGGTCTGAAGATTACCCNACCATATTCACCCAGCATCCCATTGAGAATATGAACAGAGAACAACTACGGCAGCGGGCTGAAGAACTGGCTCCCCAGGTGGTTGGCGTGCTGGTCGGCGGACAATAGTCCCGTCAGTGACCAAATGCACCGCAGAGACGCCGAGAGCGGANAGATTTTTAATTTTTAAGCTCTGTGCCNTCGGCGTCTCTGCGGTTTACTTCTAACCCCGCATCTCCGGTGGTAACAGGTTGGGGATGGCGTCGTCTATGGGATAGATTTCGTCGCACTTGTGGCAGATAAGGGATCCCTGGATCACCTCGTCGCCCTCTTCGGTTTCCACCTTCAATTCCAGTTCACTCTTGCAAACCGGACATGCCAGAATGTCCATCAGTTCCTTNTTCAAGTCTCCTCCAGCAAGTTTGCGGCATTCAGCCATTGGCTGTCAGCCTATTTTTCTAGCTACGTGCGGCGTTCTCAAACAAGGCGTTGAGAACGTCAGACAATCCNAAGATTATCACACCGTAAATCAATAGCGCTCCCGTGCTGGTCATCCGGTCCTTAGCCCTTCCCATGCGGCTAACGCCGACGTGAGGGCCGTCCGGATAAACCCGAGGGCGCAGGAAGCGCACCACGTAGAACATGTACAGGGCCAGCACGATCTTAACCACCAGTACCGCCACGTAGGGAGTAGTCACGGCGTTGTCGGTGAGGCGAGTCGCCGAAAGCACTATGCCCGTTACCAACAGTACCCCGATGGCGGTGTTGACCAGGTTCCGAAATTCCTCCCCGATCGACCGGCGAGTTGCGCCGCCGGTCTCATCGGACCTCCCTAGGGCGGGCCGCAATACTAATATCCAGAACATTCCCCCGCCAACCCAGGCGACGGCTGCCAGGAGGTGGAACCAGCGGATGGCTATCAATATCCAATCGAGGACGTTCATGGTAGCTTCCCAGTAAGGTCTTGGGAAAGGTGGTTCGACAGGATCACCACGAACAGTGCGACCCACAATCCCCGTTCGTCCTGAGCTTGTCGAAGGACCGCTTCCACCGCTGCATCGCCTAAGACATGTCGCGGACGATTCGGGTGATTTTTTTCGCGTCTAGTGCGCTAATCTCCGTACGGAATAACCTTCCTGCCTTGTCAATAAAAATCGTCGTAGGGAAATAAGCCAGCCGGTATTCCAGAGTGATTTGGGCCATATTGTCGGTGGCAAACTGGTACGTCAGACCCAACTCCTGTACGAAATCTCTGGCATCCTGCTCGGAATCGAATCCTTGAGGGACGAACAGCCCCAGGAATAGTACGTCCTCATCCTGTAGCTGTTGCCAAGAATCTTCGAAGTCTGGCATCTCCGCGCGGCATGGCGGGCACGACGGGAACCAAAAGTTGAGCACCACCGATCTTTGGCCGATCTGGTCGGAAAGCTGGAAACTGCTGCCGTCGAACAGCGTTGCCTCAAAATCTGGCGCCTGCTCAAGTGCCTTTCCCGGGCTGATGCAGGAGGCCAACGACAGCACTAACAGCGAGAAAACCGTCAGGAAAATCAGTTGAATAGCCCGTCGAAAGCGAGGCGGGTGCTTAGGGGATCTTGGTGAGGAGATCAAAGCGGCCATGCTTCCAAATATTTTATAGGTGCGGCCATCTAGGGTCAATCGGACCCATACCTAGGCATTGTTTGATTAACCGGCCAACCACGATTAAACTGACGACCTGAGTGGCGAGTCTGTTCCGAGGAGAAACACGAATGCGGCTGGAAAATAAAGTTGCTTTAATCAGCGGAGGCGCCAGGGGAATGGGAGCCGTCGAGGCCANACTCTTCAGTGTCGAAGGCGCGAAGGTCGTGATCGGCGACGTTTTGGAGGAGGAAGGCCGCCGCACCGANGCCGAGATAAATGAGGCCGGAGGCGAGTGCCTCTTCGTCCCACTGGACGTTACCAGCGAAACCCAATGGCAGGCTGCGGTAGAGGCCGCCGTCAGCCGGTTCGGCAAGCTGGATATCCTGGTGAACAACGCCGGTATCTACCGAACCGAGAGGGTGGAAGAGGTCAGTAGTGAGCTGTGGGACCAGGTGATGGGAATCAACGCCAAGGGAGTATTCCTGGGGACCAAACATGCCATCCCCGAGATGAGGAACGCCGGAGGCGGTTCGATCATTAACATCTCGTCGGTGGCCGGATTGGTCGGCAATCACATATCGGCCGCTTATTCCGCGTCCAAAGGCGCAGTGCGTTTGCTTACGAAGTCCACGGCCATCCAGTACGCCAAGGAAGGGATACGGTGCAACTCCGTCCATCCGGGTACCATTGAAACCCCGATGACCGCCGACATGCTGGCCGACCAGCAGTACCGGCAAGATCGAATGGAAAGAACGCCGTTGGGCCGCCTGGGGACCGCCCAGGACGTGGCTTACGGCGTTCTCTACTTAGCCTCCGACGAGTCCTCCTTCGTCACCGGCAGCGAGTTGGTGATAGACGGTGGGAGGACGGCGCAGTAGCGTCGAGCGGTCAGCTTTCAGGAACTGGCCGACGGCAGGGTACCGATGTAGCGTAGGGGCACGGCTTGCCGTGCCCCTACTGCGAGAGAATCTTAGTGGGAGTTGGCAGGAGCCGTGCCTAATCCGGCTGACCGCTATCGTCCCATTGCATAGCCGTCGCGGCGNAGGTCGGCTCCGCCGGATAGGGAGCCCCTCTCCCTATCTACCTTGATCGCGCATAGACTGCCCATCCTNGACGTCCAGTCGTTCCACACGTCAACTTGGTGGCCGCGCCGGTTTAGCTCCGCGATCGTCTGCCCGTCGATCCGGCCTTCCACTCCCACCAAGCCGGGGTGGTAAGCGTGGGGCCAGAAGGAGTTGGGNAAGCTCCAGGCGGATACGCGAGGCTGTTCGATGGCTTGTTGTNGGTCCATGCCGAACTCGGCCACGTTAAGGAAAAGCTGTACCATGGACTGGCATTGAACGTCGCCTCCCGGCGTCCCAAAGGGCATCCAGACCTGCCCGTCACGCATGGCCAGGGCGGGGTTGGGGGTTAGCCTGGGGCGTTTGCCTGGAGCTAACGCGCAGGGATGTACCGGGTCGAGCCAGCTCTGGGAGCCCCTGGGCGAAATCACGAACCCCAAACCGGTGGCTACCGGAGCGCCGCCGATTCCATCGCTGGGTGTCGCGGAGAAAGCGTTGCCTTGTCGGTCGACCACGCAGATGTAGCTGGTGTCGGCCTCTAGTCTGCCGCCCACCGGCTCCGGCTTGGCCGCGCCTCGGCCCGTCTGGCTGCCTCCCTGGTATCGCCAGGGGTCGCCCGGCTCCGGCATCTCGGAAGAGGCCCGGGCTGGGTCGATGGCCCGGCGGCGCTCGTCGGCGAAGGCTTTGGACGTCAGTCCTTCCATGGGTACGTCCACAAAATCCGGATCTCCGTAGTAGTGATGACGGTCGGAGAAAGCCAGCTTCAGGGCCTCCAGGACTGTGTGTATATAGTCGGGGCTGTTGTGGCCCATACCTTGGAGGTCGAATCCTTCCAGGATCTGAAGCGCTTCGATAGAGACGGGACCCTGGCACCATGGGCCGCAGGTGTACACGTCGATGCCTTTATAGCTGCCCGAGGCGGGCGGGTTCACNCCCACGTGGAAAGCGGCCAGGTCCTCCATGGTGAGCAGGCCGCCCTGCTCTTGAACGAATCGGACCATCTCCACGGCAATCTCCCCGTGGTAGAAGAAGTCTCGCGCAGCTTGAATGGCCTCGTCCCGGCCTCGGGAAACGTTGTCCCGTTCGATTTGAATCAAACGGTGGAAGGTGCGGGCCAGTTCGCTTTGGATCAGCACCGCTCCGGTCTCCAACGCCTTGCCACCGGGGAAAAATACGTCCCGGGTGGACCGCCATTTCTGGTTGTCCCCATCGTAGTGGTCCAGGTCGTCACTGGCGCCAGCGAGAGCGCGGTGCAATGTGGCGGGAATCGGAAATCCGCCTTCGGCCAGTTCCAGCGCCGGAGTAACCACCTGCTCGAATGTCATGGTGCCGTATAGTTTCAAGGCCGTGAGCCAGCCATCGGCCGCGGCGGGTGTTACGGTACGAAGAACGCCCACCGGTATCTCTCCACCGGCGTGCTGGTTGAAGTAGTCGATGCTGGCGGCGGCGGGCCACCGGCCCAGGCCGCTAATCTCTACTGTGTCTTGCTTCTCGGCGTCGTGAATGATGATGGGAGCGACGCCGCCAAAACTGGTGTATTGGGGCAGAACAACGTTGATAACGATGCCTGCGGCCACTCCGGCGTCGGTGGCATTGCCGCCCTGCTCCAAGATACGATATCCNGCCGCGGTGGCGAGGTAGTGGCCTGCTGACACCATGTGGGTAGTCCCGGTGATTAAAGGCCGATAGGTGTTAATTCCAATCGCCACGTTCCACCTCCTGTTTCCCCATCGCCGGGGCCAAAGAGTGAATTCGTCTTTGGCTGCCCGAATTTGCGGCTGATTATCCCGGCGAACNGGGTTGGAGGTATGTTAGCGGTGGCCTAATCCAGTGTCAAATAATCGTTGTCCAGGTCTAGACGAAGCCCCGTAGTTCAACAGCCCGGGCCACCCGTTCCGCGCCGATTCGAAACGCCGCCTGACGGTGAGTGATACTTTGGGAAGCGGCCATCTCCCGTACCGCCTGGTAGCCTCGGTCCATGATCTTAAGCAGCTCTTCGTTGACTCTGCTTTCCTCCCAGCGGAACTCCTGCAGGTTCTGCGTCCACTCGAAGTAGGAGACGATTACCCCGCCGGCGTTGACCAGAATGTCCGGCATGACCCGGATCCCCCGTTCAGCCAAGATGTCGTCGGCCTCCGGTGTCGAGGGATGGTTGGCCGCTTCNACTACCAGCTTGGTGCGCAGCTTGGGAGCGTTATCCGCCGTCAACACGTTGCCGATGGCGGCTGGCACTAGGACTTCACACTCCAATTCCAGCAGATCGTCGTTGGTTATGGCTTCTCCCCCGGCGAACCCTGGCACGATTCCGGTCTGTCTTTGATGTTCCAGCAAAGCCGGAATGTCCAGGCCCTTGGAGTTGTAAACGCCTCCCCGGACTCCGCTCACCCCGATCACCTTGCAACCGTACTCTTGAAGCAACCTGGCGGTCCAAGAGCCTACGTTTCCGAATCCTTGAATCACGATACGCGCGCCGTCCGGGTTCATGCTCATGTCGTTTGCCGCCTGGCTGATCAGGTGGGCGACACCTCGTCCGGTTGCCGAATCCCTTCCCAGCGAGCCGCCAATCTCCACGGGTTTGCCGGTTACGCAGGCAGGCGAATGTCCGTGAAGCTGGCCGTAAGCGTCCATCATCCAGGCCATGGTCTGGGCGTTGGTGCCCAGGTCCGGCGCCGGTATGTCCCGGTTAGGACCCAGCAGGTGCTCGATGTTCAAGGTGTAGCGGCGGGTGAGCCGGTTCAACTCTTCGACGCTGAGTTCATGAGGATCGACCTGAACACCGCCTTTCGCCCCGCCAAAGGGCAGATTCATCAGTGCGGTCTTCCAGGTCATCAGAGAAGCCAGAGCGCGCACTTCGTCCACGTCCGCTTCGGGGTGGTACCTTATCCCGCCTTTGTAGGGTCCTCGAGCGCCGTTGTGCTGCACGCGGTATCCGGTGAAAACCTCTATGTGACCGTCGTCCATGCGCACCGGCACTTGCACCTGAAGCTCACGCCACGGCCGGCGAAGCATCTCCCGGCGNCCATCGCTCAATCCCAGGCTTTCGGCGGCTTGGTCGAAAAATAGGTTCACTTCCTCGAAGGGAGTCAATTTCCTAGCGGCAACCATGGTCCACGCCTCCTTTATATCGGCATCGGCCGAAAAGGGCGAGAGTCATCCGGTCTACAGTTATAGTTCAACCCGGTCAGGACAGGTAAAACCCGGAACGTCATACGAAAGTTCGGCCTACGTAGGTAAGATGCCCGGTCAACGGATTGGGTTTCAATTTTACCGGATAATGGCACCCGGTTGCCCGGTTTCTTGCTACGAGTGTGCTAAAATCCCGAAGTCTCAGACACCCAGCATCTCCCGGTCATTGGGGATATTTAAGATTAGATAGCAGGAGCAAAACATGCTGTTTGAGGTCGAGGTGGTAGCCGGGGGTAACAGCCCGATGGACCTGAACCGCGTCTTCGACCTGCTGTCCGAGCCTCGGGCGATCCGGAGGGTGTTTACCGCCGATCGGATGGATGTGGACGTGTGGTGCGAAGTAACCGGTTGGAGTCAGGATGGCCCCTGCCCGGCCTATGCCGCGTTGTCGGAAGATTCCGGAGAAGGCACGGTTCTGTTGATCTATGGCGGCGATGACGGGATCAGGTTGAGGCCGGAAGGCTCGACCGGCGATTGGGATTTGGCCAGCGGCGACCAATGGGGCGAGCCCTGCCTTATGCTAGGGAACGACGCGCCGGTGGAGCAGTAGACCTGCCGAAATGGCGTCGTAACCAGCCTCCACCGAATCCGTGCGCTTGGCGCCTCTAGCCCCGCCCGGTAAATGCCGGCATGACATCCTTGGCGAATCGGCTGAGTTGTTCTTTGTACATCTCCCAGGGCATAGCCTCGGGCCATTGTAGGACGATGTCCTCCAGCCCTGGATACTTCTCCTCGATCTCATGGAGGAACTTTACGCATCCTTCCGGCTCGCCGCAGTACCACACTTTCTGTTCGACTCCCTCTTCGATGGTGGGCACTCGGGAAGGCGCTCCTGGGCTACCCCAGGCCCGGCCTTCAGAATCGGTATAGCGTACGAACCCGAAGGGGGCGAACCACTTGTAGCGTTCATCGTGATATGGCCGTACCTTTTCGATGGCTTCCAGTTGAGTCCCGGCCAAGCAAAACCCGATGCCGAGAGCCATGTCTTGCCCCAATTCCAGGTTCCGGCCTTCCTCGGCGGCGATGTCCCGGTAAGTGCTGAAGAGCTGTTTCACCAGCAGATCCCCGGTTAGTGCGACCATTCCCTTGATTCCCTTTCGGGCGATGTACTCAAGTGTCCGCCCACTTGCGACGGGCTGCCAGACCTCCACCGGGTTGTTGATGGGCTTGGGCACCAGAGTAATATCTTTGACCTGGTAACCCCGGAAAGGAACGTCCGCTGGGATGGAGTAATGCTTTCCATGATGGGAGAAGGAGTCTTCGTTGAAGGCTTTGAANATGATTTCCATCTGCTCTTCGAAAAGCTCTTTGTTGGCGTCGTTGTCGATGACTGGAGCACCGAAGGTTTCGACTTCTCGGGATTGATACCCTCGGCCTACTCCGAAGATCAATCTTCCCCCCGTCATGATGTCCGCCATGGCGAAATCCTCGGCAAGACGGATGGGATGCCAGTTTGGCACGACGTTAAAGGCTCCGCCAAGCTTGAGTTGCTTGGTCATTCCGGCCAGATGGACACCCAGTAATATCAAGTTGGGGAATACCTCGTAGCCTTCCCGCTGGAAGTGGTGCTCGGCGGTCCACATACAATAGTAGCTAAGCTCNTCCATGTGCTTGGCTAGGGCCTCCGCATTGGCGTAGGCTTCTATCAGCTTTTCGTTGGGATANCGCCGTTCGTCGGCGGGGGTGCCATCTATACCGGGATTTTCCAGATCGATCTGGCCTACGTATAGGACCGAGAATCGTTTGATCATCGTGTCCGCTCCCTTAGCGTTGGAGTTTCCGCCGCCGACGGTCTAGATGGCGGCGGGATTTGAGCGCCAAACTTCCCAGTGGGGATTCCAGTGGGCGGCAGTATTATAGCATGGGGCGGAGGCGCCCGNTGGGTCAGCAACAGCAATGAAGGCAGCACGAAGAGGGCGGCGGCGGCCGCCATAAATATCATGGCGGCGGTTATGATGCCGTAAGCGGAAAAGAGGGGCATGGGCGCGAATGCCATGACGGCGAACCCGATGACGCTGGATGCCGCCGACCCTGCCAGAGCAACTCCGGTGCCCGAGGCCGCTGCCCGCATTGCCTCCTCCGCCCCGTGTCCCCGGCTCAGCTCCTCCCTGAAACGCTGGGTCATGTGGATAGAGTAGTCGATTCCCACCCCGATGGACACAGCGGCGATGGTGGCGGTGACGAAGTTTAGGCTATAGCCCGAGACGTACATGAAGGCGTACAGCCAGGAAACCACCAAGCCGATGGGGATAATGGTGACCACCGCCAGGGTTACCGACCGCATCCAGAAGGTCAACAATATCAAACAAGCGGCCACTGCCACCGGAAGGGAAACATTCAAAGCCCTGGTGGTGGCCTGCAACGTGGCTTCCCGGGTGAACGGCGAGCCCGTCAGTCCAACAAAGCTCACGCCAGGAACCCGGCGCAGCGGTTCCAAGTCTTGCTCCAGGGCCTGCCGGGCCGCCTCTATGTTGGCTTGTTGGCGCGACCCTAAAACTCCTACTACCAGGATGATTTCTTGTTCCCCAGGCAGGGTAGGGTCGTGGTGCAGGGTTTCCCGCACCTGGATAGGGTCGTAAACCATTGTGGTTTCGTTTAGAGGAACACCCTGCTGGACCATGTAGTCGAAGGCGGCTCGCATCTGTTTCGGCCCGTCTGGGATCTGATCGCCGTCGTCGTCGGAAATAGCGACGCCGGTATCTTCCATTACCTGAGAGCGGGCGTAGGCATTGCCGGTTATCCGGGATAGAAGTTGGAACAGGGTCCTGGAGTAAAGAGAAACCCGCCCATCCGCGGATTGCCCCAATCTGCCGTTCTTGCTCAACCGGTCCAGCAATTCTCTCAGACCATCTAATGATTGGGTGGATGTGAGGTCACCACGGATGTAAATGACCGCCGGTTCTCCCGAGAGGNCCGGCGCGGTGTGCTGGTCAAGTTTATCCAGGCCGATGACCAAGTCTGATTCGGAATCGAAGAAGTCCTTGACGTCTAGGTTGGACTCCAGTTGGAAAGCCAGCAGTGTGGCGGCCGCGGTTAAAGTGGCGGCAAGGGGCAGGACCGCCCAGCGATGGTGGGCGAATGCCAGGACTGCCCCCGCTATCATTGCCCCTGCCGGAGGGGAGGCCGATTCATCAGCAAGTTCTGTTCCTTGACCGCCACTTGATGCCACGTTTCGCTTGTAGGCGAACCCTAGCCTGCGCTGGTCCAGCCGCATGATGACCAGAGGCAGGAACANCCCCATGATGACGTAGCTGGAAAGAACGGCGATTCCGGCCCCGATGCCGAACCCAATCACGGTCTCGATCCCGGAGGTTACGTTAGCCAGGAAAGCGATACCATCGGACAGCATTGCCAGGGTCAATGCCCCCAGNACGCCGGCGAAGCCGGCCCGTAATGCCAGGGATGGTTCGGCCAGCCGGCGGCTTTCTTCGCGATACCGGGCCACGGCGTGGATCAGGAAGTCCACCCCCAAAGANATCATGGCGATGGGGACGATNAGGTCCAGGATCAACGATGAACCCAGTCCGGCCAGAATGGTTAATCCCTTGAGCCATACGAANAGCATCGCTAGACCAAGGANCGCCAATCCCACGATTCCCACGGAACGTAGGGTAACTCCGACCACCACCAAAACAAGAACCACNGTGGCAACGATGAACGGTATCGCCGTCTTGCCTTGTTCTTGAGATACCAGGTTTACGTCCAGCGCCACGCCCCACAAGCGATAGCTGGTCTGACCCGAACGCAATATCTCTTGTANCCGCCGATTGAACCGTTCCTTGCCAAGAGTTACATCGTCGCCGGTCAAACTTATGGTCAAGGGGCCGCCGCCCAGCATGGCGTTGTCGGAGGCGACGAAGGCGGAAAAGGCTGCCGACCTCCAGGTCTTTATCTCCTGGCCGTCTAAGATTATGGTTTGGAAAGAGGCGTCCTTGGACAGAGATCCCCGCAGGGGCCGGCCCGCCGGGCTGTCCAAGATGCGGGATATGGCCGCTTTCACCTGCGGGTCGGTAGCGGTTTCCAGAGAGGCAGCTGTGCCGGGGTCCAGCAGAAAGAGGTTCTGTACCGCGTCGGCGATGGTGTACACGCCCAGGATCTGGCGTTCGTTGTCGGCGTCGTAACCCTTATATAAAAAACTCCCCAGTTCNGAAGCGCGCAACTTGCGTTCGTTCCGGTATAGGTCCCATAAGGGCTGTTGGCGAAGGATATCCCCTTGCTGGTCTTCCGGCGGATCCGCTAGGGGGTCTTCGACGATGAAGGTGGTGACGTGAATCCGGGGAGGAAACCGCTGGTTCACGGTTTCCAGCAGGTCGAACACCGGTCCGCCGGGGTCTTGGGAGGCCGGACCCGGACGTTCCATGAATAATATGGGCAGCGCGAAAAGGGCCGTCAGCGCCAATACGGCGCCGATGAACCAACCGGAGTGACGAACGATGTAATTGCCGGTCCGTCCGGCCAAATCACTCCGACGGGAATTTTTAACCACGGTAGTGGATAGTTCGAGGGTGCTTCATCCGCCTACTGCACCACNGCGCGGCGGACCATCTCTTCGATATCGGCCGGAGCATAGCCCAGACCGGCCAGNACCTCGGCGGTATGCTGACCGGTAACGGAACCGGGATGGCGGACGCTGCCCGGCGTCTCCGAGAGATGGATCGGTATGCCCACCTGCTTCACCTTGCCCTCGGCTATCGTAGGNGTCTCGACCTCGATCACCATGNCACGGTGGGCGAATTGTGGGTCGGCTAAGGCTTCTTCAATGGAGTACACCTTGCCTACGGAGATATCTTTGTCTCGCAAGATGTCGAACCACTCGTCACGGGTTTTGGTTCGGAAGGTCTGTTCTAGGAATTGGGTGATTTCTTGCTTCTGCTTGCCCTCGGCGGCGCGGCTATCGGCCAGGTCTTCTCGCCCGAGGGCGGCGCAGAGGTTGCGCCAGAACCAAGGTTCAATGGCTGCGATGGTGAAGTGCTTGCCGTCCTTGGTCTCGTACACGTTATAGTAGGGCGCGCCGCCGTTCAGCCTGGTGGTACCCCGGCCGGGGGCAGTTCCGTTACCAAGATAATCGGAAATCACACCGGCCAGCATGTAAAGAACACCCTCGGTCATCGCGATGTCCAGGTACTGTCCTCGCCCGGTAGTCTGCCGAGCCAAGAGGGCGGCAAGAATGCCTACGGCGCCGCACAGGCCACCGCCGGCGTAGTCGGCCAGCAGGTTCAAGGGTATGGCCGGTTTTTCGTCTTCGGAATAGCCGATCAATCCCAGCNCCCCGGCCAAGGAGATGTAGTTGATGTCGTGGCCCACCATCCCGGCGTAGGGACCATCCTGACCGTAGCCGGAGATGGAGCAATAGACGATCCGCGGGTTGATCTCAGACACTTTTTCATAACCAACGCCCAACCGGTCGACTACTCCCGGCCGGAACCCCTCGACCACCACGTCCGCTGACTCGGCCAGTCGGTAAAACACATCCTTGGCTTCAGGTTCCTTCAAGTTCAGCGCGATGCTTTGCTTATTCCGCTGCAAGGCGTTGTAGGCGGCCCGGCGTTGCTCGGCCTCTAGATTGTTGACGCCAAAGATGGCCTCCTCGTACTCCGCCCTGTCGCCGGACAGTGGGCGTTCCACCATGAGCACGTCAGCGCCCAAGTCGCCCAGCACCATGGTGCAAAACATGCCGGGAGTGTTGCGGCAAAAATCCAGGACCTTAATGCCTTCCAGAGCCAACATCGATAGCCTCCCAGACCGCCTCGTGCGCTGGTCAATTATAGCCGATGCTGGAACTGGATTATCCTCCTGAACCAGGTGCGCCGAGAGAGTTCGGAAGATATAATCGGGAAGCTAAATCGGTAAGGCCACGCAGGAGGTAACCATGGACCTGGGAATCGAGGGTAGAGTTGCGATGATTACCGGGGGAAGCAGGGGCCTGGGGAGACAAGCGGCCCATTCGCTGGCGCGGGAAGGTTGCAAGGTTTCGATCTGCGCCCGGAGCCAGGAGCAACTGGACGAGACGGTTGCTGAATTCGCCAACCGGGGATTCCAGGTCCACGGGACCCAGGCCGACGTCACGTCCGAAGACGATNCCGCCCGCTTTTACCAGGAAACCATCGATAATCTGGGGCAGCCTGACATCCTGGTGAACAACGTGGGAGGACGCAAAGGGACGATCTTTGAAGATACCAGTCTGGACCTTTTCAAGGAAGGGCTGGAACTCAACTTGTATAGCGCCTACCGGATGATTGGCCTGGTGCTTCCTCACATGAAAGAGCAGAACTGGGGCCGCATCGTGAANATCTCGTCGATCTATGGCCGGGAGCACGGCGGCAGCGTCGATTACATGACGGCCAAGGCGGGGCTGATCGCTTTGTCGAAACACATGGCGCTGCAATTGGCGCCCACCAACGTGCGGGTCAACTGTATCGCCCCAGGGTCCATCGACTTCCCCGGTAGTACCTGGGACCGGTTCCAGAAGACCAATACTCCCGAAGTCGTTGCCGAATTCATAACCCGTAACTTGCCCGCGGGCCAATTTGGCTGGCCGGAACCCATTGGAGAGATGGTGGCCTTCCTGTCCTCGGACCGGGCCGACCTGGTCACCGGCACATGTATTAACGTGGACGGCGGACAGTCAAAGTCGTTGTTCTAAGAGCTATCAGCGGTCAGCATTCAGCCACACCTTCGGCTGTCAGACATGGCAGGATACCTGATAGCTGACAACTACTTGTGACTTAGCTTTCCGATAAACTCCCGCCAGGCGGATACGCATTGGTCTGGCGCGGAGTGTTGGACGTAGCCGCTGGTTCCGGGAATCTCCACCAGAGTGCTGTTGGGTAAAAGGGATGCCATGCCCTGGGTGCGGTCCGGGGTGTTGCCGGCGCTGTTTTCGGCCACCAGGATCAGCGTGGGGACTTGGATGCTGGGTAGGATGCCGGACAGGTCTTGAGTCGCCAGGTAGGCCAGGGTTTCCNAAACCACCCTCTGGGAAGTCTGGGACATCTGGTCGATGTACCACTGATGGTGGGCGGGGTCCGCGCTGGGGTCTATGCGGCGTTCGCCGGTCTTTTTAGCCCAAGCGGCGACCCCTTCGTCCTGCACCAATCTGTAGTAATCCTGGTAGGTTGCCACTCCGGCGAATTTGTAGGGCGAAGTGCAAACGGTGAGGGAGTGCAGCCGGTCCGGGTGTTCGTGGGCGAACTGAAGCGAGATGGTCCCGCCCACTGTCTCGCCGACCAGGTGAATCTTTTCCAGGCCAAGCTTGTCCAGCAGGCGCAACAGATCGGTGCTGAAATTGCTCAGCGACCATTCGTAGCCTTCCGGCGGGAGGCTGGAGCGGCCGAAGCCCCGGGCATCCAGCCGCACCACCCGGTACTGGCGGGCCAGCAGAGGCACCCAGGCGTACCACAAACGGGAGCTTTTCGCGTTGCCGTGATGCAGGACGACAATTTCTGGATTGCGCCAAGGGTCGGTGTAGTCGTCGTCCTCGTAGTACATCTCCAGGCTTTCATCCAGCTTCGCCGTTGGCATCTTTTACTCCTGCTAAAGTTTAAAACTAGGATTACCAGGCTGCCCCTCAAAAAAAGCCCCCCTTTGGTAAAGGGGGGTTGGGGGGATTTTAGCCCTGGCCCGAGAGTTTTGCGACCATGGGCACCGGGTCCGGGTCTCCCGTCAAGTCTTCGTTCCAACCGGCAGACTGATACTCGATCTGCAGCCGGATGCCGCTGGGGTCGTGGAAATAGTAAGTCTTGCCGTACTCTCGCTGGATGATTTCCGTTACCTCTACCCCGTGGTCCTTCAGTCNCTGGTATGCTTCGTCAAACTCAGCCTCAGTGGCCACGGGCAGAGCGAAGTGGTTCAAGTATTGGGGGGTGGCCTCACCGGGCTTATCGGCGCCGTCGAAGAACGCGAAGGCATTGCCGCCGCCGATCTCTACGTTGTAGTGCCGGCGTCCGTCCGGGGTGCGGGAGGTCCGGGCCAATCTCATACCGAGGATGCCGCAATAAAACTGGAGTGTTGCTTCCATGTCGTTGGTATTTACGGCTACGTGGTCGATTCCGGTAGTCTTGAACATGGACCTTCCTCCTATTCCTTATCGAATTTGGCGGGAATTATAGGTTAGATCGTTCCGATTGGATAGNGCCCGGTCGGCTAATCGACCAGGGGAATGGCAATCGATACCCGAGAAATGTTTCCATAAACTCCGGTGGTGTGGCCCTTGCCGGTGAGGTCGTCGGCCAGCAGAACGTCCCCGGGATTGAAGATTCGCTTGGTGCCGTCNCCCAGGCCGATCTCCGCCTGCCCTTCCAACGTAATCACGAATTGGCGTCGGGGAGCAACGTGGAAGTCCTGGAATCGGCCCGGAGGGTCCCGCCGGAACTGGATCCCCGAGGCGGACTTCATCGCCGTGCGCTCAGCCTCGGCAATCGCCTCATANCCCAGGTCCAACTCTTCCAGGTGAGACTGACCGTCAGAGCCGGTATATACGCGGACGACCTGCATTTTGTTACCCTCCCGCTAAGTTTTAGGTTACCGCCAATCACACGGTAATCTTTGACCGGTCCCCTGCGTTACTTGAACGCGGGGATCACCTTTTCGGTGATGCACCGGAGGGTATCCATCACGACTTCGCGAGGGACCGATGACGTCCAGTTGCACTCGAACATTATCTCGTCCGTGTTAAAGGCCTCTCGAAACTCGTGAATCTTGTCAATCACTTCTTCCGGTGTCCCAAACAGGTTTGCTTCCGCAGTCGCGTCGGGGCCGGCACTGCCTGCGTCGGTGCTTCCGATGCCCACCCTTCCGGCGTAATATATCCTGGCGAGATTCATGAGGTCCTCAGTCCGGCGCGTGGCCTCCGCCTGCGTGTCGGCCACCAGGGTGGGTACGCGGACCACCGTCGTCGGGTCTCCGGGGTGCCCCGCGTCCATCCAGGCCTTCCGGTAGCTTTGCACGTCTTCCCTTAGAACGGCGGACCCTCTGAGGTTGTGAGGGGAGCTTCCTGCTCCGATAGCGATTTTATAGCCCTTGGCGCCCATGGGCACGAAGCTCTCCTGGCTATCGACGGGCAACAACATGGGAGGATAGGGCTTCTGGTAGGGCTTCGGGATGCCCATGTACGATTCGTAGAATGCGGGATAGTTGTAGTATTTCCCCTCGAACCCGGAGAAATGGTCCTCCGTCCAGAGNTGCTTCATTACCTCCAGGAACTCAAAGAAGTACTCCCGGCGCTCGTCAGAACCGCGGGAGCGTGCTCCCGCGCCGTAGATGAACCGGCCCTGGCTGACCTGGTCGACTATGGAGACCTGTTCTGCCGTCTGGAAGGGATCATCTAGCATCAGATTGTCAAACGCGTATCGTTCATGGGGCAGTGCGGTTGGCCTTAATTCCTCCCCGGGTAGCTTCATCAACGGCCGGTGGATCGACGTGCCGATCCTAATATTTTTAGTGCGTTCGGCTATGATGCCGGCNAGCATGAGACACTGGGGGTCCATGCTCCCCTGCGTGGAAAAGTGGCCTCCCCCAAGCCAAAGGTAGTCCCAACCCCCGGACTCGATNGCATCAATCTCTTCGAAGTTTTTGGCGTAAGCCTGCTCCTCGAGGAGCTTGCCACCACTGTAGTCTGGGTCCCAAGGGACCTTGCCATCAGCGTATACAGCATTCCAGGTGCTAAACAATCCAAAGTCCATAATCGCGCCTCCTTTGGTTCTTCGCGGTACTGCTCTGAGATGCCATCAAGGCTAGCACCGGTGGAAAACGGTGTCAACGCTGGTGTACCTGGACGGGAATGATATGCCGTTAGGTGCTGAGTCCGTGGCCCGCTGACCACGCCCGCTTCATCCGCAACTAACAACGCATCGTTATCCGTATAAATGAGTCTCCCCCGGACCTGGAAAGTCCGGGGGAGACTCCCTGATGTGTTTGGCGCCGACGGCCGTCGATCTATACCTGAAACATGGTCTCGGCTAACAGACCGGGTCGCACCAAACGTGTTCCCACGTCCTGCCCTCAAGGGTGAAGTTGAAATTCTGAATCCGTTTCTCAACCGGCCAATGGCGTGTATTCCAGAAAAGGGTGGCGGTGGCTGAGCCACCACCATACAAAGTGTCTGCCAGTTGAGTTAGCAGGACTTTGCGCTTCTCCGGGTCGGGCTCGTGCAACTGCTTATCAAACAGGTCTTTAACCNCTTCCACGGCGAAGAATTTACCCCGGCCACCTCCCTGCCACTGGGGCACGCCTCCCTTTACCCAACGGGAATGGACCACGTCGGGAGACGTACTGCTCAGGCGGGAGCCCTGGACCATGAACTGGAAGTCTCCAGAGAAGTATGCTTTGAATCCTGCGGCGCTCTCCCATGTCTTTATGTNAATGTCCCAGCCCAAATTCCTTTCGAGTTGCTGCTTGATCAGGACCGAGATATCCCCGTAGGCGCAGCAGTTGCGGGTGGAGAGGGTCACCTTGAGATTTAGGGGAAGCCCAGCCTCTTGAAGCAACCGCCGGGCCTCGGCGACATCATCGGGGTGCTTTTCACCGTTGAGCTCCCGGTATCCCGGCAACTGGTCGTATTCTTCCTGGGTCCGGCTGTACCAGAAACCCGGCGGGTTCAAGTACCCTATCGAGTCCCTACCGACGCTCATAGCTTCGATGATGGGCTGACGGTGTAAGGCCAGGTGTACGGCCCTTCTCACATTAGCGTTGTCAAAGGNTGCTATGGTGGTGTTCATATAGACGTGCCGTGCGCCGGTNGGGCCACCCCAAAACACCGACAGATTGTCCATATCTTGGTCCAGGCGCTCCGCTTCCCGGGTGGTCATGTTGGTGATGCCCGTGTTGCTGCTGGTACCCCCATGGCCACCCGCACCAATCCGAACAACCGGTCCGGCCCCGGCCGCCCGGTCGTATCGAGGAGCCTCTCTGGGTACACTTCTCCTTGGGCGCTTTCCCCCGTCTCGTANTCCAACATCATCCGGGGAAATAGGAGTTGGGTATTTGTGGGTAACAATTCCAGACCCCGTTCGCTATATTCACGGGCTGCTCTCCAGTCGCCCTCCAAGCACGACAGATACGTGATTGGTGTCAATCCGAGACTAGCACTCCTCCGTGAGTTCCCCCGCTCCTCCGTTCGGCGCCGCATGTATTCCACAGCATGAGGACGGGCCGCGTTGAGCTCACCCATGCGAAGCAAAGTGTCCACGACCCTGAAGCGATCAGAAAAGGTGATTTCATCACCGGTGGCAAGTTCGATGGCGCGGAGCCCATTGTCTACGCTCTCTTGCCAGTGGAGGTGTTGGAAGTTCAAACCAGACACAAGCCCCAGGGTCTCCACCTCTAAAGGCACATCCTTCTCTCGCCTAGCGATGGATATAGCTGAGTCNNAGGCCTGTTGAGCGCCTTCGTATTCAGCACCAGACCCAAGGATCCCGCCGTAGAGCGAGAGAAGGCGCCCGGCCTCGTGGGAATCGGCCGGGACCAGAGTCAGGGAACGAGCAATAAGTTCTTTTCTACCTGGGATCGACCACGCAACACCCGTAATCGGGAACGCCGCGACAGCCACCGCTTGGGCGATACTTCCCGCTTCGGCGTAGTACTCGAAGGCGCGGCATAAAATAGCGAACACATCCACAAGCTGATGCCGTTCTACTGTGGCGGACTGCGCCTGCGCCAAACCGAACAGAAGGGACGCAGCCTCTGCATCGGGAGCCGNCTCCNTTCCGGACAGTGTTATGTCTCGGGCGGCCTAGCCCCTTTCAAAATGGGTGATTGCCTCGTCCCAGGCATACGAGGCCAGCGCCTGTTCGCCCGCTAGGAGGGAGTAGCGCACCAGTTTGGTGTAACCGGTCGATGTCTGGGCCTCGTTGTAGTGGTGGGCCAGCTCAGCAGCGTGGGCCTCCGCTTCATCTCCGTAAAGCCCTTCCAATGCATCGGCGATGCGTGCGTGCAGCCGTACCCGGCGGGTGGTGGATAACTCCTGCGCTAGAGTCTCTTGAATCAAGGCGTGGCTGAACTGGTAACGGTCCATCGTACCCGGCGGCTCTTCTAATATCCGGGAGGCGAGGGCCTCCTCCACGGCCTCCAAGACTCGGTCTTCAGTGATTTCCTCGATCAAGTTAATGAGAAGCTTAAAATCAAACTCCCTTCCGATGATCGAAGCCGTAGTCAATACCTGATTACACAGCTCCGACAGCCGGTTGAGACGCTGCCCGATTACTTCCCGGACGCCCTCGGGTATTTTTAGTCCTTCCGGTGTGCCGACGTGCCCTGCGGCCAATTCGCCACTTTCCGACAGCAGCCTGATGACTTCAGTCATGAAAAAGGGGTTGCCGTCGGTTTGGGCATAGAGGATACCGGTCAATTCCAGGGAAAACTGGACGCCGGTGGCGGCTTCGATGAATGTCCCTAGCTCATCTTGGCCCAAGCCGCGGAGAACTTGGCGGCGAAAGATTGACTCCCTGGACAATTGGGCCAGGGTCTCAGCCAGGGTATGCTGCCGGGAAAGCTCAGTGTCACGATAGCAGCCCACCAGCAATATCCGGGTGTTACCCAACTCTCGGGTCAGGAACTCCAGCAATAGTAAAGATGATCGGTCGGCCCAATGGAGGTCGTCCAACACCAGCATCAAAGGATGACTTTGGGCTGCGTTCTTCAAGAAGGTGGTGATGGAATCGAAGAGGCGGAAGCGGGCCGCATCAGGCTCCAGGGACGGCGAAGACTTGAGGTCGGTGATTTTGTCATGTATCTCGGGAACGATCTCGGCAATGGCGGTGGCGCCACGGCCCATATCTGCGATAAGTTGTTCCGCATTGGCTTGTTGGACATAGGTCCGCATGGCCTGGACCCAGGGCCAGTGGACACAATCG